>JANQPC010000109.1 GCA_028285485.1 Paracoccaceae bacterium | reverse complement strand
TTCTGAACTATTTCCTCTGGCTTGTGCCGCTTGTTCGCCATTCGCTGTCCTCCGTTTCCTAAACATGACGGTGGACCAGTTCAGATGGGGCACTCCATGTGGGTGGGAGAGATTGGCGCTTCACCGGCGAGCAGTGCTGCCCTCGGACAAGGCGGCCCATTGATCGCTGCGGGCATCTGCCGTCGGTTGCTCAACTCACCCTGGGCATATCTAGCTCCCGGGTACGGTACGGTGCGATGCACAGATGACCTGCGAGAAATCTATCCGGGTTTTGATCCCCAACGCGTCGCGCGCCCCGTTTCAGCGGCCACGGTGGCTGAAGACGGTGGCTGAAGACGGTGGCCGAAAACGGTGGCTGAAGACGGCGCCTGCGGATGATGGCTGAGGATGGCAGCCGGTGGCGGTGACCGGCGCGTGTTGCCGTGCCTTGGCGCCTGCCTATGCTTCCTTCTTCGCAGGCGCAGCACGCACCGCGCGCCAATGCGGTGAAAGCAGCCTTGGCCGAGGGAGGTTAGTGACGCGCGTGCCACGCGATGCCGCTTGCATCGGCATTCGCAATCGGGGCGCCAAATGCGCCGCCCGCACGCCTTGGCCAAAGAAGGTGCATTGGGGTGGCGCGATGAAGAGGTGCTTGCGGAGGGATGCGCTGGCCGCCCGGGTCCGAGGTCGCGCGGTTCAGGAAAACCAACACTGGAGTAGCCCCGCGAACGCTGGCCAACCCGCGCCTCGGCCTAGGCCAGCAGCAGCCACATCGCAACGCCCCCCGCAGCGGCGCCCAGGGCAGCATATAGAATCGCCCGCCCGTTCCCGCTGCGCGGGGGCGCGGGCGGCTCAGCGGCTTGCCGCACAAGCGCCGCCTCCGCAAGCTGCGGCAGTTTCGGCCCAAAGCGCGACAGCACCTGCGCCGTGCGCAGCAGATCCCGCGCGAGCGCCTTCGGGCCGATGTTTTCCTTGATGTATTGCTCCACAATCGGCTGTGCCACGCGCCAGATATTGATCTGCGGGTTCAGCGACCGCGCCACCCCCTCCACCACCACCATGGTGCGCTGGAGTAGGATCAGCTCGGTGCGCGTTTGCATTCCGAACCGCTCCGTCACCTCAAAGAGATAGGCCAGAAGCCGCGCCATCGAGATGCGCGAGGCATCCATGCCGAAGATCGGCTCGCCCACAGACCGCAGGGCGCGCGCAAACTCATCCACATCCCGGTCCGGGGGCACATAGCCGGCCTCGAAATGCACCTCTGCCACCCGCTGATAATCCTTGCGGATGAAGCCATAGAGGATCTCGGCATAAACGCGGCGGGTGTATTCATCGATCCGCCCCATGATCCCGAAATCCATGGCGATGAGATCGCCGTTCGCGCCCACCTTCAGATTGCCCTGATGCATATCGGCGTGAAAGTAGCCATCGCGCAGGGCATGGCTGAGAAACATCGTGAGCACGCGCTCGCTCAGCACCTGACGATCATGCCCGGCCGCATCGATCCCGGCGATGTCGCCCGCCGGAACACCCTCGGCCCAACCCATCGTCATCACCCGGCGCGAGCAGAACATCCAATGCACTTCCGGCACCGCAAAGCCGGCGTCCTTCTCGGTATTGGCGGCAAACTCCGCGGCGCCCGCCGTTTCCAGGCGCAGATCAAGCTCGCCCATCACGACGCCCTCGAAATGCTCGATCACGTCAATGGGGCGCAGGCGGCGGGAGGCGGGCGAAAGAAGCTCCACCATCCGGGCCGCGAAATAGAAGGCATCGATATCCTTGCGGAAGGCGCGTTCGATGCCCGGCCGCAGGATCTTTACCGCGACGGCCTCGCCCGTTTCGGCCAGCCGCGCCCGGTGAACCTGGGCGATGGAGGCGGCGGCCACAGGTTCGCTGAACTCCGAGAACGCGGATTCGACGGACGTGCCGAACTCCTCCGCAATCATCCGTTTCGCTTCGGCCTTGGGGAAGGGCGGAAGCTTGTCTTGCAGCACGCGAAGCTGCATGGCGAGTTCATCGCCCACCACATCGGGGCGGGTGGAGAGGATCTGGCCGAATTTGATGTAGGCGGGCCCCAGGGCGGTGAGCGCGCGCGTGGCCGGGGGCAGGGAGGGATCGCCTTTGAAGCCCAGCCATGCGAAGGGCCAGCCAAGGATGCGGGCCACGATGCGCAGGGGCGCGGGCGCCTGGAAAGCATCGAGCACAACGCGCATCGCGCCCGTCCGCTCCAGCGTCGCGCCCGTTCGGATCAATCGGATGATGTTGTGCGGGCCGCGCACCTAGATCTTCCACCCCGAATGCAGCGCGGCAATGCCCATCGACAGGTTGCGGTACTTCACGTTTTCAAACCCGGCCGCCGAGATCATCTCGGAAAAACGGTCCTGATCCGGGAATTTGCGGATTGATTCCACCAGATACTGATAGCTCTCGCGATCCCGCGCGATCACCTCGCCCATCACCGGGATGAGGTTGTAGGAATAGCGATCGTAGGCCCATTGCAGCGCGGGGTTCGGAAGCTGGGAAAATTCCAGCACCATGAGCCGCCCGCCATGTTTCAGCACCCGGTAGGCTTCGCTGAGCGCGTCTTCGATCCGGGTCACGTTCCGGATCCCGAAGGAAATCGTGTAGGCATCGAAGCTGGCATCGGGGAAGGGCAGGGCCATCGCATCGCCCACCACCCAATCCAGCCGGGCAGAAAGCTGATCGGCCTCGGCCCGAGCGCGGCCCGCATCCAGCATGCTTTCGGTCATGTCGCAGACCACGGCTTCGGTGCCCTGGGCACGGCGCAAGAAGCGAAAGGCGATATCCCCGGTGCCGCCCGCCACATCGAGAAGCCGCTGGCCCGGGCGCGGCGCCAGCCAATCCATCATCGCCGATTTCCAGAGCCGGTGGATGCCGCCGGACATCACATCGTTCATCACGTCGTATTTCGAGGCGACGCTGGAGAAAACGCCATGCACAAGGCCGGCCTTTTCTTCCTCGGCCACGATACGATCGCCGAAATGCGTTGTTTCAGAAGAGTCTGTGCTCATCGGCCCTTGCCGTTTCCGGGAAACCTCGCCTTCTTATAGGGCGCGGGCAGGGCGCTGCAATGCACCCGCGGCAACAGGAGGCGTGGGCCGGTGCCCGAACTACCCGAGGTGGAAACGGTGCGGCGCGGGCTGCTGGATGTGCTGGAAGGGCAGCGCATCGCGCGGGCCGATATCCGGCGCCCCGATCTGCGCTGGCCGCTGCCCGAGAGGATGGGCGCGCGGCTGACGGGCGCGCGGGTAACCGTGCTTCGGCGGCGCTCCAAATACCTGCTGGCCGATCTCGATAGCGGTGAGACCCTGATCATCCATCTCGGCATGTCGGGCCGGATCCTGATTTCCGGCGCGCAGGTGGGGCAGTTTCATCATGACCACCCAGCACCCGAGAAGCATGATCACGTGGTGCTCGATCTGGAGAGTGGGGCGCGGATCACCTTCAATGATGCGCGCCGCTTTGGTGCGATGGATCTTGCGCCGACCGCCGCGCTTGAAGATCACTGGCTGTTGCAATCGCTCGGGCCGGAGCCGCTTGGGAACGAGTTCGACGAAGAGTATCTCGTGGCCGCCTTCGAGGGCCGCCGCACCCCGGCCAAAGCCGCCCTGCTGGATCAGCGAATCGTGGCGGGGCTCGGCAATATTTACGTCTGCGAGGCGCTTCACCGCGCGGGAATCTCCCCGCGCCGACAGGCCCGGCGGATTGCCGCCCCGCGGGTGCGCCGCCTCGTTCCGGTGATCCGCGAAGTTCTGGGCGAGGCGATTGAGGCGGGCGGTTCATCCCTGCGCGATTACCGCCAAGCCGATGGAGAACTGGGATATTTTCAGCACACCTTCCGCGCCTACGGGCGCGAGGGGGGCCCATGCCCCACCCCTGGATGCGGCGGCACGATCGCGCGTATCGTCCAATCGGGGCGCTCCACCTTCTACTGCCCGCGGTGCCAAAGATAGCTTGATCCGGCGGGCACGGCTGGTAAAGCGTTCTGCCGGATCAATCGCCTGCGGGGTGTCATGGCGTACAATACGATCATTGTGGACGTGGAAGATCACGTCTGCCTCATCACGTTGAACCGGCCGGAACAACGAAATGCGCTGAACGCCGAGCTTCTAGGCGAACTGACCGCGGCGCTGAAAGAGGCCGAAACGAATGACAAGGTGCGCTGCACCGTCATCACCGGATCGGAGAAAGCCTTCGCCGCGGGCGCCGATATCACCGAGATGGCCTCCCGCAATTTTGTGGACGTGTTTACGAGCGATCTGTTCGGCGATGAGCTTGAGCAGCTCAACCGTTGCCGCAAGCCGGTGATCGCCGCGGTTGCGGGCTACGCGCTGGGCGGCGGATGCGAGCTGGCGATGATGTGCGATTTCATCATCGCGGCTGATACGGCGAAGTTCGGGCAACCCGAGATCAACCTGGGCGTTGTGGCCGGGCTCGGCGGCACCCAGCGGCTGACTCGCTTTGTGGGCAAATCCAAATCGATGGAGATGCATCTGACGGGCCGGTTCATGACGGCGGAGGAAGCCGAACGCTCCGGCCTTGTATCGCGCGTTGTGCCCGCCAAGAAACTGATCGAAGAGGCGCTCGCCGCGGCCCAGAAGATTGCCGAGAAGTCGGCAGTCACGGCGATGGCGGTGAAGGAATCCGTCAATCGCAGCTACGAGACAACGCTGCGCGAAGGTGTGTTGTTTGAACGGCGGATGTTCCACGCGCTCTTCGCCACCGAGGATCAATCCGAGGGCATGGCCGCCTTCGTGGACAAGCGCGAAGCGCAGTTTCGCGACAAGTAAGGCAGACCAATCGCGTTGGCACGGGAGATTCCCGCATTGCCCCGCTTGACAGGCCCGGGGCGCCCGCCTAGAAGCGCGGCTTCAGTTCACGATCAGACAGTTTGGAACATCCAAAGCCATGGCAAATTCGGCCCAATCCAAGAAGCGCGCCCGCCAGAACCTGCGGCGTCTGGAAATCAACAAGGCGCGCCGTTCGCGGATCAGGACGTTCATCCGCAAGGTGGAAGAAGCCATCGGAACCGGCGATCGCGATGCGGCTACCGCGGCCTTGCGCGCGGCGCAGCCGGAGCTGATGCGCGGCGTTTCCAAAGGGGTTTTCCACAAGAACACGGCTGCGCGCAAAATGTCGCGCCTCGCCGCGCGGGTGAAAGCGATCGGCTAAGCCACTGATCCAAATCACCCCTCTTGCGCGCGCCCTCCGGGGCGCGTTTTTCGTTCCGGCAACACCACCGGGATTCTTTCGCTGAAAGGCGTAGTCAAGGCTGAAGTTGTGTTGCCTGCGCCGCACCGGCGTTGCTAGCTTGCACCTGCGATTCACATCGTCTTGGGGGGACATGAGAGGAACGCAGAGCTTCGCCACAAACCGTGCACTTCCAGCACGGGGCGGGGCCCGCCCGGGGGTTCGGGCAAAGCGTTCACGGGGATCGGATCGGGGTGCAGCCGCATCTTGAGCCATACATCTCCGATAGGGGCCTGTTGCGCGTGAGTGCCTACTGTGGCGGCCCGAAATGTCATGTCCGATATGCCCCGCGCATGCGTCATTGCGTGCACGGCCGTACCCGGAGCGGGCTCTCCGGCAGGTTGCGCACGCGTGGTGTATCGCGGGCCGTATTGGCCGGTATGCCAATGCGCAGGTGGAGCAGGCCGCCTGACCCGGATCTGTGATCTCGTAGGGGACATCAGGGTTGCCTTTGCCCGGGCGGCCCGACGGCGGGATGCGAGGCGCCCGCCGGAAACGAAAAAACGAAACACAGGTCGGGTCAGGATGACGAATGAATCATGGGGTACAATTCGTGAGAATCTTATCGGTACGGTCGGCAAAGATAATTATGTGAACTGGATCAAGCCGCTGGAGCTTTCGCGGCTTGAAGACGGCGTTGCCAAGTTCCTCGTTCCAACACAGTTTATGGGCACCTGGGTATCGCGCAATTTTTCCGACCAGATCATGCGGGTGATGCAGGGTTCGGGGCATCCGGTCTCCCGGATCGAGTTTGCGGTAAGCGATCTCGCGGCGCCGGAAGAAAAAGCGCCTGCCACCAGCGGCCATGCGAACGGATCGCCCGCCGCGCGGCTGGCTGATGCGGGGCCGCTGCCCGGCGCGCCGCTTGATGCGCGGTTCACCTTCGAATCGTTTGTTGTGGGCAAGCCCAATGAACTGGCCCATGCGGCGGCCAAGCGCGTGGCCGAAGGCGGGCTTGTAACCTTCAATCCGCTCTTTCTGTATGGCGGCGTGGGGCTCGGCAAAACGCACCTGATGCACGCGATCGCGTGGGAACTGCAGGCGCGCCAGCCGAATATGCGCGTGGTCTACCTTTCCGCAGAGCAGTTCATGTACCGCTTCGTGCAGGCGCTGCGGGATAAGGAGATGATCGGGTTTAAGGAACTCTTTCGGTCGGTCGATGTGCTGATGGTGGATGACGTGCAGTTCATCGCCGGGAAAGAGGCCACGCAGGAAGAGTTCTTCCATACCTTCAATGCGCTCGTGGATCAGAACAAGCAGATCATCCTATCCGCCGATCGTGCCCCGACGGAGATTCGCGGCATCGAGGATCGCATCGTAAGCCGCATGCAATCGGGCCTTGTGGTGGATCTTCACCCCACGAACTATGAGCTGCGCCTGGGTATCCTGCAGCAGAAGGTCGAGCAGTACAGCGAGCAGTTCCGCGATCTGGAGATCGCCGATGGAGTGCTGGAATTTCTCGCGCACCGGATTTCCACGAATGTGCGCGTGCTCGAAGGCGCCATGATGCGGCTTTTCGCGTTTGGCAGCCTCGTGGGCCGCGAGATCACGCTGGATCTGGCGCAGGATTGCCTGGCGGATGTGCTGCGTGCATCGGACCGGAAGATCACGGTGGAGGAGATTCAGCGCAAGGTGGCCGATCACTACAACATTCGGATCAGCGATCTTGTGGGCCCCAAGCGCGTGCGCACCTTTGCGCGCCCGCGGCAGGTGGCAATGTATCTGGCCAAGCACATGACCTCGCGCTCTCTGCCCGAGATCGGGCGCCGCTTCGGCGGGCGGGATCATACGACCGTGATGCACGGCGTGCGCCGGATCGAGGAACTCAAGCAGAACGATAGCCAGATCGCCGAGGATCTGGAGCTTCTGCGCTGCGCCCTCGAAGCCTAGCCTTTCCGCTCTGCGGCGAGCGCCATCTGGCGGTGGCGCTCGCGAAACCGCGCGCGATCTTCCTCGGAATGCTCGTTCAGGCAATGGTGGCAGCTCACGCCCGCCTCGTATTCCGGCCGCTTCAGATCGGCCGGGTTCAGCGGGCGGCGGCAGCCGTGGCAGAGCGTGTGCTCGCCCTCCTCCAAGCCATGGCGCACGGAAACGCGGCGGTCGAACACAAAGCACGCCCCATCCCACAGGCTTTCTTCTTCCGGCACCTCTTCGAGGTACTTCAGGATACCGCCCTTGAGATGAAACACCTCTTCTGCCCCTTGAGAGATAAGCCAATTCGTTGATTTCTCGCAGCGAATGCCGCCAGTGCAGAACATCGCGATGCGCTTGCCCGAAAGGGCGGCGCGATTGGCCTCCCACCACGCCGGAAAATCGGAGAAAGACGCGGTGGCGGGATTGATCGCGCCGCGAAACGTGCCAATCGCCACTTCGTAATCGTTCCGCGTATCGATCACGGCCACATCGGGTGCCGAGATCAGGGCGTTCCAATCGCCGGGCTCCACATAACGGCCAACCGCGCAGGTCGGGTCCACCCCCGGTTGCCGCATCGTGACGATTTCGCGCTTCAGGCGCACTTTCAGGCGACCGAAGGGCGGGTCTTCGGCGTGGCTTTCCTTCCACTCGATCGCCGCGCAGCCCGGCAGCGTGCGGATATGGGCCAGCACGGTATAGATCCCTTCGCGAGAGCCAGCGATCGTGCCGTTGATCCCTTCCGGCGCAATCAGGATCGTGCCGGTGACCCCGGCAGCGCAGGCGCAGGCGGCCAAGGGCTTTTTCAGCGCCTCAGGCGCATCGAACGGTGTGAACCGGTAGAATGCGGCAACTACGTACATCGCCTGCGATCTAGGCCGGGCACATGGGGCAGGGCAAGTGGCGTTGACGGCGGCGGTTCGCGCCCCTACGCAGACAGGGCCCTCAAGGAGAAGCCTACCATGCGCCCCGCCAACGAAGCCATTCTCGTGATCGATGTGCAGAACGATTTCTGCCCGGGCGGCCATCTTGCCGTGGCGGGGGGCGATGAGATCGTGGCGCCGATTAACGCGCTAATGCCCGAATTTCCGGTGCGGGTGCTGACGCAGGATTGGCATCCGGCGGGCCATTCCTCCTTTGCCGCCAGCCATCCCGGCAAGGCGCCGTTCGAGATGATCGAGATGCCCTATGGCCCCCAGGTGCTGTGGCCCGATCACTGCATTCAGGGCAGCGAGGGCGCGGCCTTTCACGGCGGCCTCGCCACCGATCCGGGCGATCTGATCATCCGCAAAGGCTTTCGCAGCGCGATCGATAGCTATTCGGCCTTCTTTGAGAACGATCACGAAACGCCTACGGGGCTTGAAGGCTACCTGCGCAGCCGGGGTGTGGATACGGTCACCCTGGTGGGGCTCGCTACGGATTACTGCGTGAATTACTCCGCGCTCGATGCCGCGAAGCTGGGCTTCAAGGTGCGGGTGATCGAAAGCCTGACGCGGGCCATCGATCTCGAAGGCTCACTGGCCCAGGCCCGGGCGGATATGCAGGCAGCGGGGGTGGAGCTCGCATGAACCGCGCCGCCCGGCGCGCGGGGGCGCAAAAGCCGGGCCGCAGCGTGGAGGGCCTGCGTAAGGCCGTGGCCGCCGCGCGGGTGCCGGGCGCACCGCCTGCCGCCACCGAACGGGCCCGCCGCATCGTGCTGGCCTATCTCGATGCTGCCGCGCAGAAGGGTGCCGGCGTTGACGCGCTGGTTTCAAACATGAAATCCGGCGTTCCGGCGGTCACCGCGGCGCGGGTGGCGCTTTCGCAGCCGCAGGAGGACGCGGGTTATGCCTGCGCCCATGGCTGCGCGTTCTGCTGCATCCTGACTGGTGCGGATGGCGGCACGATCACCGAATCCGAGGCACGCACGCTCCATGCCGCACTGGCCCCGCTTGCGGGCCAACCCGATGGGCGCGGCTGGCACCCGCGGGCCTGCCCCGCGCTTGACCCCGAAACCCGCGCCTGCCGCGCCTATGAGGCGCGCCCCACGATCTGCCGAAGCTACGTTTCATTCTCCGCTGAGGCGTGTGAACAGATCTCCCTGGGGGTTCCCGCAGAGGGCAGCGGGGTTCTGGGCGCCCATGCCACAAGCCTTCAGGTTCACAGCCTCTGCCGCGCGGCCCTGAAGGGCACTGCCGCCGTGGCCACCTATGCGTTGGCCGAGATTGCGGCGGCCGCCGTTGAGGGCGTCGCCATCGAGGCGGCGCTGAAGCGCGCCCGCCACAAGCCGCGCGAGCTTGCCGACGAGCTCAAGCGCGTGTCCGAAGGGGCTTCCCGAGTAGGCCGCGCGCAATAGGCGCTTGCTGGACAGGCCCGCCGCGCCTTGCTTTAACGTTTCGTCAGTCAGGGAGCGCGACATGGTTGATATCGCAAGCCGCGTCTATAACCATAAGTGGAAGATCGATCCGATCGTCCGCTCCCTCATCGATACCGATTTCTACAAGCTGCTGATGTGCCAATCGGTGTTTCGCAACCGGCGGGACACGCAGGTGCGCTTCAGCCTGATCAATCGCAGTACAGATATCCGGCTGGCGGATCTGATCGATGAAGGCGAATTGCGCGAACAGCTCGATCACATCCGATCCCTCAGCCTCACCCGAGGCGAAAGCACCTGGCTGCGGGGCAATACCTTCTATGGCAAACGCCAGATGTTTCGGCCCGATTTCATGGAGTGGTTCGAAAACCTGCGCCTGCCGCCCTACGAACTGGAAAAGCGTGACGGGCAGTATGAGCTTACCTTCGAGGGCGCCTGGCCCGAGGTGATGCTGTGGGAGATACCCGCTCTGGCGGTGTTGATGGAGCTTCGGGGCCGCGCCGTGCTGGCCGAGATGGGGCGCTTTGAGCTTCAGGTCCTCTACGCCCGCGCGATGACGAAGCTTTGGCAGAAGGTCGAAGCCCTGCGCGGCATGCCGGATCTGCTGATCGCCGATTTCGGCACCCGGCGGCGCCATTCCTTCCTCTGGCAGGATTGGTGCGTGCAGGCGATGATCGAGGGGCTGGGCGAAGCCTTTACGGGCACGTCGAACTGCCTGATCGCGCAGCGCCGCGATATAGAGGCGATCGGCACCAACGCGCACGAGCTTCCGATGGTTTATGCCGCGTTGGCCGAAAGCGATGAGGCGCTGGCCCGCGCGCCCTATGACGTTCTTGCCGATTGGCATGAGGAGCATGAGGGCAACCTGCGGATCATCCTGCCCGACACCTACGGCACCAAGGGGTTTCTGGAGAACGCGCCGGATTGGCTGGCGGGGTGGACGGGTATTCGCGTGGATTCGGGCGATCCGGCCACCGGCGCGGAAACGGCAATCTCGTGGTGGCGCGACCGCGGGGAAGATCCCCGCGAGAAGCTGGTGATCTTTTCCGACGGGCTGGATGTGAACAAGATCATGGAACTGCACAGCCAGTTTGCGGGCCGGGTGCGGGTATCCTTCGGCTGGGGCACGCTGCTGACCAACGATTTCCGCGGCCTTGTGGCGGGCGACGGCCTGTCGCCTTTCAGCCTTGTGTGTAAGGCGGTGTCGGCCAATGGGCGCGCAACCGTGAAGCTTTCCGACAATCCGCGCAAGGCGATGGGGCCCGCAGATGAGATTGCGCGCTACAAGCGCGTGTTCGGCGTGGGCGAACAGCAGCAGTTGGAGGTGTTTGTCTGACCAAAGCGCCTAATTTGCAGCGCGTGATGCTTCTGGGGGGCACGGGCACCGCAGGGCGCGCCACGGCTGCGGCGCTATGCGAGGCCGGGCACGATGTTGTGGCGGTGACACGCGCCTCATCGCGCAGCACCTTGGCGCCGGGTGCGGAAGCGCGCGTGGCCGATGTGACCCGTGAGGCATCGCTTCGCGAAGAGGGGTTTCGCGGCGAGCCGTTCGATGCCGTTGTCTCCTGCCTCACCTCCCGCACCGGGGTGCCGGGCGATGCCTGGGCTATTGAGTATGAGGCGCATATGGCCGCGCTCAGCGCCGCGCAGGGTGCGGGTGTTAAGCGGTTCGTCCTGCTCTCCGCCATTTGCGTGCAAAAGCCGCGCCTCGCGTTCCAGCATGCGAAGCTTGCCTTCGAGGAGAAGCTGATCGCATCGGGGCTTACCTATTCGATCGTGCGCCCCACGGCCTTCTTCAAATCGCTTTCCGGCCAGATCGAACGGGTGCGGCAGGGCAAACCGTTCCTGGTGTTCGGCAACGGGCAGCTTACGGCCTGTACGCCGATCAGCGATGCCGATCTGGGGGCCTATATGGCGGGTTGCCTCACCGATCCCGCACGTGAGAACCGAGTTTTGCCGATTGGCGGGCCGGGGCCTGCGATCACGCCCCTTGATCAGGCAGAGGCGCTTTTTGGCCTTCTGGGCGAACCCATGCGCGTGCGGCGCGTGCCAGTGGCCTTGCTGGATACCATTGTGGCTGTCTCCGCCACCCTTGGCCGGGTCAGCCCGGCTTGGGCGGATCGGGCGGAACGCGCCCGGATCGGCCGGTTCTACGCCACGGAATCGATGCTCGCGCTTGATCCCGAAACGGGCCGCTATGATCGCGAGGCCACGCCCTCGACCGGTTCCGAAACGCTCTTTGAGTTCTACGCAAAGGTGCTTCGCGGCGAGGCACGCGTTGATCTGGGCGAACACGCCGTCTTCTAAACGCCACAATCGCGCGGCGCGTTTCGGAGGTGGAAACAGCCGGGCGCGATTGTCGCGATATGTCAAACGCCGCGTGACGATGCCACAAAAGTTTCCCTGAACCGTCAGAGCATTGGCGGCTTGCACGGCGAATGAACACACGTCCGGTCGATAAAAATCGACGCAAATAGATTCGGTTGTGTGCCATGTTGACGAGTTATCCAGCTTCCAAACCCCGGCGGGTTCTCCGCACCGCCGGGCGCTTTTTTGGCGATACCCGCGGTGTAACCTCGGCAGAGTTCGTTCTGATCGGTGCGATGGTGCTGACTGTCGGTGTATCCGCCGCGGCGACCGTGCGCGGCGGTTCGGAGAATACGGCCGATCGCATTGGTGTGGAGATCGCTGCGGCGGATCTTCTGGGCGATCCCCCGCCGCCCCCTTCGGGCGGCTACGTTCAGCCCACCCCCCTGAACCCTGACTATGACGTGGATGCCAATGAGCCCAATCCGGGCGGCGAGAGCCCGCCGCCCAAATCCGGCGGCACCAGCACGGCCCCGATCTCTGGCGGTGGCGGCGCGCAGGATGGCGGGGATGAGACCGACGCTTCCGAAGGCGCAGAAAACGATGCGGCAGAAAACGGGCAGGATGCGCCCGCGCAGCAGCCCGATGCGCCCGAGAAAGAGCCCAAGAAGGCGAAGAAGAAGGGATCTTCTGCCGGAAGCAGCCAGGCCAGCGCCGATTGTGCGGCGGTGGATAGCGGCAAGAAAAACAAGAAGAAAAAGAAAAAGAAGAAAAAGAATAAGAAAAACAAGGCACAGCAGGATCCGGCCTGCGATGTGACGGCATGATCTGAAGGGCGCGGCGGGCTTTACAAGCCGCCCAGCCGCGCCAAGTCAGCCCCAAGACGTGAGATGGGAAGGGGCGGTGAATGGCGATCAATGCAAGCCGGGTTTCGGCAGGGGAGGCGCTGGGCCTCCTGCGCACAGGATGGGCGGCGCAGGCCGCAGGCACGCTGGCGGCCTCTTACATGCTGCACGGCCGCCCCGGAGTGGGCAAAACCGAAATCGTTGAAACGCTCGCGGGCGAGATCGGCGCAAAGCTCTTCGATCTGCGCCTGACAACGATCGAACCCCAGGATCTGCGCGGCCTGCCCTATTACGATCACGCCGCGGGCAAGACGGTGTGGTACCGCCCCGAAGATCTGCCGGACGATCCCGCGCAACCCGCCATCCTGTTTCTTGATGAGCTGACCGCCGCGTCACCCTACCTGCAGCCCACGGTCTACGGGCTTTTGCAGGAGCGGCGGGTGGGCCGCCATCTGCTGCCCGACAGTGTGATGATCATTGCGGCGGGCAACACCGTGGAGGATGGCGCCGTGGCCTATGAGATGGGAACGGCCCTTTCGGACAGGCTCATTCACCTCCACGTCACCGCGAATGCGGCGGATTGGATCGAGAATTACGCGGTGCCGCAAGGGTTGCACCCGGCGGTGACAGCGTTCATTCGCACCCGCCCCGACCTTCTGGAAACCACAGAAGAGGCGCTGACACGGGGTGAGATGATTGCCTGCACCCCCCGCTCCTGGGCCCGGGTTAGCGCGATACTTGCGGCAGTACCCGACAGGCGGCAGAGGAACGCCCTGGTGGCCGGCACGGTGGGCGAAGCCGCGGCTTCTGAATTCGCCATCGTGGCCGATGATGTTGCCGCCACGGTGAAGGTGGATGAGATGCTGGCGGAGACGGCCGCCAACCGGGTGGCGATGTACCCCGCTTCGCTCCATGGCCTGACCGCGCTGGTGCATGGGCTTGTGGGGGCGCTTGATGCCGAACGCGCGGGCGCGGTGATCGATACGCTTGCGGGTATCCGCGATCTTCCCGCAAAGCGCGATGATCCCGCCCTTGCGGGCCTGCCGCTTGCCGAACTTGTGACCTACGGATTTGAGGCGTTGATGCGGAAGGGGCTGAGCGAGGGGATAAGCGAGCGGTTTCTCACCTCCGATACCTTCCGCGCCTATCTTGAAGAACGCAAAGCGCTGGGGCTCGATTAACGCGTGGCGGGGGGCCATTCCACACGCGCCGAACGCGCGCTGCGGCGGCTGGCAGAGGATGATCCGACGCTGGGCGCGCTCGCGCTCTGGTGCCAGCACCGGGATGATCCGGCGGAGGGGCTGCGGGCGGTGAGTACCGCAACAACCATTCGGTATGGCACCGCCTTTGAAGCGCTTCCGTTGGCCGAGCAAGCCGCCGTGGCCGCCCACCACATTCTGCATATCGCCCTTGGCCATGCCAGGCGGGCCGATGCACTGGAACGGCGCTTCGGCGCGGCGTTCGAGGGCGAGGTCTATAACCTCGCCGCCGATGCGGTGGTCAACGATGTGCTGGCGGCGGCGGGCTACACGCTGCCCCGGCCCTACCCCACGCTTGAGGGCACGCTCGCCGCTGGCGGGATTGTTGGGGAAGATACCTCCGCCGCGCGCTGGGATGCCGATACGCTCTACGTACGCCTGATGGCACGGCGCGGGGCCCAGGGCGGCGATGGCGGCGCCGTGCGCGACTATGCCTGCAGCCGGGGCTTTGAAGCCGATCTCGAACCCGGCGCAGGGGCGGGAGAGGATGTTGCCAGCGAGGCCGATTGGCGCGAACGGTTGGCGCGGGCGCTTGAGGCCGGGCGCGCGGCGGGGCGCGGGATTGGCGCGCGGGTCGGGCGCTTTGCCGATATGCCGGAGCCGCGCGTGCCCTGGGAAGTACTGCTGCGCGGCATGCTGGCCCGGGTTCTGGCCGAGGGCCCGCGCCCCAGCCATGCGCGCCCGGCGCGGCACTGGGTTGCCGCCGATGCCGCCGCGCGCGCAGGCGGCGGGCCAACGCCGGGGTTTGAGCCGGGAACGGAGCGGCGGCGGCGCATTCCAAGCGTTGCCGTGGCGCTCGATGTCTCCACCTCCATCGATGCGGCGCGCCTTGCGCTTTTCGCCGCGCAGATCGCAGGCATCGGCCAGAGGGCGGGCGCGGAGGTTCATGTGCTTGTTTTCGACGAGGAGGTGCGCTCTGAAACCCGGCTGCGCGGGCGTAACTGGGCCGGTGAGATCGCCGCGATCCCGCTTGCCGAGGGCGGGGGCACCGATTTTCGCCCGGCTCTCGCCCGCGCCCGGGCGCTCGCCCCCTCGGCCATCGTGGTGCTTACCGATCTTGAGGGCCCGGTGGGCGAGGCGCCGGGGCAGATACCGGTGATCTGGGCGGTTCCGGATGGGTTGCCGGGGCCGCCGCCTTTTGGCCGTGTGGTGAGCCTCGCGCGCTAACCTGCAAGCGCGGCCATTCGCGCATGGGCAGAGATGGTTTGCGGGTCGAGAACGGCGTTTCGCAGAAACTGGCTCTCCGCAAAATTCACCTTGAGAAGGCGCGCTTCCGTGAGATCCGCATCAAAGAGGGTTTCCAGGATCATCGCCTCCTCTTCGGTGGTTAGATCCAGAAGAACCGGGCCCTCCGGCGCGTCGTGCTGCACAGAAACGTAGCCGAAGGGCGGCACGCGGGCCATTTCGGATTGCTCGACAACCAGGTGCAACTCCCCCGCCTCGATCTGCCGCGTCGCGGCAATGCGGGTCAGCGCCCGCAGCGAGCGTTCGCGCAGCCGGTCGGTGACCCGCGCGGCCTCATCGGGATCCACGAGCGCCTTACGCTGGTCACGCGGGATCGAAAGCACGCGGGATTCAAAGAACCAGATCGCGATGAACATCAAAAGCGGCGCCTGGCTGATCGGCAAGGCAAGGTGCGGCCAGATCATCATTGCGATCGGAAAGGGGGTCAGCGCGATCAGGTATCGAGTGAGCGCGTGTTCGAAGACGAGCCGCCAGAACACGCGGCTGAGAAACACGCCTTTTGGGATGATCGTTACGCTCCGCCCAAAGATCTGCTTGGGCAGGCTGCGCGCTTCGAGGGCTGATGGGTTGCGCAGGTTCGAAGGGGTCAGAACAAAGATCACGAGAGGCGATCTAGCGGCGGGGCCAGCCCCGTCTAGAGCGATATGCGAGAGAACTGCATCACGTAGTGCTGCCTGATAGCAAAGATTTCAACGCGTTAAGTGAAGCGTGGCGTTTCAGGTATCTCGGTAAACGCTTCAGCTCTCGGGCGCCGGTGCGCCGCCCTGAAAGCTGTTGCCCTCTGCATAGTTGCAGGGCGCTTCCTGCATCTCAAGATGCAGCGCGTCGCCGGTATAGGGGTTGGCGCGGGCCAGCGCCTCATCCACCTCGATCCCAAGCCCCGGCGCAGAGGGGGCCGGGATGAACCCGGCATCTACGGCAATCGCGCCACCGATCAGGTTGGTGTGGAACGGGGTTTCGATGGTTTCGCACATCAAGAGGTTCGGCAGGCTCACCCCAAGGTGGATGTTGGCGGCCCATTCCACCGGCCCCGCATAAAGGTGCGGGGCAACGAGCGCGGTATGCGCCTCGGCGAGTGCGGCGATTTTCTTGGCCTCCCAGATCCCGCCAGCCCGCCCAAGCGCGGGCTGCAGGATGGCGGCGCCTGCGGCGAGGGCCGATGCAAACTCCCCCTTGGTGGAAAGCCGCTCGCCCGTGGCAACGGGAACGGGCTGGCCTGCGGCCACACGCCCCAGGGCGCGGAAATCATCGGGGGGGATCGGCTCTTCGAACCAGAGCGGATCGAAGCGCGCGATGGCCCGGCCCAGCCGGATCGCGCCGCCAACCGAGAATTGGCCGTGCGTGCCAAAGAGCAGATCGGCCCGATCACCAAGGCTTTTGCGAATGGCGGCGCAGAATGCCACCGATTGCGCGATATCGGATCGCGCCGGTTCGTGCCCGCCGCGGATTGTGTAGGGCCCGGCGGGATCGAACTTCACCGCGGTGTAGCCCTTTGCAACGGCCTCCTCCGCCGCCTCAGCGGCAAGATCCGGCGATGTCCAGAACGCATGGGTATCGTGATGGGCCAGCGGGTAGAGATAGGTATAGGCGCGCACCCGATCATTCATGCGGCCCCCGATAAGCGCCCAGACAGGCCGTTCGCGCGCCTTTCCCAGAATATCCCAGCATGCGATCTCAAGCCCGGAAAACGCGCCCATCACGGTGGGGTCGGGCCGCTGGGTGAAGCCCGCGGAATAGGCGCGACGGAACATCAGCTCGATGTTTTCAGGGCTTTCCCCGGCCATATGGCGCGCGAAGACATCCTCGATCACCGCGCGCATCGCCTGCGGGCCCACGGCGGCCGCGTAGCATTCGCCCCAGCCAACGATCCCGCAGGCGGTGGTGAGCTTGACCAAAAGCCAGTACCGGCCGCCCCAGCCCGGAGCCGGAGGCGCGGTAACGATGATATCCAGATCGCTGAGCTTCATCTTGGCCCTCAGGCTGCGGTCAGGTTCCGCCGCGCGGGATTTGCGTATGTGGCGCGGCGACGGTTCCCATGCCGGTTATGCCGCCTGCTGCCGAGGCCGCGCAAGATAGACAGCGGCGCAGACAACCATCAGAACCATGCTTACCAGAAACGGCGCGCCCGGTAGAAAGAACGGCGCGCTTTCGCTTGTGAACTGCCAGAACACGCTCGTCATGATCAGTGGCGAGAGGATCATCGACAGCGCCATCGTGCTTGTCATCACACCCTGAAGCTCGCCCTGCGCGTCTGCCGGCACAGTGCGCGAGGCGATGCCTTGCAGGGCGGGGGTGACGACCGCGCCGAAGGCCGTAAGCGGCGCCAGGATCAGCGCCAGCGTGCTGCTTGTCACGAAAGCGAGCGCGAGGAAGGCGAAGAAATTGTAGGTGAGCCCGAAGATAACCGTCCCGCGATCCCCCAGATAGCGCAGGATCACCCGGATCAGCCCCCCCTGCACCAGCGCGATGGCTATGCCGAAGGAGGCCAGCGAAAGGCCCACCATCGTGGCATCCCAGCCAAATCGCGCCCGGGTGAAATAGGCCCAGATGGCGGGATATACCCAGAACGCCACTTGATAGATGAAGAACAGGGCCACAAGCCGCCGCAGCCCCGGCAGTGCGGTGACGGCAGCGAAGGCGCCAAGGGGGTTGGCGCGGGCCCAGGTAAAGCGGCGGCGCGTGGCATCGGTGACAGTTTCGGGCAGCACGAGAAAGCCGAAAATCGCGTTTCCGGCGGCAAGCGCGGCGGCGGCGTAGAAGGGCGCGCGGGTGCCGAATTCGGCCAGCAGGCCGCCGATCAGCGGGCCCAGCACGAAGCCGATGCCGAAGGCCGCGCCAACCAGCCCGAAGCGGGCGGATTTTTCTTCTGCCGTGCTGATATCGGCCATGTAGGCATTGGCGATCGATTGCGTGGCGGCGGTGATGCCGCCCACCATGCGGCCCAGCACCAGAAGCCAGATCGTGCCTGCCACCGCCATCACCAAGTAGTCGAGCGCCATCACGACCAGCGAGATCAGCAGGATCGGGCGGCGCCCGAACTGATCCGAAAGGCTGCCGAGGATCGGCGCGAAGAGAAATTGCATCACCGCGAAGATCGTTGAAAGTATGCCGCCCCAAACGGCGGCCTCGGCCAGCGATCCGCCATCTACCTCGCGGATCAGATCGGGCATGACTGGCATGATCAGCCCGATCCCCATGGAATCGATCATCACCGTGATCAGGATGAAGGCAAGCGGCAGCCGGTGCGATCGCCGCGGGCTAGCCATCCCCGCGCACCGCCTCGGCGAAAGCGCGGGCTTCTGCGGGCGCCTGGCCAAGCTGCGCCTCCGGCGTGGCATGCGCAGCCCAGTCGCCCGGGTGATCGCGGGCAAGAAGCGCGGCAAGCGAGGTTCCGGTCTCGCGCGCCTCCATGCAAAGCGCGGCGATCTTGGCTTGCGCCTCTGGCCGCGGCAGGCTTTCGCTCAGCGCGAAGGTGAGCGCTTCGGCATAGATCAGGCCGGTGCCCTCCGGGTCGATGCCGCGCGCCATGGCGCCGGGCACCGGCGCAAGGGTTGCGCAGGCATCGCCTGCGACGGAAAGCGCCCGGCCTGTAAGTAGGCACATCTGCGGCAGGCTCAGCCATTCGGCGATCCAGGCTGCGCCATCCCGTTCGCGCCCATGGATGAGGCTGCCCTGCATCACGGTGTTGAGCGCCACCACCTGGCGGGCCAAGGCGCCGAGCAGGGCGGCCTGCACCGGGTTGGCCTTCTGCGGCATCGTGGAAGAACTGCCCCCTTGGGCAAAGGTAATCTCTCCAATGCCCGATTGGGCCATGTGGTGAAGATCGCCGCCCAGCTTGCCTAGCGCGCCGGCCAGCTGCGTCAGCCATGCCGCAAGCGTTGCAGGCCCTCGCCGATCGGCATGCCAACTGCCATCGGGCAGGCCAAGGCCAAGGCCCTCTGCGAGGCCCGCGCGCACCTTTGGAGCCTCCGGCCCCATCGCCGCAAGCGTGCCTGCCGCGCCAGAAAGGCTAACCTTCAGGCAGGCATCCCGCACCCGGCCCAGATCGCGCCGCGCTTCCAGAAGAGGGCGGCCCCAGCCCGCGGTCAGCGCGCCGAAGCTCGTAACCGTGGCGGTTTGCCCGTAGGTGCGCGCGGCCAGCGGAAGGCTGGCATGGCGGGTGCTGAGATCGGCCAGGGTGGCGAGAAGACGCGTGAGCCGCGCCTCGAAGATTTCCAGCGCGCGTTTCAGCCGCAATGCAAGCGCGGTATCGATGATATCTTGGCTCGTGGCACCCCAATGCACGAATTGCGCATGCTCAGGCGCATTCATCTCTTCCCGAAACGCCGCCACAAGGCCGGATACGGGAACGGCGTTCCGGCCTGTTGCCGGGGCCAGCGCGGCGGGATCGATCTGCAGCTCAAGGCTTGCGCGGTGAATGGCGCTTGCGCTTTCCGCCGGGATCACGCCCTGTTCGCCCTGCACCTGCGCGAGGCATCCTTCAACGATCAGCATCGCGCGCAGCTCCGCACTATCGGTGAAAAGCGCGCGCAACTCTGCATCGCCAAGCAGGGCGCCATAGATCTGGCTGTCAAGCGGCGTGGCGGGCATGAAGCTAGCTTTCTCCGCCCGCATCCATCTCGGCAAAGACGGATTTCGCGATGGAAAAGGCGCGGTTGGCGGCGGGCACGCCCGCGTAGATCGCAACGTGAAGCAGCGCGTCTTCCACATCGGTGCGGCTGGCGCCGGTATTGGCGGTGGCGCGGATATGCATCGCAAGCTCATCGAAGTTTTTCGTGGCCGCAAGCAGCGCGATGGTCAGCATCGAGCGTTCGCGGTGAGAGATTGTGCGGCGGGCCCAGAGCGTGCCCCAGGCGCCTTCGGTGATCAGATCCTGAAACCCGCTGTCAAACGCGGTGCGTGCGGCTTCGGCCCGATCCACATGAGCGTCGCCCAGCACCTCACGGCGAATGCGCATCCCCGCCTCCTTGCGATCAGACATGGCCGATTTCCTTCAAGAACCCGGTGAGCACCTCGGCATATTCCGCAGGCGCCTCCACGCAGGGGATATGCCCTGCGCCGCGGATCAGATGCATCCGCCCGCCTGCGATCAACCCCACCGTTTCGCGCACCAGATCCGGGGGGGTGGAGCCATCCTCGCTGCCCGCGATGGCCAGCGTTGGCAGCGTAAGGCTTGCCG
>JANQPC010000091.1 GCA_028285485.1 Paracoccaceae bacterium | reverse complement strand
CACGCGTGTATCAGCGCCCGCGAAACGGCGGAGGGCCGCATGAATATCCTGATCCTGGGCGGCGGCGGGCGCGAACACGCGCTGGCCTGGGCCGCGCTGCAAAACCCCAAATGCGACAGGCTGATCGTGGCCCCCGGCAATGCCGGAATCGCGGCTATTGCCGAATGCGCGGCGCTGAATATCGAGGATGGCGGCGCCGTGGCGGGGTTTGCGGAAGAAAACGCCATCGATTTCGTGATTATCGGCCCCGAAGCGCCACTGGCGGCGGGGGTGGCCGACCGGCTGCGCGAAGCGGGGCTTTTGGTTTTCGGCCCATCTGCGGCGGCGGCGGCGCTGGAAGCCTCGAAAACCTTCACCAAGGAAATCTGCGATGCCGCGGGGGCGCCTACGGCGGCCTGGGCGCAATTTGAAAGCGCTGAGGCCGCCAAAGCTTATCTGCGCACGCAGGGCGTTCCGATCGTGATCAAGGCCGATGGGCTGGCCGCGGGCAAGGGCGTGGTGGTGGCGATGGACGAGGCGGAGGCGCTTGAGGCCATTGACGAGATGTTTGCCGGGGCCTTCGGGGCCGCGGGCGCGCGCGTGGTGATCGAGGAATTCATGGGCGGCGAAGAGGCGAGCTTCTTCGTGCTTTGCGATGGCGAAACGGTGCTGCCGATCGGCACCGCGCAGGATCACAAGCGCATCGGCGAGGGCGATACCGGGCCCAACACCGGCGGCATGGGCGCCTATTCCCCCGCCCCGATTCTGAGCGATGCGGTGGCCGAACGCGCGCTTGCGGAGATCATCCGCCCCACGGTGGCCGAGATGGCGCGGCGTGGCACCCCCTATCAGGGCGTACTCTATGCAGGGCTGATGATCGAAAACGGCGCGCCCAGGCTGGTGGAATACAACGCCCGCTTCGGCGATCCCGAATGCCAGGTGCTGATGATGCGGCTCGGCGCCCAGGCGTTTGACCTCATCCATGCCGCCGCCGAGGGGCGGCTGGCGGAACAGGCGGTGCATTGGGCCGACGATCACGCGATGACGGTGGTGATGGCCGCTGCGGGCTATCCCGGCGCCTATGATAAGGGCGCGCCGATTTCGGGCCTTCGCGATGTGGCGGAAGACAGTTTTCACATGGTCTTTCACGCCGGCACCGCCGAAGGCGACGGCGGGATCGTGACAGCAGGCGGGCGGGTGCTGAACGTCACCGCGCGGGGCGCGAGCCTGGCCGAGGCGCGCGCCCGCGCCTATGCGATGGCAGGCCAGATCGGCTGGCC
>JANQPC010000088.1 GCA_028285485.1 Paracoccaceae bacterium | reverse complement strand
CGAGGCGCTGGAGGCGGCCGGGATAGAGGCGATCCAGGACTATGCCTACGAATACATCGAAACCGCGGTCTCCGCGGTCTATCGCGCCAAACAGGGCTTGCCCGCTGCCGAAATTGCCTGATCCCCAAAGCCTTAAGGAGCGCTTTCATGGCCCTGACCATCGTTCAAAGCAATTGCACCGTTTGCGGCGCCTGCGAGTTTGAGTGCCCCAATGCGGCGATCAGCTTCACCGGCGAAACCTATGTGATCGACCCTGATCTGTGCACCGAATGCAAGGGAGACTATGACGATCCGCAATGCGCCCAGGTCTGCCCGGTGCCCGAAACCTGCATCCCGATGCCGGCCTGACCGTCGTGCCCGAAGGCCCCGAACCCGTAGATTGGCAAGGTGCGCCGCTCGATTGTGCGGCCTGCGCGTTTCGTGATCGGATCGGGGCGGGGCAATGCGGGCAGGGCTGGGCCTGTGCGCATGATCGCTATGCCAAGCGGATCGAGCGGTTCTTCGTTCTGAACCCCGATCTTGCCGACGAATGCCTGACGATGCCGTATTTTGAAACGCGCATGAATGCCGCGCGCGTGGCATCGGTTTTCCGCCTCAACCGGCTGCTGACCGATGAGGATGCCGGTGTGCGCGCCATGGCAATCCTGCGCCTGCCGCGCAAGCAGGCCGAACGCCGGATCAAGGATCCCGATCGCCGGGTGCGCATTGCCGTGGCGCATCGCCTGAACCTCGACGATCTGCTGCCGATGACGGCGGATGTGGATAATTACGTGCGTTCAATCGTGGCCCGGCGCGCCGATCCCGGGATGCTGCCCGTGATGATCCCCGATGCCGATCCCGAGATCCGGCGCATTGTGGCCCGCCGCATCGGCGAGGGCTGGCTCGATCGCTTCCGCAACGATCCCGATCCGCTGGTGCGCCGGGCGGCGGCCGAACGGTGCCCGGGGCTATTTGTCGAAGACCCCGATATGCGCGTGCGCCACACGGTGGCCGAAAACGGCGCTGCCGAAGTGGTGACGGCGCTCTTGCAGGATCCCGAAGACATCATCCGCGAAACCGCCGCCGAGCGGCTTGACGAACTCAAGACAGAGGCCTGACCAATGTCCACCGACGACCGTGAAATCGAAGTCTACCGCGATCCCATCTTCGCCCCGGGCGACAAGGTGGTTTCAAAGAAAAACATCAAGAACGACGGCACCATGGCCGGCAAGGAAATCGGCGAAACCGTCGTGAAGAAGGGCGATGTGGGCTATGTGCGCGACATCGGCGTGTTCCTGCAGCAGTTCTATATCTACGCCGTCGATTTCGTGGATCGCCAGAGCATCGTGGGCATGCGGGAGCGTGAACTCATCGCCTCGGAAACCCGCGGCTTTGACAGCGCCGAGGGCCGCCCGCTGCAACCCCATATCCTCACCCGTTCCAGCATGGAGTGCTCCTGATGAAAATCATGATCCGCAACACGCCCAAGGGGCTCGAAGCCTACGTGCCCAAGAAAGATCTCGAAGAGATGATCGTTGAAACCGAAAAGCCCGGGCTTTGGGGCGGCTGGGCCAAGCTTTCCAACGGCTGGGTTTTCGCCATGCCGGCATTCGACACGCCGCCGAAACTGCCGATCACGATCGATGCGCGGCGCCTTGCCACCGCTGATGAGGGTTAGGCCATGGGGGATCTCGTTCGTCTTGAACACGCCCTTGATGAGGTCGCCGCCGGCAAGAGGATTGCCTATCTTGGGCCTGAGGTTTCGGCCCTGTCCTCGGCCGATTGGCCGGCCACGCCCGAGGCGCTTTGCGCGCTGATCGAGGCGCAGGTGCGCGCCCCGCGCCGGGCCAGCGGCAATCTCTGGTCGGTCGCGCAATATGTGGAAAGCCGGAAGTTCCGCGCAACGCTCAACAAGATCGTGGGTGCGGCTTTCGATGGTGCGGCCCGGGCGCCCAACCCGATCCATGCCTGGCTCGCGCGGGTGGCCCCGCCGATGATCGTGGATACCTGGTATGACGATGGGCTGCTCGGCGCCTTTCAGGGCGACGATTGGGGCCTTGTGCAGGGCGTCAGCCGCAATGGCGAGTGGATCGACCTGTTCACCCGAAGCTACGACAGCGCAGGGAAGGAGGTTGATCAGCCCGATCCATCCTGGAAGACGCTTGTCTACAAACCCCATGGCCTGGGCCGGACGGGCGCCTCCTTCCTGATGTCAGACAGCGATTACGTCGAAGTGCTGACCGAGATCGATATCCAGCGCCCGATCCCCGAAGAGGTGCAGATGCGGCGGACGGGCCGCCCGTTCCTGTTCCTGGGATGCCGGTTTGACGATCAGATGTTGCGTACCTTCGCGCGCCAGATCGCCAAGCGTTCGGGCAGCGGCCATATCGCGGTGATGCCCGGCGCGCTTACGCGCATGGAGAAGCGGTTCCTCGAAGAAATGAGCATCACGCGCCTCGACCTGCCGCTTTCTTCGGTGGACACGGCCCTATCGGTTCCCGAGGGCTAGCCCGGAAGAAGCTCGGGGCCTGAACCGGATGCGGGCCGCGCTGCAAGATGCGCGGCGCGCATCAAGGTCGCTTCGGAGTTTCCGTGGCTTGTGAGGAGATGATGGCAGCCCGTAGGGGAATCGAACCCCTCTTTCCAGGTTGAAAACCTGGCGTCCTAACCGATAGACGAA
>JANQPC010000080.1 GCA_028285485.1 Paracoccaceae bacterium | reverse complement strand
TCCGCCCGTTCGCGCCTGAAAGCGTCCCCCGGACGCTCTCCGGGACGGCGCTCACCCCCGCATGCGCGCGCCGTCGGCGTCAAAGAGCGGCTCGGTCACAAGCCGGGCGCTGCGCATCTCGCCGAGGATCTCGATCTCCACCTCCAGCCCCGCTTCCGCCCGCTCTGCCGGCACGAAGCCCAGCGCCACCGATTGTCCCGAGTGATGCGCATAGCCGCCGGAGGTGCAGAAGCCTGCCACCGCGCCGTCGAGCCAGATCGGCTCATAGGCCACCACATCGGCATCGGCGGCATCCACCACGAAGGCCGAAAGCCGCCGCGCCGGGCCCGCGGCGCGTTCCGCCTCCGCCGCCGCGCGGCCGATGAAATCAGTGTTCTTCTTCCACGAAATGAACCGATCGAGCCCGGTCTCCGCCGCTGTGTAATCGGGCGAGAACTCCCGCGTCCAGGAGCCGAAGAACTTGTCGAGCCGCAGCGACATCATCGCCCGCATCCCGAAGGGCCGGATGCCCAGATCCTGCCCCGCCTGCCAGAGATGGCCGAACAGCACCCGCTGGGAAGTTGGTTCGCAGAAGATCTCGTAGCCAAGATCGCCGGTATAGCTCACGCGCTGAACGATGCAGTCGGCCATACCCACCGTCATGCGCCTGACATCGAGAAAGCGGAACGCCCCTGCCGAGACATCCGCGCCGGTGCAGCGCGACAGAAGCTCGCGCGCCTTCGGCCCGGCGATCTGGAAGCCGGTGCGCCGGTCAGAGATATTCTCCACCGTCACCCCATCGCCGCCATGCATCTCAAACCAGCGGCTGTGCACCGCCTGCGCGCCATAGCTCGCGGTCAGCTGAAACTCGTGCTCCGAAAGGCAGGAGACGGTGAAATCGCCCACAAGCCGCCCCGAAGGCGCCAGCATCGGGGTGAGAGACAGCCGCCCCGGCGCCGGGATACGCCCGGCCATGATCCGGTCAAGCCAGGCGCGCGCGCCAGGGCCGGTGACCCGGAACTTACCGAAATTATGGGTCTCGTTGATCCCCACGCCGCCGCGCACCGCAGCCACTTCGCGTTTCACCGCCTCCCAGGCGTTCGAGCGGCGGAACGAGGGGGTCTCGTAGCGCGGCTCATCGCCCTCGGCATAGTAATTCGGCACCTCAAGCCCGTATTGCGCGCCCCAGACCGCACCCATCCCATCCCAGATATCCCACACAGAGGTGGCGCGGAAAGGCCGTGCCGCGGGAAGCTCTTCGTTGGGATACGTCACCGAGAAGCGCCGCTGATAGTTTTCGATCACCTTGGGCACGGTGTAGCCCGGCGTCGTCCACCCCCCGTAGCGCGCCACGTCCATCGCGAAAACATCGCGCTCCGGCTCGCCCTCGATCATCCATTGCGCAAGCGAGAGGCCCACGCCACCGCCCTGGCTGAAGCCCGCCATCACCGCGCAGGCCGACCAGTAGTTGCGCATCCCCGGCACCGGGCCCACCAGCGGGTTGCCATCGGGGGCAAAGCTGAAGGGCCCGTGAATTACCGATTTCACGCCGGTCCGCTCCAGCACCGGGAAGCGGTGATAGGCCATCGCAACCGAATCCTCGATCTTGTCGTAATCATCCGGCAGAAGCTCGTGGCCGAACTCCCAGGGCGTGCCGCCGACAGACCAGGGCACGCATTTCTGCTCATAGAACCCGATGACGAACCCCTTGCCCTCCTGGCGCAGGTAGCTTTCGCCGCCGGGATCGATCACATGGGGGAACTCGGTGGCGCGCGCGGCGATCTCGGGGATCTCTTCGGTGACAAGGTACTGGTGCGCCATCGGCAGAAGCGGCAGGTAAAGCCCCGCCATAGCCGCCACCTCGCGCGCCCAGAGCCCGCCGGCATTCACCACATGTTCGGCATGCACCGTGCCCTGCTCTGTCACCACATCCCAGGTGCCATCGGCGCGGGGATTGGTTTCGAGCACGCGGTTGTGGGTTACGATCTCCGCGCCGCCCATCTTCGCGGCCTTGGCATAGGCATGGGTGGTGCCCGAGGGATCAAGATGCCCGTCCAGCGGATCGTAAAGCGCGCCCACGATCCCGTCTGTGTTCACCAGTTCGGCCCGCGCCTTCACCTCCTCGGGCGTGAGGATCTCGGTCTCAAGCCCCATATAGCGGTGCTTGGCGCGCTCGGCCTTGAGCATATCGAAGCGCTCCGGCGTATCGGCCAGCGTCATCCCGCCGGAATGGTGCAGCCCGCAGGAGAGCCCGGTGATTTCCTCAAGCTCCTTGTAAAGCCCGATCGTATAACCCTGAAGCGCGGCCATGTTGGTATCGCCGTTGAGCGTGTGAAAGCCGCCTGCGGCATGCCAGGTTGAGCCGCTGGTCAGCTCTGAGCGTTCGATCAGCATCACATCGCTCCAGCCCAGTTTCGTGAGGTGGTAAAGCACCGAGCAACCGACAACGCCGCCCCCGATCACCACCACCTGCGCCGTGCTCTTCATGCCCTGTCTCTCCCTTGATCGGGGGCGCTGCGTGCCCCCTTCTTCTCTTCAAAAATACGCCGGCCAGAGGCGGCGCCGCGCGTCACTCCTCGCACCCCATCGCCACGAGCCGCGCCCGGAGAGGGCGGGCTTCCGGCAACCCGGCCTCAAGTGCGAACACATAGGCTTGCGTAAGGAAGAATGCCGCAGCGCCGGATGTGCCGGCGGCCTCGGCCGCTTCGGAGTAAAGTGTCACCAGCGCGGCCCCATCGCCATCCGCATGAGCCGCCAGGATCCTGGCCTCAAGCGCATCCCTCACCGCTCCGCAGGGGCGCGGCCCTGCATGCGCCCGGCCACCCAGGAATGGAAGCGGTGGGTCGGCCCGTCCATCGCCGGCGAAAACCGCCCGCCATCGAAATAGATGCCCTGGCGCCCCCGCTGCATCCCTTCCACCACGAAGATGTCTTCCTCGAACACCCCGTGCCACATCCGGGCATTCACCCCGCGCAGATCCTCATATCCGGGCGCCGCCACGGCGGGATCGGCATAGTAGATCTCCACATGCTCGATCGTGCGGTCGGGCGCGACGGGTTCAAGCAGGATCGCGTAGGCATGGTCTCGGTGCACGCCGAAAAGCACGTTGGGATAGAGCGCAATATACTCCGCCGCGGTGTTCCACTTCTCCGACAGCCCGGCGAAATCGGGGAAGGTGCGGCCATCTTCCGAAAGCGTGGGGCGGTAGACCAGCGTGCCCTGACCCGAGAACCGCCCCGGCTCTTCGATATGATAATGGTCTTCCAGCCGCGAGTAGCTGTTCAGGCCCGGATGCACCCAGGGCAGGTGATAGCTTTCGCAGTAATTCTCAACCGCGAGCTTCCAGTTGCAGGCGACATCGAACTGAAACCGGCTTTCCGCCCCGCCGTGATAGAGCGGCTGATCGAACTCTGCCCAGCGCGCGATCATATCCGCGGCATAGTCTTCGAAGGCAGGCGCATCGCCGCTGATATTGACGAAGACGACATCGCGCCAGACATGGCTGCGGATCTCGATGAGCCCAAGATCCGCGCGGTCAATCCCCTCCGCGGTGTTCTGGCCCGGCCCGCCCACATGCGGCGTGGTCACCAGCGCGCCCTCATGGGTGTAGCACCATGAATGGTAGGGGCAGCGGATCACGTTGCCCACCTTTCCGGGCTCTTCCACAAGGATCATGCCGCGGTGGCGGCAGGTGTTCTGGAACACGCGCACCGCGCCATCCCGCCCCCGCACCGCGAGAAGCGGCATGCCAAGGAAGGTTACCGGAACCGCATCGCCCGGTTCGGGCAGGCGCGCGCCAACGGTCAGCCCCGCCCAGGTTTCAAACAGCAGCGCCTCGCGTTCCGCAGCAAAGGTCGCCTCTGAGATATAGTGGGCGTTCGGCAGGCCCTGTGCCCTCGCAATCGGGGCCAGAACGGGATCAAGCGCATCATCGGGCATCGGCGGTCTCCTCTCCTGCCCAGCTTCGCGCGCATCGGGCGCCCCAACAGCCCCGGATGCGACCCATTTGGTCGCGAACGGGCCGTGTGAGGCGACGGGCGCGGCGCCGTCAGAGGGTTACCGCGCCGCCCTCTTCCACCGCGCGCTGGGCGGCCAGCCCCATCCGCACCGCCGCCGCGCCATCGGCCAGCGTAACCTCCGGCGTGCGTTCGCCCCGCACCATGCGCTGGAACTGCACATGCTGATAGAAGGTCGATCCATTGTGATCGCCTGCGGCCAGCAGCGTCGGATCCACCGGGATGTCCACCGTTTGCGGGCCCTTGGGGCTGCGGGGGGAGACGATCACCTGCGCCACCGGGGGCGCCCCCAGATGCGTGGGCCAGAACCGCCCGGGCCCCGGCACGAAGCATTCGATCTTGCCCGCCGGGCCCACCGCGCTGATCTCTTCCTGGTAGCGGGCGCCCTCGGCATACATGCAAAGCTCCAGCATCGCCCGCGCCCCGCCCGCGAACT
Organism: Paracoccaceae bacterium; assembly: GCA_028285485.1. Classification (GTDB taxonomy): domain Bacteria; phylum Pseudomonadota; class Alphaproteobacteria; order Rhodobacterales; family Rhodobacteraceae; genus JANQPC01. The sequence goes on along the minus strand of JANQPC010000080.1, from coordinate 13,736 downwards.
CGGCAATCACATAGGCCGTATCCCAGATATCGGGCACCGCGCCGTCGTAGGCCTCATCGAGATGGTTCACCTCCTGGCCCGCGCTGGCCATCACGCGCACCGGCTCATCGCGCAGGATCAGGCGCATCAGATCGAAGAAATGGCAGCATTTCTCCACCAGCGTGCCGCCCGAGAGCGCGTTGAACCGGTTCCAGTTGCCCACCTTGGGCAGGAAGGGGAACCGGTGTTCGCGGATCGTAAGCATCTTGATCCCGCCCGTGGCCGCCTGCGCCTCTTCGATCAGCTTGGCGATCGGCGGCATGTAGCGGTATTCCATCGCCACCCAGATCGGTGCGCCGTATTGGGCGCCGATCTCCTCCACGCGGGCGGCATCGGCGGGATCGGTGAACAAGGGCTTTTCCACCAGAAGCGGCAGCGGGCGGCGCGCTGCAATCTCTTCCATCTGCGCGATATGGAGGTGGTTGGGGCTCGCGATGAGCAGGCAATCAAGGCTGTCATCCTCCAGAAGCTCCCAAAGCGAACCGTAAAGCCGCGCATTGGGCGCCATCGCCTTGGCCTTGGCGGCCATGATCTCATCGGGCTCGAAAATCGCCGCCACCCGCGCTTCGGGCAAAAGCGCGATATTCTCGATATGCTCCTGCCCCATCATCCCGCATCCCAGGATGCCGTAATTCAAGATCTCTCCCATCCCCATCCCTTACTTCAGCCGCGCCACGTAACGGACGCGTTCGTGATCGAACCATGTGCGTGAATATTCAGCCGTCTGCCCTGCCCCGTCGCGGCTGAGCCGCTCGACATAGCCCGCCATCGCCCCCGCCGCCAGCGGAAACGGATTGCCCGCCCAATCGGGTACGGGGGCAAGCCCCACCCGATCTTCCGCGCGGGTGATCCACAACCCGAAGCGCTTGCGGTAGGAAAGATAGAGCGACTCGCTGAGATCGGCATCGCGCACCACGGGCGCATAGCTGCCGTCGAGCCAGATCTCTTCCAGCGCCGCCGGCACGCCGCTCAGGCGCCGCAGCCGGCGGATGCGGTGGCCCATCCGGCTGGCGCCGAAGCGGGGCAGATCGCCGGGCTTCACAAGCCGCTCAACCCCCAGCACATCGGCCTGCGGCAGGCCCCCGCCGCCCACCAGCTCCAGCCGGAAAAACGCATAAATCCCTGCATCTTCCGCGCCGCTGCGAATGTAGTTCCCCGATCCCTGCCGCCGTTCCAGCAGCCCGCGCGCCTCAAGATCGGCAAGCGCCTTGCGAAGCGTGCCCACAGCCAGGCCCAGTTCCGCCGCCATCGCCCGCTCCGGCGGCAGCCGTTCGCCCACCTGCAACCGGCCCGCGGCGATCTCGCGGATCAGCATCTCGGCGGTCTGCACATATTTCGGCAGGGCGGTCGGATCGGGCATCTTGTGACGTCGCACGAAAATTGATGCAGTATTGATGCATACGAATTCGGATGATACGCAAGCCAAAAGACGAGGGGCCCCGCAGATTCGCGGCGCAGGATTGCGGCACGGGCGCACCCGGGGAGGACAGATCATGACGGTGGTACCGGTCACATCCGCCGATCTCGATGGCGCCGAGGTTTCGTGGTTTTCGGCGCTCTGCTCGGATGACTACGCCTATCTTGGCGTGCCCGATGGCGCGCTGCGGTCCAGCTGGGCTCATTGCCGCGATATTCTGCTTGAGGCCGAAAAACAGGGCTTTCGGAATATCCTCTGCCCCTCGTCCTATCAGGTGGGGCAGGATACGCTTTCATTCGTGGCCGGATGCGCGCCGCTGACCTCGAAGATCAATATGCTCGCGGCGGTCCGCTGCGGGGAGATGCAGCCCATCATGCTGGCCCGCACCATCGCGACGCTCGATCACATGCTGGAAGGGCGGCTGACGATCAACATCATCTCGTCGGATTTCCCCGGCGAGAAGGCCGAAAGCGCCTATCGCTACCAGCGCTCGCGCGAAGTGGTCGAAATCCTCCGCCAGGCGTGGACACAGGATGAGATCAACTACGAAGGCGAGGTGTATCAGTTCGCAGGGGTCACCACGGATCCCGCCCGCCCCTACCAGCAAAACGGCGGCCCGCTGATGTATTTCGGCGGATATTCCCCGGCGGCGCTGGAGCTGTGCGGGCAGCATTGCGACGTGTATCTGATGTGGCCCGAGCCGCGCGAGAACCTCAAAGGCCGGATGCGCGATGTGCATGCGGTGGCCGAGAAGTACGGCCGCACGCTGGATTACGGCCTGCGCGTGCACATGATCGTGCGCGATACCGAGGCGGAGGCGAAGGAATATGCCGAACACCTCGTCTCGAAGCTTGATGACGAATACGGCACGCTGATCCGCGACCGGGCCCATGATTCCACCAGCCTTGGCGTGGCCCATCAGGCCCGCGCCCGCGAACTGGCCGATCAATTCGGCTATGTGGAGCCGCATTTGTGGACGGGGGTGGGCCGCGCCCGCTCCGGCTGCGGCGCCGCCCTCGTGGGCTCTACCGATCAGGTGATGTCTGAGATCGAGGCCTATCAGAAGATGGGCATCCGCGCCTTCATCTTCTCGGGCTACCCGCATATCGATGAGTGCATCTCCTTCGGCACCCGGGTGCTGCCGAACCTCAGGACGGTTTCGCTGCCCCAGGCCTATGGCCGCGTGCCCTCGGCACCGCCTGCCACGCCCCTTGCCGCGGGGGAGCGCCGCTGATGGATCGCATTTCCCTATCCTCCGATGTCAGCCTGTCGCGCATCGTCTACGGCATGTGGCGGCTGGGCGACGATACCGATACCTCGCCCGCCCATATCCAGGCCAAGATCGAGGCATGCCTCGCCCAGGGCATCACCACGATGGATCAGGCCGATATCTATGGCGGCTATGCGGCGGAAGAGCTTCTGGGCGATTGCCTGCGCGCAAGCCCCGGCCTGCGCGACAAGATCGAGATCGTGACCAAATGCGATATCGTGGCCCCCATGGGCCGCTACGCCGATGCGCCGGTGAAGTATTACGATACCTCGCGCGACCACATCCTGGCCTCGGTCGATCACTCGCTGCGGCTGATGGGGATCGACAAAATCGATCTTTTGCTGATCCACCGCCCCGATCCCCTGATGGATGCCGGCGAAACCGGCGAGGCGCTCGATGCGGTGATCGCGTCGGGCAAGGTGAAATCGGTGGGCGTATCGAACTTCCGGCCCTGGGATTGGCAGCTTCTGCAATCGCGGATGCAAACGCCGCTGGTTACCAACCAGATTGAGATCAGCCTCCTGGAGCGCAGCGCCTTCACCAATGGCGATCTGGCCTTCCTGCAGGAACATCGCATTACGCCCATGGCTTGGTCGCCCCTGGGCGGTGGTGCGCTTTTTGATAGCAAGAACAAGCCGGTGCGTGACGCTCTTGAAGCTGTTGCGGAGGAAAACGGCGTGGATGATGCCGCCGTGGCCATCGCCTTCCTGCTCGCCCACCCGGCGCGCATCCTGCCGGTGATGGGCACCAACCGGCTTGACCGGATCGCCACCTTCGCAGACGCGATGAAGGTGAAGATGGATCGCCGCACGTGGTTCACGCTTTACACCGCGGCTCTGGGCGAAGAGGTTCCCTAAAAATGGCCGACGGAGGAGCCTTCACGCCCATGCAACGCTTCACCCCCGGCCCGGAAACGGCCCGCGCCTTTCGCGATGCGCTGGGCCTCTACGCCACCGGCGTGACGGTCATCACAACCGGCAGCGCGCAGGGCCCGGTTGGCATCACCGCCAATTCCTTTGCCTCCGTTTCGCTCGACCCGCCGCTGGTGCTCTGGTCGCCCGCCAAAACCTCTTCCCGCTTCGATGCATTCGAGGCTGCCGAACACTACGCCATCCATGTTCTTGCCGAGGATCAGACAAACCTCTGCGGCCGGTTTTCCCGCGACGGCTATGATTTCGAGGGGCTCGACTGGGCAGCCGATGCCCAGGGCACGCCCCTGATCGAAGGATGCCTGGCGCGCTTCGAATGCCACCGCGTGGCGGTTCACGAAGGCGGCGATCACCTGATCATCGTGGGCGAGGTCACGGGTGCCGAGATGCGCGCCGGTGCCCCCCTCGTCTTCACGTCCGGCCGCTACGGGCGCTTTACAGCCGCGCCCTAAGCGCGGATGCTAACACTATAAGGCCCGAAAAAACGGGCCAAAACCAGGGAGGACAACGCCATGATCGGCGTGCTGAAGGCGGTTTTGCTGCCGTTCCAGCTTTGGAACGATGTCGTTCTGAAGATTGGCCGCGGGATCGCGGTTGTGGCCATCGCGCTGATGGTTCTGGCGATCCTGATCCAGGTGTTCTTCCGATACGTTCTGAACAATGCCCTGCCCTGGCCCGACGAAGCCGCGCGCTTCTGCATGCTCTGGCTCACCGGCGTGATCGCGCCCACCGCGTTTCGCCGCGGCGGCTTCGTGGCGATCGATATGCTGATCGAGGCGTTGCCCCGCCGCGCGGGCGCCCTGCTCTCGCTTTTGCTTCTGTTTGTCAGCGCCGCGGTGCTGGCGATTGCGGTTGAGATCGGCTGGGGTGAGGTCACGGGCTTTGGCGGCCAGTTTGATACCGCCTCGCTTTGGGTGCCCGCCTCGCTGGACTTCAGCGAATGGATGCGGGTGCCGCGCAGCTGGATGATGGCCTCGCTTCTTGTGGGCGTGGTGCTCCTCTTCATCGTGAATATCGAGCTCATCCTCCGGGCGCTGATCACGATCCTCGGCGGTGCCGACGATCTGCGCCCGATGCCGCTGGGCGAAGAAGAGATTATGGCGGAGTAACCCCTATGCTGATCTGGTTCCTTCCGCTTTTCCTCTTCTTCCTCATCATCGGCCTGCCCGTCTTCTTCGGCCTGCTCGCCGCCCCCGGCATCCTGCTGTGGATGGCCGGGCAGGAGCGCGATATCACGCTGCTTTACCGCAACGTTTACAATGGGATGGATAGCTTTCCTCTGATGGCGATCCCGTTCTTCATGCTCGCAGGCGAGCTGATGAACAAGGGGGGCATCACGATCCGGCTGGTGGAGTTCAGCCAGGCGCTGATGGGCCATCTCCGGGGCGGCCTGGCCCATGTGAACGTACTCTCCTCGATCCTGTTCGCAGGGCTTTCGGGCTCTGCTGTGGCCGATACATCGGCGCTTGGCTCCATGCTGATCCCGGCGATGGAGAAGCAGGGCTATACCCGCCGCTTCGCCGCCGCGATCACCGCCGCATCTTCCGTGATCGGCCCGATCATCCCGCCATCGGGGATCATGATCATTTACGCCTATGTGATGGGCGAAAGCGTGGCCGCGCTGTTCCTCGCGGGCATCGTGCCCGGCGTGCTGGTGGGCGTGGGCCTTATGGTGATGGTACGGCTTCTGGCGGATCGGTACGATCTGCCCAAGGCCGAACGCATCGTTCAGAAGGAACAAACGATTTCGGGGGCCGAGTTCTGGTCATCCTTCCTGCTTTTGCGGCTGAACCTGGCGGGTGTGCTGCTGATGATCGCCAATGGCTTCGGCGCATCGGAAACCGTGCCAGGCTGGATGGTCTTCGTTGTGATGCTGGCGCTCGCGCACGGGCTTCTGATCTGGATGCGGCGGCAGGTGAGCCACGATTTCCGCATCGTATGCAAACGCGCCGTGGTGCCCCTGCAAACGCCGATCCTGATCCTCGGCGGCATCCTGATCGGGATCTTCACGCCCACCGAAGCTGCCGCGGTAGCCGTGGCCTACGCGATCCTCGTGGCCTTCTTCATCCTGCGCACGATGACCTTGGCGGATCTTCCGGGCGTGCTGCAGCGCGCGGCGCTCACCTCTGCGGTGGTGCTGCTGCTCGTGGGCGCTGCGATGGCGTTCAAGACGGTCGTCTCGCTATCCTACGCACCGCAGATCCTGGCGGAGTTCATCCTATCGCTTTCGGAAAACCCGCTGACGCTGCTGTTCCTGATCAACATCCTGCTCTTCATCGTGGGCATGTTCCTCGATGCGGGCCCCGCGATCATCATCCTCGGGCCGATCCTGGGGCCGATCTTCGTGGATCTGGGCGTGCACCCGGTGCATTTTGCGATCATCATGAGCGTGAACCTCACCGTGGGCCTGGCGACACCGCCCATGGGGCTGGTGTTATTCGTGGCCTCATCGGTCTCGGGCGAGAAAGTCGAAACGATCTCGAAGGCGATCCTGCCCTTCCTCGCCGTCGAAGTGTTCGTGATCTTCCTGATCACCTACGTGCCGGCGATTTCAATGACGATCCCAAGGTTGACCGGGTTCGTGAACTGATCCTTAGTTGTAAGAAACCCCAGGGAGGTATCTCATGCTGAAAACACTCACCAAGTCGCTGATGGTGGCGACGATGCTGGCGGGCGCACCGCTCGCCGCCGCGGCGCAGGACATCACGCTGCGCGCCACGGCGAACTCCAACGAGAATGACGAAGATTATGACGGCCTGATCGTCTTCAAGAACTACGTCGAACAGGCCTCGAACGGCGCGGTGGCCGTTGAGCTCTTCATTGGCACCCAGCTCTGCTCGAACGGCGCGGAATGCCTGCAGGGCGTGGCCGACGGCTCGATCGATATCTACATCTCCACCTCCGGCGGTGCCTCGGGCATCTTCCCCTTCGTTCAGGTGCTCGATCTGCCCTACCTGATGGCCGATGACCGGGTGGCCGAAGCCGTGATGGCCAATGGCACGGAATTCATGCAGGTCATGAAATCCAAAACGCTTGAGGCCAGCCAGGGCGCAATCCGGCTGATGACGATCGGGAACACGGGCGGCTGGCGCAACTTCGCCAACACCCAGCGCCGGATCGCGGCACCGGGCGATATGGAAGGGCTGAAAATCCGCACCGTGGTGGCCGACCTGCCGCAGGAGCTGGTGAAAGCCCTCGGCGCCGCGCCCACCCCGATCCCGTGGCCCGAACTCTTCACCTCGCTGCAAACCGGCGTTGTGGAAGGCTCCAAAAACGGCATCACCGATATCATGGGCATGAAATTCCCCGATGCCGGCCTGCAATACGTCACCCTCGACGGCCACGCCTATATGGGCGCGCTGTGGTTCATGAATAACGAACGCTTCTCGGGCATGTCCGACGATCTCAAGCGCGTTGTGATCGACGGGTTCTACCAGCTGCAGCAGGCCACCTTCGCCTCGCCCAAGCGCAAGTCGATCCAGGCCTATGAGGATTTCGTGGCCGGTGGCGGCGATCTCTACGTGCCCACGCCCGATGAGAAAGCCGCGTTCCGCGATGCCGCGGCGCCGGTTTTCGATTGGTTCGAGGCCAATGTTGAAGGCGGCGGCGATGTGATCAGCGCGCTGAACGCCTCGGTGGCCGAGGCTGAAGCGGCAATCGATGCGGCCCGGGCGGCAGATCTGAACTGATCGGCTCGCAGGCCAAAGGGTTTGAGCGGGGCGCCCCTGGGGCGCCCCGTTTGCATTCGTGGGCGCGGCCGCCCCCTTCCCCAACCGCCGCGAACCCGCTACCACGCCCCCATGCGCCGGCTCGCCCTTCTTCTTGCGCTCACCGCCTGTTCCGAGGTGCCCGAACCCGGCGCCATCGCGCCGGAGCCGCGCCCGCAGGCTTGGCCTGAGATCGTGCCGCTGGGCCCACTTCTCGAAGAGGTGCGCGCCGCCGCCCCCGCCGGGGAAACCGACCCCGAGACGGACGCGCTTCTCACCCGCGCCGAAGCGCTCCGCCGCGCCGCGCGCTAGGCGCAGGGGCGCACTCTGGGGCCGCAGGCGCGCCGGGCGATGACCTACTGCCGCGTCACCCGTGCGGGTGCTGCCGAAACAGGCGCCAGCCCCCGCTCGGCGCAATCCACCGCCGCGTCCATTGCCCAGCCTTGCGGGACGCGCTAACCCTCCGCCCGCATCGCAAGGAGACGACGGCCCATGAACACCCCCCTTCGCCCCCCCCTTCGTTTGGGCATCGCCGGGCTTGGCACCGTTGGCGCAGGCGTCGTCAAAATCGTTCAGAAACATCGCGATCTGCTCACCGCGCGGGCCGGTCGCCCGATTGAGATCACAGCCGTTTCCGCCCGAAGCAAGGGCCGGGATCGGGGCGTTCCCCTCGATGCCTATGCCTGGGAAGACACGCCAGAGGCGCTCGCCAGCCGCGATGACGTGGATCTGTTCGTGGAGCTTATTGGCGGCGAAGAGGGCCCCGCTAAAGCCGCCACGGAAGCCGCGATTGCATCGGGCAAGGATGTGGTCACCGCCAACAAGGCGATGCTCGCCCTCCACGGCCAGGCGCTGGCCGAAGCCGCCGAAGCCAAGGGCCATGTCATCCGCTTCGAGGCCGCCGTGGCAGGCGGCATTCCGGTGGTCAAGGCCCTCACCGAGGGGCTCGCGGGCAACGAGGTGATCCGCGTGATGGGCGTGATGAACGGCACCTGCAATTACATCCTCACCCGGATGCAGAATGCGGGGCTGAGTTATCAGGATGTGTTCGCCGAGGCCGATAAGCTCGGCTACCTCGAAGCCGACCCAACGCTTGATGTGGGCGGGATCGATGCGGGCCACAAGCTGGCCCTTTTGGCCTCCATCGCCTTCGGCACCCGGGTGAATTTCGCGGCGATGGAGATCGAGGGGATCGAACGCATCTCGATCGACGATATCCGCCAGGCCGCCGATATGGGGTTTCGCATCAAGCTCCTGGGTGTCGCGCAGATGACGGGCCGCGGCCTGGAAAGCCGGATGTCGCCCTGCCTTGTGCCGGCCACCTCGCCGCTCGGTCAGCTGGAGAACGCCACCAATATGGTGGTGCTCGAAGGCGATGCCTCGGGCCAGATCGTGCTTCGGGGTGCCGGCGCGGGCGAAGGGCCGACGGCAAGCGCGGTGATGTCTGACATCATCGATATCGCCCGCGGCACGCGGCTTTCCACCTTCGGCCAGCCCGCCGCCGCGCTGCGGCCCACCCAAGGGGCGCGCGCCTCTGCGCCGGCCCCCTTCTACCTGCGGCTTGCGCTGGTGGATAAGCCGGGGGCGCTGGCGAAGATTGCCGCGGTGCTGGGCGATGCGGGGATCTCGATCGACCGGATGCGCCAATACGGGCACGAGGCCACGACCGCGCCAGTGCTGATCGTGACCCACAAAACCACCCGAAGCGCGCTGGATGAAGCGGTTGAGGCGATGCATGGCACCGACGTGCTTGCCGCCGCCCCGGTGGCGATCCGGATCGAGGAAGTCTGAACACGGGGCGCGCGCGCGCGCGTACCGGAGTGGCGCGCGCGCCCCGCGCAGCCTCAGAAGCGGTAGTTGACCGAGATGTTGAAGGTGGTGGCTTCGGCCTCCAGCCCGCCCAGATCGAAACTGTCAAACTCGTGGTAGAGCAGTTCGGCACCGGCGGTCACAGTGTCGGTCAGAAACACCTCGTAGCCGAGACCCAGGAAATAGCCGCTGGAATCGCCCACATCCGCCACACCGGCCTCGGTATTGGCCTGCGCAAAACCCGCGGTGCCGTAAACGAAATTGCCTGCGAAATCCACGCCGCCCCGCACGCCCAGGCGAAAGACCGAGTCGATGCTCGCCACGCCGCCAAGATCAACATCGGTTTCATCGAATTGCAGGCCGCCGCCCAGGATAAAGCCGCCGATATCGGTATCGAAATAGGCGCGCAGCCCGATCGCGGTGTCATCGCCGGAAAGATCGGCGGCCCCGCTTGTTTCGGCATCGATCACACCAAGCTGGAGGCCGACCGACGGGCCCTCGAAGCTTTGCGCGGCGGCGGGTGCGGCGAGAAAGAGGGCTATACCTGCGGCGGGCAAAAGCCCGCGAAGCAGAAACGCAGGGTGGGAGGAGGAGGTCTGCATGATCTGTCCTTTCTTCAGAAGTGAGTCGTGTGAAAATTACACACGTATTCTACGCGATTGGCCGCCCGGCAGGTCACCCAAAGCCGTCACAGTTGTGTGAACCCCTTGGGCGGCGTGCCGTTCGGCCCCCGTACCAGCCCCGCGCGCATTCTCGCGCCGCGCGGATTTCCATCTTCAAATCAGGGCGTTGGCGGTTCCGGGGCAGCCGGAGGCCAACGCAAGCCTTCCCAAAGCGCCCCGCGATAGATCGGGCAAACGCAACGGGTCTCTTCATGCCCCACCCCGATAGTAGCCGCAGCCGCAGGCAGGCTCTACGGCCACGGCGCCGGTGCCCTGAACCCGGCAAATCTCCGCCTCTGCCCCGCCGCCACACATTCCTTGCCGCGAGATCCTGTGAGCGCTACCGCCCTTGTGCCGCCCCGCCCCGCCAAGCTAGGGGAAGGCACCAGTTTCAAAGGCGATCCCAGAATGACCACCCCCCCCGATTTCAATGACCGTATGCTTTCCCTGGGCCTCGCCCGTGTTTCCGAGGCAGCCGCGATGGCCTCGGCCCGCCTGATCGGGCGCGGCGATGAAAAGGCGGCCGATCAGGCCGCCGTCGATGCCATGCGCACCCAGCTCAACCAGCTTGAAATCCAGGGCGTTGTGGTGATCGGCGAAGGCGAACGCGACGAGGCGCCGATGCTCTATATCGGGGAAGAGGTTGGCCTCGGGGAAGGCCCCGCCGTGGATATCGCGCTCGATCCGCTGGAAGGCACCACGCTCACGGCGAAGGATATGCCGAACGCGCTGGCCGTGATCGCCATGGCGCCCCGCGGCACCCTGCTGCACGCGCCGGATGTTTACATGGAAAAGCTCGCCATCGGCCCCGGCTATCGCCGCGGGGTGGTTACCCTCGATATGCCGGCAGCCGAGCGCGTCTCGGTGCTGGCCTCCGCCAAGGGCTGTTCGACGGAGGATATCACGGTCTGCGTGCTCGAACGCCCCCGCCATGAAGACATGATTGCTGAGTTGCGCACCACCGGCTGCGCGATCCGGCTGATCACCGATGGCGATGTGGCCGGCGTGATCCACTGCGCGGAATCGGAAAAGACGGGGATCGACATGTATATGGGTTCCGGCGGCGCGCCCGAGGGCGTGCTGGCCGCCGCGGCGCTGAAATGCATGGGCGGGCAGATGTTCGGCAAGCTTCTCTTCCGCAATGGCGATGAAGAGGGCCGCGCCAAGAAGGCCGGGATCACAAACCTCTCCCGCGTGTATACGCGCGACGATATGGTGACGGGCGACGTTATCTTCGCCGCAACCGGGGTTACGGATGGCTCGATTCTGCCCGGCATCAAGCGCGAGCCCGGGTTCCTGACGGCCACGACCCTTCTGATGCGCTCCAAAACCGGATCGGTGCGGCGGATGGAATACCGCAACCCAGCCTGAGGCTTATCCCCAGATATTGCGTTTACGCCCTCCCCGCCCGCCTGATATGGTGGTGCGGAAGGGAGTGATCCGCCATGCCCCGGGATGAGATCGAACGCGCGTTCCTAGATGTATCCGCCTCGCTCACCGGCCGCCGCTGGGTGGGCCCGGGCGCGGAAGAGGATCGCCAGGCCGAACGCATGGCGCAGATCACCGGGCTTGCCGCGCCCGTGGCCCGTATCCTCGCCCGCCGGGGCGTTGCGCCCGAGGAGGCGCCCGCGCATCTTTCGCCCTCCCTGCGCGAATTGCTGCCCGATCCTCGCTCGCTGAAGGATATGGAGCTGGCCGCCGGGCGCCTTGCCGGCGCCGTGCAGACCGCCCAGCGCATCGCGATTTTCGCCGATTACGATGTGGATGGCGGCGCCTCTGCCGCGCTTCTGATCCACTGGCTGCGCGCGCTTGGCCGCAACGCCACGCTTTATGTGCCCGACCGGATCGATGAGGGCTATGGCCCGAACGCACCTGCCATGGCGCGCCTGGCCACGGCGCATGATCTGATCCTCTGCGTTGATTGCGGCACCCTCAGCCATGAGGCAATCGCCGCCGCCGAGGGCGCCGATGTGCTGGTGATCGATCATCACCTGGGCGGCGAAACCCTGCCCCCTGCCCTGGCCGTGGTGAACCCCAACCGCGCCGATGAGCCGGGCGATCTGGGCCACCTTTGCGCCGCCGCAGTCGTGTTCCTCCTCCTCGTGGAGGCCAATCGCCAGCGCCGGGCAGAGGGCCTGCCCTGCCCCGATCTTCTGGGCGCGCTCGATCTCGTGGCGCTTGCCACCGTGGCCGATGTGGCGCCGCTTACAGGCGTGAACCGCGCCTTCGTGCAGCAGGGGCTGAAGGTGATGGGCCACCGCGCCCGGCCTGGCCTTGTGGCGCTCGCCGATGTGGCGCGGCTCGATCGGCCGCCCAGCGCCTATCACCTGGGCTATGTGCTTGGCCCCCGCGTGAATGCCGGCGGGCGGATCGGCGCGGCCGATCTTGGGGCCCGGCTTCTCAGTACCGACGATCCTCATGAAGCCACCGCTCTGGCCGAACGGCTTGATGCGCTGAACACCGAACGCCGCGCCATCGAGGCGGCGGTGCGCGACGCGGCGCTGGACCAGGCCGAGGCGCGCGGGCTCGACGCGCCGCTGGCCTGGGCCGCCGCCGAGGGCTGGCATGCGGGCGTTGTGGGCATCGTGGCCGCGCGCCTGAAAGAGGCGACCCACCGCCCCGCCGTGGTGATCGGGTTCGAAGACGGGATTGGCAAGGGATCGGGGCGCTCCGTCTCCGGCATCGATCTTGGCGCCGCGATCCAGCGTCTGGCCGCCGAAGGGCTGATCGAAAAGGGCGGCGGGCACCGGATGGCGGCGGGGCTCACGCTTAGCGAGGCGCAACTCGAACCGGCCATGGCGCGGCTGTCAGAGCTTCTCGCCCGCCAGGGCGCGGGCGCCACCGGCCCGCGCGATCTGCGCCTTGACGGCCCGCTCATGCCCGGCGCCGCCACAGCCGATCTGATCGAGGCGATCGAGGCCGCGGGCCCCTTCGGCCAGGGCGCCCCGGCGCCGCGCTTTGCCGTGCCGCAAGCGCGGATTCTGCACACCCGCCGCGTGGGCGAAGGGCATCTCAAGCTCACCCTCGGCGATGGGCTGGGCGCCAAGCTTGAGGCCATCGCCTTCGGCGCTTTCGATGGCCCGCTCGGCCCCGCGCTTGAGGGCCATGGCGGCGCGCTGTTTCACATTGCCGGGCGGCTGGAACTGAACCATTGGAACGGCCGCGCCACCCCGCAACTGCGGCTTGAAGATGCCGCCCCTGCCACGCAGTGACAGGCCCAGATGCCGGGCCATCTGATCGCGTTTTCGGGCCTGCCCGGCACCGGGAAAAGCACGCTGGCCCGCGCGCTTGCCGCCGATCTCGGCGCGTTCTGGCTGCGCGTTGATAGCGCTGAGGCCGCGATCGCCGGCTCGGCCCTCGCGCCCGCCGATCTGATGGATGCAGGCTATGCCGCGCTCTGCGCGCTGGCGGAGGACAATCTTGGCCTCGGCCACACGGTTATCTCCGATGCGGTGAACCCCATCGCGCTGACCCGCGAGGCGTTTGCGGGGGTGGCGGCGCGCGCCGGGGCGCGCTTCACCCAGGTCGAGGTGATCTGCTCCGACCCCGCCGAACACCGCGCCCGCATCGCCGCGCGCCACGCGGACAACCCCAGCACACCCGATTGGGCCGCGGTTTCGGCGCGGGACTACCACCCTCACACAGCCCCGCGCCTGGTGGCCGACACAGCGGGCGAAGCGCCCGAAGAAAGCCTCGCCCGTCTGCGCACACGTCTCGGCTAGCCCCGTCCGGCGCCTCGGCAAGAATCCCCTTGCCCTCCCAAACGCCTTTGCCTAAGAAACCCCGCACGGCAGGCATGGCCCGTTCGTCTATCGGTTAGGACGCCAGGTTTTCAACCTGGAAAGAGGGGTTCGATTCCCCTACGGGCTGCCATCATCTCCTCACAAGCCACGGAAACTCCGA
>JANQPC010000076.1 GCA_028285485.1 Paracoccaceae bacterium | reverse complement strand
CGTGATCGCCGCCGTCAGCGTCGTCTTGCCGTGATCAACATGGCCAATCGTGCCAATGTTCACATGCGGCTTGTTTCTCTCAAACTTTTCCTTCGCCATCATGGCCTCCTGTTATCTCGCTTCTGGCGGGCGCTTACGCGTACTTCGCCTGGATCTCTTCGCTGATGTTCTGCGGCACCGGTTCGTAGTGATCGAACTGCATGGTGAAGTTCGCGCGGCCCGAGCTCATCGAACGCAAGTTATTGATGTAGCCGAACATATTGGCGAGCGGCACGAAGGCGTTGATCGCGATCGCGTTGCCGCGCGTCTCCTGCCCCTGCACCTGGCCGCGGCGGCTGGTGAGATCGCCGATGATGTTGCCGGTATATTCTTCCGGCGTCACAACCTCGACCTTCATGATCGGTTCGAGAAGCTTTGCGCCGGCCTTCTTGAGGCCCTCGCGCATCGCCATCCGCGCCGCGATCTCAAACGCCAGAACGCTCGAATCCACGTCATGGAACTTGCCGTCGATCAGGGCGACCTTGAAGTCGATCACCGGGAAGCCGGCAAGCGGCCCGGAATCCATCACCGAGTTGATGCCTTTTTCCACGCCGGGGATGTATTCCTTCGGCACCGCGCCCCCCACAATCCGGCTTTCGAAGGAGTAGCCTTCACCCGGCTCGGTGGGGGTGATGATCATCTTCACCTCGGCGAACTGGCCCGACCCGCCCGATTGCTTCTTGTGGGTATAGGTGTGTTCGATCTCATGGCCGATGGTTTCGCGATAGGCCACCTGCGGCGCACCGATATTGGCCTCGACCTTGAATTCGCGCTTCAGGCGGTCAACGAGGATGTCGAGGTGCAATTCGCCCATGCCCTTCATGATCGTCTGGCCCGATTCAAGATCGGTTTCCACACGGAAGGAGGGGTCTTCGGCGGCCAGACGGCCCAGGCCCTGGCTCATCTTCTCCTGGTCGGCCTTCGTTTTCGGCTCCACGGCGATCTCGATCACCGGGTCGGGGAAGGTCATCGTTTCCAGAACCACCGGCTTCTGCGCATCGCACAGCGTGTCGCCCGTAGTGGTATCCTTCAGGCCCGCAAGCGCGATGATATCGCCGGCAAACGCCTCTTCGATCTCCTCCTGCTTGTTGGAGTGCATCATGACCATCCGGCCGATGCGCTCTTTCTTGGCCTTGGTGGAGTTCAGAACCGCATCGCCCTTCTTAAGGTGGCCCGAATAGATCCGGGTGAAGGTGAGCGAGCCCATGAACGGATCGTTCATGATCTTGAAGGCGAGGCCCGAGAACGGTTCGCCATCATCCGCGTGGCGGGCGATGTTGCGTTCTTCGGAGTCGTCGTCGGGGCTGAAGCCCATATAGGCGGGCACGTCGAGCGGCCCGGGCAGGAAATCGACCACGGCGTTCAGCAGCGGCTGCACGCCCTTGTTCTTGAAGGCCGAGCCGCCGAGCACCGGCACGAAGCTCAGGTTCAGCGTGCCCTTGCGGATAAGCCGGCGCAGGGTGGCCTCATCGGGTTCTTCACCCTCGAGATAGGCCATCATCGCGTCATCGTCCTGCTCAACGGCAGCCTCGATCAGAG
This sequence comes from Paracoccaceae bacterium, assembly GCA_028285485.1. GTDB lineage: Bacteria > Pseudomonadota > Alphaproteobacteria > Rhodobacterales > Rhodobacteraceae > JANQPC01. The sequence goes on along the minus strand of JANQPC010000076.1, from coordinate 9,075 downwards.
TGTTGCGCCATTCATCGGCGGTGGCTTTCAGATCGTCGCGGATCGGCTGGCGCACCCAGGAGGCGCCCAGATCTTCGCCCTGCCACACCCATTCTTCCATGGTGATCAGGTCAACGATGCCTTCAAGCTGGTCTTCGGCCCCGATGGGAAAGTTCACCGGCACCGGGGTGGCGCCCGTGCGATCCTTCACCATATGCACGCAGTTGAAGAAATCGGCGCCGATCTTGTCCATCTTATTTACGAAGACGAGGCGGGGAACCTTGTAACGATCCGCCTGGCGCCAGACGGTTTCGGTTTGCGGCTCAACACCGGCATTGCCGTCCAAAAGCGCCACGGCGCCGTCAAGCACCGCCAGCGAGCGCTCGACCTCGATCGTGAAATCCACGTGGCCAGGCGTGTCGATAATGTTGAAGCGGAACTTGGTGTCCGAGGTGCCCTCGGCGCTGGGATCCTCCTGGCGCTGCCAGAACGTGGTCGTAGCCGCCGAGGTGATCGTGATGCCGCGCTCCTGCTCCTGCTCCATCCAGTCCATCGTCGCGGCGCCATCATGCACCTCGCCGATTTTGTAGGATTTGCCGGTGTAGAAGAGGATGCGCTCGGTCGTCGTCGTCTTACCGGCGTCGATATGCGCCATGATGCCGAAGTTGCGGTAGCGCTCGAGGGGATAATCGCGTGCCATGGGAGGGGTCCTAAGGCTTAGGGGTTACCAGCGGTAATGGCTGAACGCCTTGTTGGCGTCGGCCATCTTGTGGGTGTCTTCACGCTTCTTCACGGCGGTGCCGCGGCCATTAACGGCATCGAGCAGCTCGCCCGCGAGGCGTTCTTCCATCGTGTTCTCGTTGCGGCCGCGGCTGGCGGTGATCAGCCAGCGGATCGCAAGCGCTTCGCGGCGCTCGGGGCGCACTTCCACAGGCACCTGGTAGGTGGCGCCACCCACCCGGCGGGAGCGCACTTCGACAGAGGGTTTGATGTTGTCGAGCGCTTCGTGGAACACTTCCACCGGGGCGCGCTTGAGCTTGTCTTCCACCCGGTCAAAGGCGCTGTAGACGATGCGCTCGGCGACGGATTTCTTTCCGTCGACCATCAGGTTGTTCATGAATTTCGTTAGCACCCGGTCGCCAAACTTGGCGTCGGGGAGAACTTCGCGTTTTTCAGCAGCGTGGCGGCGGGACATCTTTGCTTCCTCTTACTTCGGACGCTTGGCGCCGTATTTCGAGCGGCGCTGCTTGCGGTCTTTCACGCCCTGCGTGTCAAGCACGCCGCGCAGAATGTGGTAGCGCACGCCCGGAAGGTCTTTCACCCGGCCGCCGCGGATCAGAACAACGGAGTGTTCTTGAAGATTGTGGCTTTCGCCGGGGATGTAGCTGATCACCTCGTAGCCGTTCGTCAGCCGCACCTTGGCCACCTTCCGCATGGCCGAGTTCGGCTTCTTCGGCGTGGTGGTATAGACGCGCGTGCACACGCCGCGCTTCTGGGGGCATCCCTCCAGGTGCAGCGATTTCGAGCGTTTCACTTTCGGCTGCCGCGGCTTGCGGATCAGCTGCTGGATCGTTGGCATTCCGGTTCTATCCCCGTGCTCATCTCGTCTCGGTGGGAGGCGCGCGCCGCATCCCGATTGTCGCTCAACTCTGCCCTGCGCGTCCGCAAAACAGGAAAAACCGCAACCGCGCCCTGATCGCGGGCGCGACGCGGTGGGTCTTCAGAGGATCGGGCAGGTGTGCCGGATCGTGACCACTCAAGTTCGGTGTCGGCTGTCGGGCTGCCCCGTCGCCAAAGTGCGCGCGATATAGAAGGAGTCTGTTAGGGTGTCAACAGGGGCAGACACGCCTTGCCAAAGCGTTTTTTGCCCTGTGCCGCAGCCGCCCGCAGAACCCGCGCCGCGCCCGGTTTTCGCGCCCGTTACCGGCGCCTGCAATGCAGCGCGCCCGGCGGCGCCGCGCCGGTCATCCCGCTGCGCGGCGCCCTCGCTTTACGCCGCCCAAGCCGTCTGGCAGGGTGCGCCCGGGTACGGGGCAGATGGCAAGCGGAACGGCATCGCGTGGTTCTCAGAACATTCTTCGCATTCGATAACGCATCGCTGCTGATCGATCCAAGTTCACCAAGCGGAACGCCCGGCAATCCGATCGTGAACAACTCCAGCACACCCGACGGCACGATCTTCACCTACCAGCCCGGCTTTTCGGCACAGTCCGTCACGCTGGACGATACGTTCCGCGGCGGGCGCTTCGACGATGATGAAGCCGCAGATCACGTGATCACAGATGGCGGCGGGCTGGTGGCGAACGGCACCGAGGTGGAGGCGGAATCGATCATCGAGATCCGCGCGCTCGATGCGGGCGGCAGCCCCACGGGCCCCACAATAACCCTCACGGTACTTTCGCAGAACGGCAACTTCGCCGATATCTGGGGCTTCGGCACCGATCAGTTCCTGACCCCCGGCACGAGCTATGTGAAGGTTGCCGGCAGCAATACAGGCACCACCCGCTACAACACATTCGCCGTCTGCTTCGCCGAGGGCACGCGGCTTGCCACGCCAGAAGGCCCCCGCGCGGTGGAGGCGCTCGCAGAAGGCGATCCGGTCTGGACGCTTGAAGACCCCGCGGCGCCGGTGGCCCGCGTGCTCGTCAGCCCTGGCGATGGCCAGGGCGCCCGCGCGCCGGTGCAGATCGCGGCGGGCGCACTTGGCAATCGCGAAACGGTGCGCGTTTCCGCGCAACACCGGATCCGGCTCGATTTGCCCGAGGCCGAGCTTCTCTTCGGCACCTCGCCCTGCCTTGTGCCCGCCGTGCATCTTGTGGGGGCCCCTGGCATCACCCGGGCGCCTTGTGCCGAGATCACCTATTACCACATTGTCTTCGATGGCCACCGGATCGTCGATGCCGCGGGGCTTCTCAGCGAAAGCTTCTACCCCGGCGCCACCGGCATGGGCACGCTCGCCGCGATAACCCGGCTGGAACTGCAATCGATGTTCCCCGTGGCCGCACCCGCGGCCCCCTCGCTCAAGGCCCACGAGGCGCGGCTTCTCACCGCCGCCCTCGCCCGCAGCCACCGCGCGGCGGGATAAGGCGGCGGGCCGGGGCCGCTTGATCGGGCCCGTCATTCGGGCAAACCTGCCCGCACCCGCCGGGGTGGAGCAAGGGCCGGGCAGCAAACGAAGGGGCGCAGGTGGAGCAACACGACATCCCGGATAAACGGTCGCGGCCTGATCCGGCCCCACTCTCCGTCGCAGAGATCCGGCGCGGGTTCCTCGATGAAAGCGCCGCTGAGGGCCTGATCCTCCGCGGCCAGCTTAAACAGGATCTGCTGGCCCTCGTCGTCGCCCGCTTCAAGCGCAACGGATACTTCGTGGAATTTGGCGCAACCGACGGCGAAAAATACAGCAATACCAATCTACTGGAAAAAACCTTCGGCTGGACGGGTATCCTGGCCGAACCGGCCATCGGCTGGCACAAGAAGCTCCGGCGCAAGCGAAGCTGCATCATTGACGAACGCTGCGTGTGGCGCGAAAGCGGCGCAACGCTCACATTCGAAATGTCCCGCTCCCGCACCCTTTCCACGATCGCGGGGTTCGGCGAGAGCGATCAGCACGCGCCCAAACGGCGCGATCACGAACGCATCCAGGTGGAAACCGTCTCGCTGCGCGATCTGCTTGACGGCCACGGCGCCCCGGAGGTGATCGACTATCTCTCCGTGGATACCGAGGGCAGCGAATTCGAGATCCTCGACGCCTTCGATTTCGCCCGCTACCGGTTCAACCTGATCACGGTGGAGCACAACTTCACCGACCGCCGCGCCGACATCCACGCCCTGCTTACCGGGAACGGCTATGCCCGGATCCTCGAAGATCTCAGCGCATTCGATGATTGGTATATCCCCGCCCGGGCCTGACGCCCGCCCGCCGTCGCGCCAAAGGGCCCCGGCCGGGGAAGGGTGAGACACTTTTTCCGCACGCGTAGCACTATGTTATGTTGCCCTGCCTACCCTATCAAATTAGAAGACATCCCGATAAACCGTGGAACTAGCGAACAGCCCGCGGGCACTGCAATCTGGAGCATCGAATGGCCGACGCCACCGTTCACGGGCATGAGGCGCATGACGAACGCGGGTTCTTCACCCGCTGGTTCATGTCCACCAACCACAAAGATATCGGTATTCTCTACCTCGTCACCTCCGGCGTGGTTGGGTTCATCGCTGTAGCCTTCACCGTTTACATGCGGATGGAACTGATGGATCCCGGCGTTCAGTACATGTGCCTTGAAGGCGCACGGATGACGGCGGCGGCGGCGGGCGAATGCACGCCGAACGGCCATCTCTGGAACGTGTTGATCACCGGCCACGGCATCCTGATGATGTTCTTCGTGGTGATCCCGGCGCTTTTCGGCGGTTTTGGCAACTATTTCATGCCCTTGCAGATCGGCGCGCCCGATATGGCGTTTCCGCGGCTGAACAACCTTTCGTTCTGGCTCTATGTGGCCGGTACGGCGCTTGCGGTTGCCTCGATCCTGTCGCCCGGCGGCAACGGGCAATCGGGCTCGGGCGTGGGCTGGGTCCTCTACCCGCCGCTTTCCACAACCGAAGGCGGCTTCTCGATGGATCTGGCGATCTTCGCCGTCCACGTCTCCGGCGCCTCATCGATCCTCGGCGCGATCAACATGATCACCACCTTCCTGAACATGCGCGCGCCGGGCATGACGCTCTTCAAAGTGCCCCTTTTCGCCTGGTCGATTTTCGTGACCGCATGGATGATCCTGCTCGCGCTGCCCGTTCTGGCCGGGGCGATCACCATGCTCCTGATGGATCGGAACTTCGGCTTCGCCTTCTTCGATCCCGCAGGTGGCGGCGATCCGGTGCTCTACCAGCATATCCTGTGGTTCTTCGGGCACCCGGAAGTCTACATCATCATCATTCCGGGCTTCGGCATCATCAGCCACGTGATCGCCACATTCTCGCGCAAACCGATCTTCGGCTACCTGCCGATGGTCTGGGCGATGATCGCGATCGGGGCGCTCGGCTTCGTTGTCTGGGCGCACCACATGTACACGGTGGGGATGAGCCTGACGCAGCAAACCTACTTCATGCTCGCCACCATGGTGATCGCCGTGCCCACGGGCGTAAAGATCTTCTCCTGGATCGCCACGATGTGGGGCGGATCCGTAGAGCTGAAAACGCCCATGCTCTGGGCCTTCGGCTTCCTGTTCCTGTTCACGGTCGGCGGCGTTACCGGCATCGTGCTCAGCCAGGCGGGCGTGGACCGTGCCTATCACGATACCTATTACGTGGTGGCCCACTTCCATTATGTGATGAGCCTCGGGGCCGTGTTCTGTATCTTCGCCGGGATCTATTTCTACATCGGCAAGATGTCGGGCCGGCAGTATCCCGAATGGGCGGGCCAGGTGCATTTCTGGACGATGTTCATCGGCTCGAACCTCACCTTCTTCCCGCAGCACTTCCTGGGCCGGAACGGCATGCCGCGCCGGTATATCGATTATCCGGAAGCCTTCGCCTACTGGAACTGGATCTCGTCGATCGGCGCGTTCATCGCCTTTGCCTCGTTCGTCTTCTTCATCGGCGTGATTGCCTACACGCTGCTTTACGGGCGGCGGGTGACAGAGAACAATTACTGGAACGAGCATGCCGATACGCTGGAGTGGACCCTGCCCTCCCCGCCGCCGGAACATACGTTCGAAACCCTTCCGAAGCAGGAAGACTGGGATCGCGGCGCGGCCCACTAGGGCGGCACGACCAAACGCTTTTGAGGGCCCGCGCATCGCCGCGGGCCCTTCTCATTTGGGCGGCGGACCCTTGCGCCGGACAGACGGCCCCGCATTTCCTTCCGCGAACCGCCATGCGGAACGCACCCTGGGCGGAGCGGCAGAGCGGCGCGGTTTCGAACCGGCTCCCGCACGCGCCCGGCCCCAAAAACCGGGCGCGCCCTGCGACAGACATTCCGCTTTCCCTCGCGCGCCCCGCGCCTACCTTTCTCACCACTCAAACCCGACGCGCCCCGCCATGCCCTATCGCTGGACAGACCCCGCCGCCACCACGCCCGAGCCGCCGCTGGCCCGGCTTCGGCTGGAGCCGCACCAATCGCTCAGCCCGGAGGGCTTCGTGGGCTTCATGGCGGCCACGCTGGGTTTTATCCTGCTGCCACTGATCGCGGTGCTAGGCACCCCGATCCTCTGGGCCATCCTGCCCTTCTTCGCCGCTGCCATCGCCGGAGTCTGGTTTGCCATCCACCAGAGCCGCCGCGCCGCCCAGCTCACCGAAGAGCTTACCTTCTGGCCCAACCGGCTGGAGCTTGTGCGCATCAGCGCCCGGGGCGCACGGCAGGACTGGGAGGCCAACCCCCATTGGGTCAGCCTTCATCTGCACCCCGAGGGCGGGCCGGTGGAGAACTATCTCACGCTGAAGGGCGGCGGGCGCGAAGTGGAGCTTGGCGCCTTTCTCAGCCCCGAGGAACGCGCCCAGCTTCACGGCACGCTGGAGGAAAAGCTCGCGCAACTGAAGGGCTTTCCCGGCCCGTAAGCCAGCCCCGCCATGCCCCGGCCTTAAATGGGATATGGCCGCAGCCCCTAGGCGAGCTATCGCGCGGCCACGCCGAAGGCGCCGCACTTTTTTCCCCGCAATTCCCCGAAAGACGGCGCCCCCCCCAAAAAAGGGCAGCAAGCGGCCCGCTTCAGGCCAGCCGCTCTTTCACCATCGGGCCCACGCGCCCGAAATCCATCTGGCCCGTATAGCGCGATTTCAGCGCGCCCATGACCTTGCCCATATCGCGGATCGAATCCGCGCCTTCGCTGCGGATGGCGCTGTCGATCGCCTTGGTGATCTCGGCCTCATCCAGCTGCCGCGGCAGGAAATCCTCGATCACGGTGATTTCCGCGCGCTCCTTATCGGCAAGCTCCAGCCGCCCGCCCTCTTCATAGGCGCGCGCGCTTTCCTGGCGCTGCTTCACCATCTTGCCAAGGATGGCCATCACCTCGGCATCGCCTACACCGTCTTCGCGGCCCTCGCCGCGCAGCGCAATGTCCCGATCCTTGATGGCCGCATTGATCAGGCGCAGCGTGGAAAGCCGGCCCGTATCCTTCGCCTTCATCGCGCCTTTCAGCGCATCGCTCACGCGATCTCTCATGCCCATTCCCAGGCCTCATCCCCTGAAAACCAACGAAGGCTCAACATAGGCGCGCCACCCGGCGCTGACAAGGGCGGGCATCTCGCCCATAACCTTTTGTTTTTCATAGAAAACACGATAAGCCCCACGGCTTGACGGCCTCGCGCGGCCCCCGTAGTGTCCGCCAGATTTCCCAGATGCCGGAGCTTGGCCATGCCCGCACACCCCACCGCCTGCCTCGCGCTTGCCGATGGTACGCTCTTCTACGGCCGGGGGTTCGGGGCCACGGGCGAAACCACGGCCGAGCTTTGCTTCAACACCGCAATGTCGGGGTATCAGGAGATCATGACCGATCCCTCCTATGCCGGCCAGATCGTCACCTTCACGTTCCCCCATATCGGCAATGTGGGCGTGAATCCGGAGGATGACGAAACCGCAAGCCCCGTTGCCGCGGGCATGGTGGTGAAATGGGATCCCACGGACCCTTCGAACTGGCGCGCCGCCGGGCCGCTGGGCGATTGGCTCGCCCGCACGGGGCGGATCGGGATCGGCGCGCTGGATACCCGGCGGCTCACCCGCGCAATCCGCCAGCAGGGCGCACCCCATGTGTCGCTTGCCCACGATCCCGAAGGCAAGTTCGATATCGAACGGCTTGTGGCCGAGGCGCGGGGCTTTCCGGGGCTCGAAGGGCTGGACCTGGCGAAGGATGTCACCTGCGCGCAATCCTACCGTTGGGATGAGATGCGCTGGGCCTGGCCCGAGGGTTACACCAGGCGCGCGGCGCCCGGCCGCAAGGTGGTGGCCATCGATTACGGCGCCAAGCGCAACATCCTGCGCTGCCTGGCGAGTGCCGGCTGCGATGTCACCGTTCTGCCCGCCACCGCCACCGCCGAAGACGTGCTCGCGCAGAACCCCGAAGGCGTGTTCCTCTCCAACGGCCCGGGCGATCCCGCCGCCACCGGCGCCTATGCCGTGCCGATGATCCGCGAGGTGCTGGAGCGCACCGATATCCCCGTCTTCGGGATTTGCCTCGGCCACCAGATGCTGGCCCTGGCGCTTGGTGCAGAGACGGTGAAGATGAACCACGGCCATCACGGCGCCAACCATCCGGTGAAGGATCTCGAAACAGGGAAGGTGGAAATCACCTCTATGAATCATGGCTTTACGGTGGATAGCCAAACGCTGCCAGAAGGCGTGATCGAAACCCATGTTTCGCTGTTTGATGGCTCAAATTGCGGGATCCGGCTGGCCGACCGCCCGGTGTTTTCGGTGCAGTATCACCCCGAGGCAAGCCCCGGCCCGCAGGACAGTTACTACCTGTTCGAGCGCTTCGCGGGCGCCATCGCCGCGCACGGCTGACGGGGGCCGTCGGGCCCGCCCCTGTGGCGATGCCGCGCAGGGGGCGCCCTGCCGAACAGGCGTTAAGAAGCTGTTAACCAAACGCGGGCAAGCGTGGCGGAACTGACCTCGACTGCCTGACCATGAACGCCCCTCTTCCTGCCCCCCTTTCGCACGAACCCGCCGCCCCCGAACGCCCCGCACCGCCCGCCCGGCGGCTGGGCGATCTGCTGCTCCGCGCCGGCGCGGTTACGCCCGGAAACCTCAATCGCGCGCTCAATGCCCAGGCGCGGGCGCCGGGCACCCGGCTGGGCCAGATCCTCACCCGCCGCGGCTTTGCCGATCCGCGCGCGATCAACCACGCGCTCGCCCGCCAGCGCGGGGCGCGCGAGATCGATCTGGCGCGTGACCGGCCCGATCCGCGGCTGATTGACCGGATCGGCGCCGATGCCTGCCTGCGCCAGGATCTGGTGCCGGTGCGCCGCGCCGGGGCCGTGACCCTCGTGGCCACGGCGCGGCCCGCGGGGTTTCAGCGCCTGCGCCCTGCGCTTGAGGCCCGGCTCGGCCCGGTGCGCATGGCGCTGGCACCCGCGCCCGCGATCCGCGCCGCGCTGATCGCGGCCCGGCGC
>JANQPC010000072.1 GCA_028285485.1 Paracoccaceae bacterium | reverse complement strand
GCGCGCCACCGTGCCCTGCCCCATCAGCGTTTCGCGCTGATCAAAGGCGTGTACGAGAAGCGCGCCCGTTTCTTCGGCAAAACCATGGGTCTCGGCCATCAGCGCATCGAAGCCGCCCGAAACGGGCCGCACATCGGCGCCGTAGCTGCGGATCCGATCCGCCTTCGCCTTGGGCGTGAAATCGAACACGAAAACGGTGGCCGGAACGCCCGCCGCCCGCGCCGCATAGGCCAGTGCGGCGCCGTGATTGCCGCCCGAGGCGCCCACAACGCCCGCCGGGGGCACCTTCCGCCGCATCAGGTTCAGCACCGCGCCGCGGGCCTTGAAACTGCCGGTGTGCTGAAGCTGTTCGAGCTTCAGCGCCACTGGGGGCAGCGCGGCATCGAGGCCTAGATCGGCCGCGGCCACCTCGATCACCGGCGTGCGGCGCACATGGGGGGCAATGGCCGCATGGGCATCGGCAATTTCGTCTCGGGTCAGGGGCACGTCACCCATGGCATCCTCCGGGCGGTCAGGCATGCGCGTGCCATGCCCCGGATCGCGCGGGCTGTCCATGCCCCCGCTGGCACCGCCGGCCCGGAACGACCGGGCCCGGATCTACATGGAGAAGGAGGTGCCGCAGCCGCAGCTTGAGGTGGCGTTGGGGTTTTCGATGGTAAAGCGGGCGCCGATCAGTTCCTCGGAAAAATCGATCACCGCATTGGCCAGGAAGGGCAGCGAAACGCTATCCACCACCACCTTCTGGCCCGCGCCCTCAAGCACCAGATCGTCCTCCGAGGGCTCATCAAGGCTGATATCGTATTGAAAGCCCGAACAGCCGCCGCCCTCCACCGCCACGCGCAGCGCTTTCGGCATCGCTTCGGCCTCATTGATCTCGGCCAGCCGCTCAAAGGCGCGGTCTGTCACTTTCGGGGGTAGGGCAAGATCCATGGCTGGCGCCTTCCTTTGCGTATCGGGCGAAATATAGGGCCGCGCGGCGCGCCCCGCAAGAAAGCGCTCAGCCGCGCCGGGGGGCCGAGAGTGCGCAGAACTGGGCGAAGGCGGTGGCGGCCCGGGCCGCAATCTCGGCCTCCCCAGGCTCCGGCAGCGCGCCGATGGCCCGGCGGATCTGCTGATCGCCCACGAGAAGGCGGATATAGGTGTCCGCCGCGCCGTCCGCCGTTTCAATCGCCAGCGCACCCTCGGCGCCCGCCCGTGCGATCAGCGCGGTGATCCGTGGCAAAACCGTTTCCCGGCCCGCCTCGGCCAGCGCCTGCCCCAGCGTGCCAGTTGCGTCCGCCGCGGCGGCCCGGTTCAGCGCAATCGCGCGGTCGCCCAGAAGCAGGCTTAGAAGAACCGGGCCTGTCGCCCGCAGCGTTTCTATCGCGGGGGCGCCCTCGGGCGCTGCATCGAGCAATGCGCGCAGATCGGCGCTGTTGCGCAGGATCAGCGCTTTGAAGAGCCCCGTCTTATCACCGTACCAGTTATAAAGCGTTTCGTTCGAGGCCCGCGCCCGGCGCGCGATGGCCAACATCGAGGTACCGGCAAACCCCTTTTCTTCCAGAAGCGCATAGGCCGCCTCGGCAATGCGCGCTTCGCGTTCGGCGCGGCGGTAGGTTTTTGAACTCGCGGGGTTTGAGCGCGCGGGCATGGGGCCTCCGGGATCGGTGCTTGACAGAAACCGTACACATGTTTACGGAATACGCAACCGTACACATCTTTACGCTTTTGGAGGCTGCCATGACGGATACCCGATACCCCCATTTCCCCACCTTACAGGCCCGCGCCGCGCTGATTGCACTGATCGTCCTTCAGGTGGTGATGCTTTTATCGCTCTACACGCAAACCCCGCCGCACCCGCCGCTAACGGTGGCGCCCTTCGCAATCGCGCCATTTCTCGGCGCGGCGCTGGCCGTTACGATCGTATCGCTGATCCTCGGCCCGGTGGAGCATCTGGCGGGCCGCATCACCGGCGTGCTGGCCGTGCTGGCCGCTCTCGTCTCCTACGGGCCGCAAAAATACATCGATGCGCAGATCCCGCTGATCTGGCCCTCGGTAGTGGCAGGCCAGATGGCAGCGCTTGCCTATGCGCACGCGCTCTGGGCGGCGCGGCGGCGCGCCGCGTTCTAATGCTGGGGGCCGCGCGCGAAACGCCCGCGGCCGTCTCATTGTGGGCATTTCGGCGTGGACGCACCGCCACCCCGGGATGGGCTAGAAGCTCAGCCGCTCCCCGGCCCGCGTTCCCACCGAAGCCACACGGCGCGGCGCCACAAGGCGCGGCACAGCGGGGTTCACGGGCTTCCAGCGCAGCGCCGCCATCATCCGGGCCCGATCCCGTGCATCTGCTTCCCGCTGCAGGCGCAGTTTGCGCCGCCACATCCATACTGCCACAAACGCCAACACCGCTACGGCCAAGCCACTAATAATTTCCGGCATGTCACCCTCACGCCAAACACTCGTTAACCGGGCAGAGATATGGCGGGAATGTGGCGACCGGGGAAGAAATTCCGTTAATTTAGGGTTAACTGCGCGACAATCGCAGGAAAACTCAGGCCCGTAGACGGAACTGTTTCCAGATCCGCATCGCGGGCGCGCGAATTAAGGCGTTTACCAAACGGCGCGCGAGGCCGCGCGGGTGACATCTTCCAGCACTTCCATCGTGCGCGGCTCCACCTTCAGCACCCGGCGATCCACCTTGAAATACCAAAACGTGCCATCGGTGGGCGGCAGCCCGTAATATTCGGTGTTCAGAAGCACGGTGTATTTGCCCCGGGGCAGCGCCTCGCCCACCGCATAGCGCGGCGCGTCCGCCCGCTTTTCAGGCGTCAGGCACTTCGCCCCCGCGATACGGCAGGCGGCTTCGGCGGCGGGCGCGGCGACAAGCGTCGCCAGTAAAGCGGCAGCGATCACTCTCATGGGGCAGCATGGGAAGTGTCCCGCCGCCGCCCCCACCCGTCAACCCTAAAGCGAGCGACGGCCCCTAAGCCTCAATCTCGATCCAGACCGGCACGTGATCCGAGGGTTTCTCGCGCCCGCGGATTTCCGCATCGATCCCGGTATCGCGCAGAAGATCGGCGCATTGCGGGGTGAGCAGCAGGTGATCAATGCGGATGCCATCGTTCCTGTCCCAAGCCCCCGCCTGGTAATCCCAGAAACTGTAATGCCCCGGGCCCGGCACGCGGGTCCGAAAGGCTTCGGTGAAGCCCAGGTTCAGGATCCGCCGATAGGCCGCGCGCGTCTGAGGCATCGCCAGCGCATCGGTATGCCACACCTCGGGCCGCGCGGCATCTTCATCCTGCGGGATTACATTGTAATCGCCGGCCATCAGCGCGGGCTCTTCGGCCTCCAGCAGCGCCCGCGCGCGCGCCTCAAGCCGTTCCATCCACGCAAGCTTGTAGTCGTATTTCGGCCCGGGCGCAGGGTTGCCGTTCGGCAGATAAAGTCCGCAGATCCGCACCGCTCGGCTGCCCACGACCGTGGCCTCGATCCAGCGCGCCTGTTCATCGCTTTCATCGCCCGGCAGCCCGCGCACCACGTCTTCCAGCGGGTATTTCGACAGGATCGCCACGCCGTTGAAGGATTTCTGGCCGTGGGTTTCCACGTTGTAACCCTTCTCCTCGAAAAGCTCGCGGGGAAAGTTCTCGTCAATGGATTTGATCTCTTGCAGCAAAGCCACGTCAGGCGCCGCGTCATCCAGCCAGTCAGACAGCGCCTGCACCCGCGCCTTGATGCCGTTGATATTGAAGGTGGCGATTTTCATGGGCATGGTCCCCCAAACGGCGCAGGTACGGCTTTCTCGCCCAGCCGCGCGCCGCACACAAGCCACGGCCGCGCGAACCCACGAAAGAGATGTTATGACAACGACTGTTCCTGCCTACGGCACCGATGCGGCAGATGCCCCGCTTGCACCGATGACGATCCCGCGCCGCGCCACGGGCGCGGAAGACGTGCGGATCGAGATCGATTTCTGCGGCGTCTGCCACACCGATATTCACATCGCGCGCAACGATTGGGGGCGGTCGAGCTACCCCATCGTGCCCGGCCATGAGATCGTGGGCCATGTGACCGAGATTGGCAGCGCCGTCACCCGCTTTGCCGTGGGCGATACGGTCGCGGTGGGCTGCATGGTCGATAGTTGCCGCACCTGCCCGGCCTGCGCGGATGGGGAAGAGCAGTTCTGCGAGGCAGGCTTTACCGCCACCTACGGGCGCGAGGATCTCAAGATGCCGGGGCATCTTACCTATGGCGGCTATTCAACGGCGGTCACCGTGGATCAAGCCTTCGTGCTGCGCGTGCCCGAGGGGCTGGATCCCGCCGGCGCCGCGCCCCTTCTTTGCGCGGGAATCACAAGCTACTCGCCGCTCGCCCATTGGGGCGTGGGCCCCGGCCAGAAGGTGGGTGTGATCGGCCTTGGCGGGCTGGGCCATATGGGCGTGAAGCTTGCTCATGCGATGGGCGCCGAGGTTGTGATGATCACCACCTCGCCCGAAAAGGGCGCCGATGCCACCCGGCTTGGGGCAAAGAGCGTTCTGATCTCAAAGGATCACGGCGCGATGGAGGCCGCGGCGGGCAGCTTCGATTTTCTTCTCAACACCATCCCCGTGGGCCATGACACAACGCCCTACCTGGGCCTTCTCAAGCGCAATGGCACCATGGTGCTTGTCGGCGCGATCGAGCCCCTGGAGGTGCATGGCGGCGGGCTCATCCGCGGGCGGAAGCGGCTTGCAGGCTCGCTCATCGGCGGGATCGCGGAAACTCAGGAGATGCTCGATTTCTGCGGCCAGCACGGCATCGTCTCCGATATCGAGCTGATCGGGATGGATGCGATCAACGGCGCGTGGGAACGGGTGATCTCGGGTGACGTAAAGTACCGCTTCGTGATCGATCTCGCCTCGCTTCGCACCTAGCTGCGGCGGCGTGGCGCGGCGCGCCGGGGGCACGCCCGCGCGTAGGCTCTGCGCGAATGCCAGGAGGTTGCCATGCGATTCTTGCGCGCCGCTCTTGCCCTAGCCACCGCCCTTTCCGCTGCCCTGCTTCCCGGCGCCGCCCGCGCGGCGGGATTTGAGCGGCTGATGCTGCCGACAGATCCGCCGATGGCCGCGGGGCTCTGGTATCCCACCGAGGCCGCGCCGCCCGTCGAGCCCAACACGCCCTTCCGCCAGGCGCTCGCGCTTGGCGCCGATCCCGCAGGCGCGCCGCTGCCGCTGATCGTGATCTCTCACGGCGACGGCGGCTGGATGGGGGGCCATGCCCACACCGCGCTGGCGCTCGCCGGGGCGGGCTATGCGGTGATCGCCCCCGAGCATCCCGGCAATAACAGCGAGGACGAAAGCGCTTCTGTGGCGGAATGGAGCGTTTCGCGCCCCGCCGATATCACCGCCGCGCTGGATCATATGCTTGGCGTGTGGCGCGGCGGCGGGATGATCGACGCCACGCGCATCGGGTTTTTCGGCTTCTCGGCAGGCGGTTATACCGGGCTTGTGGCGGGCGGCGCGGTGCCCGATCTCGCACGCGCCGCTGCCCATTGCGCAAGCGCGCCGGAGGAGTTCGTCTGCCGCGTGGGCATGATGGATGGCCTGACCCCCGCTCTGGAAGCCGAGATCGCGCCCCATGCGGGCGATCCGCGCCTCGGCGCGCTGGCGCTGGCCGCGCCCGGCCTCGGCTTTGCCTTCGGGGCGGATCGGCTGGCCGCGATCGATCTGCCGGTGCTGATCTGGTCGGGCACCGAGGATGCCCGCGTGCCTCACAAAACCAATGGCGGCCCCGTGGCCGAAGCGCTCGGCGCGGCTTCGGAGGTTACCGCCGACGCCGGGCATTTCGCCTTCATGGCGCCCTGCAACCCGCGCCTTCAGGAGATCAATCCGCAGATCTGGAACATGGTCTGCGTCGATGCCGATGGGTTCGATCGCGCGGCGTTCCACGAGGATCTGAACGCCCGTCTCATCGCCTTCTTCAACGAGGCGCTCGCTCCTTGATCTTCTTTTCTTGAAAGTTACCCCCGGGGCGCGCGAGGGGCCTGCGCCTCTTGCCGCCAAACGGCGCCCCTTTCGCCCCGAAGCCCGGCGCCCCATATTGGAGTTATGACACCCGCACGCTTCGCCCTCATCCTCGCCATCGCGCTCTCCGGCGCCGCGCTGACTGTGGCTCTGGCCGCAGCCGTTGCGCCGCAGCTCACGTCGATCCGGCCCGCGTTTGGGGCCGCCGGGCTGGCCGCGCTTCTTGCCGCGCTCCTCTGGCACATCGGCCCGCGCGCCCGGCATCAGAGGCGGCGGTGAGCCTCGATTCCGCAGCGCTGACGGAAACCGGGCTCGCCCCGGCGCATAAGGGCCGCGTTCTGCTTCTGGCCTGCGGGGCGCTTGCGCGCGAGATCCTCGATCTCACCGCGGCCAATGGCTGGGATCACCTCGATCTCGCCTGCCTGCCCGCGATTCTGCACAACACACCCGATGACATCCCCGCCGCGGTGCGCACCGCCGTGGAAAAACACCGCGCGGCCTACGAGACGATCTTCGTGGTTTACGCCGATTGCGGGACAGGCGGCAGATTATCGGATTTGTGCAAGGAACTGGGGGTGGAGATGGTTGAAGGCCCCCATTGCTATTCGTTTTTTGAAGGCAACGCGGCCTTCGCGGCACGTGCGGAGGAGGAGTTCCGCGCCTTCTACCTCACCGATTTTCTCGTGCGCCAGTTCGATGCCTTCGTGACAAAGCCCCTGGGCCTCGACCGCCACCCGGAGCTGCGCGAGATGTATTTCGGCAATTACGAGACCCTCGTCTATCAGGCGCAAACCGACGATCCGGCGCTGACCGAGAAGGCCCGCGCCTGCGCCGATGCGCTGGGGCTTGCTTTCGAGCGGCGGTTCACGGGCTACGGCGATCTCGCAGGCGCGCTTTCGAGGGTCGCGCGGGGGTAACCGAGGCAGCCGGGGCCGCAATCTGCCCAGTTCCGCGCCCGCTCCTGGCGCCCGGAACAGGCCGAAGGTGCCGGGCGGGCGCTGGCCCGCCCCCACGGCGCGGCGCTTTGGCTGACGCCGCACGCAGCGGGTGAAGGTCAGGCGGGGTTGCCGGAATAAAGCGCACTGATCTTGGGGGCAGCACCCCCCACGGGCCAGCGCGGCTCACGTTTGGCGCCCAGCGGCACAGGGCGCAGCATGGATCAAAGCGCGGTAAACCTGCGCCTTACTCCGCCGCCACCGCCTTCGCGCCCAGCATCTCCTTGAGGTACCGCCCGGTATGGCTGCGCGCGACGCCCGCCACATCTTCGGGCGTGCCCGCCGCCACGATCTCGCCACCACCATCGCCGCCTTCGGGGCCGATATCGATGATCCAGTCGGCGGTTTTCACCACGTCGAGATTGTGCTCGATCACCACCACGGTGTTCCCCTGGTCCACCAGCTCATGCAGCACGTCGAGCAGCTTGCGCACATCCTCGAAATGCAGCCCCGTCGTTGGCTCATCGAGAATATACAACGTGCGCCCCGTCGAACGTTTGGCGAGTTCCTTCGAAAGCTTCACGCGCTGCGCTTCTCCGCCCGAAAGCGTTGTGGCCTGCTGGCCCACCTTGATATAGCCCAGCCCCACGCGCACCAGCGCATCCATCTTTTCGCGGATCGCGGGCACCGCCTTAAAGAACTCCTGCGCGTCTTCCACAGTCATATCAAGCACATCGGCGATGCTCTTGCCCTTGAATTTGATCTCCAGCGTCTCGCGGTTATAGCGCGCGCCGCCGCAGGTTTCGCAGGTCACGTAGACATCGGGCAGAAAGTGCATCTCGATCTTGATCACGCCATCGCCCTGGCAGGCTTCGCAACGCCCACCTTTGACGTTGAAGCTGAAGCGCCCCGGCTTGTAGCCCCGCGCCTTGGCCTCCGGCAGCCCCGCGAACCAATCGCGGATCGGGGTGAAGGCGCCGGTATAGGTGGCGGGGTTCGAACGCGGCGTGCGCCCGATCGGGCGCTGATCGATATCGATCACCTTGTCGAGATGTTCGAGCCCCTTGATCGTTTCGCAGGGCGCCGGGGTCTGCCGCGCGCCGTTGAGCCGCATCGAGGCGGTCTTGAACAATGTCTCGACCGTCAGCGTGGATTTTCCGCCGCCGGACACGCCGGTGACGCAGACGAACTTGCCCAGGGGGAACTCTGCAGTGACATCGCGCAGGTTGTTCCCGCTGGCCTTCACCACCGTCACCTTCTTGCCGTTGCCTTTCCGGCGCTCGGCGGGCACCGCGATCTCGCGGGTGCCGTTGAGGTACTGGCCGGTGATCGACGCGCTGTCACCCGCGATCTGGCCGGGCGTGCCGTGAGAAACGATCTGCCCGCCATGAACCCCCGCGCCCGGCCCGATATCAAACACGTAATCGGCCTCGCGGATCGCCTCTTCGTCATGCTCCACCACGATCACGGTATTGCCCTGATCGCGCAGGTTTTTCAGCGTTTGCAGAAGCCGCCCGTTATCGCGCTGGTGCAGGCCGATCGAGGGCTCATCAAGCACGTAGAGCACGCCCGTCAGCCCGCTGCCGATCTGGCTGGCCAGCCGGATGCGCTGGCTTTCGCCGCCCGAAAGCGTGCCGGCATTGCGGGAAAGGGTCAGGTATTCGAGCCCCACATTATTGAGAAAGCCCAGCCGTTCGCGGATTTCCTTCAGGATGGCGCGGGCGATTTCGTTCTTCTGGTCGCTCAGCGCCGCGGGCACGCTTTCGCACCACTCATGCGCCTCGCGGATCGACATCTGCACGACCTGGCCGATATGCAGGCGCTTTGAGGCATCCGCGCCCGCGGGCCCGATCTTTACCGCCAGCGCCTCTTCCCGCAGCCGGTAGCCATCGCAGGCGCCGCAGGGCCGGTTATTCTGGTAGCGTTCGAATTCCTCGCGGATCCAGCTTGAATCGGTTTCCCGATACCGCCGCTCCATGTTGGGGATCACGCCCTCGAAGGGCCGGCTGACCTGATAGACGCGCCCGCCCTCATCGTAGCGGAAGCTGATCTCTTCCTCGCCCGACCCGTAGAGGAAGACCTGCTTCACATGTGCGGGCAGATCCTTCCATTTTTGCGCCTTGTCGAATTCGTAATGCTTCGCAATCGCCTCGATCGTTTGCAGAAAGTAGGGCGACTTGCCCTTGCGCCAGGGCGCCAGTGCGCCATCGGCCACCCGCAGGTTCTGATCGGGCACAACAAGGCGTTCGTCAAAAAACAGCTCCACCCCCAGCCCATCGCATTCCGGGCAGGCCCCGAAAGGCGCGTTGAAGGAAAAGAGCCGCGGTTCGATCTCCGGAATCGTGAAGCCCGATTCCGGGCAGGCGAAATTCTCCGAAAACGTGATGCGCTCGGGCTCGGAGTCCTTTGGCGCCGTTTCCAGGATCGCTATGCCGTCGGCGAGATCAAGTGCGGTGCGGAAGCTGTCGGCCAGCCGCGTCTCGATCCCCTCCTTCACCACGATGCGATCCACGACCACATCGATATCGTGGCGGAATTTCTTATCGAGCGTCGGCGGGCTGTCGAGCTCATGAAATTCGCCATCCACCTTCACGCGCTGGAAGCCCTGCTTGCGCAGCTCCAGGAATTCCTTGCGGTATTCCCCCTTCCTGTCCCGCACAATCGGGGCCAGCAGGTAGGCGCGGGTGCCTGCCTCCATCCCCATCACGCGATCCACCATATCCTGCACCTGCTGCGCCTCGATCGGCAGACCGGTTGCGGGCGAATAGGGCGTGCCGACCCGCGCGAAGAGAAGGCGCAGATAATCATAGATCTCCGTCACCGTGCCCACGGTGGAGCGCGGGTTCTTCGAGGTTGTCTTCTGCTCGATGGAGATCGCAGGGCTGAGGCCGGTGATATGATCCACATCCGGCTTTTCCATCATGTCGAGGAACTGCCGGGCATAGGCGGACAGGCTTTCGACGTAGCGCCGCTGCCCCTCGGCATAGATCGTATCAAACGCTAGCGAGGACTTGCCCGATCCCGAAAGCCCGGTGATCACCACAAGCTCATCGCGCGGAATATCAACATCGACATTCTTGAGATTGTGCTCGCGCGCACCGCGGACTTCGATCTTCTTCAGTTCGGGCATGGGCACCTCGGGTTGGGCAGACCCGACAGATAGCGGGTGGCGCGGGAGACTCAATGGCCGTTAGGGAACATTAAGCGAACATTTCCGCCGCGTCACGGGGAATTGGGCGGGTTTCTTGTGGATAAGCGGCGCGGTGCCTGCAGATCAGGCAAAGGCGGCGCGCGTCAACTCATCCCCGCGCGGCGCCGCGCGAGCCAGGCCTGCACCGCGATGCCGGTCAGCAGGATCACCGCGCAGACCAGCATGAAACCCGTATGCCCCGCGAGCCCGATCACGGAAAGCAGCAGCGGCGTGCCCAGCGTGTTGCCGATATTGCCGGTTTGCGCGAGCGCGCCATTGGCCTGCGCCCGGTGCGCGGCACTTTCGTTCAGTTGCGGCACGGCGGCGAAACCCGCGCCCTGTACGAGCCCAAGCGCGGCGGCAAAGCCGATGCACAGCACGGGCGAACCGGGCGCCGCAATCAGCGCAAGGGCAAGGGCTGCGCCAATGCCGAACCCGATCTGCATCACCCGGACGGCCGGCATACGCTTCAGCAGCCAAACCCCTATGATCATGGAAGAAAAGATGCTCACCAGCGGCATGGCCCCGATCACGAGCGCGCGAAGCTCGGGCGCGATATAGGCGGGCATCAGCGTGAGTACGCTCACATAGGTGAGCGTGTAGAAGAGCCAGGCGGCCCCCGGCGCGCTGATAAAGGGCGAGCGGTAGATTTCGCCGTGCCGCCGCAGGATCGCGCGGGGGGAGAGATCGTCTTCCCCCACCTCCGCCTCCACACGGGGCAGAACGCGGGCTAGGATCAGCGCAAACCCGGCCATCCAGGCGGCATGGGTGATGAACAGCGCGGGCAGCCCGAAGGCATCGGCCAGCGGCAGCCCGGCCCAGACTAGCGCGGTGAAGGCCACGCCAAAGAACGTGCCCCAGAGCGTAAGCGCCACGGGCCGCGCCGCATCGCCCGCCAGGGTGGCGATCAGCGTGGGGGCGGCGACGACGATGGCAAGGTGC
The DNA here is from genome assembly GCA_028285485.1 of Paracoccaceae bacterium. GTDB lineage: Bacteria > Pseudomonadota > Alphaproteobacteria > Rhodobacterales > Rhodobacteraceae > JANQPC01. Next base: position 65,816 of record JANQPC010000072.1, on the reverse strand, counting down.
GAAAGCCCCTCGATCACGCGGCTGGCCAGAAACAGCGATAACGGCGGCAGGGTTGCCTGATAAAGCGAGATCAGCGCCCCCGCCCACATCGCCCAGAGCAGAGCGCGACGATAGCGTACCCGGGCCACCAGAAGCCCTGCGGCCACGCCAAGCAGGATGCCCACGAAACCCACGAGCGAAACCGTGAAACCCAGCCAGGCCCCCGCATCGGGATAAACGGCGCCCAGCCGGTCGAAAATCACGCTGACCTTGCCGTATTGCGCGGCGGCCCCCAGGCCCGCGAGCCAAAGAAGAAGGATCAGGGTCCAATCGGTTCGCGCAGTGATCGGGGGAGCATCGGCCATGCCAGCGCCATAACCCCCGCCGCCCCGCGCGACAATCCCGCGCCCGCGCACAAGGGGGAGTGCATGGGCGATGCTGGCCCGCGGGGCGGGCTCTCCCAAGGGCAACGCGAGCCGGGTGGCGTTGGCCCGGTGGCGTTGGCCCGGTGTCTGGGGCCCTCTTCGGGCGGAAGGGCGATAGCGGATCAAACGCGCAACGAGGTCGGCAAACGCCAAAGCACCTCTGAGGGATGGCGTGGCCCAAGCCGGGCGGTCGTTGGCCCGCGGGGAAGCGCGCTAACGGTCTTCCAGTGTGCTTGATGGCCGCACGCCCGCACCACCTTCGCCCTCGATCACGCACATCAACCTAAGCGGTGGCCCGCCGGAAGCGGCTCAAGAAATGGAGGGCCGCAAACATTAGCCCGGGCGCGGGCCTTCGGCTCTGGCCCGGCGCGCCTTCAGCCTGTCACTGGCGCGGGTTCGGCACCAAGGGTTCAAATGCAAAAGCCCACACCCCGAACACAAAGCGGCGCCGGCCCCTCCCCGGGCCAGGCGCCGCTTCCGCGAAGGCGTCCCCGCCTCCTCCAGCCTTAAATGTGGATCACCCGGTCGTAAGCATCAAGCACACTTTCATGCATCATCTCGCTCAGCGTGGGATGCGGGAAGACGGTGTGCATCAGATCCTCTTCCGTTGTCTCCAGCGTGCGGCCCACCACGTAGCCCTGGATCAGTTCCGTGACCTCAGCGCCCACCATATGGGCGCCCAGAAGCTCGCCCGTCTTCGCATCGAAGACCGTTTTCACCATCCCCTCCGGCTCGCCCAGCGCAATTGCCTTGCCGTTGCCGATGAAGGGGAAGCGGCCCACTTTGATATCAAAGCCCAACTCTTTCGCCTTGGCCTCGGAATAGCCGACGCTGGCCACCTGCGGGTGGCAATAGGTGCAGCCAGCGATAGATTCGGGCTTCACCGGATGCACATCGTTCTTCCCGGCGATCAGTTCGGCCACCATCACGCCCTCATGGCTGGCCTTATGCGCAAGCCACGGCGCGCCCGCGATATCGCCAATGGCGTAAAGGCCCTCAACCCCGGTTCGGCAATAGGCATCGGTCACCACATGGCTGCGATCGATCTTCACGCCCAGCGCTTCCAAACCCAGCCCTTCGGTATTGCCCACGATGCCCACGGCGGAGATCACCGTATCGAAGGTGTGCTTCTCCACCTTGCCTCCGGTTTCAATATGGGCCGTGATTGTGCCCTTGCCGCGATCAAGCTGCTTGACCATGGCCTTTTCCATGATCGTCATGCCCTGTTTGGTGAAGCTCTTCTTGGCGAAGGCGCTGATCTCGGCATCTTCCACCGGCAGGATCCGGTCCATCACCTCCACCACCGTCGTCTCGCTGCCAAGCGTGTTGTAGAAGCTTGCAAACTCAATCCCGATCGCCCCCGATCCGATCACCAGCAGCTTCTTCGGCATCCGGGGCGGCACGAGCGCGTGCTTGTAAGTCCAGACCAGATCGCCATCGGCCTCAAGCCCCGGCAATTCCCGCGCCCGGGCGCCGGTGGCCAGGATAATGTTCTTGGCCTTCAGCGTTTCGGTACCCTTTTCGGTTTTCACCGAAACCGTACCCTTGGCGGGCAGCGTGGCCTCACCCATGACCACGGCCACCTTGTTCTTCTTCATCAGGTGGCCCACGCCGGAATTCAGCTGTTTGGCCACCGCGCGCGAGCGCTTCACCACCGCATCAAGATCGTAATCGATCCCGTCCGCCTTCAGCCCGAATTCCTTGGCCCGGTGCATCAGGTGGAACACTTCCGAAGAGCGCAGCATCGCCTTTGTCGGGATGCAGCCCCAGTTGAGGCAGATCCCGCCCATATGCTCGCGTTCGACAATCGCGGTTTTCAGCCCCAGCTGGCTTGCGCGGATCGCGGCCACATAGCCGCCGGGGCCGGCGCCGATCACAACAAGGTCGAACTCTTGGGTGGCCATCGGGCCCCTCCTCTTGCGGCAGATAGTTTGACACTAAACTATCTGCCACAGCGGCCCCCGGATGTCACCCGCGCGGCGATGCCGCAGGGATTGCGGCGCGCCGGGGCGGAGCGTCTGGAGGGGCTTTGCCGGCTGCCCCGCCGTCCGCGCGGCCTGACGTTGGGATCAGCGGCAGCCGCTACCGCCCGAGGATCGCGCGCACATAGCCTTGCGTTTCGCGGAAGGGCGGCACGCCGCCATAGCGCTCCACCGCGCCGGGGCCCGCATTATAGGCGGCAAGCGCCAGGCGCCACGAGCCGAAGCGTTCATACTGTTCGCGCAGGTAGCGCGCGCCGCCTTCAAGGTTCTGCCGCGGATCCCAGGCATCCACCCGCAAGAGCCGCGCGGTTTGCGGCATCAGCTGCGCCAGCCCCATCGCGCCCTTGTGCGATTTCGCGCGCGGGTTCCACCCCGATTCCTGGCTGACGAGCCGCAAAAACAGATCCTCTGGAATCCGGTGCTGGCGCGCGGCGGCGCGGGCTGCGGGTATATACTGGCTTGAGCCGCCGGTGAAGGCGGGGCCGTTATAGACGCCGGGGATTTCGAAGGGCGGCGGCTGCAGGCGCACCGAGGCGGCATATTGTTCGCGCGCTCGGGTATCAAGCACGCGGGTCTGGTGCTCGAACAGTTCCACGCGGTTCTTGGAAGACACTTTAAGCCCATCGGCCAGCGCCGGAAGCGCAAGGCAGCCAGCAAGGCCGGCCAATCCGGCGGCAATCATTACTCTCATCACTACGGCCCCTCGCAGCCCATCCCCGGCAACATGGTTACCAAATCCCCGCGGCTTCGCCAAGGCATCGGCCCGGCCCCTGCCCCGCCCGCTTTCATGGCCTGTTAACCACGAACACCGAAGTGTAGGTTGGCGGCCAACAAGAACGGAATCGGTGGGAGTGATGGCATGGCAGGTTCGGTGAACAAGGTGATCCTCGTGGGCAATCTCGGGCGCGACCCCGAGGTGCGCACGTTCCAGAACGGCGGCAAGGTGTGCAACCTGCGGGTGGCAACCTCGGAAAACTGGAAAGACAGGAATACCGGCGAGCGGCGCGAACGCACCGAATGGCATTCGGTGGCAATCTTTTCCGAACCGCTGGCGCGGACGGCAGAGCAATACCTGCGCAAGGGTTCGAAAGTGTATCTTGAAGGCCAGCTCGAAACCCGGAAATGGCAGGATCAGTCGGGGCAGGACCGGTATTCGACCGAGGTGGTGCTGCGCCCCTATACCTCGACCATGGTGATGCTCGATGGCCGCTCCGGCGGCGGGGACGGCGGCTATGGCGGCGGCGGCGGCGGGTATATGGAAGATCAGTCGCGCGGTGGCGGCGGCGGGTTCCAGAACCCTGCACCCGCCGGTGACCTGGATGATGAGATCCCGTTCTAGGGCGTTGTGCGAAATCGCCCAGCGCGCAAGCACGGCTCAAACGCATACCGGCTGAACGATCAAATGTGGCGGCGGAGCTGCGCGACGCGTTACGTCTCACCCGTTCTCTGGCCGCACAAGACGACACCCATCGCGTTCGCTATGCGCCGGGCGCGACCGAGGCGCCGGATGCCGCCATAGGCGCGCCAAAGCGCGGCCCTGAGCCACCGACAGCAGAGGAGACCGCGGTGCGCTGCCACGCTGATACGATGCCCACTGCGGCATGACAGATTTCAGTTTCGGCGGGCCTTTACCTGGCGGGCTTGAACCACCGAAAGCGCTGGCCGGGCGATGGGGCTCGCCTCCCAGAGCGCTGGCCAGCCCGCTCCCCGGCTTTCCTTCCGGGTTGAGCAACCACCGGCGATCGGGCTCCATCCCGGCCGCCACTCTTGGCTACCGCGGCACTCATTGACGCGCTCCCAAGGTGGCGTGGACGAAGATAGGGATGCCCGCTACGAGCCCAATTTGCAGGATGCTGCGTCGTGCTCGAATGGCGGTTTCCGTTATCACTCTGCAATTGCTGCGTAGTGTTCCGTGCCGCTGTCGACCTAACCCGGTCTTGGCTTTCTTGCTTCGTGTTCGGCAATCTGGTGAGCGAGCGACGCCCGCTCCGCTCGGCCAACATCGCCATCGGCCAAAGCGGCGCGCGATAGCAGACCGATTGTCTTCGAGGAGGCGATGACATCGCGAAGTCGCCTAAGCATATGCCGGGAGCACCGATCACTTACCTCGTAGAAGCCGCGGCCATCCCTCCAGAAATCGACATGATCAAGGACCAAGTCGGTTATCGTGTCGACGGCGGACAACGTGTCAGGTGGGTCGGACAATACATCAAGCACCGGGTCGACGTCGAACCCGCCGGATGCTGTCATTTCCAATATCTCAAATGGGTCGTAGTCCCAGGTAATGCTGGGATCCGCAGTTAGACGCCAAAGCATCAATTCACGGAAGTAGACTCGCAACGCATCGCGCTCGCGGTCATCTAAAAGCTCCCACATTGGGGGGAAGTAGCGAGCAAACAAGGAGAAAAGACCAGCTGACTTTAGGTCGCTGCCTGTGGCTACGAATTCCAGAGTACGTGGCAAAAGAAAGGTCAAATCCACTGCAGCACCTTCCCCTTTGGCAGCACAATGATATTCGCTCAGATCATTGAAAGAAATCTGCTGTGGGGCGGAACCCGCAATGCGTTCCATAGCTTCGGGAGACGCGCAGCATTGAGTGCAAGCGTCCGGGCCACCCTTTGAGAGCTTGCGGTTGCGAAAAGCGGAGTAGAGCTCGGCTATTGATGACTCTAATGGTTTCGGAAGGGAAGGATTTGCCTGCAAATCTGGTGACGGCTCATTCATATCGTCACTCTAGCTAACTAATGGGCGAGTGAGAACGGCAGGCGAAAGAAAGGCTGTTCAGATTGTGACTCCGAATGCCAGCTAAATCCGCATAGCCGTCATACAGGTTGGCGAGGAAACAAGCGCGGAGTGCCTCCGCCTAATCGTGGCCGCCGATGAACCGAGACACCTATCGAACCCGGACTTGCTGAATGCTTGGCGAAACTCAAGAGCCGCTACAAAAAAGACGACAAACTCAAACCTCAATACCAGAAATCAGCCTTATTGATCCTCTTTCTTTTCATTACAATCAATACTTTGGTAGACAATAGGCAAACAGGTACAGACGTGTGGGGCAGACACCTGATGCTTATACAAGCGGGGGGTCACCCCGCGGGAAAGCTTCGGGGCGCACCCTGCCCGGCCCGCCTTCACGTCGCGTGCGCGCGCCACCCGGCCCTAGCCGCGCCCGCGTAACGCCTCGCCCAGCAGATCGCGCACCGCCGCGGGATCCACCTCTTCGGCCACAAAGGCCGCGCCAATCCCCCGCGCCAGGATGAACCGCAGCCGCCCGTCGATCACCTTCTTGTCCTGCGCCATCAGCGCCAGAAGCCCATCGGCATCGGGCAGCGGCCCGGGGATATCGGCAAGACCGGCCTTCATCCCCATCGCTGCGAGATGGGCGCTGAGGCGCGAGGGATCTTCCTGGGGGCACAGCCCCAGCCGGGCGGAAAGATCGAAGGCCAGCGCGCAGCCGATCGCCACGCCCTCGCCATGGAGGAGCCGATCAGAATAGCCCGTCGCCGCCTCAAGCGCATGGCAAAAGGTGTGGCCGAGGTTCAGAAGCGCGCGATCCCCGGTTTCGGTTTCGTCGCGCGCCACGATCTCGGCCTTCATCTCCACCGACCGGCGCACCAGATGGGCGCGCGCCGCGCCATCGCCCGCCACCGCCGCCGCACCATGCGCCTCAAGCCATTCGAAAAACACGGCATCGCCCAACAGCCCGTATTTCACCACCTCGCCATAGCCCGCGAGAAAATCGCGCGAGGTCAGCGTGGCGAGCGCATCGATATCGGCCAGCACGCGTGCAGGCTGGTGAAAGGCGCCAACAAGGTTCTTGCCTGCGGGTGAGTTGATCCCCGTTTTCCCGCCCACGGAACTATCCACCTGCGCCAGAAGGCTTGTGGGGATCTGCACAAAGCGCACACCCCGGCGCAGCACCGCCGCTGCAAAGCCCGCCAGATCCCCGATCACGCCGCCGCCCAGTGCGACGACCACATCGCGCCGCTCGATCTTTTCGGCCAGAAGCCATTCCACGCTGCGCTCAAGCATCGCCCAGCTTTTGGTGGCCTCACCGGGCGGCAGGGTAAGTGCGGAGGTGGCGATACCGGCCACGGAGAGCGCCGCCTCAAGGGGGCCGAGATGCTGGGCCGCAACCGTCTCATCGGTCAGGATCGCCACGCGGGGGCGGGCCAGCAGCGGCGCGATCTCTTCGCCCGCGCGGGCGATCAGCCCGGGCCCGATCCGCACGTCATAGGCGCGATCGCCCAGCGGCACATGCACCGTTTCGCTCATACCGCCCCGCTTTGCAGCACATCGGGCCGGCCCAGAAGCGCTTCGATCACCCGATCGGTCATATCCTCGATCGAGTAGCGCTTTTGCGCATCCACCACGAGATCCGCATCGCCATAGGCCGGGGTGCGCGCCTCATAGAGGCTGGCCAGAGTGCCCTTGGGATCGGCGGTGCGCAGCAAGGGCCGCGTGGTTTTGTGGCGCACGCGCGCCCAGAGCAGCTCCAGATCCGCCCGAAGCCAGACCGAAACCGCCTCTGCGCTCACCCGCGCCCGGGTTTCGGCGCGCATGAATGCGCCGCCGCCGGTGGCTAGTATGCCCGGCGCGCCTGTCAGAAGCCGTGCGATCACCTGCGCTTCCTTATCGCGGAAGAACGCCTCGCCATCGCGCGCAAAGATCTCGGAAACGCTGGCGGCGGCCGCCGTTTCAATCTCCGCATCACTGTCGCGAAAGGGCACATCAAGGCGCCGGGCCAGCGCCTGCCCGATCGCCGTTTTCCCCGCCCCCATCATGCCCACGATGACGACGGTCTTCAAAAGCCGGTGTTCCACGGCAAAGGGCCGCCTGTTATTTGATCGATTTGCCCGTGAATGGCGTGATCTTACCGAAAAGACCATATATAATCGGCTATAGAACCGCCGCAGAGCGGGCCGCGGCGCGACGAGGGCCGCGGGCTATGGCACGAGGCAGATGGGCGAGGCGCAGATGGGCCGTCTTATCAAGTATTTGTTTTATCTCATCATTCTGGCAGGGTTAGGGCTTGTGGGCTATGCCTATCTGGGCGATCTCAGCCCCTCGCAGGAAGATGTCACAACGCCGGTGGAGCTGGATGGGGGCTAAAGGCTGGGCCGTGGCCGCCTGGCTTGCCGCCCTGGCGCCTGCCGCCGCCGAAAGCCCGCTTTCGGCGATCGATTGGCTATCGAACAGTGTTGCCGCGCCGCAACCCGCGGCGCCCGCCCCGGGCGGCGCCGTGACCGAAAGCGCGGCCCCCCGCGCGATTGCCGTCACCCCCCTTGGCCAGCCAAGCGGCGATGCGGTGGGGCTTTTGCCGCCCTCGGCCACCGGCCTGCCGCGCGCGCTTTGGGGCCGCGCGGCGCCCGAGGCGATCCTCGCGCGGCTCGATGCGTTGCCGAAGGATCTGCCGCCCGCCCTTCGCAGCCTTCTGGCCACGTTGCTTCTGGCCGAGGCGAACCCGCCCTTGGGCACGGGCGGTGAGGATACGCTGCTTCTGGCGCGGGTTGACCGGCTCTTGCAGATGGGCAAGCTCGATCAGGCCGCCGCCCTTCTGGATCGCGCAGGGCCCGAGGCCACGCCCGAACGCTTCCGCCGTTATTTCGACATCGCGCTGTTGCAAGGGTTCGAAACCCAGGCCTGCGGGCGGATGCGCGCGCGGCCCGAAATCTCGCCCACCTACCCTGCGCGGATCTTCTGCCTGGCCCGCGGCGGCGATTGGCCCGCGGCGGCGGTCACGCTGGAAACCGCCGAGGCGCTTGGCATCCTTTCCGATGCCGAGGATGCGCTTCTCGCGCGGTTCCTGGAGCCCGAGCTGGATGACGGCACCCCACTTTCGGGGGATTGGCGCGCGCCCTCGCCGCTGGTGTTCCGGATGCTGGAGGCGGTGGGCGAACCGGTGCCCACCAATACCCTGCCGCTCGCCTTCGCCTGGGCGGACTTGCGGCCCACGCGGGGCTGGAAGGCGCAGCTTGATGCCGCCGAACGGCTGGCCCGCCAGGGCGCGCTGGCGCCGAACCGCCTTGTAGGGCTGTATCTGCGCCAGAAACCTTCGGCCTCCGGCACGGTGTGGGAGCGTGCTGCGCAGGTTCAGGCGCTGCAGGAGGCGCTGGCGCGGGGCCGCGCGGGCGCTGTGGCGCGCACCCTTCCAGGGGTGTGGGCCGCGATGCAGCGCGCGGGGCTTTCGCACGCGTTTTCAGAGCATTACGGGGCAGAACTTACGCGGCTAGGGTTGGATGGGCCCGCCGCCGAGCTCGCCTATGAAATCGGCCTGATGTCTCCAAGCTATGCCTCGGTGGCGCGCCGTGCGGCGCCCGAGGGGCGGACAGCCCAGTTTCTCGCTGCGGTGGCCACCGGCACGGTCGAAACCCGGATCGCCCCCGGCGATATGTCATCGGCCGTGCGCGCGGGTTTCATGGCTGAGGGCGCGCCTGCGCCGCTGACGCGCCTTGCGCAGGCCGAGGGCGTGGGCGTGGCGCTTCTGCGCGCGATCACGCTTTTTGCCGAAGGGGTAGAGGGCGATCCGGACGGAGTGTCTGACGCGATCGCCTACCTGCGCGCAGCGGGGCTGGAAGATGTGGCGCGGCGGGCGGCGCTTGAGCTGCTGATCACCGCCGGGAAGGCATGAGCGCCACCCTCAGCGCCGAGGGGGCCGACAGGCGGCGCATCGCGACCTTCCTGGAAGCGCGCGCCGCCGAACGCGGCGCGGCGGCCAATACGCAAGAAGCCTATGCCCGCGATCTGAGCGATTTCTCCGCCTGGCTGGCCCGGCGCGGCACCCCGCTTCTGGAAACCGCGCGCGGCGATATCGAAGCCTATCTTGCGGGCTGCGATGCTGCGGGGCTTGCCGCCAGCACCCGCGCGCGGCGCCTTTCGGCCATTCGCCAGTTCTGCCGCTTCGCGGTGGAAGAGGGCTGGCGGGCGGAAGACCCTGCGTTGCGGATTGCCGGGCCAAGCAAGCCGCGGAGCCTGCCCAAAACGCTTTCGGAGGCCGAGGTGGACGCGCTTCTTGCCGCCGCGCGCACCCATGGGCGGGTGCAGGACCGGCTGCGCAACACCTGCCTGATGGAACTTCTCTATGCCACCGGCATGCGGGTGAGCGAGCTTGTCGGCCTGCCCGTGGCAGCGGCGCGCGGCAATCCCGAGATGCTGCTTGTGACCGGCAAGGGCGGGAAGGAGCGGCTTGTGCCCCTTTCCCCGCCCGCACGCGATGCGCTGGCCGCCTGGCTTGAGGCGCGGGATGCGGGCGCCGATCCCCGCCAGCCCTCGCCGCATCTTTTTCCCTCCCGCGGCAAGGCGGGGCATATGACCCGGCATCGCTTCTATTCGCTGATCAAGGAACTGGCGGTAGCCGCAGGGGTTTCGCCCGCACGGGTTACCCCCCACCGCCTGCGCCATGCCTTTGCCACCCATCTTCTGGCGGGCGGCGCCGATCTGCGCGCGATTCAGGTGATGCTGGGGCATGCGGATGTTTCCACCACCGAGATTTACACCCATGTCCTGGAAGAACGGCTGAAGGCGCTGGTGCTGGAGCATCATCCACTGGCGCGGGCGTAGCGGGCGCCAGGGGCGCCATTTCAGCGCGGGTCTCGGGCGCATCATGTGGCGGGCGCTCGCCCCCTGCCCGCTTGCCTGCCCCGCCCGGCATCCCATATGACGGCGCAATCAGTTATCCCAAATACCCAAACATCGGATCACCCATGGAAACCGGCCTCTGGATCACGGCCATCGCCATTCTTACCCTGCTTGTTGCCTCGGCGTTTTTCTCGGGCAGCGAAACCGCGCTGACCGCAGCCTCGCGCGGCAAGCTGCATGCGCGGGCCGATAAGGGCTCCAAGGGCGCGGGGCTTGCGCTCAAGCTTCTGGACGATACCGAAAGCCTGATCGGGGCGATCCTTCTGGGCAACAACCTGATGAACATCCTGGCCGCCTCGCTGGCCACGGTGTTCTTCACCCGGCTCTTCGGTGAGGGTGGGGTGGCCTATGCAACGCTGGTGATGACGGCGCTTGTGGTGATCTTCGCCGAGGTGATGCCGAAAACCTACGCCATCACCAATGCCGAAACCGCGGCCACCCGGGTGGCCCCGATCATCGCGTTCTTCATCCGTATCTTCTCGCCCATCGTGGGCTTTGTCCGGGCGCTGGTGCGCGGCGTACTGGGCGCTGTGGGCGTAAAGGTTGAGGCCGAGCGTAATATTCTGGCGGTGCAAGAGGAAATCGCGGGCGCCATCGCACTTGGCCATTCCGAAGGCGCGGTGGAGAAGGAACAGCGCGACCGGATCCTCGGCGCCCTTGATCTGGGCGACCGGACGGTGGAGGAGATCATGCTTCACCGCAGCCAGATCGAGATGATCGATGCGAGCCTTTCGGCGCGCGAGATGGTGGAACTGTGCCTGCAATCGGCCCATACGCGCCTGCCGATCTTTTCGGGCGAGCCGGAAAACATCGTGGGGCTGATCCACGCCAAGGATCTTCTGCGCGCGATCTATGCGCTGCAGGCCGGCGGCGGCGCCGATCCGCTTTCCGATTTCGATATCATGGGCATTGCCATGAAGCCCTATTTCGTGCCCGAAACCACTACGCTTGACGATCAGATGCGCGAGTTCCTGCGCCGTCACACCCATTTTGCGCTTGTTGTCGATGAGTACGGCGCGCTTCAGGGCCTGATCACGCTGGAAGACATTCTTGAAGAGATCGTGGGCGAGATTACCGATGAATTCGATATCGATGCCGAACACCCGGTGCGGCGCACCGAGGCGGGCGATTATATCGTGGACGGCGCGATGACGATCCGCGATCTGAACCGCGCCAATGACTGGTCGCTGCCCGATGACGAGGCCAATACGCTTGCCGGGCTCGTGATCCACGAGGCACAGACGATCCCCACCCAGGGCCAGGTCTTTTCCTTCCACGGGTTCCGGTTTGAAGTTCTGGCGCGGAAGGATAATCGGATCACGCGGCTGAAGGTGCGCGCGCTGATGTAGATTTCCGCCGGCGCCGGGATTTCAGCCTGACAGGGCGCCCGCGCCGTGCTAGCCACCCTGCAATCGAGCGAAACAACAGATGGACATGGCATCATGACCAGCCGCATGCTGGCGACGGCAGCCCTTATGGCGGCCCTCGCCGCGCCCTTCCCCGCCCTCGCCCAGACAGAAGACGGCACGGGCGGGGATGCCGAGACGGAAACGCCCGAAGCAGAGGCGCCCGAAGCCGAATCCGCAGAGGGCGAAGCGCCCGCGCCGCCGCCGGGCGGCGGGCTTTCCACCGGCGAAGTGGTCAGCAACGATCCGCAACCGGGCGAAACCTATGTTGACGCGACCCATGGGGATTGGGAGCTGCGCTGCATCGTGAACCCCAACGGCACCGATCCCTGCCAGCTCTACCAGATGCTTACCGATCCCGAAGGCGCGCCGGTGGCCGAGATCAGCCTGTTCCCGGTGGAGGATTCCGGCCCTGCCGAGGCGGGCGCCACAATCATCACGCCGCTGGAGACGCTTCTGACCGAACAGGTCACCATCGCGATCGATAGCGATCCGGCCAAGCGCTACCCGTTCAGCTTTTGCACCCAGGTGGGTTGTTTCGCGCGGATCGGGCTGACGGGCGATGATCTGGCCGCCATGCGCCGGGGCATCGAGGGCCGGCTGCGCATCGTGCCTGCCGCGGCGCCCGACCGGCAGGTGGTCGTGGGGCTTTCGCTCACCGGTTTCACCGATGGCTTCAATGCGCTGCGCGAGGCGGCGGGCGGGGAATAAACCCGCCGCGCGCGCATCCGCGCCACGATCGGCCCCTCCCCTACCGCGCGTAACGCGGCAGCTCACCGCCGTGGCGAAAGCGATGCCGATCTGCGCGGATCTGATCGCGCGTCAGACCGATATCGCGCAGCATATGATCCGGCATCGCCATCATCTGATCGAACTCAACAAGCACCTTGCGCCGCATGGCGGCCCGGTAGAGCCGCTCTGCCACGGCCCGCGAAAGGCGTTGCCGCCAGCCAAGCGGTTCGGGAAGGCTTAGCGCCGGCGGACGGGGCAGGCCGAGTTGCGTATGCGTGTGCATCCTTATCTCCAATCAAAGCGATACCGCGCCGCCGCAGGGATACGCGGCGGGGCCGAAGGCCCGGGCCTTCGGAGCGGTCTGTGGGTTGATCCTCAGGGCCACCGGGTGACCCTTGGCCCGTTATAGGGCCATGGCTTCGCGACCATTTCGCGATTTTCCCGCAAGCGCGAAGAAGTTGTCGCGTTGTTCTTCGTATCGTGCGAAAATCCCGCAACAGATAAGAAAAGGGCGCAGGCCATGGACGATCTCGATAGCTTTGACTGGCAGATCCTCTCGCTGATGGAGATCGATGCCCGCCGCACCGGGCAGCAGCTTTCCGAGGCCGTGGGCCTTTCCCCCGCCGCCTGCCTGCGCCGGCTCCAGCGGCTTCGGAAGATCGGCGCGATCGAACGCGAGGTGGCGGTGATCAACCCGGCCTATCGGCGCAAGGGCACCCAGATCATCGTGCTGCTGACCATCGAGCGCCACAACCTCAAGCGCATAGAAATCCTGATGAAGCGCTTCGGCACCCACCCGGATGTGGAGCGCGTGTGGTCCGTTACCGGCAATGACGACATCGTGCTGTTTCTGAACTGCGAGTCGATGGAAGCCTTCTCGGATTTTGCGGATGCCTACTTGTTCGAACCGCCGGTCGAGGGGTTTCTAAGCCTCGTGGTGCTGAAGGAGCTCACGCGCGATATCCCGCGGCACGCCGGGCAGGCGGGCTGATCGCTCAGCACGCGCGGTTACAACTCCGTTTACGTTGGAGGCCCGCGCTGAGGGCGCCCTGGCTGTTGCACAGGTGCCCTAGCCGCGCCCGAACCGGCCTGTTACGCGCGAATTCGTTTCAATCCGTGGGGTTCGCCCCGAAAATTCTGCGATTGCGCAAAAAACTTGCCACATTTCCCCGCCAATTGGCCCCCGGTAGGGAAACAATTCTCTGTTGATCGAGCAATTTGAATTCGGAGTAAGCACAATGGCCACGAAGACGAAAGCGGCGACCGCGACGAAGGCGCCGGCCAAGGCGAAGGCCCCCGCGAAGGCAAAGGCAGCCGCCACGCCGAAGGCAACCGCGCAGGCGAAGGCCCCGGCGAAGCCCAAGGTGACCGCGAAGGCCACGACCGCCGCGAAACCCAAGACCACCACGAAAGCGCCGGCCAAGACGAAGGCGGCAACTACGCGGAAAGCGGCCCCCAAGGCGGCGGCAAAGCCCAAGACGGTAGCCAAGGCGGCGGCCAAGACCACGGCCAAGCCCAAGACGGTTGCCAAGACCAAGACGAACGGTGCCGCCGCGGGCCGCAACGTCAAGAAATTCGCCGCTCCGCTGAGCCAGGATTTCACGATTGCCGATAATTCGGGGATCATCGGCCAGGTGCGCATCAAGCCGAATGCAGTGGCCTGGAAGCCGAAGCGCGCGAAAGCCTATCACCAGATCTCGCTTGAGCAGCTTGCCACTTTCGCCGCCGAACATGGCCGCCAGGTGCAGCAGTAATCCCACCTGGATTGCCTAGCCCATCGCGGCCCCGCGCCGCGCCAGTGGCTTAGAGATAGTGCGCCCGCCCCCTCCCCGGGGCGGGCGCTATACTGCGCCCTCAGGCCGCCTTCAGCGCGAGAACGGCGTTGAGGCCGCCAAAGGCGAAGGCGTTTGAAAGCACCACATCCACCTGCGCCTCGCGCGCGGTGTTCGGCACCACATCGAGCGCGCATTCAGGATCGGGCTCCTGGTAGCCGATGGTGGGGGCGATCACGCCGTCCCTCAGCGCCATGATACACGCCAGAAGCTCCACCGCGCCGGTGCCGCCGATCAGATGGCCGTGCATGGATTTGGTCGATGAAATCATCAGCCTGTCGGCATGGGAGCCGAACACATCGGCCACAGCGGCGCATTCGGTTTTGTCATTGGCCGCAGTGCCGGTGCCATGGGCGTTGATATAGCCCACCGCCTCACGCTCCACCCGCGCATCCTTCAGCGCGCCGGTGATCGCGCGGGCCGCGCCCTGCTTTGAGGGCATCACGATATCGGCCGCATCCGATGACATGGAGAAGCCCACGACCTCGGCCAGGATCTCGGCCCCGCGTTTTTTCGCATGCCCCATCTCTTCGAAGACGAAGACGCCCGCGCCCTCGCCCTGCACCATGCCGTTGCGGGTGGCCGAAAACGGGCGGCAGGCATCTTTCGACATCACGCGCAGCCCCTCCCACGCCTTCACGCCGCCGAAGCAAAGCATCGATTCCGATCCGCCGGTGACCATCACGCGCGCCGCCCCAGAGCGCACGAGCCAGAACGCCTGGCCCATCGCGTGGTTCGAAGAGGCGCAGGCGGTGGCCACGGTGAAGGAGGGGCCCTTGAGGTTCCACTCCATCGAAACATGGCTGGCGGCGGCGTTGTTCATCAGCTTGGGGATGACGAAGGGATGAACCCGGTTCTTCCCCTCCTCGTAAACGGCGCGGTAGTTTTCATCCTGGGTGTTCAGCCCGCCCCCGGACGTTCCCAGCACCACGCCGGCCTCGGCGGCAAGCTGGCCTGAAAAGACGAGCCCCGATTGCCCGATGGCCTCGCGCGCCGCCAGAAGCGTGAACTGGGTGTAGCGATCGTAAAGCGCCTGCTGCTGGCGGTTGAAGTGGGTGTCGGCCTCATAGCCTTTCACCTGACCGCCGATCTTGATCGTCAGCCGATCCACATCGCGGATATCAAGCTCGCCGATCCCGCAGCGCCCCTCGGCCATCGCCTCAAGCGTTTCGGGCACCGACGCACCAAGGGGGTTGATCGTGCCAGCCCCGGTGATGACAACGCGCTTCACGCCTTCTGTTTGGCCACAAGGCCCTCAACAGCCGCGATGATCGCCGCAACGGAGGAGATATCGAATTCGGATTTCTCGGGTTCGTTGGCGTTGAAGGGCACCTGAATATCGAAGGCCTCTTCAATCGAGAAGATCGATTCCACGAGCCCCATGCTATCGATCCCTAGATCCTCCAGCGATTGCTCCATGGAGATATCGGAAGGCTCCAGCACCGCCTGTTCGGCGATGATTCCGATCACCTGTTCCCTGACGTTTGCCATTGCCGTTTCTCGCCGCGATGTGGCGCTCATTTAGTCATTCTCGCCCGGCTTTGAAACCGCTTTCTGAAGCGCCTTGACCTCACGGAAGAGCCGCGGCAGGCGGCGGAGGTTCTTCGTGGCCTCGATTTGCGCATCCATCTTCATGGCGGGGCTGCCAAGCACCATGCGGCCCGCAGGCACGTTGGAGAACATCTTGGTGGCGCCGCCGGCCACCACATCATCGCCCACGAAGATATTGTCAGACACGCCGCACTGGCCGCCCATGACCACCCTGTCGCCGATCCGCGCCGATCCGGCGATGCCCACCTGGCCGCAGATCAGGCAATCGGAGCCCACTTCCACGTTGTGGCCGATATGCACGAGGTTATCGATCTTCGTGCCGCGCCCGATCCGGGTGGCGCGGATGGTGCCGCGATCGATCGCGGTGTTGGCGCCGATCTCCACATCATCGCCGATCTCCACGGCGCCGAGAGAATGAATGCGGGTCCAGCTCTGCGGGCCCACCGGGGCGCCCAGGCCCCCCCCCGTGCCCAGGCTTTCGCGCGTGCGTTCGGCGCTGGATTTCTCGGGCGTCACGAAGCTGAAGCCATCAGAGCCCACCACCGCCCCGGGTTGGGCGATCAGGCGGTGCCCGATCACCACGCGCGCGCCGATCTTCGCGCCCTCGAGAAGCAATGCATCCTCGCCGATCTCGGCCTCGGCGCCGATCGTGACATGCGGGCCGATGCGGGCGCGCGCGCCGATCCGGGCGCCGCGGCCGATCACCACGAAGGGGCCGATGGCCGCGCCCGCGCCGATCTGGGCCGTTGGGTCAACCACCGCGGTGGGGTGCTGGCCCGGCGCGATTTCGGGGCCTGGATCCATAAGCTGGGTAAGCCCGGAAAGCGCGTAGCGCGGGCGGGGCACGATGATCGCCGCTTCGAGGCCAAGGGCTGCCCAATCGGCGCCATCCCAAACAATCGCTGCGCGGGCCTGGCCCGCCTTCAGGCCATCAGCATATTTGGGATCCATTGCAAGGGCGAGGTGGCCAGGGCCCGCCGCCGCCGGTTCCGACGGGGCAGTTACCGTGAGATCGGCATTGCCAAGGGCGCTGGCACCCAGCGCCCCGGCGATATCTCTGATGCTGTACGGCATGGCTCGGCCCCTCGCGTGAGGGGCCGAGATTTAGCCGCGAACGGAGCGGAGCGAAACCCCGGCATTCTGCATCGCCTCGAAGATCCGCGCATCCCGCCCGTAGATATCGTGGCGGAACTGGATGCTGCCCTTCGCCTGTGTGAAGGCGGTGCGATAGACGATATGCACCGGCACCGGCTTGTCGAGCGGCACGATCGTTTGCTCACCCGAATTCAGGATGCGCTGAAAATAGGGCTCGGGATCGGCCACCTGACGCGCCAGCAGCACATAGGCAAAGTCATGGGGATCATGCAGCCGCACACAGCCCGATGAATAGGCCCGGAACTGGCGGCTGAAGAGATGCCGGTCGGGCGTATCATGCAGGTAGATCGCATGCGGGTTGGGGAACATGAACTTCACCGTCCCCAGCGCGTTGGCCCGGCCCGGGGGCTGGCGCACGGTGTAGGGGAAGGTCTCCTCGGTATATTGCGAGAAGTCGATCTGTTCGCGCGGCACCACACGGCCCTGAAGATCGATCAGCTGGAGATACTGCGCAGCAAGCGGATTTTCCTTCAGCTTGGGCAGGTAATCGCGCCCGATGATGGAACGCGGCACCGTCCAGTCGGGGTTGATCTCCATATACTCCATCTTGTCGGAAAACTCCGGCGTGCGCTTTTCGCGCAGGCGGTTTTCGCCGATCACAGATTTCGTCTCGAACGTGACCTTGCCGTTATCGATCAGCTTGGTGCGGTAGTCGGTGAGGTTCACCCAGACATGGCGATCGCCAAGCCCGCCGGGCATGTTGATCCAGCGCTCACGCTCCATCGCCACAACGATCTGGCTGAGCCGCGTGGCGGCCGAGACGTTGAGCGCATCGATCGTGCCGCGGCCCACCACCCCATCGGGGCGCAGGCCGTGATCCTGCTGGAAGCGCAGCACACCCTGCTGCATCTTGGCATCATAGGTCGTGCTCGGCGTGCGCTTGAGATAACCCATGCGGATCAGGCGGTTGCGCAGGGCAACAACGGCATCGCTGGTCTGCCCAAGCTCGATCTTCACCTCGGGCACCTGCGGGCCCCAGCCGCCACGGCCCACCACCTTTTCGAAGCGCAGCTTCTCTTTCATCAGGCGGTTGTATTCCGCCGAACGCGGCGGCAGCGCCTTGATGAAGGCCGAGGGGGTGGAGCGGGCGAAACTGTCCAGAATGCTCGTGCGGCTGCGCAGGGGCTTCTTGCGCACGATATCGGGGTCGGCGCGGCGGGGCTCGATGATGCCCGTTTGAACATCGCGCGCGTAAAGCAGGAAGAGGCGGCTCATCTCCACCTCAAGCGCGCCAAGCTCGGCATCGTTGCGCACCCGGCGCAGGTTTGTCTTGATGACATCGGGCTGATAGCGCTCTGACGGCAGGCCGTGATCGCCCGCAGCATCGATGGCGCGCAGAAACTGCGTGCGGCGCTGTTTGTCCCGATTGGATTTCCCCGTCCAGATCGGGGCATAGCCGGTGGCCTTGTAGAAGGCGGCAATATCCCTGTCGCCCGCGGCGGCTTCTGCCACGGATTGTTTGAACGCGATACTCTGCGCGAAAGCGGTTACCGGCGCGGCCATGACCGACAGCGCAAGCAGCAGCAGGGCCAGCAGCGGGGCCCTCAGTGTAACCGTTACCATCATAACTCCTCTGATCGCGAGCAGCCCCCGGGCTCGGTGTAAGGCCCGAAACCCGTTCCCCCAAACCAATTACAGCACAGTTTGTTTCGATCGGGGAGTCACTGTCGCTTGAATGCAACGGATCGCCGCGGAGGAGTTATCCCCAGCAATTGACCATAGACTAAGCAAATTTCCGCTCAGATCGTGGCATTGGTGCGATTTGTTAACCAAAGTTCTTGGATAATGAAGGCCCCTGTGGAATACCAACCACGCGCCTGGGGATGAGGCAGCAACCAGAGCCGCGTGCCAAACGCGGTGAACCGAAGCGACGGGACGCGCTGAAGACATATGAGCGAGAACGCACCGACGAGCCTGACACGGCGTGGCGTTATGCGGGCTTTTGCCGCTACCGCCCTAGCCGCCGCCCCCACCTACACGAATGCATTCGGCCTTCTGCGCGGTGCCGGCGATATCCGCCGCATCGCAATGTATTCGGGCCGCACCGGCGAAAGCATCGATACGATCTACTGGATCGAGGGCGATTACATCCCCGAAGCGATGGCCGAGATAAACCACTTTATGCGCGACTGGCGCAACGCCAAAACCGTTAACATCGATACACGAGCGCTTGATATCTGGGCCGCCTCACGCTCCCTGATGGAAACCGATGAGCCTTACATGATGCTCTCGGGCTACCGCTCGCCGGAGACGAACGCCATGCTGCGCTCGCGCTCCCGTTCGGTGGCGCGGAACTCGCTGCATATGAAGGGCCAGGCGGCGGATCTGAGGATGCAGAACCGTTCGGTTAGCCAGATGGCGCGCGCCGCCGCAGCCTGCAATGCGGGTGGCGTGGGCAAATACTCGCGTTCGAACTTCGTGCACATGGATTGCGGGCCCGTCCGCATCTGGGGCGGCTGAGCGGCCCCTAACCCAGCCTGATCTTGCGGCCCGTTTCTGCCGAAGCATAGGCGGCCTCCACCGCACGGATCACCGGCAGATAATTGCGCGCTTCATTCTCATAGGGCCCTGCCCCGAGCCGCGCCGCGATCACATGGCCGATCAGCGCCGCCACGCAGCCACCGCCAAAAACGCTTTCGTCGATCTCCGCCACCAGCGGCACGTGCGCTTCCGCGATTTCCCCAAACCCGCGCCGCCATAGCCGGCCCGCACCATCGAGGCGCAACGTGCCCCCTTCCCCTTCGATCCACATCTCACCCATGGTGCGGCGCGGATTGTCCGTGGCATGATCGGCGAGGCGATTGCCGTCAAACACGCTGCGCACCCCGCCCGCGTGATCGAAAAGAAGCAGCCCCGCATCCTCGCCCGCAATCGCGGGGTTGAGGCGGCGGAGATCGGCATAGACCCCCACGATCTCACCAAAAAGCCAGCGGAAGAGATCGATGAAATGCACCCCGGTTTCGTGGATGAGAAGCCGAGGCATGGTGCGGAAGGCGGGCTGGCGGGCGCTATAGGCCTCGGGCCCCTGCCCATCCCCGGGCCGAAGCGCGAAACGCGCCTGGTAGACGGGGCCGATCGCATCGCCCTCAAGCGCCGCCTTCAGAGTGCGATGCCAGGGCTGGAAGCGGAAGTTTTCGTGGATGATCAGTACGGTGCCCGCGGCCTCCGCGGCGGCCGTGACCGCGCGGGCTTCCTCAAGCGAGGTGCAGAAGGGCTTTTGGCAGATCACCACGCGGCCCGGCGCGCAAACCGCCTCCACAAGCGCGCGATGGGCGGGCGGTGGCGCCACGATATCCACGATATCGGGCGCCTCGGCCAAAAGCGCGGCGGCATCCCCGAACACGCGCAGCCCGTGCGCGCGGGCCGCGGCATCCCGGCGCGCGGGATCAAGATCGGTTGCGCCAACAAGCGCCACGCGCGCATCCGCGGTCCAGGCGGCCAGATGAAACCCGCTGAAATATCCAAGGCCGATCACGGCCACCTTGAGCGCCATCGCCGCCCTCCCCGGCTTCCCCCAGGCCTTCTCATGGGCATCGCGCGCTTTGGCGTTGACCGCAAGGGCCCTGCCCCGGATGCTCGCCGGAAGACGGGAGGATCGCGATGGCCGATCACTGGCAGGTCTGGGCGCTGAAATATGCCGAGCGCAACGCGCGGGTGCGGGGCGACAGCTTCATCTTCGATGATCACCCCGCCGCCGCCCATGGCATGGATTACTTCATCTGGCTCCTGAGCCGCGCGGGGCGGCACATCGTTGTTGATACCGGCTATGATGCGGCGGAGGCGCAGCGGCGGGACCGGCCGATCCTGCGCGATCCCAGCGCCGCGCTCATCGCGATGGGGGTGGATCCCGCGCGCGTGGATACCGTGATCGTGACCCATCTCCATTACGATCACGCCGGCGGGCTGGGCCTGTTTCCGAATGCCACCTTTCATCTGCAGGCCGCCGAGATGGCCTTCGCCACAGGGCCCTGCATGTGCCACGACGTGCTGCGGATGCCGTTCACGGGCGCCCATGTGGCCGAGATGGTGCTGCGCCTCTATGCGGGCCGCGTGGTGTTTCACGAGGGCGCGGGCGCGGTGGCGCCGGGCGTGCGCGTGCATCGGCTTGGCGGCCATTCGCGCGGGCTGCAGGTGGTGGAGGTGGAAACCGCCTCGGGGCCGCTTTGCCTGGCCTCGGACGCCGCGCATTACTACGAAAATTTTCTCGAACGAAAGCCGTTCCCCATCGTGGCCGATCTTGAAGACATGCTCACGGGGTTCGACCGGCTTCTGGATCTGGGCGGCACGCCCGACCGCGTGATCCCGGGCCATGACCCGCTGGTCACCCGCCGCTTCGCCGCCCATGATCAGGTGCCCTTCGCCTGGCGCCTTGATCCGGGGCCCGCGAAACTGGCCTAGGGGGCCGCCTTAGCCTTGCGGGCCGCCGGCCATCCAGACTTCCACGGTGCCCACGGGCGGGGCAAGGCGCACATCGGTGAAGGCGCGCGCGGTGCCGCCGATGGCCTGGGCGAGGCCGGTGGCCAGCGTGGCATCCTCGGCGTGGTAGTAGCGCACCTGATGCTGATCGAGCGCGAACTCCATCCGGAACGGGCGTTCAACGGCGAGGCCCGCGCCATTTAGCTGCAAGAAGAGCGATGTGGCCGCCGCTTCGGGCGCACCGAAGGGCACTTGGAGGAACACCGTCAGCCGCTCGGCAGCCACCGAGGTGGCGATGCCGCGCAGGATCGCGGCGGCTTCAGCCGGGGCCGGCGGCGCAGGCGCACGGGCGGCCACGGGCACAGGCTGAGCTTGCGGGGCGGGTTCGGGCGGCAGCGCCGCAGGCGGCGCGAAGGCAAGCTCTGCGCGCAGCGCCTCGGGCGCCACGGGCGCGGCAGTCACAAGAAGCGTGTCGCCGCGTTCGGGCCCGGGCAGCGCGAGGGGCGCGAAGCCCGCAGGCGCGGCAAGTGCGGCAGGCGGGGCTGTGCGCGGCGCCGCGGGCGCGGCCAGGGCCAGCGGTTCCGGCACCACGACGGCCGCCGCGGCAACGGGCGGCGCAGCGGGTGCTGCAGGTTCGGGCGCCAGAACACGGTTTGTCACGGAAGAGACAAAGCTCGCCAGACGGCCCGGCGCATCGGACGGCGCGGCATAGGCGGCCACGATCAGCAGAACGGCGAGCCCGGCCACCCCGCGCGCAGCCCAGAGCCCGCGGCGGCGCCTGCGCACTTCGCTCAGATGCAGCCGCGCAGGCATGTAGACAGGCACATCAAGCGCTTCGGGCCCCGCAGGCGCGGCGCGGCGCGGGGCATCCAGCGCCGGGTCCAGCACCGGATGCGGCATGGGCGCTTGCGGGGCCTCCATCGGAGCTTCCTCTGCAGCGGCAGTCTCTACCGGCGCGGTGGCAACTGGCGCAGTGACAACGGGCGCAGTGGCAAGCGGCTCCGGCGCGGCAAGGCCGGCGGCGGGCGGAACGAAGGCCAGATCGGGCATCTCGTCCGCCACGGATCCGCGCGCAAAGTCGGGGTCGAGATCAAATGCGGGCCGCGGCTCGGGCTCGCCCGCCGGCTCCGGCGCCACGCGCAAGCCGGGATGAAGCGTGACCACGGGTGCAGGTTTTGGCGCCTCGGACCGCTCCGGTGCCGTTTTCTCCGCACCGGGCAAATCGTTTTCGTCGATCAGGTCAGGCATGGCATCCGGCAGGAAGCTGAAGGCTGGCTCTTCGGCAGGCTCGGTTTGCAGCATCGCGGCGCGTTTCAGCGCCTGGATGCGTGCGCGCTCCGCGCGGGCCTGTGCCAGCCGTGCTTCCCACTCTTCCCCGTAAACGGCCCGGTTGGCAGATCCGCGGCCCTGGCCGGGGGCGCCCGCGGACGGTCTGTCATGTCTCATCGCGCCTACTCCGCGAAAACTCAATACGCCGTGCCGCCCCCCGGGCGATGCCCCCGCATCGGCCCGCTCACTGAGACCAGCTTTAAGGCGCCGTTAGCCGTAATGCACAGAGGGCGCCGTTTTCCCCCCGGATTTGTAGCATGTTTGAAGACAATTTTGCCAGACCCGGCGGACCATCCCGCCACCCGGGCCAGAAAACGACACGCGTGTGTCGCCCGGGCCGGAGCGGCGCGGCGCCGCCGGGGCCACGAAGGCGGGGCGATGCGCCTTCTGATGTCCTTCGCTGCACTTTTTCTTTCGGTCGTGCTGCTGCAGCTCGGATCCGGCGGTGTTGCCCCGCTCGATGCCGTTTCGGGCCTTGCCGTGGGGTTTTCGCGCGCCGAGGTGGGGCTTCTGGGCTCGGCGCATTTTTTGGGTTTCTTCATCGGCTGCTGGTGGGCGCCCCGGGTGATGGGCCAGGTGGGCCACAGCCGGGCCTTCGCGGCATTCACCGGGGCGGGCACGATCGGCATCCTTGCCCATGTTCTGGTGACCGATCCCTATGCCTGGGCGGTTATGCGGGTGCTTTCGGGCTTTTGCATCGCGGGCTGCTACACAGTGATCGAGAGCTGGCTGCAGGCGAAGGTTTCAAACGCCACGCGGGGCCGCGCGATGGGCACCTACCGGGTGGTGGATATCGTGGGCGCGCTTGGCGCGCAGCTTCTGATCGGGGTGTTGGAGCCTGCGAGCTACGTCTCTTACGCCCTTTTATCGATCATCTGCTGCGCGGCGCTCTTTCCGCTTACGCTCACAACGGCGGCGCAGCCCGTCACGCCCGAAGCCCCGCGGCTGAAACCGGCACTGGCCTGGCGCCGTTCGCCCCTAGCGGCGGCGGGGGTGGTGGTTTCGGGCGTCACAACGGCAGCGTTCCGGATGGTGGGCCCGGTTTACGGGGTGGAGGTGGGGCTCAGCGCCGGGCAGCTTGCGCTCTTTCTCGCCGCCTTCATCCTTGGCGGTGCGTTGAGCCAGTATCCCGCCGGGTGGCTTGCGGACCGTTATGACCGGCGCTGGGTGCTGATCTGGCTTTCGGTGGCGGGCGTGGCGGCAAGCGGAGCAAGCATCGCGGTGGCCGGAAGCGGCGCTGGTGCGGTGATGCTGGCCGCGGTCGCCTTTGGGGTGACGACCTTCCCGATCTATTCGGTTTCTACCGCCCATGCCCATGATTTTGCGGGCGACGATGAGCGGGTGGAACTTTCGGCAGCCCTTCTCTTTCTCTATGCGCTGGGGGCGATCGGGGCGCCCTACCTTGTATCGGTTCTGATCGAGGTTGGCGGTTCGGCGGCGATGTTTCTTTTCATCGCGGCGGCGCATGTGGCGCTTGTGGCATTCGGGCTGGTGCGGATGCGAAGCCGGCCCACCGAGGCGCGCACACGCTATGTATACGCGCCGCGCACCTCGTTTCTGATCGGGCGGCTTCTGGGGCGCAGCCGGCGGAAGGATGGGGAGTAAGCGGGGCGCGCTCGGCTTCCTTTGCGCCGCGCTTAGAGCGTTATACGAAGGATCTGACTCGCGTGACGCTGCCTGACATCAAAGATCTCAACGTGTTGCGTGATACGCGATGGTTCAGGGTTTCCCCAATCGCTTTACTGGCCCAGGAGCGCCCGCGCCGCGGCGCGCGCCTCATCGGTGACTGTATCGCCTGCGAGCATGCGGGCGATTTCATCCACCCGCGCGGGGGGATCAAGCGCGGTGACCCGGCTGGTCGTTTCTTCCGCGGCCACCTGCTTCTCCACCCGCCAGTGATGGGCGCCCAGCGCGGCAACCTGCGGGGAATGGGTGACAACAAGCACCTGCGCACCCTCGGCCAAAGCCGCGAGCCGGCGGCCCACCGCATCCGCCGTGGCCCCGCCCACCCCGCGATCGATCTCATCGAAAATCAGCGTGAGCCCCGAGGCGCCGGAGGTGAGGCAGACCTTCAGGGCCAGCAGAAAGCGCGATAGCTCGCCGCCCGAGGCGATCTTGTTGATCGGGCCCGCAGGCGCGCCGGGGTTGGTGGCCACGGTAAAGGCGACAGCCTCCACCCCTTCGGGGCCCGGCGGGCCCGCGGCGATCTCGGTGGCGAAGACGGCGCGATCAAGCTTCAGGGGCGCAAGTTCTTCCACCATCGCCGCATCGAGCCGTTCGGCGGCGGCGTGGCGGGCGGCGCCCAGCGCATCGGCGGCCGCTTCATACGCCTCTTCAGAGGCTTTCACGTCGTCTGCCAGGCGATTGATATCGCTTGCGCTTTCGTCAAGATCGGCGAGGCGCGCGCGCAGCTCTTCGGCAAAGCCGCCCAGATCATCGGGCAGCACGCTGTGCTTGCGCGCAGCGGCGCGGATGGCGAAGAGCCGTTCCTCTACCCTCTCAAGTTCCAGCGGATCGAGATCAAGCGCTTCGGCGGCGCGGGCCACGCCCTCCTGCGCCTCGGCCAGCTCTGCCATCGTGCGGCTGAGCGCGGCAAGCGCGGGGTCAAGCGCACCTTCGGCCCGGTCGGCCACGCCTTCAAGCCAACGCACGGCATCGGTGATCCGGCCCTCCGCCCCATCGAGCCCCAGCGCCTCATGCGCGCGGGCCACATCTTCGCGGATCCGGCCCGCGGCCTGCATCAGGCGGCGGCGGGCATCGAGCGTGGCGTCTTCGCCGGGCTCGGGCGCGAGCGCATCAAGCTCGCCCACCGCATGGCGGAGAAACTCCTCTTCGGCCTTTAGTGCGGCCACCCGGTTTTCGGCCTCGGCCAGCGCCGCCCGGGCCGCCGATTGGGCGCGCCAGGCAGCCCGCACCGCCTGTACCTCGGGGGCAAGCCCGCCAAAGGCATCAAGCAGCGCGCGGTGGCCGCGGGGGTTCAGGAGGCCGCGATCATCGTGCTGGCCATGGAGCTCCACCAGCGTATCCGACAGCGCGCGCAGCACCTCGCCAGAGGCGCGGCGGTCGTTCACATAGGCCGTCTTGCGCCCGTCGCGGGAATTGACGCGGCGGAGGATCAGCTCGTCTTCCGCCACCAGCCCCGCCTCGGCCAGCACCTCCCGCGCAGGGTGATCCTGCGACAGATCGAACACCGCCGTGACCTCGCCCTGATCGGCGCCTGCGCGCACCAGTTCCGCCCGCCCGCGCCAGCCAAGCACGAAGCCCAGCGCATCGAGAAGGATCGATTTGCCCGCCCCGGTTTCGCCCGTCAGCACGTTCAGCCCGGGCCGAAAGGCCAGATCGAGCCGATCGATGATCAGAAGATCGCGAATGTCGAGCTGCCTCAGCATCGGGGGCCGGTGCCGATCAGATCCATTCGCCCCGGATCGTTCGCCGCCAGATCACGCCCAGCCAGGTTTCCCGATCGCCCGCTTCGGGGCGCAGGCCCTGGCCAGTGAGAAGGGCGAAACTGTCCTGATACCAGTCCGACGACTGGAAATTGTAGCCAAGGATCGCGGCGGCGGTCTGCGCCTCGTCCGTCAGGCCGAGGGCGAGGTAGCTTTCAACAAGCCGGTGCAGGGCTTCGGGCGTTTGCGTGGTGGTCTGAAAATCCTCGACCACGATGCGGAAGCGGTTGACAGCAGCCAGGTAGTGGCCGCGCCGGAGGTAATAGCGCCCGATCTCCATCTCTTTCTGCGCCAGGTGATCGAAGGCAAGATCGAACTTCAGGATCGAGGAGCGCGCATATTCGCTTTCGGGATAGACCTCAATCACAGTGCGAAGCGATTGCAGCGCCTGGAAAGTCAGGCCCTGATCGCGGCCCACATCATCGATCTGATCGTAATAGCTGAGCGCCAGCAGATACTGGGCATAGGCCGCATCTTCATCGGCAGGGTAGAAATCTATGAACCGCTGGGCGCTGATGCGGCTCATCTCATAATCCCGATCCCGGTGATAGGCGAAGGCCTGCATGATGAGCGCGCGCTTGGCCCATTCCGAATAGGGATAGAGGCGCTCCACCTCGCCGAAAAGCACGGCGGCATCATCGGGGTTGTTTCGCTGGAGATCCACCTCGGCGCGGCGATAGATTTCTTCCGCGCTCAGCGTTTCCAGCGGCGCTTCGCGCGTGGCGAAGCCGCCGCCGCAGCCCGAAAGCACCGCGGCAAGTGCCGTGGCAGCGGCCAGAGACCGTGCGGACGAAAAACCTGACACCCTCAACTCATCCCAAACAGCGGCGCATGCGCCATCCCTCGACGCGGGGGTTTAGCACACAAGTTACCGGGGCAAAACGGGTTCCTGCGCCTTCGCCGTGATGTGATTTGGGGTGTTGCCCCGCCTTGCCCGCCGGGCCAGCCCGCGCTCAGGCAGCCAGGGCGGCGGTATCGCGGCGGGTGACGCCAGCACCGGGCAGCTGCGCTGCGCGCACGCCATCGCATTCCACCATGCGGTAGGCCTCGGGCCGGGCGAAAAGCGTGCGCAACAGGGCGTTGGTCAGTGCGTGGCCCGCCCGGTTGCCGGCATAGCGGCCCAGGATCGGAGCGCCGGCCAGCGCCAGATCGCCCATCGCATCGAGCATCTTGTGGCGCACCGGTTCATCGCTGTGGCGGAAGCCGCCCGGCGTGAGGATCTTGGCGCCTTCGACCACCACGGCATTATCCAGTGATCCGCCGCGCACGAGGCCGCGGGCACGCATCGCCTCGACATCTTCGTTGCGGCAGAAGG
This sequence comes from Paracoccaceae bacterium, assembly GCA_028285485.1. Taxonomy (GTDB): domain Bacteria; phylum Pseudomonadota; class Alphaproteobacteria; order Rhodobacterales; family Rhodobacteraceae; genus JANQPC01. The sequence continues at coordinate 38,607 of JANQPC010000072.1, read as the reverse complement.
TGCGGCTAGAGCAAAGCTCGCGCACGAAGGCGCCGTTGGCCATGGAAAGCGTCATCTGCTGCTGGCCGATGGCGGCATCTTCGAAATCGATCGCGAAATCGATCTCCAGCATCGCCGCCGGTTCAAGCCGGGCGCGGGCGGGGCCGTTCTTAACCTCAACCGTTTCGAGGATCTCGATGGCGTAGGCGGGCGCATCCTGTTCCAGAAGCCCCGCATCGAGGATGCCGCGCACGAAAGCGGCCGAGCTTCCATCGAGGATCGGAACCTCGGGGCCATCGATATCGATGATCGCATTGGTCAGCCCGGTACCCGCGATGGCGGCCATGATATGTTCGATGGTGGAGACGGTGACGGCATGGGCGTTGGAGATCTTGGTGCACAGCTCCGAAGGTGTGACCGCATGCCAGCGCGCAGGGATCATCGCATCCCGAATGCGCACATCGGTGCGCCGGAACCAGATGCCATATTCCGCGGGGGCCGGGCGGATGGTCATCCGCACCTGGCGGCCCGTATGCAGGCCAATACCGTCGAACACGACGGTGTTTTTCAGTGTCGTTTGCACAAGAATGCCTCAGTCCCACATCCCAGGCGTTTGTGCCTGGCCAGGTCTCACGCCCGGTCCCCCCGAGGTATTCACAGCGGCGCGTTCGCTCAACTCACTCTTTGTAACGCGCTGAAACAGTCCACCCAAAAACTGGGCGATTATCTGCTGAATTATGGCAGAAGGGTTTGCAAACCCTTAAAATCAAAGGCGAAAGGCGAGTTATCCCCAGCCTTCCGCCAAAAAATTGTTACAGCTCAGTTGGCCTGACGGCGCAGAAAGGCTGGAATTTCGATGCGTTCCTGCTCTGGCGAGGGCGGCGGCGCATCGGGTTCGGCCTGCACCGGCGGCTGCCGGCGCACCTGCGGAACCGGGCGTTCCTCGCCATCGCTGGCATGCCCCGTCATGCGATTGATGAGTTTGTTGATGCCGAAGCGCGGGCGTTCGGCCTGGGGTGCAGGCGCGGGTGTGGGGGCCGGTGTGGGCGCAGGCGCGGGCGCCTCGGCAAAGGCCGGTTCGGGCGCTGGCGCGGCATGGGCCGGGCTCTGGCGCACGGCGGCCTGGAGCCGCGCCATAGCTTCGGGCGACGGCGCGCCGGGGCCCGGTTGCTGCGTACCGGCCTGAGGGCGCGGCGCGAAGGCGGCGGCTTCAGGCTGGTAGGCCGGCGGCGGCAGTTCATCGGCATGGGGCACGCGGTCTGACCGGAAGGCGGCGGGCGCCTCGGGCTCCGCCCCGAAGAGCGAGGGCTCTTCCTCGGCCGGGGCATCGATGGCGGCTGCGTCTTCCACCGCCGCAGAGGCAGCGACGGATGCGGGAGCGGCGGCGGCGGGTTCCTCGACCGCGGTGGCGCCCTTCAGCGGCTCTGCCATCGAGCGGCGCTGCACCGGGTTTTCATGTGCGTTCTCGCGCGCATCAATGCCGGTGGCCACGACGCTGACGCGCATGGAGCCTTCCATCTTCTCATCCAGCGTGGAGCCTACGATGATATTTGCATCGGGATCCACTTCCTCGCGGATCCGGTTGGCGGCTTCATCAAGCTCAAAGAGCGTCAGATCCGTGCCGCCGGTGATGTTGATCAGCACGCCCTTAGCGCCCTTGAGGCTGATCTCATCGAGCAGCGGGTTGGCGATGGCCTTCTCGGCGGCCTGGATTGCACGATCCTCACCCTCGCCCTCACCGGTGCCCATCATGGCCTTGCCCATCTCGTCCATCACCGCGCGCACGTCGGCGAAATCGAGGTTGATCAGGCCCGGGCGCACCATCAGATCGGTGACGCCCTTCACACCCTGATGCAGCACGTCATCGGCCATTGAGAACGCTTCGGTGAAGGTGGTCTTCTCATTGGCCAGGCGGAAGAGATTCTGGTTGGGGATGATGATCAGGGTGTCGACCATCTTCTGAAGCGCTTCCACGCCTTCCTCGGCCTGGCGCATCCGCTTGGCGCCTTCGAACTGGAAGGGTTTTGTTACAACGCCCACGGTCAGCACACCCAGTTCGCGGGCGGCCTGCGCGATGATGGGGGCCGCGCCGGTGCCCGTGCCGCCACCCATGCCGGCCGTGATGAAGGCCATATGCGCCCCGGCCAGGTGATCGACGATTTCCTCAATGGTTTCCTCTGCCGCGGCGGCGCCGACGGACGGCCGCGCCCCGGCGCCGAGGCCCTCGGTGACCTTCACGCCCATCTGGATGCGCGATTGCGCCGACGATTGGGCGAGCGCCTGCGCATCGGTGTTCGCGACGACAAACTCAACGCCCTCGAGCTGCTTCTCGATCATGTTGTTGACGGCGTTTCCACCGGCCCCGCCCACACCGAAAACGGTGATGCGGGGTTTCAGATCCGTCTGCTGCGGCATCATCAGGTTCAATGTCATCGTTCAATCCGCCTGTTTGGTTCTATGCGCCCGGGCGTGGCGCTTGGTTGCACCCCCGACAATGGGGTGGGCTCGACTGGAGTTGACGGTCAACTTACCGAAGGGTTGCCAAAACGTCACGAAGAAACTCGGATTTATCCACAAAATATGGCGTTTGCTTGACCGTTGCCCGCATGATCCTGTCGCCCTGTGAAGATATTGTGGTTACCAGTTGTCTTTAAACCATTTTACCGCCCGGCGGAGCGATTTGCCGGTGCCCTGATCCGCCGGAATTTCGAAATCCCACCACTCATCCTGGGGATGTGCGGCGAAAAGGCAGAGGCCCACGGCCCCGGAAAATGCCGCCCCCGTGGCCGCCTGAGGCAGGCCCTGAACGCGTAGCGGCCGCCCGATTCTCACCTGCTGGCCGAGGATCTTCGGAGCGAGCACATCAAGCCCGGGCATCTGGCTTGCGCCGCCCGTTAGAACGATCTGCTGGCAGGGAAGGTGATCGAAGCCCGCCGCATCGAGCCGGGCGCGCACATCTTCGAGCAGCTCCTCCACCCGGGGGCGGATGATGCCGATCAGTTCGGCGCGGCTCGCGGTACGGCGATCATGATCCCAATCGCCGGTTTCGCCGCCAAGGGCGATCATGTCACGATCATCCATGCCGGTGGCCACCACGCCGCCATGGAAGGTTTTGATCCGCTCCGCCGTGGCAAGCGGGATCTGCAGGCCCTTGGAGATATCGAGGGTCACGTGATCGCCGCCAAGCCGCACGGTATCGGCAAAGATCATGTGCTTCTTGATGAAGATCGAGATCCCCGCCGTGCCGCCGCCGAGATCCACGCAGGCCGCACCAAGCTCCTGTTCATCTTCCACGAGGCTTGCGATGCCCGCGGCATAGGCCGAGGAGGCCAGGCCCGCCAGTTCCAGATCGCAGCGCTTGATGCAGTAAAGAAGGTTCTGCACCAGCGTGCTTTCGATGGTGAGCACATGCAGATCGCAGGCAAGCTTGTTGCCGATCTGGCCCCGGGGATCGGCGAGCCCGGTGCGGTGATCGAGGGCGAAATTCACCGGCTGCGCGTGAAGCACCTCGCGCCCCGGCCCGAAATCGGGCACGTCGCAGGCGGCGAGCACGCGGGCCACATCGGCCTCGGTAACCGGCGCATTGCCGATCTCGATCTCTCCAGCCAGCCCGTAGCTGCGGGGATCGCCGCCAGAGATGCAGGCGATGGCGTGATCCACCCGCACCGCGGCCATTTTCTGGGCGGCCTGCACAGCGGTGCGGATGGCGCGTTCGGTCTCGGCCATCGTATCGATCTCGCCCAGCCGCACGCCGCGGGAGCGCGTGGTGGCCGCCCCGATCACGCGGAAGGAGGATTGGCCGGCCAGCGAACCGATGCCATCGGTGGAGGGAAAATGCTCCGGCCCGTCAAAGCGCAGGATCAGGCAGGCCACCTTGGAGGTGCCGATATCGAGGATGGCCACAACCCCGCGCTGGATTGCGGCGCGGCGCATGGCGCGCATGGCGCGCTGGCGTTCGTAAAGATCGATCATTCGGTTTGGGATCCGGTCAGGTCAAATCGGGTTTCACGGAAGGTCTCGCTGGCTTCCTGGCTGAGGCGCAGCGTGGGGCGGGCGGGGTTGCGCATATCCACAACGGTCAGATCGCGGCCGAGAAGGCCCTGCGCCTCATCAAGCGCCAGCACGCGTTCGAGCGCGGCGACGGGCGCGGCTTCAGGCAGAAGGATGCGCTGGTTGCGATCGAGCACCAGATCCCAGCGCCGTTCGCCTACCCGCAGGAGGCCGCGGATGCGGGGGGCGATCATTTCGGCGGTGGTGAGAAGCGTGAGCGCTTCGGGCACCGCAAGGTAGGCGCCATCGCCCGCCAGAAGCGGCAATTCCGGGCGATCGGTGCGGCGGGTCAGCGAGGCCACGCGGTGGCCCTCGGCATCAAGAAGTTCCAGCCCGCGCTCCATCCGCCAGACCACGGCAGGCTCGCGTTCGGCCACCTCGATTTCCAGAACCCCGCCGGTGCGCACGCGCACGCGGGCCCGGGCCACCGCATCAAGCTCTTCGGCCCGGGCGCGGATCTGTTCGAGATCAAGATCGAAGCTCGTGACGGGGAAATCGATGGGAATGATTTCGCGGATGTCTTCGGCCACCTCCGCCGAGGCGCCGGTGATCGACATCAGGTTCACCATGAACTCGGGGCGTTCCTCGATCTGGCGGCGGATATCGGCGGCGCCGAGGATGAGCGCATCGCGCCGCTCCTGATCGGCAAGGTAGAGGCCGACGCCCAGCGCAACCGTGCCGAAGGGCAGGCCCACGCGGAGGAACAGGCGGAAAAGAGGCGTAAGCATCAGCCGCTGAAGCTTGTAGGCGCCGCGCGAGGGCGCGGGATCGCGGAAGCCCCTCAGCGATCGCATGACGCATCCTCCGCGATCCAGCGGCAGAGCGCGGGGAATTCGATCCCCACATGCGCGGCCTGTTCGGGCACGAGCGAGGTGGGGGTCATGCCCGGCTGGGTGTTCGTTTCCAGCAGGATCAGCCCGTCGCGCCCCCTGCCCTCATCCCAGCGGAAATCGGTTCGGCTGACACCCCGGCAACCGAGGCAGGCATGCGCGCGAAGCGCGTAATCGAGGCAGGCGGCGGTGATTTCCTCGGGGATGTCGGCGGGGATGACGTGGCGCGAGCCGCCGGGGGCATATTTCGCCTCATAATCATACCAGCCATCGGTGAGGATATCGGTCACGCCCAGCGCCCGGTCGCCCATCACCGTGGTGGTGAGCTCGCGGCCAGGCGCATAGGCCTCAACCATCACTGTCTCCGGCATGTCGCGGGAAAGCTGCGGCGGGGAGTTGGCGCCCTCCTGCACAATATAGATGCCGACAGACGAGCCCTCGTTATTGGGCTTGACCACATAGGGCGGTTCCATCGCGTGGGCGGCGGCGGCGTCATCGCGCGCCACAAGGCGGCTTTCCACAACCGGCAGGCCGGCCTCGCGATAGGCGTTTTTGCTGCGCTCTTTATCCATGGCGAGCGCCGAGGCCAGCACCCCGGAATGGGTGTAAGGAATGCGCAACCATTCGAGCATACCCTGCACGCAGCCATCCTCGCCCCAGCGGCCGTGGAGCGCGTTGAAGGCGATGTCGGGGGCAAGATCGGCCAGGCGCGCGGCAAGGTCGCCGCCCGCGTCGATCTCCGTCACGTCAAATCCTGTTGCCCGCAAGGCGGCGGCGCATTCGCGGCCTGTGGAAAGCGATACCTCGCGTTCCGCCGAGGGCCCGCCCATAAGGACCGCCACCTTGTGGGATGCCCTGCTCGACATTCCCGCCACTTTTCGATTTCGGCCGGTTTGCCCGGCGCGCTTCGTTTCGATTGGTCAGGTGTTTGCCCTGGTTCGGCTGAGAAGCGGCCTTTACGACCCCGCTTCAGCCCAACGCTGCATCCGCCCAACTCTGCCTCAGATCGGGGCCGGTTCGCCGACCCTCATGATTTCCCATTCTAAAGTGATTCCATGGGTTTGGTACACCCTCTCGCGCACCTTTTCGCCCAAGGCTTCAAGCTCTGCCGCGGTGGCGCTCTCGCGGTTGGTCAGAAAGTTGGGGTGCTTGGCGTTCATCTCCGCCCCGCCGAGCCGCGCGCCCCGCAAACCCGCCTCATCGATCACCTTCCAGGCTTTCAGATCATGGGTATCGTCGGCCTGGCCGGTGGAGGAATATCCGGCGGGGTTTCGGAAGGTAGAGCCCGCCGTTCTATCCTTCGTAGGCTGGCTTTCATCGCGCCGGGCGAGCTGATCCTCCATTTTCGCGGCAAGCGCTTCGGGGGCGCCTTCGGGGGCCTCGAAGGTGGCTTCGGTTAACACGAAGCCCTCGGGCAGATCGCTCTGGCGGTAGCGGAGGTTCAGCGCCTCGGCGGTGAGGGTGAGCGGCGCGCCGCTGCGCGAAATCCCGCGCACCGAGACAAGGTGATCGGCGACGTAAGACCCATAGCAGCCCGCATTCATCGCCACCGCGCCGCCGATGGCGCCGGGGATCGTGCGCAGGAAGGTGAGATCGCGGCCCGCCTCGGCGGCAAACCTGGCGACCTGGGCATCGAGCGCGGCGGCCCCGGCGATCACCCGCGATCCCTCGACGCGAACGCCGTTGAAGCCGCGCCCGAGGCGGATCACCACCGCGCGCAGCCCCCCATCGCGCACGATGAGGTTGGAGCCGACGCCCATGGGGAAGATCGGCATTGCCGGATCGAGGGCGGCCAGAAAGGCGGCAAGATCGGCTTCATCGGCGGGCTGAAAGAGCCAGTCGGCGGGCCCGCCGACCCGCAGCCAGGTAAGATCGGCCAGCGCGCGGTTTGGCGTGAGCCGGCCGCGCACGGCGGGAAGTGTGGGCGCCCCGTTCATGCGCCCTGCCCCGCAAGCGCGTGATGCATCCGGGTGGCCGAGCGGAAGCCGAAAAGCGGTGCCAGGGGGCCCAGGCGTTCCTCCGCAACCGCTTCGAACCCCATCCGTTCGTATAGCGCGCGGGCGCGGGGATTGCTGTCAATCACATCAAGGCGCACCGTGTGGTAGCCGCCGCGCCCGGCCTCGGCGAGAATGGCCTGCAAAAGCAGGGTGCCCACCCCACGCCCGCGCGCCGCGCCATCAACGCAGATGCCATCCATCCCCAGAACGCCCGCCTCTGGCGCGCGCTCCAGAAGCGAAAGCAGGGCGGCGCGCCAGATCGCACCGAAGATGCCGTAGATCGCGGCGAGATCCCCGAAGGTGCCGCCGACGAACGCACCCTTTGCATCCTTGAAGCCGGCCACGCCCAGCAGCGCGCCTTCGGGGCCCATCGCGGCGATGGCGTGAGCGGGATTGATCACGCGGCTCAGAAAAGCCAGCGCCCGATCCTCGGGCCCGAGGGCGCGGCCAAGCTTACCGGAAAACGCCTGCCAGTAGAGCGCGGCGGCAGGGGCGCGCGCGGATTCGGGCAGCGGCTGGGCGAGCGTGATGTCAGACATTGGCACCGGAGAACTTGCGGCGAATCCAGCGCCAGGCAAAGCGTACCGGCCAGCGCAGGATCGATGCGGCGGCGGCAAGATAGAGCGCGGAGGCAAGCCAGCCCTCGGTCACGAAGAGCCACGCAAGAAGCGGCGCGCCGATTGCCATCAGCGCGTAAGCGGCAGGCCAGTGGCTGCGCTTGGAGGGGAACATCGCGATCACGCAGGCCAGCGCGCACCAAAGGCAGGCGGCAACGATGGGGGCGCTCATCGGGGCGGCCGTTCGGTGGGCAGGCCCAGCGCGCGGCGGGCAAGATAGCGCAAAGGGTGGCGGTACATCGAGAGAAACGCCAGAAGCGCCGCAGCGCCCATGAAAAGCCCCCATTCGCGCCCGATCAGCACGATCAGAACAGGAGCGGCGAGCAGAAGTGCCAGGCCAGGCGCATATTGGTGGCGCATGGGCAGCATCGCCACCGCCGCAGAGGCGATGACCCAAAAGAGGGCGGCGGCCACAAGCCAGTTCATGGCTGCCGCCCCGCCTGTTGCGCGGCGGGCCGCCGCAAAGGATGCATCTTGATCGCGATGCGTGTCATGTCAGCCAACCCTGCGCCCCCGGGGGCCGCCCCCTCAGGCGGCGTTGATTTCAAGCCGCCCGGGCAGCGCATTGGCCCAGGCCGAGATTGTACCGGCGCCGAGGCAGACGACGATATCGCCCGGCCGCGCCTCGGCCCGCACCAGGCGCTCAAGCTCACCCTCTTCATTGATGGCCAGCGCGTGGCGGTGGCCGTGGCGGGTGAGCCCGGCCACAAGATCATCGCGGCTTGCGCCTTTGATCGGCGCTTCTCCGGCGGCATAGACCTCGGAGATTGCCACCACATCGGCATCGTTGAAACAGGCGCAGAACTCTTCAAAAAGCGAGGAGAGCCGCGAATAGCGGTGCGGCTGATGCACGGCGATCACGCGCGCCTCTTCACCCACCGCCTGACGCGCGGCCTTCAGCACGGCGGCAATCTCCACCGGATGGTGGCCGTAATCATCGATGATCGTCACGCCGTTGACTTCGCCCACCTTGGTGAAGCGGCGGTTGACGCCCTTGAAGCCCGCCAGGGCCGCGCGGATCTCATCGCCTTTCATGCCAAGATGGCGGGCCACGGCCACGGCGGCCAACGCGTTGGACACGTTGTGATCCCCCGGCATCGGCAGGGTGCAGCCCTCGATCACGATGCCCTCGGCGGCCAGCAGGATATCGAAATGCGCCACGCCCTTCACGTAGCGCAGGTTTACCGCGCGCACATCGGCCTGGGCATTGAAGCCGTAGGTGACCACGCGCCGGTCTGTCACCCGGCCCACAAGCGCCTGCACCTCGGCGTGATCGGTGCACAGCACCGCCAGCCCGTAGAAGGGGATGTTCGAGACGAAATCGGTGAAGCCCTGGCGCAGGTTCTCGATCGTGCCCCAGTGTTCCATATGCTCGGGATCGATATTGGTGACGATGGCGATGGTGGCGGGCAGGCGATTGAAGGTGCCGTCCGATTCATCGGCCTCAACCACCATCCATTCGCCCTGCCCCACCCGGGCGTTGGAGCCATAGGCGTGGATGATGCCGCCGTTGATCACGGTCGGATCCACATCGCCTGCATCCAGCAGGGTGGCAACCATGGTGGTGGTCGTCGTCTTCCCGTGGGTGCCCGCAACCGCGATGTTGGACCGAAGGCGCATCAGTTCGGCCAGCATCTCGGCCCGGCGCACAACCGGCAGGCCCATGGCGCGGGCCGCATCCAGCTCGGGATTGCCGCGCTTGATGGCCGAGGAGATCACGACAACCTCGGCATGTTTGAGGTTTTCGGCACGCTGGCCAATGAATATCTCGGCCCCAAGGCCCGCAAGGCGTTCGGTGATTTTCGAGGGCTTCAGATCCGATCCCTGCACGGTATAGCCGTGATTGAGCAGCACCTCGGCGATGCCGGACATCCCGATCCCGCCGATACCGACGAAGTGGATCGCGCCCATCTCGGTGGGCAGTTTGGTGGCGGCGGCTGCGTTCATCTGCTCTGTCCTTTCAGGTCTTCTACCATATCGGCCAGCCGTTCCGCAGCATCGGGTTTGCCGAGCCGGGCGGCGGCGCTGGCCATCTGCGATGCTTGGGACGAATTACTGAGGATACGGGTAATTTCCGCAGAGAGTGCCTGAGGGTTCAGGCGATTTTCGGGCATGACGGTGGCGGCATTGGCCTCGGCCAGCGCGCGCGCATTGGCGGTTTGGTGATCGCCGGTTGCGGCGGCGAAGGGGATGAGAATTGCGGGCCGCCCGATCACCGTGAGATCGGCGATGGATGAGGCGCCTGCGCGGGAGATGACGAGCTGGGCGCCCGCGAAGCGCTCGGGCACATCCTCGAAGAATGGCTTTACCTCGGCCGCGACGCCGTGCTGGGCGTAGGTATCGCGCACTCGCGCCTCGTCTTCGCCGCGCGCCTGGTGGGCGATGTGCAGGCTTTGCCGCAGGGGTTCGGGCAGTTCCGCGATGGCCTCTGGCACAACATCGGAAAGAATGCGCGCGCCCTGGCTGCCGCCGATCACGACGATGCGGTTTTCGGCGCCGGGCGCGGCATAGGGCGCGTTCGCATGCAGGCCCACCGAGGCGCGCACGGGGTTGCCGATGTGGGTGCCGGTCACACCCGATGGCAAGGCGGTGGGCCAGGTGCCGCAGGCGACCGCGTTTACGCGCGGGGCGAAAACCTGGTTCACCCGGCCCAGCACCCCGTTTTGTTCATGGATCATCCGCGGGATCCGCAGCGCCCAGGCGGTGGCCAGCGCGGGGATCGAGGGGTAGCCGCCGAATCCCACCACCACCGCCGGGCGTTCGCGCAGCATCCGCATCTTGGCCGCGCCGATCCCGGCGAGGATGCGGAGCGGCACGGAAAGCTTCGCAAGCACGCCGCCGCGCGCGAACGTGGCCGAGGAGACCTCGACAATCTGCACCGCCTCGGGAAAGGCGCCGGTATAGCGGGCGCCGCGCGCATCCGTGGAAAGCCGTACCCGCCAGCCGCGCGCGAGCAGTGTTTCGGCAAGCGCCTGGGCGGGGAACATATGCCCGCCCGTGCCGCCCGCGGCCATGACGAGAAGGGGCGCGGCCATCAGCGCCCCTTGCGGAGGAGGATATCCCCGATTTCACCCTGCGGGCGGCTGCGGGTGAAGGCGAGAAGCAGGCCAAGCGTGATGCCCGCGGCCAGAAGCGACGAGCCGCCGTAGCTTACAAACGGCAGCGTCATTCCCTTTGCGGGCAAAAGCCGTACGGCGACCGAGACGTTGATCATCGCCTGAATACCGAAGGTGCAGGCCAGCCCCGCGCCCGCAAGCCGCACAAAGGGATCGCGTTCGCGCATCAGCCGCACAAGCGAACGCAAAACGATGGTGGCGAAGAGCCCGATGATGAGAAGCACAAGCACGAGCCCGTATTCCTCGGCCGCGACCGCGATGATGAAATCGGTATGGGCATCGGGGAGAGACCATTTTACCTGCCCCTCGCCCACGCCCACGCCGAACACCCCACCCTCGCGGATTGCGTTGGCGGCATAGCCAAGCTGGGTGGTGGGATCGAGATCGGGGGCAAGAAAGCCATCGATCCGGCGGGCGAAGTGATCGGAATGCTGATATGCCACTGCGCCCACCCCGATCACCGCCACCGCGATGCCGCTCAGAAGAAGGAAGGGGGCGCCCGCCACGAAATACATCACCGCCCAGGAAAAGCAGATCAGCGCTGCCTGCCCGAAATCGGGCTGCATCGCCAGAAGCCCGCAGATCACGATCGCCAGCACCAGCGAGATGCGCTTTCCGGGCGGGCCCTGAAGATCCTGGCTGGCCGCGATCAGCCATGCGGCAACCACCACGAAACCGGGCTTGAGAAACTCCGAGGGCTGGATTGACCCGAAACCGATGGAATACCACCGCGTGGCACCCTTGCCGAAATCGGTGCCGAAGATCGGAAGGAAAAGCAGCGCCACGAAGGAGACGATGAAGCCGATCACCGCGATGCGGCGCACAAGGCTGGGCGGCATCATTGAGATCACCACCATCGCGATCAGCGCGAGGCTGCCGAATATCGCCTGGCGCTCCACATAGTGGAAGGGTTCGAACCCATTGCGCGCGGCAAGCGGCGGAGAGGCGGCAAGCCCCAGAAGAAGGCCGATTGCAAAAAGCAACATGGCGCAGGAAAGCGACCAGCGATCCACCGTGCGCCACCAGCGCGGCAAAATCGGTTCGCCCGCGTGCGCGGGAACCGCGCCATGCACCATTTCTGTCATGGAAGCACCGCCACTGCTGCCTCTGCCCTGCCCGTTTTTCCGGGTCTGCCTAGATGTTTAGCGGTTAGGCCGGGGCATGGCCAGAGAAAGCTCGCGCGCGCGGTTGCAAGTGGCGAAGCGCCGCCCCACGTGCCACCGTGAGGGGGCGCCGCCAGGGCATCCGGCGGGCACCGCGAGAGATCATTTTTTCGGGAGCTGATTTCATGAAAGTGGGAATTGTGGGCGCGGGCATGGTGGGCAGCGCGGCGGGCTATGCGCTGGCGCTGATGGGCACTGCCAGCCACATCGTTCTGGTGGATCGCGATGAGAAGCTGGCGCGCGCGCAGGCCGAGGATATCGCCCATGCCGTACCCTTCGCCTCGTCGGCGCGGGTGGAGGATGGCGGCTACGATGCGCTTGCGGGCTGCGGCGTGGTGATCCTGGCCGCGGGCGTTTCGCAGAAACCGGGCGAGACGCGGCTTGCGCTTCTGGAACGCAACGCGGCGGTGTTTCGCGATGTGGTGGCCGAGGTGCTGCGCGCGGCACCCGATACGATCCTTTTGGTGGCCACCAACCCGGTGGATATCATGACCTATATCGCCACCCGCATCTCGGGCCTGCCGCCCGCGCGGGTGATCGGATCGGGCACGATCCTCGATACTGCGCGGTTCCGCTGGCTCGTGGGCCAACACCTGCGGATCGCGCCGCATTCGGTGCATGCCTATGTTCTGGGCGAGCATGGCGATAGCGAGGTTCTGGCCTGGTCCGCCGCGCGGGCGGGATCGGTGGAGCTATCGTCTTTCGCCGCGCAGGTGGGCGCGCCGATCACCGCCTCGGTGCGCGAACGCATTGATGGCGGCGTGCGCCGGGCGGCCTATACGATCATCGAGGGCAAGGGCGCCACCTGGTACGGGATCGGCGCGGGGCTCGCGAGGATCGTGCGCGCGATTGCGCGGGATGAAGAGGCGGTGCTCAGCGTTTCGATCCGGATGGATGCGGTGGCGGGCGTGCGCGATGTGGCGCTTTCGGTGCCCCGTGTGGTGGGCGCCTCAGGGGTAACAGCCGATCTCCTGCCGCATCTCGACCCCGGAGAAACCGAAGCGCTTGCAGCAAGCGCAGCGCTATTGAAGGAGACGGGAGAGGCGCTGGCGCTGTAGCGGTGCTTGTTTCGGTGGGGCTGCGCCCGCGCCGCCGGGGCGGGCAACAGCGCCCTACCCGGCCCCGGTACCCAGCACGCGGCGCACTTCTGCGATGAAATCCGCGCCCCGCGCCTCAAAATCATCGTATTGATCGAAGCTTGCGCCCGCCGGGGCCAGGAGCACCGTATCCCCCGGCTCGGCATCTGCCGCCGCACGGGCCACGGCATCGGCCATGGTGCCTGAAACGTCATGCGCGAGCCCGCCCAGCATGAGCGCCGTTTCGGGCGCGTGGCGGCCGATCACGTATGCCTTCACCACTCGGGGAAAGTGGGCGCTCAGCGCCTCAAGGCCGCCCTCTTTCATCTGCCCGCCCACGATCCAGCGCACCTTCTCAAACGCCTGCAGCGCCTGAGCCGCGCTGGCGATGTTGGTGGCCTTGCTATCGTTCACGAAGGCCACGCCGCCCGCTTCGGCCACAAGCTGGCTGCGGTGGGGCAGACCCTCGAAAGTTTCAAACGCGCCCTCGATCAGCCGGGGCGAAAGCCCGAGCGCCCGGGTGGCGGCGTAGGCCGCGCAGGCATTCTGGTGGTTATGCGCGCCCGGCAGGCCCTTCACGGGGCGCAGATCGATCGAGGCGATCTGCCGCCCGCCCCGCCATTCGGCCAGATGGCCCTTGCGCGCAAAAACCGCCCAGCCCGATTGCGCCAGCTTCTGGCCTGCCGAGATGCGGATCACCCGATCATCGCCCCGGCCTTCGGCGAGCACATTGGCCAGCATCCGGCCTTCCAGCTCATCCACGCCGATCACCGCGCGATCGGGCCCGCCCTGGGTGAAGAGCCGCGCCTTGGCGGCGAAGTAGCCGCCCATCCCTCCGTGGCGATCCAGGTGATCGGGGGTGAGATTGGTGAAAACGGCGATATCGGGGGTGAGCGCGCGCGCAAGCTCGGTCTGGTATGACGAAAGCTCCAGCACGATCACCCCGCCATCGCCCGGCGCGGCCAGATCGAACACGCCGCGGCCGATATTGCCGCCCAGCTGGCTCTCCTTGCCCGCGGCCTGAAGGATGTGGTGGATCAGCGCCGAGACGGTGGATTTGCCGTTCGATCCGGTGACCGCGATCACGCGGGGCGGGGTATCGAACCGCTCCCACTCCGCCCCGCCGAGCGCGCGGAAGAACAGGCCGATATCGTTATCCACCGGAACGCCCGCCGCGATCGCCGCGGCGATGGCCGGGTGCGGCGCGGGGTAGAGATGGGGGATGCCCGGCGAGGTGACAAGCAGGGTAACCCCGTCCCACGCAGCCCCCCGGGTGAGATCGGCCAGCGCGAAGCCTTCGGCCTCGGCCCCGGCCCGCGCCGCGGCGCCGTCATCCCAGGCGATCACCTCTGCGCCGCCTGCCTTCAGCGCGCGGGCGGCGGCCAGCCCGCTGCGGCCAAGGCCCAGCACGGCAACGCGCGCGCCCTCGTGGCCTCGGGCGGGGATCATGCGGCCACGCCCTCTTGGGAGAGCGCCGCCTCGAACCAATCGGCGCGGTCTTTCAGGGGAAGCTGCGGGATGCGCCGCACCGCATAGCCCATCTGCGGCAGGTGATGTTCGAGCGCCTCAAACTCCGCCACCGCCTCGGCCCAGCCATGGCGGCGCTCGGCATCCTGCTCGAACTGCGCCCGCCACGGCGGGGTGAGCCACACGGTGGGGGCGTAGCGATGGGTTTCGGCAAGCCGCTCATGGGCCGGGGCAAGCGGCGTGGCCGTGCGGCGGTGCCAGACGAGCGCATCGAGAAGCGAGCGGTCGAACACTACGAGGCCATCCCCCGCCTGCTCGTAATCGGCGCGCGCGAGATCGAGCACGCGGGCGATAAAGCCCGGCATATCGCCCCAGGGCGTGGCGCCCGCGCCGCCCGCCTGGGCCGCGCGCACGATCCGGCGGCCCGGCTCGGCCACCGTGGCCCAGCCGCGGCGGGCGAGTTCGGCCAGAAGCGTGGGTTTGCCCCCGCCCGAGCAACCCGAAAGCGCGATGCGGTGCGCCGGGATCACCATGCGATCTCTGCCCGCCGGCGGAAAAACTTGCCCGTGGGCCCGCCCGCGCCCTGGGTGGCGAGCCAGATCGCGGTATCGGCGCCTTCCTCGGGGCTGAGATTGGCGCTCGGCCCGCCCATGCGGGTACGCACCCAGCCCGGGCACACCGCGTTGATCGCCACGCCGCGCGGCATCTCGCGGGAGAGCGCCAGGGTCAGGGCGTTGAGCGCGGCCTTGGCCACGCCATAGGCGTTCGGCCCGCCCAGCCCCTCGGCAAAGCTGCCCCAGCCGGACGAGAGGTTGGCGATCCTTCCATAGCCCCGCGCGCCCATCCCCGGCGCAATAAGCCGGATCAATTCGTAAGGCGCATGCACCATCACCTGCATCGAGGTCTGAAACTCCGCCGGATCGGCCAGCATCGGGCCCTCGAAGAGCACGCCGGCGTTGTTGATCAGCACATCGATTTCACCTGCCTCGGCAAGCGCGGCCGGAAACGCCTCGGGCGCTTCGAGATCGAGCGCCACGCTTGCGCAACCAAGCTCTGCCGCCGCCTCTGCGCCCGCCGCGCCATCCCGCGCGCCGATCACCACCTCCAGCCCCTCTGCCAGAAGCCCTGCCGCAATGGCCTTGCCGATTCCGCGATTGCCGCCGGTGACGAGTGCGCGCCGCATCGCCGATCTCCCTCTCTAGTCACCTTGTTCAAATACTCTCGGGGGTCCGGGGGGTGAACCCCCCGGTCCGCGCTATCGCACTTTCAGTGTCGCAAGCCCGATCAGCGCCAGGATCAGCGAGATGATCCAGAAGCGGATCACGATCTGCGGCTCCGCCCAGCCCTGTTTCTCGAAATGGTGGTGGATCGGGGCCATGAGGAACACGCGCTTGCCGGTACGTTTGAAATAGGCGACCTGAATGATCACGCTCAGCGCCTCAACCACGAAGAGCCCGCCCACGATGGCCAGCACGATCTCGTGCTTGGTGGCCACGGCGATGGCGCCGAGCGCGCCGCCCAGGGCCAGCGATCCGGTATCGCCCATGAACACCGCGGCGGGCGGGGCGTTGTACCACAAGAACCCCAAGCCCCCGCCAATAAGCGCGGCGGTGAAGATCAGGATCTCGCCGGTGCCCGGCACGTAATGCACATCGAGGTACTCGGTGAAATCGACCCGCCCTACGGCATAGGCGATCACGCCCAGCGTGCCCGCGGCGATCATCACCGGCATGATCGCAAGCCCGTCGAGCCCATCGGTGAGGTTCACCGAATTGGCCGCGCCCACGATCACGATCATCGCGAAGGGGATGAAGATCAGGCCGAGATTCAGCAGCACATCCTTGAACACCGGGAAGGCAAGCTGAAATGCCAGTGTTTCCGGGTGCAGCATCGAGGCCCAGTATCCCGCCAGCGCTGAAATCGCGAGGCCGATGCCGAAGCGCACCCTGCCCGGCACGCCCTTGGCGTTGTTTTTCGAGACCTTCGCATAGTCGTCAGCAAAGCCGATCAGGCCGAAGGCGGCGGTGACAAAGAGGATCATCCAGACAAAGCCATTGTCGAGCCGCGCCCAGAGAAGCGTGGCCACCATGAGCGCCGACAGGATCAGCAGCCCGCCCATGGTGGGGGTGCCCGCCTTGGTTTCGATATGGCTTTGGGGCCCGTCTTCGCGGATCGGCTGGCCCTGTTTCTGGCGCCGGCGCAGCAGGTTGATCAGGGGCCGCCCGAAGAGGAAGCCGAAAACCAGCGCGGTGAAGAACGCCCCGCCCGCGCGGAAGGTGATGTAGCGGAAGAGGTTGAAGATATCCCCGCCATCGGAAAATTCGGTGAGCCAGAACAGCATTGTCAGCCCTCTCCTTCATCGCCCGCGCGCGGGTGCCCAAGCTTGCGGATGGCGTCAACAACGCGGCTGACACGGCTTCCCTTCGATCCCTTTACCAGCACCACGTCACCGGCATCGATCAGGCTGCGGGCGCGGGGGGCAAGATCTTCGGCGCTTTCGGCGCGCGCGCCCCGCTTGGCTTCGGGCAACGCCGCCCAGAGCGCGGCCATGCGGGGGCCCACACAATGCACGGTGGCCACACTGCCCATCGCCGGGTGGCGCGCGATCTCGGCGTGAAGCGCGGCTTCGTTTTCGCCCAGCTCCAGCATATCGCCGAGAATGGCGATGCGGCGGCCCCGGGCGATGCGGCCCACATCATGCACCGGTTCGGCAGCGGCCAGCACATCGAGCGCCGCGGCCATCGAGGCTGGGTTGGCGTTAAACGCATCGTCAATGAGCGCGATATCCTGATCCTCCACCGGATCGAGCGCGATGATTTCGCGGGTGCCCCGGCCCCCGGGCGGGCGCCAGCGGCCAAGATCGCAGGCGGTCACCGCCGGATCGGCCCCCACGGCGCGGCAGGCGGCCAGAACGGCCAGCGCGTTGGCGGCGAGATGCGCCCCCGGCGCGCCGATCTTGAAGAGGATCGGCTCGCCTGCGATTTCGGCCTTCACAACCGTGGTTTCGCCGCTGATCTTTACATCATGAAGCTGGCAGGTGAGCCCCTCGGCGGCGCCGAACGAGATCAGCACCTCTGCGCAAGCCTTTGCTTTTTCTTCGAGAATGGCGCTTTGCGGGATATCGCCGTGGTAGATGGCGGTGCCGCCGGGCTCCAACCCCTCGAAGATCGAAGCCTTTTCCACCGCGATGCCTTCGAGCGCGCCGAAAGCTTCAAGATGCGCGGCGGCAACGGTGGTGATCATCGCCACATGGGGCCGCGCGAGGCGGGAAAGCGGCGCGATTTCGCCCGGCTGGTTCATCCCGATCTCGATCACCGCGAATTCGGTCTCCGCCGGCATCCGCGCGAGCGTAAGGGGCACGCCCCAGTGATTGTTGTAGCTCGCCTCTGCCGCATGAACCCTGCCCTGCCCGGCCAGCACGGTGCGGAGCATTTCCTTGGTGGAGGTTTTGCCGACCGACCCGGTGATGGCGATCACCTGCGCGCCCGTGCGCGCGCGGCCCGCCGCGCCCAGCGCACCGAGCGCGTCAAGCACATCCGGCACGATCAGGAGCGGCGCGTCAGCACCCACGCCCTCGGGCACGCGGGAGACAAGCGCCGCCGCCGCCCCCTTGGCCAGCGCATCGGCCACGAAATCATGGCCATCGCGCACATCCGTCAGCGCCACGAACAGATCGCCCGGTGCGATTGTGCGCGTGTCGATCGACACACCCGTTGCGGCCCAGGCCACCCGCGCCTGGCCGCCGGTTGCCGCAGCGGCATCCGCAGAGGCCCAAAGCGCCGTCATGGCATGCGCCCGTCAAGGGCGGCCACAGCGACGCTGGCCTGTTCGGCATCGTCAAAGGGCAGCACGTCTTCGCCCACGATCTGGCCCGTTTCATGGCCCTTCCCGGCGATCAGAAGCGCATCGCCCGGTTCCAGCAGATCCACCGCGCGGAGGATCGCTTCGGCGCGGTCGCCCACATCGGTCGCGCCCGGGCAGCCTTCCAGCACCGCGGCGCGGATGGTGGCGGGATCTTCGGTGCGCGGATTGTCATCGGTGACGATGACGATATCGGCGTGATCCGCCGCCGCCCGCCCCATCATCGGGCGTTTGCCCGGATCGCGATCCCCGCCTGCGCCAAGCACCACGACGAGCCGGCCCATGGCGTGGGGGCGAAGCGCGCGAAGCGCGGTTTCCACGGCATCGGGCGTATGCGCGTAATCCACGAAAACGGCGGCGCCATTGGCGCGGGTGGCGGCAAGCTGCATCCGGCCCCGCACGGTATTCAGCATCGGCAGCGCCTCGAACACTTCCGAGGGCGCGCAGCCCGAGGCGATGCAGAGCCCGGCGGCCACAAGCGCGTTTTCGGCCTGAAAGCCGCCGATCAACGGCAGGCGCACCTGCCGCGCCTCGCCATTCCACAGGAACCGAAGCTCCTGCCCCGTGGCATCGAAACGCTGGGCGGACAGCCGGAGGGCGGCGCTTTCGGCGCGGCCTACGGTGAGCAGGTCGCAGCCGCGCGCCTCGGCCAGTTCCACAATCTCGGGCCCCATGGGATCATCGATATTGATCACCGCGGTGCCGTCTTCGGGCAGCACCCGTTCGAAGAGGCCGAGCTTGGCGGCAAAATACGCTTCAAGCGTGCCGTGATAATCGAGGTGATCCTGAGTGAAGTTGGTAAAGCCTGCAGCGCTGATCCGCACGCCATCGAGGCGGCGCTGATCGAGCCCGTGGGACGAAGCTTCCATCGCCGCGTGATCGATCCCCTCCTCGGCCACCTGCGAAAGCATCCGGTGTAGCGTGATCGGATCGGGGGTGGTGTGCTGAAGTGGGGCGGCATAGGCGCCCTCGATCCCCGTTGTGCCGATATTCACCGCCTCGATCCCCATCGCCATCCAAAGCTGGCGGCAGAAGGTGGAGACGGAGGTTTTGCCGTTCGTGCCGGTAACCGCCACCACCTCATCAGGCTGCTGGCCGAACCAGAGCGCGGCGGCAAAGGCTAACGTTTGGCGCGGATCTTCGGCGATCACCACGGGGCGATCGTAATCCTCGATATGCTGGCGCGCGATGCGGGCGCCCTCGCGATCGGTCAGAACAGCGCTTGCGCCCATCCGGAGCGCGTATTCGATGAACTCCGCGCCGTGGAGGCGGCTGCCGGGCAGCGCGGCAAACAGATAGCCCGGGGTAACATCGCGGCTGTCGATCGCAAGGCCGGTTATGCGCACGCTGGCACCGCCCGGCGCCGTGAGCCCAAGTTCGGCGAGTGACAGCTCTTTCGCCCGGGTTCCCATGTGCGCCCCAATGCCCGTTCTAGTTTGACGCCAGTGTTATCTCAGCATTCGATTGAGGTTCAATGGACGGCGCAGGGATGCCCGGCGCCGGGATGTTGGGCGATAGGCCCAGAAGCGGCGCGGTGCGGCGGATCACTTCGGCGGCCACCGGCACGGCTGTCCACCCTGCGGTGCGGCGCGGCTCTTCGCCGGAGGTTTCCACCGGCTCGTCCAGCGTGACAACCAGCACGTATTTCGGATCATCGGCGGGGAAGACGGCGGCGAAGGTGGCGATCACCTTATCCTCGTAATAGCCGCCGCCGGCGGCGCGGGGCTTATCCGCGGTGCCGGTTTTGCCCGCCACTTCGTAGCCTGCCACATCGCCGAAGGAGGCCGTGCCGCGCACCACGACCTGGCGCAGCATATCGCGCGCCGCGGCGGAGGTGGCTTCGGAGACAACGCGTGCGCCCGGTTCATAGGTTTCGCGCTTGATCAGCGTGGGCTCCACCTTCAGCCCGCCATTCAGCAGCGTGGCGTACGAGGCGGCCATGTGCAGCGGGCTTGCCGAGAGCCCGTGGCCGTAGGAGATCGTCATCGTGGATATCTCTGACCAGTTGGGCGGCAGAAGCGGCTTGGCGCCCGGCGCCTCGATCAGTTCCACCGGCATCGGATCCAGCAGGCCGAGATCGCGCAGGAATGCCTGCTGGCGCTCGGTGCCGATCTCCATCGCGATACGGGCGGTGCCGATATTGGAGGATTTCACGATCACGTCGTCCACCGTCATCTCATTGCCGTAGAAGCGGAAATCGCGAATGCGGTGGCGGCCCCAGCGCAGGGGGCCCGAGGTATCGATGATCGAACCGCGATGCACCAGCCCCTCATCCAACGCCTGGGCGGCCGTGAAGATCTTGAAGGTTGAGCCAAGCTCATAAAGCCCCTGCACCGCGCGGTTGAAAAGCGGGCTTTCGGCGGCATCGCCTTCGGTCAGCGGCACGGGGCGGTCATTGGGATCGAAATCGGGCAGGCTGGCCAGGCTGATGATCTCGCCCGTCCGCGCATCCATCAGAACCGCCGCCGCACCCTTGGCGTTCATCAGTTTCATGCCGCCGTAAAGCACGCGCTCGGTGGCCGCCTGCACGGTGAGATCGAGCGACAGCTGCAGCGGCGCGCGGCCATTGCCGGGATCGCGCAGATAATCGTCGAAGGATTTTTCCACCCCTGCCACACCGATTACTTCCGCCGAATGCACGCCCTCGCGGCCAAAACCCGCACCGCCCAGCACATGGGCCGCAAGGCTGCCATTGGGATAAAGGCGCATCTCGCGGGGGCCGAACAGCAGGCCGGGCTCGCCGATATCATGCACCGCCTGCTTCTGTTCGGGCGAGATTTTCCGTTTGATCCACAAGAACTTACGCGCATCGAACAAATCTTTCAGCCGCTCGGCATCGAGATCGGGGAAGATGCGCGCCAGCTCTTCCGCGGCGCGCGGGGGATCGATCATCAGCGGCGGCTGGGCGTAAAGGGAATGTGTGGTGAGGTTCGTGGCGAGGATCTTGCCCTGCCTGTCCACGATATCGGAACGTTGGGCGAGGATCGTGGCGCCAGAGGCATGGGCGCGGGGCTCCAGCGGATCGGATGCCGCCATCACGCCCATACGGCCCGCAACAAGCAGGAAGGCCGACAGAAAGAAGATTCCCAGCACGAGAAGCCGGCTTTCGGCCCGCTCGCGCTGATCGTCGCGCGCGGCCTCGTGGCGCTGGCGCAGGTTCTCGCGCTCGATCGCATCGGGGTTTTCGCCCTTGGCACGGGCTTCGAGAATGCGGGCGAGCGGGCGCAGGGGCGTGCGGGTCATTCTGCTTCCTCCAGATTGCCGCGAACGTCAAAGACACCGGTCACGGCATCCGACATCAGGCCGGGATGGGGCACCTCGGCGACGGCGCCGAACTGTTCGGGGGCAAGTGCGAAGAGGCCCAGGCGATCGAAGTTGAGATCGGCCAGATCGCGCAGGCGCTCGGGGCGGTTGAGATAGGCCCATTCGGCGCGCAAAACGCTCACGCGCTCGCGGAGGCGGGCGATATCGCGCTGCACAAGCTCGGTTTCCTTGAGCGCCGCCTGGGTTTGATAGTTCTGGTGATAGGCCCAGGTGGCCAGGCCCATCACCGCAAAGGCGATCAGCGCGAAGGCGAGCGATTTCATTGCGTTGCCCTCCAATCTACATGTTTCGGCAGGCCGAGCGCGGCGCGGTTGGCGGCCCCGGCCGGCGCCGCGGTGCGCAGGCCGGTGCGCAAAAGTGCCGAGCGCGCGCGGGGGTTGGCGGCCAGTTCGCTTTGCGTGGCCCCGATGGCGCGGTTGCGGGCCTCGAAGCGGGGCTCGGTTGCCGCGGCCTCGGGCGCATGGCGGCTGCGGGCTTCGCCGCGGGAGGCGCGATCGCGGAAGAACCGCTTCACGATGCGATCTTCGAGCGAATGAAAGCTGACTACCGCAAGAAAGCCGCCGGGCTTCAACGCCCGTTCCGCGGCTTCAAGGCCGCCCACCAGTTCGTTGAATTCATTGTTGATGGCGATCCGCAGTGCCTGAAAGCTGCGGGTGGCGGGGTGGCTTTGGCCGGGCCGGCGGGGCGGCAGGGCCTTCTCCACGATCTGGGCAAGCTGAGCGGTGGTGACAATCGGCGCCTCGGCCCGGGCGGCGCCGATGGCGCGGGCGATCCGGCGCGAGGCGCGCTCTTCCCCATACTGAAAGAGAATATCGGCCAGCGTGCCCTCGGGCGCGGTGTTGACGAGATCGGCGGCGGTGGGCCCCGCCTGCCCCATGCGCATATCCAGCGGGCCATCGGCAGAAAAGGAAAAGCCGCGGATCGGTTGATCGAGCTGCATCGAGGACACACCGAGATCGAGCACCACGCCATCCAGCGGGGCATCGGCATACTCATCGAGCTGGCCGAACGTGCCTTCCACAAGGGTAAGCCGGTCGCCATAGCCCGCCGCCCAATCGGCGGCCATCTCGAATACGGCGGGATCGCGGTCAACGCCGGTAACGTGCTCTGCCCCGGCCTCCAGCAACGCGCGGGTATAGCCCCCCGCCCCGAACGTGCCATCGAGCCAGCGGCCCGCAACGGCAGGCGCGCCCGCAGGCGGAGCCGCCGTAAGGATGGCGTCGATCAAAACGGGAATATGCGGCGGGTTTGACGGGGTGGCGCGCGCCGTCGCAGCCATCGCTCAGCCCCCCTTCTGCTGGTCGAGAAGGGTGAGCGGATCGAAATCGTCGGGGAACTGTTCGAGCCAGGCCTCGGTCTTGGCCTCTTCGATTTCCTCGAAGGTTTCGGGCTTCCAGATCTGGAAGGTGTCGCCGGTGGCGATGAAATAGGCGGTGCCGTCGAGATCGATCTTGGCGCGCAGCTTGGCGGGCAGCACGATGCGGCCGGTCTCATCCACCGTGGTTTTCAGCGATTGCCCGTTAAAGAGCCGCTCAAGCATCCGCCGTTCCATCGAGCCGCGCGGCATATCGGCGATCTGCGCATCTACCTCATTCGCGGCATCGATGGTGTAGCATTCCAGGTAGGCTCGGCGGTGATCGCCATAAACGATTACGAATTCGGGCGCCTTTCCCTCGCTCCAGGTGGGATCACCGGCTTCGAGCACGCGACGGAAATCGGCCGGGATCGAAACCCGGCCCTTGCCATCCACCTTTTGGTGGAATTCGCCTCTGAACCTTCGAACCACCGTCCCGCGGCCCCTTCGTTCACATTCGCGTCCCGGGCGCCGTCTGGCGGGCCCCTAAACCGAAAACGGCGGATTGAGCTGCTGCCAATGCTCAATCCCCCGCCCTCGTCCCGTTTCCGGGTTGGTCCAGCTGCGCGCGCCACCTGGGGGGATGTCTGCTCGCTCGCGCGCCGGATCTCTTCAGTTCGATGAACAGGGTGCCTGTATGAAACCTGCATTTTGGGGTTCGAGGTCTTCCGCCTCTTGTTCCCGTTCATCGTGTGAAAGGGATGCCATGGGAATGCATGGTACGCAATAGGAAAAATTGGGTGATTGGTACGAGATGTTGTTTTCCAGAAGGCTCGAAAACAAGGTGTTGTGGTCAAAACGGTCATTTTGACGCTACTTGTTGCGGAGAGTCCCGCCTTACACACAATATCTAGTTAGAAACAGTTAGCGCCGCGATATCCCATTAAATCCCGCCGATATGCGGGATTTCGCCGAGAACGGCGCCGAATTCCATCGAAAATGGCCGGAGATCACGAATATTCAGCGCAGTGTGATTCGTTTGCCGCGCTGCGATCCCATGCATTCCCATGCTGGGCTGCTGCGTATTTAGGGTAAGGGCACGCCGAGGGGGCGCTGCGCCGCGATCAGGGCCTTTAGGGCGCCTTCCTAGGCCATCCCGCCGGCCACGAGCCGGGCGGCAAGCGCGGCATAAGCCTCCGCCGCGGGGCCATCGCCCGCCGCTATGGGAATGCCGCTGTCACCGGCCACACGGATCTCAAGGCTCAAGGGGATTTCACCGAGAAACGGAACGCCGATGCGCTCGGCCTCCTCCCGCACCCCGCCATGGCCGAAGAGATGCGCCTCATGCCCGCAGCTGGGGCAGATATAAGTGGACATATTCTCGATCAGCCCCAGCACCGGGGATTTCAGCGTGTTGAACATATCGATGGCCTTGCGCGCATCGAGCAGCGCCACGTCTTGCGGGGTGGAGACGACAAGCGCGCCCGTCAGCGCCGTGCGCTGGCAAAGCGTGAGCTGCACATCGCCGGTGCCGGGCGGCAGATCGACGATCAGAACATCAAGTTCGCCCCAGGCCACCTGCCCCAGCATCTGCTGGAGCGCGCCCATCAGCATCGGGCCGCGCCAGACCACTGCTTTTTCCGCCTCCAGCATCAGGCCGATGGACATGATAGTTACGCCATGGGCGGTAAGCGGGATGATCGTTTTGCCATCGGGCGATGCCGGGCGCTTGGAAACGCCCATCATGCGGGGCTGCGAGGGCCCGTAAATATCGGCATCAAGAAGCCCCACCCGGCGGCCCTGGCGGGCGAGCGCGACGGCGAGGTTGGAAGAGACTGTGGATTTCCCCACCCCGCCCTTGCCCGAAGCCACCGCCAGGATGCGGTCAACGCCGGTGACCTTCTGCGGCCCCTTGTTCGGCGTGGGGTGGCGGCCGATCTTCAGCGAGGGCGGGCCCTCTGGCGCCGGGCCCGTCGGGGCCTTTGGCGCGGGGCCATGGGCGGTAAGCGCCACGGCGGCCTGAGTGACCCCCGGCAGATCGGCAATGGCCGATTGGGCGGCTGCGCGCACCGGCTCCATCTGCCGCGCGGCATCGGGTGATTCTGCCTCAAGCACGAAGCGCACCACGCCATCTGCGACAGAAAGCGCACGCACCAGATCGCGGCTCACCAGATCGCCGCCGCCCGGAAGCGAAATCCCGCGCAAAGTGTTCAGAATATCATCCCGCGTGACCGTCATCTCATGCCCATCCAGCGCAATTCCTTAGCACTAGGTGTGCGTTCGCAGCAAAGAAGCAAGAAGCGGTTTTTTGCGCGCCGGTTTTCCGTGCAGGCCGCCCAAATAATGGGTCAGCACTACATATGCATTTGCTGCATGGCAGCGTTGTGTCTGAAAGCATTGTGCAGTTGCAGCATATGCCTATTGTTTTGATCAACCGCGTGGGATGTGAACGCTAACGTTTGCCAAGCGCGCACGGATCAGAGGGCCCCTCCTCCTCCTCCCTGGGTCTTCTGTATGTTGGCGGTGGCACCTTCCTCCTCCCTGGTGCCACCGCCCTTTTTTCCCGCACATGAAAAAAGGGCGCCGCGGATGCGACGCCCCTGTGGCTTTCCCGGATGCCGGGTTTAGGGGCTCACGCGCGCCCAGATCCCCTCCATCTTCACCACAACGGGCTCGCCGCAATGGAACATGGTATAGGACATGATCTCTTCGGGCCGGCGCAGCACGCCAGGGCGGCCCAGAAGCTCTGCCGCATGGTGCCACTTGATGCCCGCGCCATGGTGGCCGATGCCCACCTCCTGCCGCGGAGAGACGACAACATCGTGCTTTGGCAGGTTGTTCCCCAGCGCGCCCGCGCGGATCACGATCGCCGTACTGTCAGCCACCTTGGCGGTGAAATCCTGATCGAGCATTACGCGATCAAGGTGCTGAATCGGCTTGAGATTGCCGTTCTGGGTGCGCACCAGATCGCGCTTGCGCAGCGCCTGGGCGTGCACATCCCCGAAAGAGGTGGAGATCCGCGTCATCGGGCCGAAGCCCGGCAGGTTCCAATGCGCCGAGGCCACGGCGGGTGCCGGTTGCGTGGCCGGTGCGGGCCGCGTCTGGCGCCGAGGCTCCGGCTGCGGCTGTGTGCCGGTTTCGATGGCTTCGCTGACGCGCGACAGAATATCGGTATATGGCATCCTAAACCCCCTTTTCCCCAATCAAATCCCGGCGGGCCGCCCGCCCGCCTCAAGCCGCGGTGCCGTCGGGCACGGCGCAGCCCACACCCCGCCGACCGAGATCACCGCATCGGGGCGGCAGGTCAGCAGGATGAATTTCACATGCGTGGATACGAGCGGCTGGGTGATCGTGCGCCAGCCAAGCTCTTTCGCGGGCCGTACGGGCGCGCTGCCGGCGCCGGGCTTGGCCATCGGCTGATCGGGCAGCACCGCGAGATTGCGCTTGGGGATACCATGGGCGATCGAGCCCGCCTTGAAGACGATGGGGCGCAGATTGCCCGACAGGCTCTGGTGGATCCGCGCGGCCACAGCGGTGAGCGGAGTCGTATGGCCGTCGCGGGTGCGCAGCATATCCCCAACCCGCAGCATCTCGGCCCGCACATCCCCGCGGGTTGTCGAAACGGTGGCACCGGCCACCAAGGCATGGGTTGGCAACGCGCCACGCGTGTTGTCCACCACCCCGGGCTCCGTAACCCGGTCGGGGTACCTTAACCTTGCACTCATAACCATCACACAACTCCTAAGCGGCGACCTCCGGAGAGGCGCGGGCCGCACAGCCCGGGCAACACACGCCCTGCTGCGACTACCGCCGCTTTCACCAATTACACGTACCCGTTCTGGGATCGGGCCTTCGTTACAAGAATGAATTAACCACGCGAAGCAGGCGAGATTACGCTGGCGGGGAGCGGTATGTGACAGAACGGTGAAGCCCGGGCCGCAGGCGTTAACGGCGGGCGGCGCGGTTGTTGCCAAAGTGCGTACAATCAGGCGATTGAACCCCGCAACTCACCCGCGAACACCTTGAAAACAAGGGATCTGCGTTTCCCGTTCCCGTACAATCGCGGGGCGCAGATCGTGGCTTAAAGCGCCGCGCGGCGCCGCAATCGGGCGGAAAAAAGCTGCGGAAACGCACTGTTTCCAGCGAAATCATTGGTGACGGGTTTCAACGCGCTGCGCCGAACCGCCCGCATTGTTGCCGATCTGATATCGCGCGCGGGCGACATAGGCATCAGAATGGCACGTCATCGGCGCGGTCTGCCGCCACCACGAATTTCGCGACCACCTTCTTGGCGCCGGCCTTATCGAACTCGATATCCAGCTTGTCGCCCTCGATCCCCATGATCGTGCCGTAGCCGAACTTGGTGTGAAACACCCGGTCGCCCTGGGTATGGGCCGAAACGGCGGTGGCATCGATCACCATATTGGCGCTTTCGCGCGGCTGGCTCATCCCGCGCTGGTGGCTGCGCTCCTGCAACCGCCGCCAGCCGGGGGAGTTATAAACATCGGCGCGCGAGGCCGCGGCTTCGAGGCCGGAGGATGCGGGCCCCGCGCCGGGGGCCGCCGCGCCATATCCGCCGCCATAAAGGCCCGGCGGGGTCAGCACATCCACATGTTCTTCCGGCAATTCATCGATGAAGCGCGAAGGCAGCGCCGATTGCCACTGGCCGAAGACCCGGCGGTTGGCGGCAAAGGAGATCGTGCAGATCTCCTCGGCGCGGGTGATGCCCACATAGGCCAGCCTGCGCTCTTCTTCGAGCCCTTTGAGCCCGCTTTCATCCATGGAACGCTGGGAGGGGAAGAGCCCGTCTTCCCAACCCGGCAGGAAGATGGCGGGGAATTCGAGGCCCTTGGCGGCATGGAGGGTCATGATCGAAACCTTGTCTTCCCCCTCCTCCGCTTCGTTATCCATGATCAGCGAGACGTGTTCGAGAAAGCCCTGCAGATTCTCGAAGCCTTCGAGCGCCTTCACGAGTTCCTTAAGGTTTTCCAAACGCCCCGGGGCTTCCGGCGTTTTGTCGTTCTGCCACATCTCGGTGTAGCCGGATTCATCGAGCATCTGCTGGGCGCATTCCACGTGGTTGGCGCCTTCGGCACGAAGCGCTGCATGCCAGCGCCCAAGCCCCTCGATCAGCTTGCCCAGTTCGGCCGCACCACGCCCGGTAAGGCCCTTGGCGGCCAGAAGCAGGCGCGCGCCTTCAACGAGGCTCACGCCGTTTTGCCGGGCGGTCACCTGGATTTTCTGCTGCGCCTTGTCGCCCAGGCCCCGTTTGGGCGTGTTGACGATGCGCTCAAAGGCCAGATCGTCATCGAGGCTGACGGCGAGGCGGAAATAGGCCATCGCATCGCGGATCTCCATCCGCTCATAAAAGCGCGGGCCGCCGATCACGCGGTAGGGCAGCCCGATGGTGAGAAACCGGTCCTCAAAAGCGCGCATCTGGTGCGAGGCGCGCACGAGGATCGCGCTTTCGGTCAGCCGCATGGGGCGCAGGCCGCGGGTGCCCTGCACCATCGCCTCAAGCTCTTCCCCGATCCAGCGCGCTTCCTCATCGCCATCCCAATGGCCGATGAGGCGGAGCTTTTCGCCGTCGTTCGCCTCGGTCCACAGCGTTTTGCCCAGGCGGCCGGCATTGGCGGAGATCACGCCCGAGGCGGCGGCGAGGATATGCGGGGTAGAGCGGTAGTTCTGTTCCAGCCGCACCACCTTTGCGCCGGGAAAATCCTTTTCAAACCGCAGGATGTTGCCCACCTCGGCGCCGCGCCAACCGTAGATCGATTGATCGTCATCGCCCACGCAGCAGATATTCTTATGCTGATCGGCCAGAAGGCGCAGCCAGAGATACTGGGCAACGTTGGTATCCTGATACTCATCCACGAGGATGTAGCGGAACCAGCGCCGGTATTGGGCGAGCACGTCTTCATTGGTCTGGAAGATCGTGAGCATGTGCAGCAGCAGATCGCCGAAATCGACGGCGTTGAGCGCGATCAGACGTTCCTGGTACTGCGCGTAAAGCTCGACCCCCATTTGGTTGTAGGCACCCGCTTCGGCGGCGGGCACCTTCTCAGGCGTCCAGGCCCGGTTCTTCCAGCCATCGATGATCGAGGCGAGTTGGCGGGGCGGCCAGCGCTTGTCATCGATATTGGCGGCCCGCACGAGATCGCGCAGCACACGCAGCTGATCGTCGGTATCGAGGATGGTGAAATTCGTCTTCAGCCCCACAAGCTCGGCATGGCGGCGCAAGAGCTTCACGCAGATCGCGTGGAAGGTGCCAAGCCAGGGCATACCCTCGACCTGTTCGCCCAGATAGCGGCCCACACGGTTCTTCATTTCGCGCGCGGCCTTGTTGGTGAAGGTCACGGCGAGAATTTCGTTCGGCCGCGCCGTGCCCGTGGCCAGTAGATGCGCGATCCGCGCTGTCAGCGCCCGGGTCTTGCCCGTTCCGGCCCCGGCAAGCATCAAAACCGGGCCCTCCAGCGCTTCGACCGCCTCCCGCTGCGCGGGGTTCAGCCCGTCAAGATAGGGCCCGCCGCGCGCGGCCATGGCGCGCTGGCTGAGGGGCACCGCGGCCTCGAAGGCATCGCTTTCATCGAAACTGCTCATGGGCGGAAACCTAGCCCGGGAAGCCGTGAAGTTAAAGGGTTGTTCCCATTCTGTTCCGCACCCTGCGCCACGCCCCAAAATGGCCCGAAACACCCGGCAAGAAGCCCCATCCACGAGGGAGGCGCAGATGAGCGGCATCTTACAATCGGCGGTGGCGGCGGCGTTGACCGCGGCTGCGATTGGCGGGCTGACCTGGATGGCCGGGCGCGCCCGCTCTCACGCCGCAGGCCAGGCGGGGCGGCGGATTTCGCCCAACCGCGGCGTGATGGGCGCGGTGGCTGCGGGGTGTTTCGCGCTGGGCGGTTTTGCGCTTTACGCCGCAGCCTTTCATGGCGGCGGGGCCCCTGCGCTTTACGTCGGGCTTCCCTTCGTGGCGTTCGGGGCGCTGATGCTCACCTCGCTATCGCCGAGGATGGATGTGATCTGGGATGCCGAGCGGATGGAAGGCCCGGCCAGCTACGGGATGCCGCCCTTCGGCCCGCGGCGGGCGGCGATGGCCTTTGAGGACATCGTGGAAGTGGGCGTTGATGCGATGGGCTCGCTTTATGCGCGCGATGGCGCCGGGCAGAAACTGCGCTGGAATCAGTATTACTCAGGCTATCATGAGCTTGCTGATCACATCGCGCTGGTGCGGCCCGATCTGATCGAAGCCGACGGCTGACTTGCGCCGCAAGGGCGGCACGGCATAGTCGCACCTCATGGAGCTTGATTACCGCTTCCCGGCGATGTCCGATCTGAAGGCCCGCGCAAGGCGGCGGGTGCCCCGCTACATTTGGGAATATCTCGATAGTGCCGAGGGCAACGAGGGCGCGCGGGCGCGGGCCGAGGCCGCGCTTGATGCGGTGGAGCTGATGCCGGATATCCTGCGCGGCCCGGTCGAAGCCGATCTCGGCACCACGCTACTGGGCCGCCGCTATGCCGCGCCGTTCGGGATTGCACCCGTCGGGATGTCGGGCGCGTTTTGGCCGGATGCGGAGGCGATCCTGGCGCGCACCGCCCGCGCGGCGGAGATCCCCTTTTGCCTCTCGACCGTTGCGGCCACCACACCGGAAGAGATTGCCCCGCATCTGGGCACGCAAGGCTGGTTCCAGCTTTATCCCTCGGGCGACGATGCGATCCGGCGCGATATGCTCGCGCGGGCGAAAGAGGCAGGCTTTCACACGCTTGTGCTTACGGTGGATGTGCCTCTTTTGAGCTGGCGGGCGCGAGAGAAGCGCGTGCGGCTAAAAAACCCCATGGCGCTGACGCCCGCGATCCTGCTGCAAAGTGCGCTGCGCCCGGCCTGGGCGCTGGGGCAGCTGAAGCGGCCCGCCCTCAGGCCCCGGATCTTCGACAAATATGCCGATCCCTCTGCGGCGGGCACGGAAAAGCATGTGGGGCTCGCGCTGCGCGTGATCCCCGATTGGGCCTATCTCGAAACGTTGAGGGCCGAATGGGAGGGGCCGCTTGTGATCAAGGGCGTGCTGGATCCGGGCCACGTGGAAAGGCTGGTTGCCGCAGGGGCCGATGCCATCTGGGTTTCGAACCATGGCGGGCGTCAGTTTGAGGCAGCCCCGGCCCCGCTTTCCGCCCTGCCGGCGATCCGCGAAGCGGCGGGGCCCAACCTGCCGATCCTTTGCGATGGCAGCGTGCGCTCGGGCACCGATATTCTGCGGCTCATCGCCCATGGCGCCGATTTCGTGATGCTGGCGCGGGCGTTTCACTACGGGCTGGGCGCCGCTGGGGCGGCAGGTGCCGCGCATGTGGTGCGGCTTCTCAGCGAGGGTTTGAAGCTAGACATGTCGCAGCTTGGGATATCAACGCCTGGGGCAGTGCGCGGCCGGCTCACAGCCCCGTTGCGGCAAGGAAGGCCGTTTACGCCGGGGCAATGAGCGCCTAACACTTGCTGCACCTGCAAAAAAGACCGAAGCCCATGGCCGACTTCCAGAAAATCCTCATCGCCAACCGCGGCGAGATTGCCATTCGCGTGATGCGCGCCGCCAACGAACTTGGAAAGCGCACTGTTGCCGTCTACGCCGAGGAGGACAAGCTTTCGCTGCACCGCTTCAAGGCGGATGAAGCCTATAAGATCGGTGAGGGGCTGGGGCCGGTTGCCGCCTATCTTTCGATCGAGGAAGTGATCCGTGTGGCGAAGGAAAGCGGGGCGGATGCGATCCACCCGGGTTATGGCCTGCTGTCGGAAAACCCCGAATTTGTGGATGCCTGCGCGGCGGCGGGCATCACTTTTATTGGCCCCAAGGCCGAAACCATGCGCGCGCTCGGAGATAAGGCCTCTGCCCGGAAGGTGGCAATTGCGGCGGGCGTGCCGGTGATCCCGGCCACCGAGGTTTTGGGCGATGACATGAAGGCCATCGCCAAGGAGGCGGGCGACATCGGCTACCCGCTGATGCTGAAGGCCAGCTGGGGCGGCGGCGGGCGCGGGATGCGGCCCATCACCGGGCCCGATGAACTGGAAGACAAGATCCGCGAGGGGCGGCGCGAGGCCGAGGCCGCCTTCGGCAATGGCGAGGGCTATCTCGAAAAGATGATCCTGCGCGCCCGGCATGTGGAGGTGCAGATCCTCGGCGACAGCCATGGCAGCATCTATCACCTCTGGGAACGCGATTGTTCGGTGCAGCGGCGGAACCAGAAGGTGGTGGAACGCGCCCCTGCCCCCTATCTCTCCGGCGCCCAGCGCGAAAAGCTCTGCAACCTCGGCAAAAAGATCGCCGAGGCGGTCAATTACGAATGCGCCGGCACCATCGAATTCCTGATGGATATGGAAACCGGTGAATTCTACTTCATCGAGGTGAACCCGCGCGTGCAGGTGGAGCATACGGTGACCGAAGAGGTCACCGGCATCGATATCGTGCGCGCCCAGATCCTGATTGCCGAGGGCAAGAGCCTTGTGGAGGCCACCGGCATCGCCTCGCAATATGATGTGGCACTGTCGGGCCACGCGATCCAGTGCCGGATCACAACCGAAGACCCGCAGAACAACTTCATCCCCGATTATGGCCGGATCACTGCCTATCGGGGGGCCACGGGGATGGGCATTCGCCTTGATGGCGGCACCGCCTATTCGGGCGCGGTGGTCACCCGGTACTACGATTCACTTCTGGAGAAGGTAACCGCCTGGGCGCCCACACCCGAGGCCGCGATTGCGCGGATGGACCGGGCGCTGCGCGAGTTCCGGATCCGCGGGGTGGCCACGAATATCGCCTTCGTTGAAAACCTGCTGAAGCACCCGCTGTTTCTTTCCAACGAGTACCACACGAAGTTTATCGACGAGACGCCGGAGCTTTTCCGCTTCCGCAAGCGGCGGGACCGGGCGACGAAGGTGCTGACCTATATCGCCGACATCACGGTGAACGGGCATCCCGAAACGGAAGGCCGCCCCCGCCCCCATGCGGATGTGAAAGACCCCAAGTGCCCCCCGCTATCGGTGGCGGCCCCGCCGGACGGCACGCGGCAGATCCTGGAACGCGAGGGGCCCGAGGCGCTGGCCTCGTGGATGGCCGAACAAAAACGGCTTCTGATCACCGATACCACGATGCGGGACGGGCATCAGAGCCTGCTGGCGACCCGCATGCGGTCGATCGACATGATCCGCGTGGCGCCAGCCTATGCCACGAACCTGCCGGAGCTGTTCAGCGTGGAATGCTGGGGCGGCGCCACCTTCGATGTGGCCTACCGGTTCTTGCAGGAATGCCCCTGGCAGCGGCTGCGCGATCTGCGCGCGGCCATGCCGAACCTGCTGACGCAGATGTTGCTGCGCGCCTCGAACGGGGTGGGCTACACCAATTACCCCGACAATGTGGTGCAATCCTTCGTCGCGCAGGCCGCCGAAACGGGCGTGGATATCTTCCGCGTGTTCGACAGCCTGAACTGGGTGGAGAACATGCGCGTGGCGATGGATGCGGTTTGCAACAGCGGGAAGGTGTGCGAAGGCACGATCTGCTACACTGGCGACATCCTCGATCCGGATCGTTCCAAGTACGATCTCACGTATTACGTCGCCATGGCGAAGGATCTTGAGGCGGCGGGCGCCCATGTGCTGGGCCTGAAGGATATGGCGGGGCTTTTGAAGCCGCGCGCCGCCACAGCGCTCATCGGGGCGCTGAAGGATGAGATCGGCATCCCGATCCACTTCCATACCCATGATACGGCGGGCGTAGCCTGCGCCACGATCCTTGCCGCTGCCGAAGCAGGCGTTGATGCTGTGGATTGCGCGATGGACGCACTTTCGGGCAACACCAGCCAGGCCACGCTTGGCACCGTAGTGGAGATGATGGCGCAGACCGATCGCGCGACGGGGCTGGAGATTGGCCGGGTGCGCGAGATCTCGAACTACTGGGAAACCGTGCGCGGGCATTACGCGGCGTTCGAAAGCGGGCTGCAGGCGCCGGCCTCGGAAGTCTATCTGCACGAAATGCCCGGGGGGCAGTTCACCAATCTTAAGGCGCAGGCGCGCTCGCTGGGGCTGGAAGAACGTTGGCATGAGGTGGCGCAGGCTTATGCCGATGTGAACGACATGTTCGGCGATATCGTGAAGGTCACGCCATCGTCGAAGGTTGTGGGGGATATGGCGCTGATGATGGTGAGCCAGGGCCTTTCCCGCGCCGATGTGGAAGACCCTGGGCGCGACGTATCCTTTCCCGAAAGCGTGGTGGATATGATGCGCGGCAACCTTGGCCAGCCCCCGGGCGGGTGGCCGAAACCGCTTCAGAAGAAGATCCTCAAGGGCGAGAAGGCGGTGACCAAGCGGCCCGGCGCGGGAATGAAGCCCGTGAAGCTTGAGGCCGTGCGCAAGCAGGTTTCGAAAGAGCTTGAGGGGCTCAAGATCGATGACGAGGATCTCAACGGATACCTGATGTATCCCAAGGTGTTTCTCGATTACATGGGGCGGCACCGGGTTTACGGCCCTGTGCGCACCCTGCCCACCAAGACCTTCTTCTACGGGATGGAACCCAATGAAGAGATCTCTGTAGAGATCGATCCCGGCGTCACGCTCGAAATCCGCTGCCAGGCGGTGTCTGACACCAATGACGAGGGGCTTGTGAAGGTGTTTTTCGAGCTCAACGGCCAGCCCCGCGTGATCCGGGTGCCCGATCGCGGCGCACCGGCCAGTGCGCAGGCCCGCCCCAAGGCGCAAGCGGGCAATGCCGATCACGTGGGCGCGCCGATGCCTGGCGTTGTGGCCTCGGTGCCCGTTCAGGCCGGGGCGGCGGTGAAGGAGGGCGATCTGCTGATCACCATCGAGGCGATGAAGATGGAAACGGGGCTGCATGCCGAGCGGGATGCCAAAATCGCCGCGGTACATGTGGCCCCGGGCGCACAGATCGATGCGAAGGATTTGCTGATCGAGCTTGAGTAACCCGCGGGCAAATGAGCGCGAGTGATGCCGATGGGCCGCGCCCGCTGGCAGGATTCCGCTTATCGAATTTCGGCGCCTCCCGGCAACCCATTGAATTCATTAGATTCGTGTTTCCACTTCCGCTGGCCTCTGTTTCCGGTCCGGCGCGGTGAAACCCAAAACCTGTCTCAATCTCTCCACATTTCGGCAGGCATCTAGGGCCAAGCGCAGACTTAACAGCGCGTTACGGAACTGATGATTGATGATGTTGATCGAAGCGATGAGCAAGTTTGACCGCAGCCAGGTCGTCCCAGCCCGCGTGCGCCGTTCGGCGGCCGCGGTGCGCGGCGCTGCGCGGTTCGATCTGCTTCCGGTGCTGGAACCGGCCAATGAGCCGAGCCAGCCGGTGGAGCGCTCGCCGCTTGAAAAGCTCGGCATCAAGCTTGATCTCGACAGTGACGCGATCTGCGAGGAAACCACCGATTTCCGCGACCGGAAGGAAGCGAAATCCTCGGAGGCGAAGCTCACCGTCTATGCGCTTTGCGCTACCATCATGCTCTTCAGCTTCCCGATCGGGTTTGCGACCCTGATCTTCAACATCCTCGGCGGGGAAAACCTGCGCACCACATCGCATATCATGGCGCTGACGGGGATGCTGATGGCGCTGGGCATGTCGGATTTCACCGCACCGGTGCTGGCCGCCTTCTAAGCCACGCCCGCCTTAGCGTTCAAGTTGTCCAAGCGCGGCGATCTGCGCCGGGCTGAGGCTGCGCCGGTCAAAGACCATCGTATGGATCGTGAACACCATCGCGTCCGTTTCCGGCAGGCGGGCAAGTACTTGTATTTCGGATCGAATATAGGCGCCCTCTTCTGCCGCAGGCCGCGGATCGGCCTCGCGGCGGGGCTGGTGGAGGGCCGGGTCATTATAGGCCAGCGCATTGGCGCGCCAGAGCGGGCGGCCCGGGCTGATCCCATCGAAGAGGCGCTGGACCCGGGCGGCAAGCCCAGGCCCGTACTCCGCCACCGGGCCGTGGATCGCGGTGAGCGGCTTAAGGCGCTTTTCGGCAAGGCTCCATGAGGCCGGGAAGCAAAGGGCGGCGGCGGTGAGCACATGTTCGGCGCCGCGCCGTTCGAGAATACAGATATCCTGCTGGGTTAGGCGGGCGAGCGCGGCCATCGGGTTTGCCCCCTGAACGTTCACGCGCTGGCCATCGGGCCGGGTCACGATGCCACCGGAGCGGGCGTAGCCGTGCCGCGCGGCCCAGTCGAGCGCACGGGTGAGGGTTTCGTCCACGGCAGCCTGTGCTTCCGGGCACATCCACACAACGCTTTCCCCCTGGGTGGCCACGATTTGATCCCGCAGGCCCATCTGCGGGGCGAAGGCGGCATCCGCCCGCAGCCACGCCTCCGGTGAGGCAGGCGCCGTTCCCGGCAGGCGCGCGGCGCTGGCCAGGATCTCGGGCGTGAGCGCCGCGGGCGGATGCAGGATTGGCTCCATCGGCGCCAGAGTGGCCCCGGCGCGGCCGGGCGCAAGCCCGATTTGGCGCTTCCGGAACAGGCGCATGTCGCGAATTGACCGGACAGGCACCGCGCACAGGCGCTCAATTTCCGGGCAACTATGCGGGAAGCGCCCCATGAACACGCATTATCGCGACCGCCGGAAGATCGACCCCACCAAGGGAGACCTGCTGCCGGATAACACGCCCAACGATGCCGACCGGGTGGAAATCGGGCCCACCGTTCTGGCCTACCGGGAATGGGAGGCGGCGGGGCTGGACCTGCCCGATTTGCAGGCGATGCGGCGCTTCCGGTGGGAGCGGCTGACCCGGCATATCGTGGCGCGCGATCTCGGCGGGCTTTTGATGTTCGATCCCATGAACATCCGCTACGCCACAGATTGCACGAACATGCAAATCTGGAACACCCATAACCCGTTCCGCGCCTGCCTGCTCTGCGCCGATGGCCATATGGTGCTTTGGGAATACAAGAACGCCCCGTTTCTGGCGGAGTACAATCCGCTGGTGCGCGAGGTGCGATCCGGTGCCTCGATGTTCTATTTCTCCGTAGGCGATCGCGGTACGGCGGCGGCGGCGGAGTTCGCGGGCCAGGTGGACGAGGTCTTGCGCGCCCATGCCGGCGCGAACCGGCGGCTGGCCGTGGACAAGATCATGCCGGTGGGGCTGCGCGCGCTTGATGCGGCGGGCTTCGAGGTGGCCGATGGCGAGGAGGTGACCGAACGCGCGCGCGCGGTGAAGGGGCCCGATGAGATCCGGGCCATGCGCTGCGCGAGCCATGCTTGCGAGGCGGCGATGGCCGAGATGGAGGCCGCCTGCGCACCGGGGCTTTCGGAAGATGATGTCTGGGCCGTGCTTCACGCGGGCAACATCAAGCGCGGCGGCGAGTGGATCGAAACGCGGCTTCTGGCCTCAGGCCCGCGCACCAACCCCTGGTTTCAGGAATGCGGGCCCCGGGTGATCCAGAACAATGAGATCGTTGCTTATGATACTGATCTTGTTGGGCCTTACGGGATCTGCGTGGATATCTCGCGCACCTTCTGGCTGGGCGATGGCAAGCCCACCAACGCCATGATCGCGGCGATGCGCCATGCCCATGAGCATATCATGACAAACATGCAGATGCTGAAGCCCGGCGTATCGATTGAAGAGCTGGTGATGAACGGGCACCAGCTTGAGGATCAGTACTGGAAGCAGAAATACTCCTGCAAGTTCCACGGTGTGGGGCTGTGCGATGAGTGGCCTCATGTGGATTACCCCGACAACTACCACCCCGGCGCCTGGGAGGCTGTGCTGGAGCCCGGCATGGTGCTCTGTGCCGAGGCTCTGGTGTCGCCCGAGGGCGGAGAGTTTTCGATCAAGCTCGAAGATCAGGTGCTGATCACGGAGACGGGGTTTGAGAACCTTACGAAATACCCGTTCGATCCGAAGTTGATGGGGGAGGTCTGAGCGCCGGCGCAGCACGTCCCCCCATAGTAGCGCCGGGGCTAAAGCCGGAACCGCGCAAGAAGCCCCAGATGATCAGACCCAAGCCGCGGCCGGGTTTCCACCGTGCCGGGCTCGGGCGCCAGGACGTGATCGATGGCAAGACCGCCCATCAAAAGGCCCGGGGCGGGAAGCGTGGCAGTGGGGCGGCCCACGGGGCGGGTGCCGGTGGCCCGCGCGATCCGGTGCAGGGTGTGGGACCAGCGCACCATGTTGAAATCACCGCCCAAAACGGTGGGCGCCTCGCCCGCTTGCAGCGTTTCCATCAGCCGCGCCACTTGCGGGGCCTGCTCATCGGGCCAGGGCCAGTGGAGGTGCAGCGAGAGGATGCGGAGCGGCCCCTGCGGTGTTTCCACCGTGATCGCTGCAAGCCCGCGGGGATCGGTGCAAAGCGCCGTACCCGGGATCGCGGGGTAGATGCTGGCCACCGCCAGCCCCGCCCGCGGGCAATGGTGGCGGGTAACGTAGTCTTCAGGCAAGAGATCAAGCACCGCGCGGTTCTGCGGCGTGACTTCCTGCAGTGTTACAATCTCGGGCGCGGCGGCAACAATGTCAGCCGCAATCGCGGGATTGTCGATCAGCCGGTAAGAGACGTTTTTTTGGTAAAGCGCGATTCCCGGCCCGGCGGAGGCGTTCGCGGGCGCGCTCAGCCAATAGGGCGCGAGGCTGCCAAGCGCGCCAAGCGCCAGACATCCGAAGCCCACAGCTCGGCGCGGCGCGCGCAGGGCCCAGAGCAAAAGCGCGAGAAGCCCCAGAAAAACAGCGGCTTCGCCCCGGAACACCGCAAAGGAATCGCCCTGGGGCAGCACCGGGCCCAGCGCGCCCGCGCAAAGGGCGAGCGCGGCGAAGAGCGCCGCCGCCGTCAGGATACCGATGAGTTCGCGCCGCATGGGCCCTCC
>JANQPC010000069.1 GCA_028285485.1 Paracoccaceae bacterium | reverse complement strand
GCGCTCCTTCGGCACCAAATACGGCTTCCCGCCGAGCCAGGCCGCGCACACCTGCTACGTGCAGACGCTGCTCTATGCCGATGCCGTGCAGCGCGCCGGATCGTTCAACCCCTGCGCGGTTGTCGAGGCCCTTGAAGGCTTCGAGTTCGACGGGCTCGGCAACGGCCCGACGCTTTACCGCGCCGAAGACCACCAGTGCTTCAAGGACGTGCTCGTTGTGAAAGGGAAAGAGAACCCGACTTCGGAGTTCGACCTTCTCGAAATCGTCGAGATCACGCCGGTGGATCAGGTGACCTACGCGCCCGATCACCCGCAGTTTGCGGGCGGTTCGCTGGGCTCGTGCAACCCCGGCGCCTAAGCGCAGGCGGAAAAGACCGGCCCGCGCGCACCTCCGTGCGCGGGCCCCTGCCCGCCCGTTGCTGAACGGGCGGCCCCATGACGAGGTGGGAAACCCATGGAAGCCATTATCCTACAGGTCCTCAACGGCCTCGATAAGGGGTCGGCCTACGCGCTGATCGCCCTTGGCCTGACCCTGATCTTCGGTACGCTCGGCGTGGTGAACTTTGCGCATGGCGCGCTGTTCATGCTCGGCGCCTTCTGTGCCGTCACCCTGAGCCGCATACTCACGCTGAGCCGCGAGGTGATCGACGAAACGCAGAAGGATTTCCTGGGAAATCCGCTGAAAGTCGAGATCCCCTATGTGCATGACATTTTTGGCGAAACGCTCGGCGCGACGATCATCGACTGGTCGGTGCCACTTGCGATTATCATCGCGATCCCGATCATGATCGCCTTTGGCGTGGCGATGGAACGCGGGCTCATCAAGTATTTCTACAAACGCCCCCATGCCGATCAGATCCTCGTCACCTTCGGCCTGGCCATCGTGCTGCAGGAAATCATCAAGTACTTCTACGGCGCCAACCCGATCCCGACGCCGGCGCCCGAGGCCTTCATCGGCTCGTTCGATTTCGGCGCACTGATCGGGATGGATCCCAATGTGATCATCTATCCCTACTGGCGCCTCGTCTATTTCGCCTTCGCGATGATCATCATCACCGCCGTCTTTGCATTCCTGCAATTCACCACCTTCGGCATGGTCGTCCGCGCCGGGATGGCAGATCGGGAAACGGTTGGCCTTCTGGGCATCAATATCGACCGGCGGTTCACCATCATGTTCGGGATCGCCGCCGCCGTGGCGGGGCTCGCGGGGGTGATGTACACGCCCATTGTGGCGCCCAACTACCACATGGGGATGGATTTCCTCGTGCTCTCCTTCGTGGTGGTGGTCGTCGGCGGCATGGGCAGCCTGCCAGGCGCCGTGCTGGCAGGCTTCCTTCTGGGCATCCTGGAAAGCTTCGCCTCCATGGGCGCGGTGATCGACCTGATCCCGGGGATCAACCAAGTGATCATCTATCTCGTGGCGATCGTCATCCTGCTGATCCGTCCGCGGGGCCTGATGGGCCGCAAGGGCGTGATGGAGGAATAAACCATGCTGGGACTGAACAAGAAAGATTTCACGCTTCTGCTCATCGTGGTGATCCTCACCATGCTGGCGCCCTTCATCCTGAACCCGTTCCCCGAAAGCTCGGATCTGGCGCAGTTCAACGCGGGCTATCCCGATCTGATGCAGCGCTTCGTTATCTTCGGGATCTTCGCCATCGGCTTCAACATCCTCTTCGGGCTGACGGGTTATCTCAGCTTCGGCCATGCCGCGTTTCTGGGCGTAGGCTCCTATGCCGCGATGTGGGTGTTCAAGCTTCTCGGCATGAACGTTCTGCCGGCGCTGGCGATCTCGGTTCTGATGTCAGGGGTTTTCGCGGTGCTGATCGGCTATATCAGCCTGCGCCGCTCGGGCATTTACTTCTCGATCCTCACGCTTGCCTTTGCGATGATGTCCTACGCGCTCGCCTATTCGGTGCTTGCCACCGATATGGATGGGCCGGGCCAGCAGGGGCTCTTGCAGAAGGGCCTGACCGGGGGCGAAACGGGGCTGCAGCTCACACTGCAGGATCCGCGCATCCTGGGTACGCAAACCACCGAGACGGGCAACACGCCGGTGCCAAGCCTGTTCGGGCTTGAGATGCGCAGCAGCGCGGAATGGGCGGTGGGCGACTGGCTCTTCACCTTCTCGGTCGGCTACTACTTCTGCGCCGTGATCATGCTGATCGCCTTCTATCTTTCGATCCGCATCTTCCGATCGCCGTTCGGTATGATGCTTCGGGCGGTGAAATCGAACCAGCAGCGTATGAGCTATACCGGCCTCAACCCCAAACCCTACACGCTCGCAGCCTTCGTGATCTCGGGCATGTATGCCGGGCTTGCGGGCGGGCTGATGGTGGCGATGGATCCGCTTGCCGGGCCAGAACGGATGTTCTGGACAGCCTCGGGCGAAGTTGTGCTGATGACCATTCTTGGCGGGGCGGGCACGCTCATTGGCCCCGTTCTCGGCGCGGGCGTGATCAAGTACATGGAAAACATCATCTCCAAGATCAACTCCACGATCCTGCATGAATGGTTCGCCTTCATGCCCGACGGGATTGAGGATGCGATGGTGACGATGGTCTATCCCTTCATCGGCAAGGGCTGGCACCTCACGCTGGGCATCATGTTCATGCTGGTGGTGATCTTCCTGCCCGGTGGCCTTGTGGAAGGCGGCCAGCGCATCGCGCGCCTTTTCCGCCGCCGGAAGGACAAGCCCTCGGGCGGTGACCCCGAGCATCATCCGAAACCTGCCCCGCATGTGGCCGAGTAAGGAGGGCGCGAAATGGGAATTCTCGAAGTCAAGGGCGTCAACAAACGCTTCGGCGGGCTCCAGGCGCTGGGGGATGTGAACCTCAGCGTGCAGGAGAACACCGTGCACGCCATCATCGGGCCGAACGGGGCGGGTAAGAGCACCCTTCTGAACTGCCTCGTCGGCAAGCTGATCCCAGACACCGGATCGGTGATGTTCGATGGCAACTCGGTGCTTGGCCGCACGCCGCATGAGATCAACCAGATGGGGATCTCGCGCGTGTTCCAGACGCCCGAGATCTTCGGCGATCTCACGGTGATGGAAAACGTCATGATCCCCTGTTTCGCCCGCCGTGACGGGGCCTACCGCATGCATGCGTTCGAAACCGTGGCCAATGAAGCCACCATCGTCGCCGAGGCCGAGCAGATCCTCGAAGACGTGAACATGCAGGACAAGCGCGATATGCATGCCGCCTCGCTGTCTCGCGGCGATAAGCGGCGGCTTGAAATGGCGATGTGTCTGGTGCAGCAGCCCAAGCTGCTCTTGCTCGACGAACCCACCGCCGGGATGGCACGGGCCGATACCAACAACACCATCGACCTGCTCAAGGAGATCAACGAAACCCGCGATATCACCATGTGCATCATCGAGCACGATATGCATGTTGTCTTCTCGCTGGCCGAACGGATCACGGTGCTCGCCCAGGGCACACCGCTGGTGGAAGACACGCCTGACAACATCAAGGGGCACCCGAAGGTGCAGGAGGCCTATCTTGGACAAGCTCATTGAGGAGCCCCGCTCCATGAACGACCGCCCCGATTTCTCGAAACACGCCAATATGGCGTCAACGGCGCCGGCGTTCTTCTCGGTCTACGACATGCATGCCTATTACGGTGAAAGCTACATCGTGCAGGGCGTGAGCTTCACGGTGCACGAGGGCGAAATCCTCGCGCTTCTGGGCCGCAACGGGGCCGGCAAAACCTCCACCCTCCGTTCCATCGCGCGGATCGGCGATCCGGAGGTCACCCATGGCGAGATCTGGCTCGATCACCAGCCGCTCCACACGATGGACAGCCACGAAGCCTCGCGCGTGGGCCTTGGCCTCGTACCGGAAGACCGGCGGATCATCCAGGGGCTGACGGTGGAGGAAAACATCAAGCTCGCCCAGATCGCCCCGCCCATCGGCTGGTCGATCGACAGGCTCTATGATCTCTTCCCCCGCCTCGGCGAGCGCCGGAACCAGGAAGGCACCACGCTGTCGGGCGGCGAGCAGCAGATGCTCTCCATCGCCCGGGCGCTGGCGCGCGACATCAAGGTGCTGCTCCTCGATGAGCCCTATGAGGGCCTCGCCCCGGTGATCGTGGACGAGATCGAAAAAACTCTCACCCACATCAAGGAACAGGGCATCACCTGCGTGATCGTGGAACAGAACGCGGTACGCGCCCTGCAACTGGCCGACCGTGCGGTGATCCTCGATACCGGCCAGATCGTCTTCGACGGCACCGCCGAGGAGGTGCTCGATAACGAGGCGCTGCGCGCGGAATACCTCGCGATCTAGGGCTCGAAGGCACCGCAGCGGAACACCTCGCGATCTGGGGCACGAACGCCCCGCGGGCCCGGGGCCCCTTCATCTTGGATCAAATACTCCCCGTGGAGCGCGGGGGGCCGGCGGCCCCCCGCCCCGGCCCGCGGACAGGCGCCCCGTTGCAGCCGCGACAAATCGCGATAAATCCGCCCTATGGGCGAGGATGTTCTGATCACCACCGAAAAGGGCCTTTACTGCCCCGCCGGCGATTTCTTCATCGATCCCTGGCGCCCGGTGGATCGCGCGCTCATCACCCATGGCCATGCCGATCACGCGCGCCCGGGCCATGCCCGCTACCTTGCCACCCATGCCGCACTTCCGGTGATGCGCCACCGGCTTGGCAACATCACAGCCGAAGGGATCGGGTTCGGCGCACCGATCACGCTCGGCGCGGCCACCGTCAGCTTTCACCCCGCGGGCCATGTGCCGGGTTCGGCCCAGATCCGGGTCGAGGTGGGCGGCGAGGTCTGGGTCGTCTCCGGCGATTACAAAACCGATCCCGACGGGCTTTCCGAACCTTTTGAGCCCGTGCGCGCCCATGCGTTCATCTCCGAATGCACCTTTGGGCTGCCGGTCTTTACCTGGGCCCCTCAGGCCGATGTCGCCCAAGCGATCAATGCCTGGTGGGCGGGCAATGCGGCGGAGGGCAAAACCTCCGTTCTCGGCGCCTATTCTCTCGGCAAGGCCCAGCGCTTGCTGGCCGCGGTTGATCCCGCGATCGGCCCGATCCTCACCCATGGCGCGGTTGAAGGCACAAATGCGGTCATGCGCGCCCAGGGCCTGCCGCTGCCCGATACGATCCAGGTTACGCCCGAAACCGAGGCCAAGGCCCATCCCGGCGCCCTCGTCATCGCCCCGCCCTCCGCCCTCGGCTCGGCCTGGATGCGCCGGTTCGGCCCCGTATCCACCGCCTTTGCCAGCGGCTGGATGGCGCTGCGCGGCGTGCGCCGCCGCCGCGCGGCCGACCGGGGGTTCGTGATGTCCGACCATGCCGATTGGCGCGGGCTGAACGCTGCAATCGCCGAAACCGGCGCCGAGCGCATCTTCGTCACCCACGGCTACACCAGCATCTTCGCCCGCTGGCTCGCCGATCAGGGCTATGACGCACGGTTGCTGGAAACCGAGTTCGAAGGCGAAAGCCTAGAGGCCGACGCAGAGCCCGCCGCATGACCCGTCAACCCGCAGCCTGACCCCATGCGCAGCTTCGCCACCCTCTTCACCACGCTCGACCAGACGACCAAGACCAACGCGAAGGTCGCCGCCCTCTCCGCCTATTTCGAAGAGGCGCCGGAAGAGGATGCGCTCTGGACGATCGCCCTCTTCTCCGGCCGCCGCCCCAAGCGCACCGTCACCACCACGCGCCTGCGCGAATGGGCGGCGGAGCGGGCGGGCATACCGCTCTGGCTCTTCGAGGAAGCCTACCCGATCGTGGGCGATCTTGCCGAAACGATTGCGCTGGTTTTGCCCTCATCTACAGAGAGTTCCAACGAAAG
Source organism: Paracoccaceae bacterium (assembly GCA_028285485.1). GTDB lineage: Bacteria > Pseudomonadota > Alphaproteobacteria > Rhodobacterales > Rhodobacteraceae > JANQPC01. Next base: position 781 of record JANQPC010000069.1, on the reverse strand, counting down.
CCTCACTTACTGGATCAACCGCATCCGCGCCCTCGCCACTCTGGAAGAGCCCCAGCGCAAGGCCGCGATCCTGGCCGCCTGGGATGGGTTGGAAACAACCGAGCGCTTCGTCTTCAACAAGCTCATCACCGGCGGCTTCCGCATGGGGCTGAGCCAGAAGCTGATGACCCGTGCGCTCTCCCGCGCCACGGGCATCGCGGAGCCTGATCTGGCGCATCGCCTGATGGGCGATTGGTCGCCCGACACCGTCACCTATCAATCCCTTATCATCGCGCCCGATCCCACCGCCGATCTTTCCAAGCCCTATCCCTTCTACCTTGCCTATCAGCTGGACGATCCGCCCGAGGCGCTCGGCAATCCAATAAACTGGGCGGCGGAGTTCAAGTGGGATGGCATCCGCGGTCAGCTGATCCTGCGGGGCGGCGCGCATTTCCTCTGGTCCCGCGGCGAAGAGCTGATGACTGACCGATTTCCCGAACTTGCCGCAACCCGCGACTTCCTCCCCGACGGCACGGTGATCGATGGCGAGGTGCTGGCCTGGGCCAAAACCGGGGATCGCGAAGCGCCGATGCCCTTCAACGCGCTGCAAAAACGCATCGGGCGCAAGACGGTGCCCAAGAAGCTTCTGGCCGAGGCCCCGGTGATCCTTCAGGCCTATGACCTTCTTGAAGACGGCGGCGCCGATATACGGGCCGCGCCCTACGCCACCCGCCGCGCCCGGCTTGAAGAGATCGTGGGCGCAGTCCCCCCCGATTGCCCCCTGCGCCTTTCCCCCCTGATC
>JANQPC010000060.1 GCA_028285485.1 Paracoccaceae bacterium | reverse complement strand
GGGCAAGCCCCGACGTTTCGATCAGGATGTGATCCGGCCGAGGCTCCAGCGCCATCAGCGCCTCGATCGTTGGGATGAAATCATCGGCAACGGTGCAGCAGATGCAGCCATTGGCCAGCTCCATGATGTTTTCCGCCGGGCAATCGGGGATCGCGCAACCCTTCAGGATCTCGCCATCCACGCCCACATCGCCAAACTCGTTAACCACTACGGCCAGGCGCTTGCCGCCCGGATTCTGCATGAGCTGTGTGATCAGCGTGGTTTTTCCGGAGCCGAGGAAGCCGGTGATGATCGTCACGGGAAGTTTTTCGAGGCTCGACATGCTAGCTGTCTCCAAGGCTGGGAATGGGGGGAGCGAGCGGCGGGATGCGCGCGATGCAGTTCTTGCGGAAATGTTCGGGGCGCTCGCGCCAGGGCACGAGCCCATCGGCGGAGGCCGCGTATTTGGCAGCGCCTTCCTGCAGAACGGCCGCGTGCGTTTCGGGATCGAAGCGCCCGTACACATAACTCCAGCGCCCCGGGCCACGGAGCGCAACGGTGCAGCCGTGATCGCAGTTCGAGAGGCATTCGACCGGGGTTATGGTGACATTCGCGATCCCGTCGCCCGCGAGGCGCTCATAGAGCCGGGTGCCCGGGCGCTGCCCATCTTCGGGCACATCCTCGCCATTCCGGCACTTGGTGCAGACAAGCAGTTCCACCTGTTGAGCGGGTCGCGCCATGCGAGCTCCATCCTTCTTTGCGCGCAGGGCGAGAGGGTGCGGAGAAGCGGGCCTGGCCCACTGGTCCGACACCGGGGCACCCCGCCCGGTTCAATCGTCGCGCTGGCAGGTCTCCCGGCTTACGGATGTCAGGGGATTTCCCTGTCGGTCGCCCGGCCTTCCCGAACCGCCGAAGCGGCCAGTGGCCATGGGGCGCCCTCTCCGATCACGGTCGCGGGGGCGGCTGCGGTTCGGCCCGAAAGCACGGGCCTCGCGCATTCCCTTTTCACCTGTTAGCACAGGCACCAGCATGCACAGATGCTCAGGCCCGCCCGCCCCTGTCAAGTTCGAGGAGCCCCGCCGATGGATGACGTGACCCTGCGCCACAACGAAAAGATGAAGCGCATCAAGGCCGCGCGCGACGAGATGATGAAAACGAAGACCGAGGAGAAGGGGCTCATCATCGTGCATACCGGCCCCGGCAAGGGCAAATCCTCATCCGGCTTCGGGATGATCATGCGCTGCATCGCCCATGGGATGCCCTGCGCCGTGGTGCAGTTCATCAAGGGCAACTGGCAGACGGGGGAGAAAACGTTCCTGCGCGAACGATTTGCGGAGGAGTGCCGGTTTTTCGTTTCCGGCGAAGGGTTTACCTGGGAGACGCAGGATCGCGAACGCGATATCGCAGCAGCCGAGAACGGCTGGCGCATCGCGAAGGAGCAGATCCTAGACCCCGAGATCCGGTTTGTCTTGCTCGACGAGATCAACATCGCGCTCCGCTACGACTACCTCGATATCGATGAGGTGGTGGGCTTCCTCCTGACGCAGAAGCCCGCAATGACGCATGTGTGCCTGACGGGCCGGAACGCAAAGCCAGAGCTGATCGAAGCGGCGGATCTTGTAACCGAGATGACGCTCCAGAAGCACCCGTTCAAGGAGGGGGTTAAGGCGCAGAAGGGAGTGGAGTTCTGAGGCATGCGGCGCCTTGGTGGATGGGTGTGGCGCCAAGTGCCGGGAACGCGGCCCGGAAGCAAATGGCGCAACCTCTTCAGCTATGCCGCGGCGGTTGTGATTGCGCTTCTTATCCTTGAAGCCATTGCCGCCCAATACGGGTTCCCGGCGCTGACCGAAGCGCAGGCCGGATGGGCGCTTATCGTATTCGGCGTTGTCTACTTCCTCGTCGTCGTGATTGGCGTTATCTTCCTGACATCTCAGCGCTTTCGCCCGGCCCCGATCCGGTTGGCGCGCGATACTGTGATCTCAATCCTGCTCACGATTCTGGCGTTTTCCGTTTTCTACCGGCAGGCCGGCATAACGCTTACGGGGGCGTGCCCCGACCATGTTCTGCCAAGCGACGCGATCTACTTCTCTGCAGTTACATTTTCCACTCTCGGATACGGGGATTTTCGCCCGTGCCCGGAAGTGGCCGCACGTCTGGTTGCATCATTCCATGCGATCTTCGGAAACCTGCATCTGGGGCTTATTGTCGGGGCGGCGTTCTTCTTCGCCCAAAATACCGAAGCGTCAGAAAATGGCGGAGAACAGCACAATGACCACGGCCAAACCGGCAATGACGGATGAAACCGCCATGAACCTGTTATACGCGCGCGTGGACATCGGACCCTCTGAAACCCTTCTTGCTCTCTGACATGAACATAGGAACATACGAACAAAAAGTAAACACGAGGGCCCCGTGACACGCGCGCTGATGATTCAGGGAACCGGCAGCAATGTTGGGAAATCCCTTCTGGTGGCGGGGCTTTGCCGGGCCGCGCGGCGGCGGGGGCTTTCGGTGGCGCCGTTCAAGCCGCAGAACATGTCAAACAATGCCGCGGTGACCGCCGATGGGGGCGAGATCGGGCGCGCGCAGGCGTTGCAGGCGCTGGCGGCGGGCCTGCCGCTTCATACGGATATGAACCCGGTTCTGCTGAAGCCCGAAACCGATGTGGGCGCGCAGGTTGTGGTGCAGGGCAAGCGCCTGACAACCGCGAAGGCGCGGGGCTATCAGGCGCTGAAGCCGCAGCTTCTAACCCACGTGCTGGAAAGCTTCGAGCGCCTGAAGGCCGCGCATGATCTTGTGCTCGTGGAGGGGGCCGGAAGCCCTGCGGAGGTGAACCTGCGGGCGGGCGATATTGCGAATATGGGTTTTGCGCGGGCCGCAGATGTTCCGGTGATCCTGGCGGGGGATATCGATCGTGGCGGCGTGATCGCGCAGATCGTGGGCACCCAGGCCGTGATCGACCCCGCCGATGCCGAAATGATCGCGGGGTTCCTGATCAATCGCTTCCGGGGCGATCCCACGCTGTTCGATGACGGTTACGCGCTGATTGCGGCCCGCACCGGCTGGCGCGGCTTCGGGGTGTGCCCGTGGTTTCCGGAGGCCTGGCGGCTGCCGGCCGAGGATGCGCTTGATCTCGATCCACCCGGCCGGGCCGAGGGGCTGCACATCGTTTGCCTCGCGCTCAGCCGGATTGCGAATTTCGACGATCTCGATCCGCTCGCACAGGAGCCGGGCGTGCGGCTTACGATGCTGGGCGCCGGGCGCGCGATCCCGGGCGATGCGGATCTGGTGATCCTGCCCGGTACGAAATCCACGCGCGGAGATCTGGCGTTCCTGCGCGCGCAGGGCTGGGATGTTGATCTATCCGCCCATGTGCGGCGGGGCGGCCATGTGCTGGGAATCTGCGGCGGATTCCAGATGCTGGGCCACGTGGTTTCCGATCCGGAGGGTATCGAGGGCGCGGCGGGGGCTGATACCGGCCTTGGCCTTCTGGAGGTTGATACCGTGATGACGCCGCAGAAGCGGCTGACGGAGGTTTCAGCAGTGCACGTAGCCTCAGGCGCGGCGTTTGAGGGCTACGAAATCCATATCGGGGAAACCGACGGCCCCGATCGCACGCGGCCCTTCGCGCATGTGGGCAGCGCCCCGGAAGGCGCGGTGAGCGCCGATGGCCGGGTTGCGGGCAGCTACCTGCACGGCATGTTCCGCGATGACAGGTTTCGCGCAGGGTTCCTGACAACCCTCGGCGCGGCGGGGGGCGGCACGCAGTATGGCGCGACGGTGGAGGCCACGCTCGATGCGCTGGCCGATCACGTGGAAGCGCATCTTGATGTCGAGGGGTTACTCGCGGAGGCCCGCTAGGGCGCGCTCAACCCGGCGCCAGGCGGCCTCGCTGCCCGGCATGCCCATGCGCAGCCAATGCGGCGAGTAGGGGAATATGCGCGTCCAGATCCCCGCTTCGGCAAGGCGGGTCTGGGCGGCAGCGGCATCTTTCATTGCATAGGTTCTGAAAAGCTCCGTACCGCCTACGCATTGCCAGCCGGCGGAGGCGGCAAGCGCGTCAAACCGGGCGACATCGCGGGACAAGCGCGTGGCGGTTTCCCTTTGCCACTGCGTGTCTGCCAGGGCCGCGCAGGCGATGGCGATGGCCGGGCCGTTCACCGCCCAGGGGCCCGCGAGTGCGCGCAGGCGATCCACCGTTTCGGGCCCACCGAGCGCAAAGCCAAGCCGCAGGCCCGCAAGCCCGAAGAACTTCCCGAAGGACCGCAGGACAAGCGCGCGCTCGCCGCATTGCGGCAGGAGCGGCGCCATCGAGAGCGCCGGCTGCGGATCGGCAAAGCTTTCGTCCACCACCAAAAGGCCGACCTTCGCGCTGAGCTCTGCCAATGCGCCAGGCTCCCAGGAGCGCCCATCGGGATTGTTGGGGTTGACGACAACGGCAACATCCGCGTCTGCGAGATCGGCGAGGTCTGCCGCATCGGTCACCTCCCAGCCCTGATCGCGCAGCGCGGCGGCATGTTCGTTGTAGGTTGGCGTGATGACCGCCGCCCTCCCCGCGGGCAAAAGCCGCGGCACAAGCTGGATCGCGGCCTGTGCCCCGCCAAGCGCGGCCACCGGGGATTGCGCGCCGTAGGCGCGGGCTGCGGTGCGTTCGAGCGCGGTAATATCTTCCCGTGTCGGCAGGGCAGTGTAAGCGCGTGGCGGCAGCGTCGGCACCGGGTAAGGAACAGGGTTGATACCGGTGGACAGATCGATCCAATCCGCCCCGCCGAAGGCCGCGCGCGCCCTGTCCAGATCCCCCCCATGATCGCGCATGTGCATCTCAGATCAGCGCGAGCACGATAAGGCCCGCGCCGCAAAGGATCATGGCGCGGATGTAAAGCGCAAGGGCGCGCGCCATCTCGGGCGCATCGGGATCGGGCGCACGCCCATTCACCCAGGGCTCTTCGGCAACCCTGTCGCCATAGATGCGGGGGCCCGACAGGCGGATGCCAAGGGCGCCCGCCATCGCCGCCTCGGGCCAGCCAGCATTGGGCGAACGATGGTGGCGCGCATCCCGCCACATGGTGCGCAGCGCGCGCCGGGCCCGCCCGGACACTGCTGCGAAGGCCAGCCCCGTCAGCCGCGCCGGAATGAGGTTCACCAGGTCATCGAGGCGCGCAGCAGCCTTCCCAAAATCCTCGTAGCGCGGGTTGCGATGTCCGATCATCGAATCGAGCGTGTTGATGGCCTTGTAGGTCACAAGCCCCGGCAGCCCGGCAATCAGCCCCCAGAACAGCGGGGCGACAACGCCATCAGACGCATTTTCCGCAAGACTTTCAATTGCGGCCCGCGCCACGCCCGCCTCTTCCAACGCCTCCGGATCGCGCCCGACGATCATGGCGACGGCGCGGCGGGCCGCGGCCAGATCGCCAGCCGCGAGAGGGCGCGCAACCGCAGCGACATGATCGTGGAGAGAGCGCGCGGCGATCCAGGGCCAGGCCAGGAGCGCGCCGATCAAGATGCCGGTGAGGCCCGCCGGGAGGGCCAGTTGAAGCGCGAAGGCCGGAAGTGCGGCGGCAAGAAGAACCGCGCCAACGCACAGCGCGCCCATGGCGCGCCGCCGCGCGCCGTCGCCCCTGTTCCACCGGGCCTCAAGCGCCGAGATCAACGCGCCGAGCCATGTGACCGGATGCCCGACTGCGCGGAACAGGCGGGGGGGCCAGCCGATGGCGGCATCCATCGCAAGCGCGAGCGCCATCATCGCCGCGAAGGTCATGGGCGCCCCGGGTGCGAGACCCGCAGATCACCGCGCGCGGCCCGAACGCAGCCAGCGGCGGTGCCGCTTCGGCGATCCTGCAACCAGGCCTGCTCAGGAAAACCCCGCATCCGCCCCGCACCGCTCCTTCGCAAACTGCCGCATCAGACACACCCGGTACCAAGTGTAAAACGCAATTGACAGGGCTTGGCTTTTCCGTCTTTTTCGCGGCGTCAGCACGGTCGCCACTTCCCGGTGGCGCTAAGAGGGAACGAGGTGCGGATCGATCCGATCCAAAGCCCCGGCTGCCCCCGCAACTGTAAGCGGAACGTTGACGCCTGTGATGCCACTGGCCGCCCATGCGGTTGGGAAGGCTGGCGCCAACATCCCCCGCAAGCCAGGAGACCTGCCTGCTGCGAAACCGATCAACCCAGGCGGGGTGTCCTGGTGGGAGTGGACCGATGAGACACGCCAGCGCGGCGCAATCATGGCTGACAGTCAGCACGGCATCTGAGCCGACGGCACCAACCTGCCCCCGCAGCAGCGGACGGCAGGCGGGGTGGACAATAGCGGCGTAACCCTTTCCATCTGCCTGCGCTGCCGCGACGGGCGCGAAACCCGCGATACCGATCTTGCGGAACGGGGCGGGCGGCGGCTTGCCGCGGCCGTGGTGGCGGGCTTT
>JANQPC010000054.1 GCA_028285485.1 Paracoccaceae bacterium | reverse complement strand
CGCCTGATCCGCCGCGCCCGCCTCTGTGAGCCACCCGAACCCGTCCCGTGCAAAGGCGTAGCCGGGGCAAGCCACGGTGATCCGCCGCCCTGCGGGCTGGACCGCGATCTGCCACAAAGCGCGTACCCGGGCTGGCGCGTTGGGCATCCGCAAAAGGAACGGCGCCTCGCGCATGCCGCGGGCGTGGCAAAGCGCATCGATCAGGTCGGCCAACGCGAACACGCCCGCCACAAACGCCGCATCGCTGCTCGTCACATCATCCTCGGCAAGGTCCAGCACTGTGGCAAGCATCTCGGCGCGCGTGCCAAGCGTTTCGGCAACCGCGGCAAGCGATCCCAGCGCCGTTTCGAAATTGGCAAGCGCCGGGCCTTCCGCCAGCGCCGCCACCGAGGGCGCCCCGGCGGTTTCCGCCCGCACGCAGATTAGCGGCAAGGCGCGGCCATCGCGGTGCCGCGCGGCCAGCACCGCATCTGCCGTGGCGCTGCCCTGCGTGCGCTCGCTCAGGGCCTGTAGCAGTTCAACGGGCCGCGCCGGTTCCGTACCCGCCGCCCCTTGGGCGCCGAGATCATCCGCCGGGGCAAGCACGTGATGCGGGAAGGCGGCTGGCCCTTCATAGGTGTCGGACGCTGCGGGCCCGCCGATGGTGAACAGCCCCAAAAGCGGGCCGGGCGCATCGGCAAGGATGCTTCCACCATCCACGCGGCGGCGATAGGTGCGCGGGGTGTTAAACGGCGGCAGATGCGCCTCAAAGCGCTGCCAATCCCCCAGCGCCCACGCGTTCCACGCATCAAGGTCGGCAGGGGGCGGCACGGGCCGGGCGCCAAGCCCCGTGCGCGCGGCAATATCGGCGATCACCTGATCGGAAAGCCGCAGGATCACCCCGGTGTCATCGAACGCGATCACATCGCCGTTCCGGGCGCGCAGGATCACGTCGGTGGGCTTGTGGCGCAAAGTCGTCTCGCACGGCCAGTGGAATGGGCGGGAGGATAAACCAGCCGCCGACCGGCCACCAGAGCTAGAGCCAATCGCGCAGGATCGGGATCAGCGGAATATCGGCGGGCGGCATCGGGTAATTGCGCAGCTCCTGTGCCCGCGCCCAGGCCAGCCGCTGGCCTTCGCGCGAAGTGGGCTGACCCTCCCATTTGCGGCAGGCAAAGAGCGGCATCATCAGGTGAAAGGTCTCGTAGCTGTGGCTGGCAAAGGTAAGCGGCGCAAGGCAGCTTTCCCAGGTTTCGATCCCAAGCTCCTCGTGCAGTTCCCGGATCAGCGCGGCTTCCGGCGTTTCCCCGGGCTCCACCTTCCCGCCCGGAAACTCCCAAAGCCCCGCCATCGGTTTGCCCTCGGGCCGTTCGGCCAGAAGCACCCGGCCATCCACATCGATAAGCGCCACGGCGCTGACGAGGACGATCTTCATGATCGGTAATCGGCGTTGATGTCGATATAGCCGTGGGTAAGATCACAGGTCCAAACCGTGGCCGCGCCTTGGGCAAGCCCCAGATCCACACCGATCTCGATCTCATCGCCGCGCATATAGGCCGCGCCATCCTCTTCACGGTAAGCGGGCGCCACCCAACCGGCCTCCGCCACCGCGATTTCGCCAAAGCGGATGGCGAGCCGATCGCGATCGGCCGCCGCGCCGGATTTGCCAACGGCCATGACGATCCGGCCCCAATTCGGATCTTCCCCGGCGATGGCGGTTTTCACGAGCGGCGAGTTGGCGATCGCAAGCGCCACCTTGCGCGCATCCCCATCATCCGCCGCGCCCGTCACCGCAATGGTGACGAATTTCGAGGCGCCTTCGCCATCGCGCACAACCTGCCAGGCCAGATCGCGCAACACATCGCGCAGGGCCTCCGCGAATTCCGGGGCGTCTTCCACCGCCACACCGCTTTCGCCCGTGGCCGCCACCAGCAGCGTATCGGAGGTAGAGGTATCGCCATCCACGGTGATGCAGTTAAACGTCTCCGCATTCGCGGCCACCAGACGGGCCTGCAGCGCCTCAAATCCAATTGCTGCATCGGTAAAGACATAGGCAAGCATCGTCGCCATATCGGGCGCGATCATGCCTGATCCCTTGGCGATGCCCGCAATCGTTACCGTTTTCCCGCCAAGCGGAATCTGCCGCGATGCGCCTTTGGGGAATGTGTCCGTTGTCATGATCGCCTGCGCGGCATCCGCGATCCCGCCATCATCGAGCGCCGCAACGAGATCGGTGATCCTGGCGCGCACGCGATCATCGGGCAGCGGCTCCCCGATCACGCCGGTGGAGGCGGTGAATACGCGCGTGGGCGCCACGCCCGCGGCCTCGGCCACCGCGGCCACAATCCGATCCACCGCCGCCGCGCCATTCTTGCCGGTAAAGGCATTGGCGTTTCCTGCATTGACGAGGAACGCCGCGCCGCCCGTTGCCGGAAGCCCCAGCTTCGCCTCGCAATCAAGCACCGGCGCCGCCCGTGTGGCCGATTGGGTGAATACGCCCGCGATCACGCTGCCGGGCGCCAGCGCGGCCAGCATCACATCCCGGCGCCCGGCATAGCGCACGCCGGCTTCAACGGAGGCAAAGCGCACGCCCGGCACAGGCGGGATGGGTGGAAACCCGCCCGCCGGGGCGAGCGGGGATTTCGGCAGCGCCATCGCGTTAGTCTTCGATCGAAAGCTCGCGCAGAACCGCAGGGTCGATCTCACCGGGCTCAATGCGGGTGATCTCGGCCGCCTCGGTCAGTTCCGCGATCCGGGCATCCACCGCGGCGCGCTGCACCTGGCCCTCAAGCTCCGGCCGCACGTCTTCCAGCGCAGGCGCCTCACTCTGGCGCGTTTCATTCAGCTTGATCACATGCCAGCCGAACTGCGTTTGCACCGGGGCCGAAACCTGGCCAGTCTCCAGCGCCACCACCGCGTTTTCGAATTCGGGCACCATCATGCCAGGGCCAAACCAGCCCAGTTCGCCCCCGTTAGGCCCCGAAGGCCCGGTGGAGTTTTCCCGCGCCAGCGTGGCGAAATCCGCCCCGCCCTCAAGCTCGGTCACCAACGCAGCCGCCTCTTCCTCTGTCTCCACAAGAATGTGGGAAGCGTTGAACTCCATTTCAGGTTCGGCGCCGCCATAGGCTTCGTCATAGGCCGCCTGGATCGCATCATCCGTCGTTGCCCCCGCCACGATCTCATCCACCACCTGATTGGCGAGAAGCGCGCGGCGTTCGTTTTCAAGCGTCAGCGTATTGGGCTTGCTGAGGCCCTCCTGCGTTTGCCCGATCACCGCCTGCTGCACGATCTGGTCGAGGATCCCGTCAAACAGAACATCATCGGGCAGTTGCTGATATTGCTGCGGCAGGCGGGCCCGAAGCGCGATCATGTGACCAACCGTGATATCGGTGCCGTTGACCGTGGCCACCACGGTATCGGCCGTCACCTCTTCCTGCGCAAATACAGGCGCGGCCAGCAGCACAGCGATCGCTGCGGCGGCAAGGGTGGGGGTGCGGAATTGCATGGAGAAACCTTCCCTTCTTGTCGCGCAACGGGGGCGACGTTGACAGCTTGTTTGCGGCCCCTTACATCGCCGTGTGTCCTTCACGAGGGGCCGCCTTCCCCCTGCTTCTATGGCGGGCCGGATGCGCGGGCAAGCGCAACCCCTCGCACGATCCTGTCAGATGCGCTGAGGCGAATTGAGAAGATGCTCGGATTTGGAACCATCTCCAAAAAGGTGTTTGGGACTCAGAATGACCGAAAGGTCAAAACCACACGGCCGATGGTGGCCCGGATCAATGCGCTCGAACCCGAATTTCAGGCGCTGAGCGACGAGGGGATTATCGCGAAAACCGAAGAGCTGAAGCACCGCTGCGCCGAGGGCGAAAGCCTGGACGATCTGCTGCCCGAAGCCTTCGCCAATTGCAGGGAAGCCGCGCGCCGCGCACTGGGCCTGCGCGCCTTCGATGTGCAGCTTGTGGGCGGTATGTTTCTCCACCAGGGCAATATCTCCGAGATGAAGACGGGCGAGGGCAAAACCCTTGTCGCCACTTTCCCCGCCTATCTCAACGCGCTGACCGGCCGCGGCGTGCATATCGTCACCGTCAACGACTACCTCGCCAAGCGCGATGCGGAATGGATGGGCAAGGTGTATTCTGCGCTTGGGATGACAACCGGCGTTGTCTACCCCCGCCAGCCCGATGATGAGAAGCGCGGCGCCTACCAGGCCGATATCACCTATGCCACGAACAACGAGCTCGGCTTCGATTACCTGCGCGATAACATGGAGCCCGAGCTTTCGCGCATGCGCCAGCGCGATCACTACTTCGCCATTGTCGATGAGGTCGATTCAATCCTGATCGACGAGGCGCGCACCCCGCTGATCATCTCTGGCCCAAGCCAGGATCGATCCGAACTTTACAAGACAATCGATACGATCATTCCCGAGGTGCAGGACGATCACTTCGAACTCGATGAGAAAACCCGCAACGTCACCTATACCGACGAGGGCAACGAGTTTCTCGAACACCGGCTGCACGAGGCGGGGATTCTGCCCGAGGATCAAACGCTCTACGATCCGGAATCCACGACCATCGTGCACCACGTCAACCAGGGCCTGCGTGCGCACAAGCTGTTCCAGAAAGATAAGGAATACATCGTCCGCGATGGCGAGGTGGTTCTGATCGATGAATTCACCGGGCGCATGATGCCGGGGCGGCGGCTGTCAGACGGGCTGCACCAGGCGATCGAGGCGAAAGAGGGCGTGGATATCCAGCCTGAAAACGTGACTCTCGCTTCGGTAACCTTCCAGAACTACTTCCGGCTTTACGACAAGCTTGCGGGGATGACAGGCACGGCAGCCACCGAGGCCGATGAATTCATGCAGATCTACGGTCTGGGCGTGGTGGAAGTGCCCACCAACCTGCCGGTCGCGCGCGAGGATCAGCACGATCAGGTCTACCGCACCGCGCGCGAGAAGTTCGAAGCCATCGTGGGCGAGATCAAGAAGGCCAACGATAAGAACCAGCCCGTGCTCGTGGGCACTACTTCGATCGAGAAATCCGAAGCGCTCTCGAAGATGCTCGATCAGCAGGGCATCGGCCATAACGTTCTGAATGCCCGCCAGCATGAGCAGGAGGCCCAGATCGTGGCCGATGCCGGAAAGCTCGGCGCGGTGACGATTGCCACCAACATGGCGGGCCGGGGAACAGACATTAAGCTTGGCGGCAATGTCGAATTCAAGGTGATGGAAGCCATCGCCGCCAATCCCGAAGCAAACCCCGATGAAGTGCGCGCGAAGATCGAGGCAGAGCATGCCTCTGACGAAGATGCGGTAAAAACGGCCGGCGGGCTATTCGTTCTGGCCACCGAGCGCCACGAAAGCCGCCGGATCGATAACCAGCTTCGCGGCCGGTCGGGGCGGCAGGGGGATCCGGGCCGTTCTGTCTTCTTCCTGTCGCTCGAAGACGATCTGATGCGGATCTTCGGCTCCGAACGGCTCGATAAGGTGCTCTCCAGTCTCGGCATGAAGGATGGCGAGGCCATCGTTCACCCCTGGGTCAACAAGTCCCTCGAAAAAGCGCAGGCCAAGGTCGAGGGCCGCAACTTCGATATCCGCAAGCAGCTTCTGAAGTTCGACGATGTGATGAACGAACAGCGGAAGGTGATCTTCTCCCAGCGGCGCGAGATCATGGAGGCCGAAGATGTGGCCGAGATCGCCGAGGATATGCGCCACCAGGTGATCGATGATCTGGTGGATACCTACATGCCGCCGAAAAGCTACGCCGATCAGTGGGAAACCGAGGCGCTAAAGGCGGATCTGACTGAAAAGCTGGGGCTCGATGTGCCTGTGGTGGAGTGGGCCGATGAGGAAGGCGTGGACGATGCCGATGTGCGCGAGCGCCTCTATCAGGCTTCGAACGAATTCATGGCCGCAAAGGCCGCCCAGTTCGGGCCCGAAACGATGCGCAACATCGAAAAGCAGATGCTGCTCAACACGATTGACAGCAAGTGGCGCGAACATCTGCTGACGCTGGAACACCTGCGCTCGGTCATCGGCTTTCGCGGCTATGCCCAGCGCGACCCGCTGAACGAATACAAATCCGAAGCCTTCCAGCTCTTCGAAGGGCTGCTGGACGGGCTGCGCGAAGAGGTAAGCGAACGCCTCTCCAAGATCCGGCCGATGACGGCCGAGGAAGAAGCCGCAATGCGCCAGCAGATTGAGGCGCAGCAAGCCGCGATCCAGCAGGCCGCGGCGGCCGCCGGAGCGGGCGCTGCCGGTGCTGCGGCAGGCGCGGCGGCAGGGGCCGCAACCGGATCGGTGGCCCGTGGCCAGCCCGGCCCGGCCATCGAAGGATTTGACGAAAACGATCGGTCGACCTGGGGCAACCCCGGGCGGAACGATCCCTGCCCCTGCGGATCGGGCAAGAAGTTCAAGCACTGCCACGGGCGACTCGCCTGATCCGGCGCGCAAGGGCCGCGATCATGGCGAATTGGGGGCGGCGCCTTGGGGCGCTGGTCTCGCACGGCCCCATATCTTGCGATGGGCGCAAGATACAGGCGCGCAAAGACACCCCTTTCGTAAACCAACTGCTAACCATTCCGCCAAAACGATGACGAATTTTCCCGCCACAGTCGCCGCGACTTGGGACGGGATGAACGATGGAACCTCACCGGAAACGGCAGGCGATCTATGCGGCCCTGTGTTGTGCCGCCGCCGTGGGTATTGGCCATGTCGCGCAATTGGGCTCCGGCACCCCCGGCGCCGCCCCGAACACGCAACCCGCTGCCACCGCCGATGCCGGTCTGGTCGAAGCGCACTCGCTGCTCGAAGCCGTGCGCCGCACGCTTGATCCTGACGAGCAGCAGGCGATCTCGGCAATGCCCGCCGCCGTGACCACCGATGAAACCGCGGATGCCGGCAGCACCTGTGGCCGGGCCCTTCACACCGAATTGCGGCCAGGCGCGCTTGTGGAGCTTGCGCTGGCCGCCACCTGCGATGCGGGGCGCACTGTCACAATCTCCCACGGAGGGCTTACCTTCGAGGAAGCTGTTGGCGCAGACGGAACGCTCAGCGTCGCGGTGCCCGCCATCGCGGCAGCCGCCGAATTTACCGTGACATTTGAGGATAGCGAGGCCCTGACTGCCTTCGTGATGGTGCCCGATGCCAACCATTTCGATCGCGTGGCGCTGCAGATGGAAAGGGCCGCGGCGCTCTCGGTTCACGCGCTTGAATTCGGGGCGCGGCCCGGAACGTCAGGCCATGTTTCCCCGCAAGACCCCAAAGCCCCGATGCGCGCCGTGCGGGCCTTCGGTGGGTTTCTCACCCAGCTTGGCACGCCCGAGGCGCAGCGCGCCGAGATCTACTCTTTCCCCTCCCGCACCACGCGCCGCGATGGCGTGGTGCGCCTTCACGTGGAAGCCGAGGTGACAGAGGCCAATTGCGGCCGCAGCCTCAATGCCGAGGCGCTGCAAACCCGCAAGGGCGGCGGGCTCCGCCGTATCGAGGTTGTGGTGGATATGCCGGGCTGCGAGGCTGTGGGCGAGACCCTGGTATTGAAAAACATCCTGCAAGACCTGAAGATCGCCGCGAACTAGGCGCCAGGCGAACCCATCGATGCACAGGTTTCTGGTGGCGCTCGGCGCCGCAGCAACTGTGATACTTGCAGGCTTCCCCGCCGCGGCGGAGCCTGCAACGCTGACCTCCCGCAGCGGCGGGCTGGTGCTTGAGGGCGAAATCCTTGGGTTTGATGGGGAAATCTACCGGATCGATACGATCTATGGCGTGCTTTCGGTAGCTGGTTCAGAGGTCACCTGCGCGGGCGAGGGCTGCCCGGGGCCCGAAGATTATGTCTCGGATTTCATGATTTCGGGCGCTGCGGAATCCGGCGCGGTGCTGATGCCCGCGCTCCTTGAAGCATTCGCCGAACGCGAGGGCTATCGCATCACCCGGCGTGAGGAGGATGCCACTCACTTCACATACCTGCTGGAGGGCTCAGAAAGCCTACCCGCCGCCGAGGTGCGCTTCCGCGTAACCAGCTCTGACGAGGGCTTCGCCGATCTTCTCGCCGAACAGGCCGATATCGCGCTTTCCTTTCGCGAGATCACGGCGCGGGAACGGGGCCTCGCGCTTGAGGCCGGGCTCGGCGATCTTGGCCGCCCCGAGCGCAGCGGTATCGTGGCGCTCGATGCGCTGGTGCCGATCGTTGCGCTTGAAAACCCGCTGACCTCGATTTCAATCGAGGATCTCGCCGCGCTTTTCTCCGGCGAAACCTCCGATTGGGCCGCGCTTGGCGCGCCGCTCGGCCCCGTCACCGTGCATGCCCGCACGCCCGCAGCGGGCCTCAGCGAAACTTTCGCGCGCCGGGTGCTCGCGCCGCGGGGCCTCACCATCTCGCCCAATGCGATCCTGCATCGCAGCCCCGCGGATCTGGCCGATGCGGTGGCCGCCGATCCTTTTGCCATCGGGATCACAACCTTTTCCGAGCGTGGCAATGCCCGCGCGCTGCCGATCCTCGGGCAATGCGGGCATCAGGCGTGGGCAAGCCGTAACACGCTGAAAACAGAAGATTATCCACTTACCGCCCCGCATTTCGTCTACACCCCCGCCCGCCGCCAGCCGCCGGTGGCGCGCGCGTTTCTGGCCTATCTCAAAACCACCGACGCCCAGCGCGCGATTCGCGAAGCCGGGTTCGTGGAGCAACTCCTGGCCGAGATCCCGCTGGCCTTTCAGGGCGACCGTCTTGCCAAGGCGGTGCTCAACACGGGCGCCGAGGTGGGCGCCCGCGATCTGCGGCGCCTCGTGGGCGCGCTTGAAGGCGGGCGCCGCTCTACCCTGACGTTCCGTTTTGCCGAAGGTGGCGCGGAGCTTGATGCGCAATCCCGCGCCAATGTAGCGCTTCTGGCGGGCGCCATCGCAGACGGGGCCTTCGAAGGCCGCACGATCCTTTTTGCCGGATTCAGCGATGGGCAGGGCGATCCGCGCAGCAATCGCGGCCTCTCGCTTCGCCGCGCGGAGGCGGTGCGCGATGCGGTGATCGAAGCCACCGATCGCGCCGCGCTGGAAACGGTATCCATTGCTGCCGAGGGGTTTGGCGAGACCATGCCCATGGCCTGCGATGAAGATGCCTGGGGCCGCTTTGTGAACCGCCGGGTGGAAACCTGGCTCCGGCCCACCCCGCCCTAGAGAAACCCCTCCGCCCGCAGCGAAAGCGCGCCCGTTCCCCCGATGATCAGGTGATCGTGCAGCGCGATGGAAAGCGCCTCCGCCCCTGTCTGGATCTGCCGGGTTACTGCGATATCGGCCTCCGAAGGCGTGGTGTCGCCCGAAGGATGGTTGTGTACGAGGATAAGCGCGCTGGCATTCACTTCCAGCGCACGTTTCAGCACTTCGCGGGGGTAGACGGGCACGTGATTAACGGTTCCCGCACCCTGTTCCTCATCCGCGATCACGGCGTTCTTCACATCGAGGTAGAGCACGCGGAACTGCTCGGTCTCCCGATGCGCCATTGCGGTGCGGCAATAGGCCAGAAGCGCATCCCAGCTTGATACAACGGGCCGGCCCAGCACCCGTGATTGCGCAAGCCGGTGCGCGGCCGCTTCAACGATCTTGAGCTCTGCCGCCACCGCGGGGCCCACGCCCTCAACCTCGGCAAGCCGGTCCACCGGCGCCGAAAGCACCGCGGCAAAGCTGCCGAAGCCTTCGATCAACCGGCGGGCAACAGGTTTCACATCGCGCCGCCGGATCGCGCGGAAGAGCACAAGCTCCAGCATCTCGTAATCCGGCATCGCCGCCGCGCCGCCCTTCAGAAACCGCTCGCGCAGGCGCTTGCGGTGGTCGCGCAGGTAAGAAGGTTCCGGCGCCTTGGGGGCGGGCAGATCGAACAGCGTAGGGGCGGCCTGGGTCATCGCGCGCAGCGTGGCGCGCGATGGTTAACGAAAGGCTAACGTCTCACCCCTTCATGGAATCCCAGAAATGCTTCACGGCCGAAAAGAAGCTGGAGCTTTCGGGGTTCGTATCGGTCTTGCTGAGTTCCTCGAACTCGCGCAGCAGTTCCTTTTGCCGGGCGGTCAGGTTCACCGGGGTTTCAACTGCAAGCTCGATATACATATCGCCCGGCGCCCCCCCGCGCAGCATCGGCATGCCCTTGCTGCGCAACCGCATCTGTTTGCCGGCCTGGCTGCCTGCGGGCACTTTCACGCGGCTCCGCCCGCCCTCGATGGTGGGCACTTCGATATCGCCCCCCAGCGCCGCGGTCGCCACGCTCACCGGCACCCGGCAATAAAGGTGATGGCCATCGCGCTGGAAAAGCGGGTGTTCCTCAACCTCGATGAAGATGTAAAGATCGCCGGTGGGCCCGCCGCGCAGCCCCGCCTCGCCTTCACCGGCAAGCCGGATGCGGGTGCCGGTTTCCACACCGGCGGGGATGTTCACTGACAAAGAGCGATCCTTCTCCACCCGCCCCGCGCCGCCGCAGGTTTTGCACGGGTTCTTGATGATCTGGCCCATGCCGGAACAGGTGGGGCAGGTGCGCTCCACCGTGAAGAAGCCCTGCTGTGCGCGCACCTTGCCCATGCCGCCGCAGGTAGGGCAGGTCGTGGGCTCTGCGCCCGCTTCCGATCCGGTGCCAGAGCACGTGTCGCACCCAACCGAGGTGGGCACGCGGATCGTTTTGTTCAGGCCCTGATACGCTTCTTCCAGCGTGACGCGCAGGTTATAGCGCAGGTCCGATCCCCGCGAGGCTCGCTGCCGCCCGCCGCCGCGCCCGCCCATGAAATCGCCGAAGAGATCGTCGAACACATCGGAAAAGGCGCTGGCAAAATCGCCGCTGCCATATTGGCCCCCGCCGCCGCGCCCGCCCATGCCGCCTTCGAAGGCGGCGTGGCCGAAGCGATCATAGGCTGCCTTCTTCTCGGCATCCTTGAGGATCTCATAGGCTTCGTTCGCTTCCTTGAACTCGGCCTCGGCGTTTGGGTTGTCGGCGTTCCTGTCGGGATGAAGTGCTTTGGCCTTGGAGCGATAGGCCTTCTTGATCTCATCGGCGCTCGCGCCTTTTGAGACCCCCAGAACCTCGTAATAATCGCGCTTTGCCATGGTATTCACCTAACCGGGAACGCGGGGGCCGGCCCATTTGAACGGGCCGGCCCAACGCATCCGCAAAGCGCCTTAGGAGGCGCGCTTGTCGTCGTCGAGATCTTCGAAATCGGCGTCAACGATATCGTCATCCACACCGCGGGGCGCATCGTCGCCCTCGGGCTCGGCCTCGCCGGACTTCTCCTGCTCCGCCTTGTAGATGGCCTCGCCAAGCTTCATCGCGGCCTCGGTCACGTTCTGGATGCCGGATTTGATCTTGCCCGCATCGTCTTTCTCAAGCTCGTCCTTAAGCGCGGCCACAGCCAGTTCGATCGCCTCCACGGTGGCGGGATCAACCTTGTCGCCATGATCCTCAAGCGATTTCTCGGTGGAGTGGATCAGGCTTTCGGCCTGGTTCTTGGCCTCAACCAGTTCGCGGCGCTCCTTATCGGCCTCGGCATTGGCCTCGGCATCGCGCACCATCTGATCGATCTCGTCATCCGAAAGGCCGCCCGAGGCCTGGATCGTGATCTTCTGTTCCTTGCCGGTGCCCTTATCCTTTGCGGAGACCGATACGATGCCATTGGCATCAATATCGAAGGTCACCTCGATCTGGGGCATGCCGCGCGGCGCGGGCGGGATTTCTTCAAGGTTGAACTGGCCCAGAAGCTTGTTGTCCGAAGCCATCTCGCGTTCGCCCTGGAACACGCGGATCGTCACCGCGTTCTGATTATCCTCGGCGGTGGAGAAGATCTGGCCCTTCTTCGTGGGGATCGTGGTGTTGCGGTCGATCAGCCGGGTGAACACACCGCCCAGCGTTTCGATCCCAAGCGAAAGCGGCGTCACATCAAGCAGAACCACGTCTTTCACGTCGCCCTGAAGCACGCCCGCCTGGATCGCGGCGCCCATCGCCACAACCTCATCGGGGTTCACACCCTTATGCGGCTCTTTGCCGAAGAACTTGGTGACCTCTTCGATCACCTTCGGCATCCGGGTCATCCCGCCCACAAGCACCACCTCATCGATATCCGAGGTGGACAGGCCCGCATCCTTGAGCGCGGCCTGGCAGGGCTTGATCGATTTCTTGATGAGATCGGAAACGAGCGATTCCAGCTTCGCCCGGGTGAGCTTCATCACCATGTGCAAAGGCTGGCCCGAGTTCTTGTCCATCGAGATGAAGGGCTGGTTGATCTCGGTCTGGCTGGAGCTCGAAAGCTCGATCTTCGCCTTCTCGGCCGCTTCCTTCAGGCGCTGAAGGGCCATCTTATCGCCCGTCAGATCCGTGCCATGCTCTTTTTTGAACTCGTCGGCGAGGTAGTTGACGATCCGCATATCGAAATCTTCACCGCCGAGGAACGTATCCCCGTTGGTGGATTTCACCTCGAAGAGGCCATCGTCGATCTCAAGGATCGTGATATCGAAGGTGCCGCCGCCCAGATCGTAAACGGCGATCGTCTTCGTTTCTTTTTTGTCGAGCCCGTAGGCAAGCGCCGCCGCGGTGGGTTCGTTGATGATACGCAGCACTTCAAGGCCCGCGATCTTGCCGGCATCCTTCGTGGCCTGCCGCTGGGCGTCGTTGAAGTAGGCCGGAACGGTGATCACCGCCTGTTCCACGGTTTCGCCAAGGTAGCTTTCGGCGGTTTCCTTCATCTTTTGCAGGATGAAAGCCGAAATCTGGCTCGGGCTGTACTTTTCGCCGCCGGCCTCAACCCAGGCATCGCCATTGCCGCCGTCCACGATGTTGTAGGGAACGATCTTCTTGTCTTTCGTGACCTCGGCATCGTCCACCCGGCGCCCGATCAGGCGTTTCACGGCGAAAACCGTGTTCTCGGGGTTCGTCACCGCTTGGCGCTTTGCGGGCTGGCCGACAAGGCGCTCGGTGTCGGTAAACGCCACGATGGATGGGGTGGTGCGCGCGCCCTCGGCGTTTTCGATCACGCGGGGCTGCGAGCCATCCATGATTGCAACGCAGCTATTGGTGGTTCCAAGGTCGATACCGATGACTTTGGCCATGTCATTCCTCTTCGTTAGGCGATGTCCGGGGGCGCGGCCCGGTACGGCGCCGCTCCCCGATCCCAGAATTTCAGGCCGGGGCATCGCCCGGCCAGGTTCCGGGCGTATATAGGGAGGGGCGTTTGGGCCTGCAAGCGTGCAGCGGGCCCGCAGGCCTTAACGATTTAAGCGGCTTGAGGATGACTCCCAGCCTTTCGATCAACGGCGTGGATGTATACCGCGGGGCACTGAACGCGGCCGCGCAGGCGGCCCTTGTTCAGGCAGCACGCGGCGTGGCCGAAGCGGCCCCGTTCTTTCACCCCGAAACACGGCGTGGGCAGCAGATGTCGGTGCGGATGACATCGGCGGGTGCCTTTGGCTGGGTCTCCGACAGGCGCGGCTACCGCTACGATCCGGTGCATCCCTCAGGTGTGCCCTGGCCCGCCATCCCCGCCCCGATTCTCGCCGTCTGGCACGATTTCGCGGGCACCTCCCGCGCGCCCGAAAGCTGCCTGATCAACTACTATGATGCGAACGCGCGCATGGGGCTGCATCAGGATCGTGACGAAGCGTCGTTCGATTGGCCGGTCGTCTCGGTTTCGTTGGGCGATGATGCCCTGTTTCGCGTTGGTACCGCAGACGCCCCGCGCCCGAGCCAAAGCTTGTGGCTCACTTCAGGGGATGTGGTGGTGCTGCGGGGGGAGGGGCGGCTGGCCTATCACGGCGTGGATCGGCTACGCCCCGGCTCTTCCCAGCTTCTGCCAAAGGGCGGGCGGATCAACCTGACGCTGCGGGTCGTTACCTGAGCCGCTACTGACGCGCGCCCCAGCTAAGAGAGGCTTGTTTTCGCGTATAAAATTCGCCCATCAGCCCGATCACGATCAGCACGATGGAAACGTAGATGGGGTAGCTGATCGAAGAAAAATGCGGGTTGTAGTTGATGAAGGTAAAGCCGCGCGTCTGGTCAATCGTGTGAAAAAGCGGGTTCCAGTTGAAGATCGGCAGCATGTAGGCGGGCAGCGTATTGGCGAGAAACATCTTGCCCGAGGCAAACATATTCGCCCGCATGTAAACCCGCGATGTCATGGAAACGAAGTTCGGCGCCCAGGGCTTGATGGCGAGGAACACCAGGCCCACCGCCACGCCCGAAAACCACGACACCAGCACCATGCTGAAGGCGCCGATGGGCTGGTAGATCTCAATCGGGGTCCAGGCAACGTGGTACACAAAGAGGATCACCGCAATCGACAGTAGCTGGATGTAGAGCGCCGCAAGCGCTTCCGACGCGATCGAAATCGCGGTGTTCATGGGCAGGTGCTGCATCATCGGCGAGGCCGGGCCTTCCGATCCGATTACCGCCGACATGGCGCGCACATGCACCATGAACATGAAGATCCCGGTCATGATATAAAGCAGAAAGTCGCCGCGCACCGCCATCCGCCGCATGCCGAGCAGATCGAACATGATCACGAAGATCAGCACCATCAGCGCGGTCTGCAGGATGTTGATCAAAAGCGCCCAAAGCGCACTGCCATGGGTTTTCCGAACGCTGCGCACGGTATTGTGGTAAATCAGCCACAACACGTTGCGCGCCGATCCCCAACGCCCGATCACCTGCTGCCGTTCGAACATGCGCCTGCAACTCCTTGCGCGAACGGCCGGCATTTTCGCCTTGTTTTCTTGCCGTTCGGTTGCGGCGGCATCATAAGGCACGGGGGCACCAAATCAATTGCCGTAAGCGGCGTTCTGCCTTTGGAGGCGCGCAAGTGGATTATCAGCGATTGTCAGAGGTGATGCGCAGCCTGGCGCTGGAGGCCGGCGCGCGGATCATGGAGGTTTACGCCAGCCCCGATTTCGATGTGCGCAGCAAAGGCGATGACAGCCCGGTCACAGAGGCCGACGAGGCCGCCGATGCGATCATCGCGGCGGGCCTGCGCGCCGCCTTCCCCGATGTGGCCCTTGTGACCGAAGAGCAGGCGGCAACCCATGAAATCAGCGCAACCGATTTCCTGATCGTCGATCCGCTCGACGGTACCAAGGAATTCATCCAGCGCCGCGGCGATTTCACGGTGAACATCGCCTATGTGCGCGCGGGCGCACCCGTGCGCGGCGTGGTGTACGCCCCGGCGCGGGAAAGGCTCTTCTACACCGATGCCAGCGGCGCGAGCGTGGAGGAGGCGGGGCCCTTTGGGGCGGCGCCCGGCGCGGCCTCGGCGATCCACGTGGCCGATCCCGTGCCGGAGGCGTTGCGCATCGTCGCCTCGAAATCGCACCGCGATGCGGCAACCGATGCCTATATCGCGCGCTACGCTGCGGGCGATATGAAAAGCGCCGGATCCTCACTGAAATTCTGCCTTGTCGCCACTGGCGAGGCCGATCTTTATCCCCGCCTCGGCCGCACGATGGAATGGGATACCGCGGCGGGCCATGCCGTGCTTGCCGGGGCGGGCGGCAAGGTCGTGCGGTTCGATGATCACACGGCCCTCACCTATGGCAAGCCCGGTTTCGAGAACCCCTTCTTCATCGCCTATGCGCCTGGGGTGGCCCTCGCGCCGCCGGCGTAGCGCGGGCGGCTTTGGCCCGGCCCGCCAGCGTCATCGTCGTCTCCCGCGGGCGGCCCGAAAGCCTCTCGCTTTGCCTGGCCGCGCTGGCCCGGCAGGATCACCCGAATTTCGAACTGATCGTGGTGGCCGATCCTGCGGGCCTCGCCTCCGCGCGAGCCACCGGCCTGCCGCTATGCGAAATCGCGTTCAGCAGGCCCAACATCGCCGAGGCCCGCAACCTTGGCATCGGCGCGGCGGCGGGCGACATCGTCGCTTTCATTGACGATGACGCCTTTGCCGAACCCACCTGGCTCTCGCATCTAACTACGCCGTTTGAGGGCGGGGAGATCGGCCTTGCCGGCGGTTTCGTGCGCGGGCGCAACGGCATCAGCTACCAATGGCGCGCCCGGCGGATTGACAGGATGGGTTTTCACCACCCCGAAACGGTGCCCGAAGGCCCGCCCGTCACCTTTCCCGCCGATCCGAAGCGCCCGATCAAGACCGAAGGCACGAACATGGCTGCCACCCGGGCGCTTCTGGCGGATCTGGGGGGCTTTGATGGCGCCTACCGCTTCTACCTGGAAGATGCCGATCTGAACCTGCGCGCGGCTGAGATCGGGGCGCCCACCGCCATCGTGCCCTTCGCGCAGGTGGTGCATGTAACCGCGGCGTCGGAGCGCCGCGCTCAAACCCGGATGCCCCGCAGCCTGCATGAGATCGGCGCGAGCCTGGCCTACTTTCTTGCCCGACACGCGCCCGAAACCGCGCGGGCCGAGGCGATGGCGGGCGCTCGGGTGGCCGAACGCGCGCGGCTTCTGCGCCACATGGTGGGCGGCAATTGCGTGCCCGGCGATGTGGCGCGGCTGCTGGCGGGTTTTGATGCCGGCCTCAAGGAAGGGGCTGCGCGGCGCCCCGCGCTCGGGCTTACCGCATCGCCGCGCGCCTTCGAGCCGCTCCGCCAGACACCCGCGCGGCACGAGCTGTCGGGCCGCGAATACCGCGCAAAGCCCCTGCGCACACAAGCGAAGGCGGCGGCGGCGGCGGGCGATCACATCGATCTTTACCTCTTCAGCCGCACTGCGCTCTATCACCACACCCGCTTCCGGGCGCCGGGGTATTGGGAGCATTCGGGCGGGCTTTTCGGCAGGGCGATGCGCAAAGAGCCGCTCTTTTCCCCTTACTTCTACTCAACCCGCCTGCAAAAAGAACGGCGCCGAGTTGCGCAGCGGCGCGGTTTGCCCCATTGATGGCGCCAGTTCCACGAAGGCTGGCAACAGCAGGGCGGTGGAGCGCGATGTGGGGGCACACAGCGTTGGGTGGGACGGCGCAAGTGACGAGGTGATCAGACCATGACGCGCAAGGTAACGAAGGCCGTTTTCCCGGTCGCAGGGCTCGGCACCCGCTTTCTCCCGGCCACCAAATCGATCCCGAAAGAGATCATGACCCTGGTGGATCGCCCGCTCATTCAATACGCCATCGACGAGGCGCGCGCCGCCGGGATTACCGAGTTTATCTTCGTCACCTCCCGCGGGAAGAGTGCGCTGGAAGATTACTTCGATAGCGCGCCAGAGCTTGAGGCGGCGCTTCAGGCGAAGGGCAAGGATGATCTGTTTGCCGATCTGACCGCCACGAACATGGAATCGGGCGCCATTGCCTATATTCGGCAGAACAAGCCCCAGGGCCTTGGCCACGCCGTGTGGTGCGCCCGGCGGCTGGTGGGAAATGAACCCTTCGCCGTGATCCTTACGGATGACGTCATCGCGGCCGATACCCCCTGCCTCAAACAAATGGTCGACGCCTATCAAGATACCGGCGGTGTGATGGTGGCGGCGATGGAAGTGCCGCCTTCGGAGACCTCCGCCTATGGCGTTCTGGATGTCGGCGGGGAAGACGGCGCGCTGCTCAGTGTGCGTGGGATGGTGGAAAAGCCCGCGCCGGGCACCGCGCCCTCGAACCTCGCCGTGATCGGGCGTTACATCCTGACACCGCAGATCATGGATAATCTGGGCAAGACGGAACGCGGCGCAGGCGGAGAGATCCAGCTTACCGATGCGATTGCCCTGGAAATCGCCGAGGGCCGCCCGGTGCACGGCCTCTGCTTTGATGGCGAGCGGTTCGATTGCGGATCGAAGGCGGGCTTCCTGCAAGCAACGGTTGCCTTCGGCCTCGCGCGCCCCGAACTGCACGACGATCTGCGCAACTATCTGCACGATGTCGTCGCGCAGCAGAAGGCCGCGCAGTAGGCGTTGCCGCCAGGGGGCATCGTTCTTGACGTAACGCGGCTCGCGAGCCGCGTGGGCGCCGCCGCTCTGACCGGGATCGACCGCGTTGAAAACGCGTATCTCAGCGGGCTCTTGCAGCGCGATCTCGCGCTTCACGGGTTGATCCGCACCCCGGCGGGGTACCTTCTTCTCGGGCGCGACGGGTTGGAGCATCTGGGCGCCCTCGTGAGCGGGGTGCGCGCCCCGGGCCCGCTTGATGCGCTTGGGCGGGTCTTTCGCAAACGGCCGGTTGCGGTGCGCCGCGCCGAGGCCGATCTGCGCCGCCGGGCGCTTGGCCGCTGCCTGCGCCCGCGGCTGGCCGCGCTTTTGTCCGCGAATGCCGCCCCCGGCTCTGCCTACCTGAACGTAGGCCATAGCAACCTCAGCGAGCGCACGCTCGCCGCCGTGCACGAGGCCGGGCTGAAAAGCGCGGTGATGATCCACGATACCATCCCCCTTGATCTTCCCGAAACCCAGCGCCCCGGAACGCAAGCGCGCTTCGCCAAGCGCCTTGCCGCCGCCCGGCGCGCCCGGATGATCATCACCCCTACCCGTGCGGTGGCCGATGCGCTTTCCATCCATCTGGGCACTGTGCGCCCGCCCGTGCGGCCCGTGCATCTGGGGCATGTGCTGGCAGAACCGCAGCCCGGCGCCCTGGCCGCGCGCTTCAGGCCCGATGGCCGCTATTTCCTCTGCATCGGCACGATCGATGCCCGCAAGAACCAGGCCCTGCTACTCGATATCTGGGCCGGGCTTGGGGCGGAGGCCCCGGCGCTTGTTCTGGCGGGTTCACGCGGTTGGGGGGATGCCGCGCTTCTGGCCCGGCTCGATGCGGCGGCGCGAACGGGCGCCCCGGTCGTGGAGCTCAAGGGGCTTGATGATGGCGCGCTCGCGGCCCTGACGGAGGGCGCCGAAGCGCTTCTCCACCCCAGCCATGCCGAGGGCTTCGGCATTCCCGCGCTTGATGCCGCGCTGCGCGGCAGGCCCGTGATCTGCTCGGATCTTCCCGCTCATCGGGAGGTGCTGGGCCCCTACCCCGTTTACCTGGGATCAACCGAGTTGTATCACTGGTCAAACGCCGTCCGAGAGGCGGTTCAACACGAGCAGCGAAGCAAATGCAGGCCGCAAGACCGGCCCCATCATCCGACATGGGACGCGCATCTCGAAACCGTTCTCGCCGCGCTCTGATCGCGGCCTGGGGGGTGTGAGCGTGGGGGCGCTCGGCGCCTACGGGTTGCGCCTGCAGCGCAAACGCTATCGCTACCGCGCCCTGAAACGCCGCCGCCAGCTTACCACTGTAGCCGACAGAACCGGCGCCTTGCGGCCCGATGACATTGTGCTTGTTACCACGCTCCGCAACGAGAAGGTGCGCCTGCCCTATTTCCTGCGCTACTACCGCCAGCTTGGCATCGGGCAGTTTCTGGTGGTCGATAACGGCTCAACGGACGGATCGCGCGAGTATCTCGCCGATCAGCCCGATGTTTCGCTCTGGTCCACCGAAGCCAGCTACAAGCGTTCCCGCTACGGCATGGATTGGATGAACGCGCTACTCAGCCGCTATTGCCAGCGGCGCTGGGCGCTTACCGTCGATGTGGATGAATTCTTCATCTACCCCTTCTGCGATACCCGCTCGCTTGGCGCGCTTACCGATTGGCTGTCAGCCTCCTCGATCCGGTCTTTCGGCGCGCTGATTGTTGATATGTATCCGCGCGGGCCGGTGGATGCCGAAGCCTACCGCGCCGGGCAGAACCCCTTTGAGATCGCCGCATGGTTCGATAGCGGGAACTACACGATCTCCCGCAACCCCAAATTCGGCAATCTCTGGATTCAGGGGGGGCCGCGCGCCCGGGTCTTCTTCGCCGAAGAACCCGCCCTTGCGCCGGCGCTCAACAAGATTCCGCTGGTGCGGTGGGAGCGAAGATTTGCCTATGTCAGCTCCACGCACAACATTCTGCCCCGCGGCCTCAATCGCGTTTATGATGAATGGGGGGGCGAGAAGGCCTCTGGTTGCCTTCTGCATGCCAAGTTTCTTGATACCTTCGCCGAGAAATCGGCCGAAGAGATGGTGCGTAAACAGCATTATGCGGCGAGCCGGGAATACCGCGCCTACGAACGCGCGGCCGGCGGGAACCCCCAATTGTGGTGCGAGTGGTCCGAGAAATATGTGAACTGGCAGCAGATGGAGACGCTGGGCCTAATGTCGAAAGGCAATTGGGCATGACCGTCGGCTTCATAATGCTTGTTCATGAACCGCTTGAACGCGCCCGGCAGGTGGCGCGGCACTGGGCGGCGGCGGGCTGCCCGATCATGATCCATGTTGACAAGGCGGTGCCCGCCCGCGTGTTCGATGCGTTCCGCCGCGATCTTGAAGATCTGCCCAACATCCGGTTCTCGGCGCGCCACCGCTGCGAATGGGGCACGTTTTCGCTGGTGGATGCCACCCAGACAGCGGCGCAGGCGATGCTGGAGGCATTTCCCGATCTGCAGCACGTCTTCCTCGCCTCAGGCTCCTGCCTGCCCCTGCGCCCGGTTGGGGAACTGCGCGACTACCTTGCCAAACACGCCGATACGGATTTCATCGAAAGCGTCACCACCACCGATGTTCCCTGGACAATCGGGGGCCTCGATAGCGAACGCTTCGATTTCAGCTTCCCGTTTTCCTGGAAGCGCCACCGCTATCTGTTCGATCGCTGGGTCCGGCTGCAACGGCTGGTCGGGCGCCGCCGCCCGATTCCCGAGGGCCTGCAACCGCATCTTGGCTCGCAATGGTGGTGCCTGACGCGTAAAACCCTTGAGGCGATCCTCGGCGATGCCCGGCGGGGGGTGTTCGAGCGTTACTTCCGCCGCGTCTGGATCCCCGATGAAAGCTACTTTCAAACCCTCACGCGCCTCCACGCCCGCAGGATCGAAAGCCGCTCGCTGACGCTTTCAAAGTTCGATTTCCAGGGCAAGCCCCACATCTTTTACGACGATCACCTGCAGCTTCTACGCCGGTCCGATTGCTTCGTTGCGCGCAAGATCTGGCCGCGTGCCAACCGGCTTTATGACAGCTTCCTGAACACCCCCGCATTCGAAGACCCCGCCGCCAACCCGAACCCGGGGCAGATCGATCAGATCTTTGCCCGGGCGGTGGATCGGCGCACCCGCGGGCGCCCCGGGCTTTACATGCAAAGCCGGTTCCCGAACTGGGATTGGGAAAATGGCAAGACCGCCGCGCCCTATGGCATGCTGTGCGGCTTTGGCGATCTGTGCGAGGCGTTTCCGCAATGGCTTTCCCGCACCATCGGCTGCCGCGCCCACGGCCACCTCTTCGCGCCGGAACGGGTGGAATTTGCGGGCAATCTTACCACTTTCGCGGGCGGGCTCAGCGGTGACGCCCGCCTGCGCGATTACAGCCCGCAAGCCTTCCTCACCAACCTGATCTGGAACACGCGCGGCGAACGCCAGTGCTTTCTCTACGGCGCGCGCGATAATCAGCAGATCCAGCGCTTCGTCTGCGCCGATCCCAACGCCCATATCTCCATCGTCACCGGCGCATGGGCGGTGCCGCTGTTCCAATCCGGGCGGCCATTCGGCGAGGCGCGGGCCGAAGCGGCGGCGCTGCAGAAGATCGAGGCCGCGTTCCTCAAGCGCCTTCGCGCGCCGCAGACGCGGGCGCGCGTGCGGATCTGGACGATGGCGGAATTTCTCGAAAACCCTGCCGAGCCGCTTCTTACGATCGCCGCCGATCTCGGTGGCGCGCTGCGCCCGCCGCTGGCCGAGATGCCGCATCTTCGAAACCTCGATGGGTTCGATACGTTTGTGCAGGCGCTGCGCAACGAAGGCATGCATCCGCATCTGATGGGCGAACTGCCTGTGTCCCAACCTTCCGATGCCGCGCGCCGCAGCGCCCGGCGCGCAACGCGGTAAGCGATGGCCCCACGCTTCGACTACTTCGTCATTCTCGCCGATATGCGCACCGGGTCGAACGCGTTGGAAGAAGCGCTCAATGGCTATGAGGGGGTGACGAGCTACGGTGAGGTGTTCAACCCGCGCTTCATCGGCCAGTCGGGAAACACCAGCCTGCTCGGCCGCTCGATGGCTCTGCGCGATGACGATCCCGAAGCCATGATCGCAGCGCTTCGCGGGGCGGCAGAAGGCATCGCGGGCTTTCGCCTTTTCAGCGATCACGATCCGCGGGTGCTGGAGATGTGCCTGAAGGCCCGCAAATGCGCCAAGATCGTTCTCACCCGAAACCCCACCGAAAGCTACGTATCGCTGAAGATTGCGCGGGCGACGGGGCAGTGGTGGCTGGGGGATGTGAGCACCGCCAGGCCCGGCCGCGCCACCTTCGATCTCACCGAATTTGAGCGCTACCTCGAGGCGCGGCAGAGCCATCTTGCCACCATCCGGCGCACGCTTCAGGAAAGCGGGCAGACCGCCTTCCTCATCGATTACGCCGAGGTGCGCGAAACCGCGGTGATCGATGGCGTGGCCCGCTTTCTGGGCGCGGGCCCGCGCCGCGCCAAGCAAGGCCGCCGGGGCAAGATCCAGAACCCGCGGCCGATGGAAGAAAAGGTCTCGAACTTTGCAGAGATGAAGGCGGCGCTTGCGGGCCGCGATCCCTTTGGGCTTGAGGCGGCGCCGGAGTTTGAGCCGGCGCGCGGGCCGAATGTGCCTGCCTTTGCCACCTGCCTGACGGCGCCGCTTCTTTACCTGCCGGTCAAATGCGCGGGCGAAGAGCGCGTCTTTCAATGGATGCGCGCGGTGGATGGCGGGGCCGAGGGCAGCCCCGAGATCGGTCGCACTCAAAAGCAGTTACGGCATTGGAAGCGGCGGCGCGGGCGGCACGCGGCCTTCACGGTGATCGCCCATCCGGTGGCCCGGGCATGGGAGGCGTTCTGCCGCTTCATCCTGCCTGCCGAGCCGCCCGCCTTCACCGCAATTCGCGCGACACTGATCAAATCCCACGGGCTGGAGCTACCCGAAAGCCCCGATGACGCAGGGTTCGGCCCGGGCGAGGCCGCGGCGGCCTTCGTGGGCTTTCTGCGGTTTCTGAAGGGCAATCTCAGCGGGCAAACCGCGATCCGGGTGGATAGCGCCTGGGCCTCGCAGGTGAACGTGCTTCAGGGCATGGCGCAGGCGGCCATCCCCGATCTGGTGATACGCAGTTCGGATTTGGGCGAGGAACTTGCGCGGCTTGCAATGGCGCATGGCATCGACGCGCCGCCACTGCTGGAAGAAGGCGCGCCGGGGCCCCTGCCCCTGACGGCGATTTATGATGATGAGATCGAGGCCGCTGCCCGCGCCGCCTATCAGCGCGATTACATGATGTTCGGCTTCGGCGCCTGGCGCGCGCTCTAGGCCGGGGCGATCCTCAGCGCAAGGCTGCGCTTCTACATCGGTTGGTCTAAGCCGCCCGCGTGGCCCGCACATCCGTGAGCAGCGCGTGCAGCGTGGCGGCATCGCCATTGGCGCGAAGCTTTGCGCACAGGGCGGGATCGCGCATGGTGCGGGAAACGAGCGCCAGCGCCTTGAGATGTTCCACCCCCGCCTCTTCCGGCGCGAAGAGCGCGAAGACAAGATCCACCGGAAGCCGATCCACCGAATCGAAGTCGAGCGGTTTTTCGAGCCGGGCGAACACCCCCACCACATGCTCCACACCCGCGATCCGCGCATGCGGCAGCGCCACGCCATGGCCCACGCCCGTGGGGCCAAGGCTTTCGCGTTCCTGCAGCGCATCAAAGGCGCGGCCCGAGGGCACGTTCGAGACGGTTTCCATCACCTCGCCGATCTCCTGAAAGAGGCGCTTCTTGCTTGTCGTCGACGAGAAGATGCGCACGGCGTCCTGTGATAGCAGCGAGTGGAGTTCCATAGGCGGTACTCTCTTCCTTGTCAGTGGCGAAAGCCGTCCCCCCAAGGCCGGCTTTGGTAGCTTACTTCGGATCGATCCATCCAATGTTACCGTCGTCGCGGCGGTAGACGATGTTGATCGCGCTCTCCTCCCCGTCTTTGCGGAACACAAGCACGGGCGCCCCGGCCAGTTCCATCTGCATGACGGCTTCTCCAACGGTGAGCGAAGGGATCTTGGTTTCAATCTCGGCGATGATGATCGGTTGCAGCGTTTCGGGCTCTGCCTCTTCGGCATGTTCCGATCCTGCGAGGATGTAGGAGGCGGCGCCCGAAACCTCAACGGGCTGCGCGCGTTCGCGGTGGTGATCCTTCAGCCGGCGCTTGTAGCGGCGCAGCTGCTTTTCCATCTTGTCGGCGCATTTCTCGAAGGCGGCGTAGATTTCGGGCTCATGCGCCTTGGCTTGTGCCGTCAGGCCGGTGGAAAGATGCACCGTGGCCTCGCACACATATTCATGGGCGCTTTTGGAGAACACCACCTGCGCATCCGTGGGGCGTTCGGCATATTTCTGAACAACCGCGCCAAGTTCGTTTTCAACATGGGTTCGCAGGGCGTCGCCAATGTCGATCTGTTTGCCGCTGATCTGGTATTGCATTCAACCTCCCGAGTGATGCGGTAGCAGTACGGCCCCCGCCGCACGCCGTGTCTCGGCCCCCATCACCGACCTTCTGGAAAACTGCGCACGCCCCTCGCCGCCCCGGCGCGATCTGATGATTGTGGCCGGGCCCGTTCCGGGCAGGCCGCGCTCTACGGTATTTGGGGCACCAACGCTAGAGCTTGTCAACGCAAAGCGCCAGAGATGCGGCGAATTTGTCAGCAATTACAAGATGTAGCGGTGAATGTTGCCAACGCCACTACAAGCGCCTTATCCGATGCGAAAGTGCTGCCCCAGATAAACGCGGCGGACATTCTCATCCTGCACAACTTCCTCTGTCGTTCCGCTCATCAGCACCTGGCCGTCATGCAGGATGTAGGCGCGGTCCACAATCTCGAGGGTTTCGCGCACATTGTGATCGGTGATCAGCACCCCGATCCCGCGGGTTTTGAGATCCGCCACCAAGGTGCGGATTTCGCCAACGGCAATCGGGTCAACCCCGGCGAAGGGTTCGTCAAGCAGCAGGTATTTCGGGTTTGCCGCAAGGCAGCGCGCAATCTCCACCCGCCGCCGTTCCCCGCCGGAAAGCGCCAGCGCCGGGGCCTGGCGCAGATGGGTGATCGAGAAATCCGAAAGCAGCTCATCGAGCCGCTCGTGCCGGGTGGTGCGATCGCGTTCCGTTATCTCGAGGATCGCCATGATGTTGTCTTCCACCGAAAGCCCGCGAAAGATCGAGACTTCCTGCGGCAGATAGCCGATTCCAAGCCGCGCGCGGCGATACATCGGCAGGGTGGTCACATCGCGGCCATCCACCAGCACCTGCCCGCCCTCCGGCCGCACAAGCCCCGCAATCGAATAAAAACAGGTGGTTTTCCCCGAACCATTGGGGCCCAAAAGCGCCACCACCTCTCCGCGCGAAAGCGAAAGGCTCACATCGCGGATCACAAGGCGCTTCTTGTAGCTCTTGCGAAGCGAGCGCACTTCAAGGCCGGCGGCCGCGGCGGCGATGCGAAGATCAGGGGCTGTCATCAATTCTCCTGCGCCTGGAAGACGGTGCGCACGTTTCCCTGCATCTGGCCGGTGCCCGTTTCAAGATCAACGGCGAAGCGATCGCCCGAGATCACGGCCTGCCCCTGCGTCAACACCACCGATCCAAGCATCGTCAGGATCCCGTCTTCGAGATCATAGATGGCTTCGGCGCTTTCCGCAGCATCGCCGGCATTGATGAGCCGAACGCCGCCAGTGGCCACCATGCGGCGGATGCCGCCCGCAGGCGCCCCGCTTTCGGTTTGGTATTCGATCTCAACTTCCGATGCCGTAAGCGTCAGCGCACCTTGCTGCACCGTCACGCCGCCCGAAAACACCGCGCTGCCCTCTTCCTGGTTCACCGCAAGCTCTTCGGCGGCAACTTCCACCGGCGTATCCCCGGCAATCGCCAGCCCCCCCAGCGAAATCTGGGTGCCCTGCGCCAACGCTGCGAGCGGAAGCGCGCAGGCAAACGTTGCGGCCAATCCAGTTGCGAGCCAGCGCACTAGCGATCCCCCTTAGGCTCTGGCGCATATAGCAGGTTCACGCCGCCTTGGAAAACGAGAAGCAGCGCGGCCTCCGCCCCTTCGCTCACCGTCATCCGCCCGGCATCAAGCCTGCCGAAGGGCGTTGTGGCGCGCACCGGGCGTTCCGTCACAATTTCCACCCGGTCGAGATGGCTCACCAGATCTTCGGCGGCCATATCGAACCCATCGGAGGTGAAAACCTCAACCGAGCCGTCAAATCGCGCCTGCCGGGCCTCGAAATCCAGGTGCCCAAGCGCCGCGATGGTTTCGATCCGCCGCCCGCCCTGGGTTTCGATAAGGCCCGAGAGTTCGCGCGCGTCGAGCTGCTGCAGCGTGGCATCTTCCGGCTCCACGCTTTTGGCGGTCACGTGAATGGCCGATCCGTTGGGGCTCACCCCAACATAGCTCGGGTCAGACAAAACATCGCTGTCGCCCACCGTTATCCCATCAACCGTGGCAAACGGCACCTGCCGTTCCGCATCGGGGCTTCGCGCCAGAAGGAACACGGTGGAAAGAATGCCAAGTGCGATCAGCGGCAACAGCACCTTCAGCCACCGCACGAGACGGGAATAGAAGCGTTCGCTGCGGTTCACTGGGCCGCCCCCGCCGGATCAATGCGCGAAAATGTCGATCTCTGGCCAACCGGCAAGATCCAGCTCGGCCCGCGCCGGCAGGAACGCGAAACACTTCGCGGCAATCTCGGTGCGGCCTTCGCGGGCGAGACGGGCATCAAGCACCTCTTTCAAGCGATGCAGATATAATACGTCGGACGCCGCGTATTCCAGCTGCGCCTCCGTCAAATCGGCAGCGCCCCAATCGCTCATCTGCTGCTGTTTTGAAATATCAATGCCCAGAAGCTCGTCGAGCAGGTTCTTCAATCCGTGCCGATCAGTATAGGTGCGGATGAGCTTGGAGGCGATCTTGGTGCAGTAGACCGGCGCGGTCAGCACCCCGAAGGCATTCTGCAGCGCCGCGATATCAAAACGCCCGAAATGGAATAGCTTCAGCACCGCCGGATCGGCCAGCATACGGCAGAGATTGGGCGCGTTTCCCTGCCCCTGGGCGATCTGCACGATATGGGCGTTGCCGTCGCCGCCCGAAAGCTGAACCACGCAAAGCCGGTCACGATGGGGGTTGAGCCCCATGGTTTCGCAATCAATCGCCACCACGGGGCCAAGATCGAGCCCATCGGGAAGATCGTTTTTGTGCAGAAGGTTTGACACGTTCGGAAGCTGCCGCCCTTGGTGGCCGGGGAAGGCCACGCTGCCCATTTCTGGTGTTTTCGTTCGGTCACTCCCTAAGGGAAGTGGCCGGGGGGCTCAATGGGGCGCCGCCCACGCCCTGCACGCAATCTTAGGGAACCAGTGCGCGCGGCGCCGCCTTAGCCCACGATCAGTTGCTTCAGTTGCAGGGCCTCATGCTCCAGCTCGTTCAGGCGGAAGCTGACCACATCGCCGATCGTAATCATCCCGATCAGGCCGTTTTCATTGGTCACCGGCATGTGGCGAAAGCGGCCCGCATTCATCGCGGTCAGCACAGATACCAGTGTATCGTCCGGGCTGCAGGTCTTCACCTCGCTCGTCATGATATCGCCGACAAGCTGCGGCAGCGTCTGCCCGGGCGTTTCCGCAAGCCTCCGCACGATATCGCGCTCCGAAAGAATGCCGCAAAGCGCGCCGGTTGAATCGGTAACAAGCAGCGCGCCAATCCCCTTGTCGCGCAGAATCTCCACCGCGCGTCCGAGGGATTCGTCCGGTGTGATCGAGAATACGGCGTTGGATTTCCCGTCCAGCACATGCCGCACGGTCAACCGTTCGGTCTTCATGTTGCTGCCGGAATCTTGGCTGTGGGTGCGCTTGCTGGCTTTATCTTTGCGCATCGGCGCCTGGTAGGATGCTGGCATGGTATGGCTCTCCTCCTGCGGATTGAAGCATACGACATTGCCTTCAGAACGCAAAATGGCGCGCAACGGGTGGTTTACACGAGCGGCTATGAAAAGCAGTTTGCGGGCATGAAAACCGCTTCGTCACAATCCTTCATCGCGCGCGTGCGCGCGAGCTTGCCGGATCTGCATCCAAGCGAACGGCGCCTGGCTGAGGCGGTTCTGAGCTTTCCGGGCGATATGGCGGGGTACTCGGCCTCGGAGATCGCGGGCCTTGCCGGGGTTTCGAATGCCACCGTTTCCCGTTTTGTCCGAAAGATCGGCTACGCGTCTTACGAAGAAGCGCGGAAGGCCGTGCGGGATGAGGGGCAAACCGGCGCGGCGCTCCACCGCCTGGCTGCGAACGCCAAAACCGGGGGCAATGCGGTCGCATCGCATCTCGAACAATCCCGCCGCAATCTGGAGAAGACGTTCGAGGCGCTGGATGAGGAGTCCCTCAACGATCTGGTGAAAGCCATGCAGGCGGCCCCAAGGCTTTGGATTGCCGGGTTTCGGGCCGGTTATCCGTTGGCCAGCTACCTGGCCTGGCAGACATGCCAGGTTCTGCCGCAGGTCAGCCTTGTGCCCCGCCCGGGCGAAACCCTTGCGGAAACTGCGGCAAGCTTCGGCGCGAAGGATGTTCTGGTGATGATCGGGTTGCGCCGGGCGCCGAAGCATGCCGCAACCCTGGCCGCCGCTGCACTGGATGCGGGAACCAAAACGGCCTTCATTGGCGACGCGCCAGCCATCGAGGCACTTCCGGTCACGTGGCGCTTCACATGCGTGACCGCCTCGAACGGGCCGCTTCTCGATCACACCGGCGTATTGGCGGTTTGCAATATGATTGCCGCGCGTGCCCTCGAACGCTCCGGCGCGAAAGGCCGGGCGCGGCTGGGCCGGATCGAGGATATTCACGACCGCTTCGCGGAACTCTAGCCGCGCAATCCCCGGCAACTTGCCTTCCGCTCGCTCACGAAACAGCGCGCAAACGGGCATCTGCGCTCATTTCGCGGGCACTTCGCCTGTAGCGTGTGTGAAAAACAGATTTCTCGATATGTATCTTGTGAAAATCTGCTTTCCTACATCCACCGCGAATCTTTCCCGTCTCTCACCAGGAGCCCGACCGATGACACGATACGTTTTGATGACGACGGCCGCCGCCGTCTTTCCACTTTCCGCAGCCGCCGAGGCCGTTCTTCAGATCAACTCATCCTTGCCGGAAGGATCCTTTGCGCATGTCTTCCTGCAGGAATACGAGCAGCGCGTTGAAGCCGCCGCGCCGGGTGAGATTGACGTGCAGATCTTCATGTCGAACACGCTTGGCAAGGAAGAGGATGTTCTGCAGGGCCTCTCATTGGGCACACACCATGCCTCGCTGTCTGCCTCGGCCGTAAGCCAGATCAATACCCGCACGGCAATCTTCGATCTGCCGTACCTCTTCGAGGATCGCACGGCCGTTCAGGCATTTGCCGCAAGCCCCGCCGGTGAAATGCTGGCCGAAGGGTTCGAAGGCAGCGGCATGGTGCTTGCCGCGATGTGGGATAACGGGTTCCGCCAGATCACGAACAAGGTGCGCCCCATCGTTACGCCCGCCGATCTGGAGGGTCTGAAGATCCGCACCCCCACCAACAAGCAGCGGGTCGAGATGTTCAACACGCTCGGCGCGAATGCAACGCCGCTTTCGTTTGGCGAGGTCTATTCCGCGCTCGATCAGGGCACGATCGACGGGCAGGAAAACCCGGCCAATGTTGTCGATACCGCCAAGCTCTACGAAGTGCAGGGCTACATGTCGCTCTCAAACCACGTTTACTTGCCGACCTTCCTGGTATTTGGGGAACCCTATTTGGCAACGCTTGACCCGGCGCTGCAGGAAACGCTTCTAACGGTGGCCGAAGAGGTTGCGCCCTGGACTTTCGAGTGGGGTGAGACAACCGATACCGAAACCATCGCCGCCCTCTCTGACAAGCTGGCGGTGAATGAGATCGATTTTGCCGCCTTTCAGGCCGCCGCCGCGCCGCTTTACGAAAGCCCGACATTTGTTGATGTCATCGGCGTTGACATGATCGAAGCAACCAAGGCCGCTCTGGGTATCGAATAGGCTGATGGATCGTCTGGCCAAGCTCATCTCTATCGGCGACCGATGCGTCACCGCAGCGCTCGATGGGCTGGTTCTGGCCATGGCGGGCCTGTTGCTTGTGCTTCTGAACTGGGCGGTCTTCGCCCGGTTCATTCTGAATGATAGTGTCTCCTGGGGCGAAGAGCTTCCCGCCCATATTCTCGCCGCGCTCACCTTCATCGGCGCGGCCTACCTCACCCGCACGAACGAACACCTGGGCTTCGACGCGGTTCTGCGTGTTCTGCCCCATGCGGCCAAACGGTTGGTCACCCTGCTCAATCTGATCCTGATGGGCGGGTTCGGCGCGCTGCTCGCCTGGTATGGCGGGATCGCCGCGCAAAGCTTCGCGGGCCGGACGCTGATTTCAATCGATCTGCCGATGATCCTCTTCCGCGGGACAATGGCCGTGGGCGGCGCGTTGATCCTGATCTTCTGCGCCGTGCGCCTTGTGGGCATCGCAACCGGCCGCATCGACCCTGACGACCTTATGCCCGAAAGCGACGCCTGATGTTCCTCGATCCCGGCTGGATCATCCTGATCCTCCTCGTCACGCTCCTGATCGCGGGCTTGCCGATCGCCTTCGTTCTCGGCGTCACCGCGGCCACGATGATCCTGCTTGATCCCGCGGTGATGCCGCAGATCATCGGGCTGATCCCGTTCGGGGGGGCCAATAACTACCTGCTGGTGGCGGCGCTGCTGTTCATGATTGCGGGCGAAATCATGAACCAGGGCCGGATTGCCGAGAAGCTGATTGCCTTCGCATCATCCCTAGTGGGGCATATCCGGGGCGGATTGGCCCATGTCAACATCCTGACATCGCTGTTTTTTTCCGAAATCTCCGGTACGGCCACATCGGATGCCGCCGCCATCGGCTCGGTAATGATCCCGCAAATGCGCAAAAGGGGCTATCCGGCCGCCTTTGCAGCGGCGGTTACCTCAACCTCGGCGACTATGGCCATTATCGTGCCGCCCTCGCTCAACCTGATCCTCTATGCCTATGTCGCGAACACCTCGATTGCCGAGCTTTTCGCCGCCGGCATCGTTCCGGGGTTGCTCGTCTGCGCACTTCTCATGGGCACGACATACATGCTGGCGGTGCGGCGGAATTACCCAACAGAAGGCGAGTTCTCTCTCAGCCGAGTGGCTGCAACGGGCAAGGAGGCGATCATTCCGCTTACCCTTCCGGTGCTGGTGCTGGTGGGCATCCTCGGCGGGATTTTCACGGCAACCGAGGCGGGCGCCATCGCCGCGTTCTGGTCCATCGTGCTGGCGGCGGTGTTCTACCGGACGGTGCGGATCAGCACCCTGATCGATACGCTGCGCATCGCCGGCAAGAGATCGGCCATGCTGATGTTCATCGTGGCCACCTCCACGCTTTTGGGCTGGTACCTCACGAACCAACGTATCCCGCAGGATATCGCCCAGGCCATTCTCGGCATTTCCGACAACTACTGGGTGGTTCTGGCCGCCATCAACATCTTCTTTCTCCTGGCGGGCACCATCATCCATGGCACGCCGGCGATCCTGATGCTGGTGCCGATCTTCCTGCCGCTGGCCGATGAGCTTGGGATCGACAGGGTGCATTTCGGGCTGATCCTGACAATCAATCTCGGCATCGGCCAGCAAACCCCGCCCGTGGCTTCCGTTGTGCTGATCACCTGCGCGATCGCGAAGATCTCGATTGCCAAGATCATTCCCTCGATGCTCTGGTTCATCGGCGCAATGATCGTTGCGCTGATCCTCGTGAATATCTTCCCTGCCATCTCCCTCTGGTTGCCCTCGGTGATCCTCTGATGCGGCTCTTGATTGTTAATCCGAACACCTCGGAAGGCGTTACGGCGCGGATCAGGGAGGCGGCGGATGCCGTGGCCCGCCCGGGCGATGCCTTCACCACGGTTTCGGCCGCATTCGGGCCGGAGCTGATCGTCACCGAAGAAGATACGAGCCTGGCGGTGGAGGGGGTGAAGGCGGCCGTTCGCGCCCACGATCAGGCCTGTGATGGGATCATACTGGCATCTTTCGGCGATACCGGTGCGCCGGAAATCAGACGCCTTCGCGCCGGAACGCCCGTGATCGGGATCGCCAGCGCGGCCTTTGGCGCGGCCCGCGCCCTGGGCGGTGATTTCGGGATCGTTACGTTTGGAGACAGCGTTGCCCCCCCGCTCACACGCAAGGCCGAAGAGATGGGCCTCGCCCACGCACTTGTGGGGATCGCTTCCGTCAAAGGGGGCGATCAGGGGGATCCGGGCACCGTACAGTCACGCCTGCGGGAAACCCTGAGCGCCAAGTGCGAAGAGTTGGTTGCACAAGGCGCCTCGTCGATTGTTCTCGGCGGCGGCCCGCTCGCGGGCTTCGCCCGAAAAATCGGCCCTTCAATTCCGGTGCCGCTGATCGATGGCACGCAAGCTGCAGTGGGGCTGATGCGGGCGGTAACGGATCAGCGGGAAAGCGCAATCGCGCATAGTTGACGCGCCGCGCCACGGTCTGAAGCCTATCTGCGGGCCCAGAAACTTCGCCTTGCGGCCACACCAGCGCTGCCAAAAGCCGGCAAAGCACGCCAAAGAAGGGCCTAGAAAGTCGGCGACCCGATCACCTCTCCCATCTCGTCCTTCGTCGCGGCGGCTTCCGCGCGAAGCCAGTCGAGGAACCGGCGCACCTGGGGGCGCGATTTTGCTTCCCGCCTCGCCTCAAGCCGATAGGGGTGCGTGGCGCGCAGGCAATCCTTGCCCGGGAAAGGCAGGCTCAGTTCGCCTCTCTTCAGATCTTCCAGCACGCAGGACAAACCGCAGACCATGAGCCCCGCATTGGATTTCACACCTTCAAGCCCGTTGCGAACGAGCGCGTATTGAACGCCCCGTTCGGGCGAGGTGCGTTCATAAGGAAACGCTTCGAGCCAATCCACCCAGCCGGGCGTATCCGGGGCATCAGGGCGCGGCTTGATATGAAGAAGTGGAAAGCCCTCAAGGCTTCCTTGCTGCGAATGCCGCCACACGCGCTCCTCGTCGCTCAAGGTGCCCAGGGGCAGGTAGCGCGGCGTCTTGTCATCGGCCTTTGTGGAATACGGGTCCAGGATACGCGCGGTGTTTTCGGGCGATCCCACTGGCAGGAAGACCTCGCTATAGATCGGTTCTCCGGCGGATGCCCGGCCATTGGGATCGCGGTCGATAATAAGATCGGCCGCGCCAAGGCGCATGGGAACATCGCCCTCCCCGTTAACGTTGAACCGGATGTTGGGATGCTCCGCCTGAAAACGCAAAAGCCGCGGCGCCAGCCAAAGATCCGACCAGTCGGGATCTGCCACGATATGGATTTCTGCCGTGCGCTGAAAATCCAAACCATCGGCAACCCGATCGAGCGCGGCAAAGGCCGCCTTGAGATCATCGAGAGAGGCTTCCAGCGCCGCCGTCGGGCGCAACCCCGATCGCCCGCGCAGCAGCAGATCGGTGTCGAGAAACTGCTCCAGCGCACGAATCCTCTGCCCCACCGCCGCCGGCGTAATGCCCAACCGGGCCGCCGCGGCTTGAAGCGACCCTTCGCGAAGGGCCATTTCCAGCGCCTGAAGCGCGTTGAGATGGGTCGTGCGTGTCATTTGCTAAAGAAAATCTTTGCCATGGCAGAGGAATACCATTCGAAGGAAAGAAAATCTATGCCAGCGTAAAGAACTCTTAGTTAGGAACCGGCGCCGCCAGCGGGCACGATGCCGCCATTGGCAATCGAAGGAGATACCCATGGCACAGATGAAGCGGTTCATCATAGAACGTGAAATCCCCGGCATCGGGCAAATGTCTGTCACCGAACTCTGCGGGGCCGCCCGCGCCTCCAACCAGGCGCTCGACACGATTGGCTCCGGCATCCAGTGGCAACACAGCTATGTGGCTGGAGACAAAACCTTCTGCGTCTACCTCGCCGATAGCGAAGACGCGATCCGCAAGCATTCGGAGCTTTCGGGCATCCCGGTAACCGCGATCACAGAGGTTCCGCAGGTTATCGACCCGCTCACGGCAAACAACTGACGCGCCCGACCCAAGCATGTCACCGCCCGCGTCTCGCTTCCGCATAAGGG
Organism: Paracoccaceae bacterium; assembly: GCA_028285485.1. GTDB lineage: Bacteria > Pseudomonadota > Alphaproteobacteria > Rhodobacterales > Rhodobacteraceae > JANQPC01. Next base: position 118,451 of record JANQPC010000054.1, on the reverse strand, counting down.
GTTGCAGCCACTAACGCATGCGGCGCGCGCATGGTCAAAAGCGCGCTCAGAACACTCCGGCAACCTCGTACATCACGGGCTCGAACCGGGTGGAAAGCCGCGCAAGATCCCGGTTGCGGGCCCGCATCTCTTCGCTCCGCAGCATCGCCTGAAAATCCTCACGCCGCGCCCATTGCGAATAGTTCGCGATCCGCGTCTGTGCATCGTTCACATGCAGCCCCGCCGCGATAAAGCCCGGCTGATGGGAAATGAACTCGCGATACGCGCCCTGCAACTTATCCATGAGATCGGCGCAGGTGCCCGGGGAGCATTCGAAGGTGGTAATGACGGTCTGGCATGTGGACGTTGGATCAACCTTGAGCATCGGGGGCCTCCTTCCGCCCAGCATAGCAGGTTCGGCCACATCCCGCGCGGCTCAATGCACCCATTCGCCTCAGAAGCCGTATCGAAGCGCCGGATCAGTGCAGAGTTACGGGGGGTTGGGGGCGCAGAATGGCCCCTCGCGGCGATCGCGAAACATCGGTTCATCCGCGGCCCTTCACCTATCGGTCCACCGCTCGACAATCAGTCGAAGCTGCGCAGGCACCGCTCCCGCACCCAGATCGAAAACGGATCGCCGTAATCCGCCCTGAACATCAGCGCAGCCGGTGCGCTTGGCATCGGGAAGGGAACGGCGCAGGCAGCCATCCCAAGGCGTGTTGCAGAGCGCTCGAACGGCGCGCGCAACGTGGTAAAGAGCGCCTGGGTTTCCGCAGCAAGGCTGAGCGCGGAGGAGAAGTTTGCCACGTGGCATACAACCCTGCGCTTTAACCGATTTCTCCGAAGCGCTTTTTCGACGGGCCCCTCCCGAGCGCCGCTCTGGCCAACGACGATGTGCTGAGACGCCGCCCAGCGCGCCTGGGATGCATCCTTGCAGAACGGATGCCCGCGCGGTGCGAAGGTGCACCACTCCAGCGGCCCAATTTCGCACAGCAGAAGGTTGGGATCGCTTTTAGGATGCCCAAAGCCAAGCCCAATGTCGGCATCGGAGTTCAAAACCGCTTGGCGCGCCGATTCTGCCGCCACGAACTCGATTGATCCATTTGGTGCGTCTCTGGATAGCTCCGCAATGAAGCTCGTGAAGAGCGACGCGCACAGATCCGGGGACGCGATGCGGATGCGGCGCCGGGTTGTCGCGGGATCGAACACAGTCTTCGTTTCAAACACGAGGCGGGCCGCACGGGCAGCTTCGGCAACCCGGGGGCGCAGTTGCTCCGCCAAGGGCGTGGGGTGCATCGCCCAGCCATCCCGAACCAGAATCGGATCGCGAAAGTGATCGCGCAAACGCGCCAGGCTGTGGGACATCGCGGATTGCGTGCGGCCAACGGCTTCAGCGGCGCCGGAGACGGAGTGCAGCCGCAGCAATGCGTCCAGCGCAGTGATCAGGTTCAGATCCAGGGAGGCCAGATTCACATCAATCTGCTTCATGCCTACATTATAATCATCAATTCGTATCATGGAAATGCCTCTGACATCCTTGGGCGAACCCAGCAGCAAGGAGAAGATCCATGAACCGCGTGAGAACGTTACTTGTGGCAGCATGTGCAGCCATACCGGTTGCTCCGGCTATCGCCCAAGAGGCTGTGATCGACCTGAACGGAACCTGGGAAAGCATCGCATGCGAGTTGCGCCCTCAGCAGGGGCAGGATGGGATCGCGCCGTGGTATTTGAAACGATCAATCGTGTTTGGCCCAGGCCGTATCGATGCGCACTTCACCACTTATGCGGATGCAAGCTGCCTGGCGCCCCTAGTGGAGCTGAAGTTCGGGGGAGACGTGACCATCCTTGGGGCCTCTAGCGTGGCGCAGGGCGCGCGAGACGTCGACTTGATCGTTAACGATTACCTCACGGTCACGCCGCGCATGGAAGGGTTCGCAGGCTTTCTGAACTCCGCCGATGCGGGCGCGTGCGGCACCGAAGAATGGGCGGTTGGAACGGAACAGGACGTGTTCGAAACGGGGTGCTCCGTCATGGGCGTGGCCGCGAACGCCCCGACAACGGAATACGAAGTTCTGCATGTTTCTGCCGGGCATCTCTATTTTGGCGCGCGGCCCGTTGACGGCATGCCCCTTGCCGAGCCGGATCGCCGGCCCTCAGCCCTGCAGATGCCGCTCAAACGGTCGGCAGGTGGCTTGACCCAGAAGGTCGGCGCCGATGATCTTCGGGTGCCCAAGCATGTGGAGATCGTTCTTTTTGAACAAGCACAGGGGGCAGACCCTGCCGACGTTCGGGCGTTCTTCGAGGCGATCACCGAGAAGATGAACCAGAATGACACGCTGCTCTATCGCACGGTCGGCCAAGGCGAGAACGGCACGTGGCTATGTGTAAACTACTGGACCGCGAGGCCGGATATGGAAACGCTGAACGCCCAGGCGCGAAGCTGGTCGGATGAGTTTGCCGAAATGGCCGAACTGGTGAAGGCAGACAGCTTCCAGCTCACAAGCTACGACACGGGCCTTTGAGGGCTGAAGCCGGCCTGCCGGAACGGGGCTTGCGCCCGGAAGTGGCTCAACCAGGTTGCCGCCTCGGCAGTCAAGAGTAGGGCGGGTGGATGGCAGCGTGGTACCGCGGTCGGTTGGACATAGCCCAAAGTTAGGGGTGCTGTGGCCAACCAGGCGCGGTACTTTCGGGTATGCGCAGCCCCGCGCTGCTCTCAACCTACCTGAAACCAAGGTCTGCGACCGGAAAGGCGCCTGATGCAACAACTCTCATCCGCCCCGATCCTCTCAACCCAGCGGTTGGAGTTGCGCGGGCCAGAACGGAGCGATCTGGCGGAGTTCACGCGGTTTATGACCAGCGCCCCCTCGATGGAAGCGCAGGGTGAGACGGTCAGCGCGGAACGGGCTTGGTTCGCTTTCCTGGCCGGAATTGGCCATTGGCATTGGTACGGCTTCGGCTTCTTCGTGGTGGTGGAACGGGAGACGGGCCAACCGGTCGGCCGGGTGGGCCTGATCAAGCATGCGGGCTGGCCTGAGGTAGAGCTCGCATGGCACCTCTTCGAAGGTGCGGAAGGAAAGGGCTTTGCAACCGAAGCGGCGCTGGCCGTCAAGAATTGGGCCCGCGCGGATCTCGGCATCGATCGTCTGCACAGCTACATACACATCGGGAACACGCGCTCGCAGGCCGTCGCGAAAAGGCTCGGGGCCAGAACCGATGGCACGCGCGCACCGCACGAACCCGAGGCGGAGATATGGGAACACGCGGCAGAACGCGATTAAGGCAAGCTGGCGGCGCCTTGGCCCCAGCCCCTGCACCCTCGGTCCCGCACCCGGGCTAAAAGGTTTGCCCGTGACGCGCCCGTGGCGGAATAGGTTGCGGCGCCAAAACCCCGCCAGGTTGACAAGGGCGGGCGCATCAACGGGCAACGCGCCCGATCCCTAGATCTTGGCACCCGCTTCAGGTTTCCCGGTAAGGGCAGTTGCCAGTTTGGCCAACAGCCCCAGATGCGCGCCACGCGAAAGGGCAGGCAACGCCGCCATCAGTTCCGCGCCGTCCTCTGTAGTGATGAACTCAACGAACCCGGCCATGGAAACGATCTCGGCCGGATAACCGTCGATCTCCGCCATCAGTTCCGCCGGGCGGGCGCCCAGCCCGTGCGACAGTTGCATCATCCTCGAAACCGATACCTTGTTTGTGCCAGCCTCGTATCGCCGGAGCTGCGCTACCGAGATGCCGGTCACATCGGCCAGCTTCTCCAAGCTCATCCCGCTAAGGCCCCGGCGGCGGATCAGCTCAAACCGCAAAGCCTCGTCGTAGTGTGAGGGAGGCTTGCGGTCGCTAGTCATCGCGCCGCCGAAACGGGCCTCGGTTCCCAACCGGTCCGCCTGTCATAGAGATTCTCGTTTTCAGGTTGCCCACCTTGGAGCGCTTTCGGCTTCGTACACCGTGCAGCTTAAATCAGCGCGGTGCGCAATTAAGGGAACAAGCACGCAAAAATTCCCCGGCACCGATAGGCTTCCGAAACCCAAGCGGCCGGGTGCCGCATTTCCCTTATGGCGCTCATCCGGCGGACCACATTCGACCGCGACCCCAAAGGCCGCCTGTCATCAATTGCTTAGAGGAAGTGACTGGTGCCCAGGAGAGGACTCGAACCTCCACGTCCGTACGGACACTAGCACCTGAAGCTAGCGCGTCTACCAATTCCGCCACCTGGGCCGGTGTCGTGATGCGGCGGCATACAGCCGGGGGCGGGGGCTGTCAACGCCGCCCCTTGCGGCACCGTAGCCGCTTGTTCGCAGGGCTTTCGAGGGCTACCTCTTGCGCCGTATTCGGGCGAAGAGGCACGCATGGGCGGACTGGTCACAATTTTCGGCGGATCGGGGTTTGTGGGCCGCTATATCGCCCAGCATCTGGCCAAGGCGGGCTGGCGCATTCGCGTGGCCGTGCGGCGCCCGAACGAGGCGATGTTCGTCAAACCCTATGGCGTTGTCGGGCAGGTGGAGCCCGTTTTCTGCAATATTCGCGACGACGCCAGCGTGCGCAGCGTTCTGCAGGGCGCCGATGCGGCGGTGAACTGCGTGGGCATTCTCGCGAGCGAGGGCGCCAACACCTTCGAGGCGCTGCAACACAAGGGCGCCGAGCGCGTTGCGCGCCTGGCCGCCGAAGAAGGTGTGGCGCGGATGGTGCAGCTTTCGGCCATCGGCGCCGATCCCGAGAGCGATAGCGACTATTCCCGCACCAAGGGGCTCGGCGAGGCGGCGGTTCTGGCGCATATGCCGGGCGCGGTGATCCTGCGGCCTTCGATCGTGTTCGGGCCGGAAGATGAATTTTTCAACCGCTTCGCCGGAATGGCGCGGCTTGGCCCCGTTCTGCCGATCGTGGGGGCGGGCACGAAATTCCAGCCGGTTTATGTGGGGGATGTGGCCCAGGCGGCGGCGATGGCTGTTGAAGGCCGCGCGGCGCCGGGGATCTATGAGCTTGGCGGGCCGGATGTGGATACGTTCCGCGAACTCATGGCGCAGATGCTCGACATCATCCACCGGCGCCGCCTGGTGCTGGGCCTGCCGATCTGGGCGGGGCGCATCATGGGCACGGTCTTTGACGGGCTGAAGGGCGTGTCGCTCGGCCTCATCAAGGGCCCCGTCACCCGCGATCAGGTGAAAAACCTCGCCCGCGATAACGTGGCAAGCGGCAGCTATCCGGGGCTGGCCGAGCTTGGCATCCAGCCCACGGCACTGGAGGCGGTGCTACCGGAATACCTCTGGCGCTTCCGGCCCCAGGGCCAATATGCCGAAATCACCGACAGCGCGAAAAACCTGCGCCCTTAAGTGTAGGCGATCCAGAGCAGGATCACGCCAAGGATCACGCGGTAGATCACGTAGGGCGTGAAATCCACGAACTTGAGCAGCTTCATCATCCCGACGAGCGCGAGAAGCGCGGCGATGAAGGCAAACGCGGCGGCAATCGCGGCATCCCGTGCCGCGGCCAGATCGGCCGTCACCATCACCTCTGCCCCCAGAAGCACGCCGGAGGCAATGATCGTGGGGATCGACATCAACATCGCGATCCGCGCGGCTTCAGACCGTTCGTACCCCAGATACCGCGCCGCCGTGATCGTGATCCCCGATCGCGAGGTGCCGGGGATCAGCGCAATCGCCTGCCAGAGCCCCATGGTAACGGCGTCTTTGAGCGACCAGTCGGCAGCCGTCTTCTCCACCGGCCCGCGCCTGTCCGCCCACCAGAGAACAAGGCCGAATACCAGCATCGTCCACCCGATCACGGCGATAGAGCGCATCGCATCATCAAGCCCCGTAAGCTTCAGCACGATGCCGAAGATCACCACCGGGATCGTTGCGATAATCAGGCAAAGCGCCAGCCACGCCTCCTGGCTATCGATCTGCCAGCGCAGTACCCGCGGCAGCCCGATGGCTGCGCGGCGCACATCCGCCCAGAAGTAAAGGCAAACGGCGCCAAGCGTGCCCACATGCACCGCCACATCAATCACCTGCCCCTGATCCGCCATGCCCGTGAGATTCGGCAAAAGAATGAGGTGGCCGGAGGAGGAGACGGGCAAAAACTCCGTCACACCCTGGATCACGGCAACGAGGAAAAGGTGGAAGAGCGACATGCGGCCTGCAAATGCAACAGTTTTGCGGCACTCTAAACCCCTGAGTTTCTTTATAAAGCCCTCATTTAGGTAACATTTGATACCTAATCTTGCGGCGACGCGGCGTGAATGCATCACGCCCGGGCGAAATACCGCATATTAAGGTCAGTCTTTATGACTTTATTTTTGCCCACGGCCCGTTTAAACCGGCGGTCTGAGATTAGGGAGGCTGGTATGGCCGGGAATCGGATGCTGAAATTCGTGGATGTGGGCCGGGCCATGCCCGAAAAGCGCCCGCCGAATCTGCGGCGTGACGATTTCAACGAAATCTACGGGGACTATGCGCGCGAAAAGGCCGGCGAACAGGCCGGGCGCTGCAGCCAGTGCGGCGTGCCCTATTGCCAAAGCCATTGCCCGCTGCACAACAACATCCCCGATTGGCTCAAGCTCACTGCCGAGGGGCGGCTGAAAGAGGCCTATGAGCTTAGCCAGGCCACCAACACCTTCCCCGAAATCTGCGGCCGGATCTGCCCGCAGGATCGGCTCTGCGAAGGCAATTGCGTGATCGAACAATCCGGCCACGGCACGGTAACCATCGGATCGGTTGAGAAATACATCACCGATACCGCCTGGGAAGAAGGCTGGGTGGAACCGATCCGCCCTGCCGCCGAGCGCGGCGAAAGCGTGGGCATCATCGGCGCAGGCCCCGGCGGCCTGGCCGCGGCAGACATGCTGCGCCGCGAGGGCGTGCAGGTTACCATCTACGATCGTTACGATCGCGCGGGCGGGTTGATGACTTACGGCATCCCCGGCTTCAAGCTTGAGAAAGACGTGGTGATGCAGCGCATCGCCCAGCTTGAAGAGGGCGGCGTGACCTTCGAGATGAACTGCAACGTGGGCAGCGACATCTCGTTCGAAGACATTCGCGCAAAGCACAACGCCGTGCTGATCGCCACGGGCGTTTATAAATCCCGCGATCTCCAGGCCCCCGGCGTGGGCGCGGGCGGCATCGTGCGCGCGATCGATTACCTGACCGCCTCGAACCGCAAGAGTTTCGGTGACGATGTGGCAGAATTCGACAGCGGCGAATTGAACGCCGATGGCAAGCGTGTGGTCGTGATCGGCGGTGGCGATACCGCGATGGATTGCGTCCGCACCGCCGTGCGCCAGGGCGCCGAAAGTGTGAAATGCCTCTACCGGCGCGACCGGGCGAATATGCCCGGCTCACAGCGCGAAGTTGCCAATGCCGAGGAAGAGGGCGTTGAATTCGTCTGGCTCTCTGCGCCCAAGGGCTTCACCGGCGATGCGGTGAGCGGCGTGAAAGTCTCCAAGATGCGGCTCGGCGCACCCGATGCCTCGGGCCGCCAGATGCCGGAAGAGATCGAGGGCGCCGACTATACCGAAGAGGCCGATCTTGTGATCAAGGCGCTTGGGTTCGAACCCGAGGATCTTCCCGCGCTCTGGGGCGTGCCGGAGCTTGAGGTCACCCGTTGGGGCACCATCAAGGCCGATTTCCGCACCCATGCCACGAACCTCGATGGCGTTTATGCCGCCGGAGATATCGTGCGCGGGGCCAGCCTTGTGGTCTGGGCCATCCGCGATGGGCGCGAGGCGGCGGAGGCGATGCTCGAATACATGAGCGCAAACGCGACGCTGGCCGCCGAATAAGGCCAGGGGCAGGGATAGGTCACGGATGCTGACCTGGCCGGCCAACCAAGGGAGAGTGCCATGAGCAAGACAGGTGGATGCCTTTGCGGTGCCGTGCGCTTCGAACTGGCCGAAGCGCCCACGGCCTATGGCGCCTGCCATTGCGGGATGTGCCGCAAGTTTTCCGGCGGGATCGAGCTTGGGGTGATGGTGCCGGCGGGCGGCATTGCCTGGACGGGGGAAGGCAACCTCACCAGTTACACATCTTCCGAATGGGCCGAACGCGGCTTCTGCAAGATCTGCGGTTCGAGCCTTTACTGGAAGCTCACCGCCCCCGGCCCGATGCAAGGGCTTTTCTCGATCAGCGCCGGGGCGCTCGACAGCCTTGAGGGCATGGAATTCGAGAGCGAGGTTTATATCGATGCCAAGCCCGAAAGCCATGCCTTCGCGGGTGAGCGCAAGCGGATGACCGAGGCCGAGGTGCTTGCCATGGTCAACGCCCCGCCGCCGGAAACAGGCTAGCGCGATGTCGATCGAAACCCCCGTTTTCGCCGATGGCATCGTGGGCCGCTGCCTTTGCGGCGATATCACGATCCGCGTCGGGCGCCACCGGGCCGAGGTGGGCGCCTGCCACTGCACGCGCTGCCGCCGCTGGTCTGGCGTGGCGCTCAATGTCTTCACCGCTGCGCCCGACGCCGTCACGGTCGAGGGCAAGGTCGCGATCTATCCCGGCGAGATTGCCGAACGCGGCTTCTGCCCCCGCTGCGGCACCTCGCTCTGGCTGCGCAACCCCGGCGAAGACTATGAATTCATGGTCGGCGCCTTCGATGGCGCGGCAGACTACCCGCTCATCTCGGAAATCTATATCGACCGCGCCTTTGCCTCCTGCCGCTTTGCCGGGGAGCACACGCGCGCCACGCAGGCCGAATATGAGGCCAAGAATGCATTCATCGCGGAGGACAGCTGATGACCAAATATGACGCCCAGTGGGCCGCCGCCGAGGAACGCCGCCGCGCCTGGATGGCCGAAAACAGCCTTTACTCCGCGGAGGACGAGCATGCGTCTTGCGGCGTGGGCCTCGTGGTGGCGATTGACGGAACCCGCAGCCGCAAGGTGGTGGAAAACGGGATCGAGGCGCTGAAAGCGGTGTGGCACCGGGGCGCGGTGGATGCCGATGGCAAAACCGGCGATGGCGCGGGCATTCACGTACAGATCGCGCATAAGTTCTTCGGCGATCAGATCCGCCGCACGGGGCATGAACCGCGCGAGGGCGAATTGATGGCGGTGGGCATGGTGTTCCTGCCCCGCACCGATTTCGGCGCGCAGGAGACCTGCCGCACGATCATCGAAACCGAAGTGCTGCGCATGGGCTACTACATCTACGGCTGGCGCCATGTGCCGGTGAATATCGATGTGCTGGGCGAAAAAGCCAACGCCACGCGGCCCGAGATCGAACAGATCATCATCTCGAACTCCAAGGGCGTGGATGAGGATACGTTCGAACGCGAGCTTTACGTGATCCGCCGCCGGATCGAAAAGGCCGCCGCGGCGGCGCAGGTGAACGCGCTTTACGTCTGCTCGCTTTCCTGCCGTTCGATCATCTATAAGGGCATGATGCTCGCCCAGGATGTGGCCGAGTATTACCCCGATCTGAAAGACGAGCGCTTTGAAAGCGCCTTCGCGATCTACCACCAGCGCTATTCAACCAACACCTTCCCGCAATGGTGGCTCGCCCAACCCTTCCGCATGCTCGCCCATAATGGCGAGATCAACACCCTGAAGGGCAACCTCAACTGGATGAAAAGCCACGAAATTCGCATGGCAAGCGCGTCCTTCGGAGACTATGCGGAAGACATCAAGCCAATCGTTGCGAACGGCTCTTCGGATTCTGCCGCACTCGATTCCGTTTTCGAGGTGCTGGTGCGCGCGGGCCGCTCCGCGCCGATGGCCAAGACGATGCTTGTGCCCGAAAGCTGGTCAAAGCAGGCGATCGAGCTGCCGCAGGCCTGGCGCGATATGTACAGCTACTGCAACTCTGTCATGGAGCCCTGGGATGGCCCCGCGGCGCTGGCGATGACGGATGGGCGCTGGGTTTGCGCGGGGCTTGATCGGAACGGCCTGCGCCCGATGCGCTATACGGTCACCCGCGACGGGCTGGTGATCGCAGGATCCGAGACCGGGATGGTGCCGGTGGATGAGGCGCATGTCACCGAGAAGGGCGCCCTCGGCCCCGGCCAGATCCTCGCGGTGGATATGAAGAAGGGCAAGCTCTTCCACGATACCGAGATCAAGGACAAGCTCGCCCGCGCGCTGCCCTTCGGCGAATGGGTCGAACGGATCAACGATCTTGACGACAAGCTGAAGGCGGCCACCGAAGCGCCGATGTTTACGGGCGACGATCTGCGCAAGCGCCAGATCGCGGCGGGTTACACTATCGAGGAGCTTGAACAGATCCTCGCGCCCATGGCGGAAGACGGGAAGGAAACGCTGGCCTCGATGGGCGATGATACGCCCTCGGCGGTGCTTTCGGAACGCTACCGCCCACTTAGCCACTTCTTCCGGCAGAACTTCAGCCAGGTGACGAACCCGCCGATTGACAGCCTGCGCGAGTACCGGGTGATGAGCCTCAAAACCCGCTTCGGCAACCTCAAGAACGTGCTCGACGAGGATTCGAGCCAAACCGAGATCATCGTGCTGGAAAGCCCCTTCGTGGCCAATGCCCAGTTCGATGAGCTGGTGGCGAATTTCAATGCGCCGATGGTGGAGATCGATTGTACCTTCGCGCGCGATGGCGGGCGGCAGGCGCTGCTCGACGGGCTCGCTCGCATCCGCGCCGAAGCCGAAGATGCGGTGCGTTCGGGCACCGGCCATATCGTTTTGACCGATCATCACCAGGGGCCCGGCAAGGTACCCATGCCGATGATCCTGGCCACAAGCGCAGTGCATTCCTGGCTAACGAAGAAGGGCCTGCGCACCTTCTGTTCGCTCGCAGTCCGCTCCGCCGAATGCGTTGATCCGCATTACTTCGCCGTGCTGATCGGCTGCGGCGCGACGGTGGTGAACGCCTATCTCGCCGAGGATTCGATTGCCGACAGGATCGGTAAGGGCCTTATCGACGGTACGTTGACCGAAGCCATGGCGCGCTACCGCAACGCCATCGATCAGGGCCTTCTGAAGATTATGGCGAAGATGGGGATCAGCGTGATCTCCTCCTATCGCGGCGGGCTGAATTTTGAGGCCGTGGGCCTGAGCCGCGCGATGGTAAACGAATACTTCCCGGGCATGCCCTCGCGCATCTCCGGCATCGGCGTGCGCGGCATCCAAAGCAAGCTTGAAGAAGTGCATGCGCTCGGCTGGGCCGGTTCGGGCAACGTGCTGCCCATCGGCGGCTTCTACAAAGCGCGCCGGTCGGGCGAAACGCATGCGTGGGAAGCCACCTCGATGCACCTGATGCAAACGGCGGTAACGCGCGCCTCGTTCGAGATGTGGAAGCAGTATTCCGCCAAAATGCGATCGAATCCGCCAATCCACCTGCGCGATCTTCTGGATATCAAGCCGATCGGCCCGAAGGTGGATATCGATGAGGTGGAAAGCATCACCTCGATCCGGAAGCGTTTCGTCACGCCCGGGATGAGCCTTGGCGCCCTGTCGCCGGAAGCCCACAAAACGCTGAACGTGGCGATGAACCGGATCGGCGCGAAATCCGATTCCGGCGAAGGCGGGGAAGATCCAGCGCATTTCCACCCAGAGCCAAATGGCGATAACCCGTCGGCCAAGATCAAGCAGGTGGCCTCGGGCCGCTTTGGCGTAACGGCGGAATATCTCAACCAGTGCGAAGAGCTTGAGATCAAGGTGGCCCAGGGCGCCAAGCCCGGCGAGGGCGGCCAGCTTCCCGGGATGAAGGTGACGGAACTGATCGCGCGCCTGCGGCATTCAACGCCCGGCGTGACGCTGATCTCGCCCCCGCCCCACCACGATATCTACTCCATCGAGGATCTCGCGCAGCTGATCTACGATCTCAAGCAGATCAACCCGCGCGCCAAAGTTACGGTCAAGCTCGTTGCCGCCTCGGGCGTGGGCACAATTGCGGCGGGCGTGGCCAAGGCCAAGGCCGATGTGATCCTGATTTCGGGCCATAACGGCGGCACAGGCGCAAGCCCCGCCACCTCGATCAAATATGCCGGGCTGCCATGGGAAATGGGGCTGACCGAGGCGCATCAGGTGCTCAGCATGAACAACCTGCGCGATCGGGTCACGCTGCGCACCGATGGCGGCCTGCGCACCGGGCGCGATATCGTGATGGCCGCGATGCTCGGCGCCGAGGAATACGGCATCGGCACCGCGGCGCTGATCGCCATGGGCTGCATCATGGTGCGTCAGTGCCAATCCAACACCTGCCCTGTGGGCGTTTGCACGCAAGACGAACGCCTGCGCGAGAAGTTCACGGGCACGGCGGATAAGGTGGTGAACCTCATCACCTTCTACGCCCAGGAGGTGCGCGAAATCCTAGCCTCCATCGGGGCGCGCAGCCTCGATGAGGTGATCGGGCGCGCCGATCTTCTGAGCCAGGTCTCCCGCGGGGCCGCGCATCTCGACGATCTGGATATGAACCCGCTTCTGATCACCGTCGATAGCGCAGAAGATGTCACCTATGATCGCGAACGCCCGCGCACGCCGGTGGACGATACGCTGGATGCGGAGATCGTGAAGGATGCCGCGCGCTTCCTCGAAGATGGCGAGAAGATGCAGCTTTCCTATGCCGTTCGGAACACCCACCGCACCATCGGCTCGCGCACCTCAAGCCATATCGTGCAGCGCTTTGGCATGCGGAACGGCCTGCAGCCCGATCACCTGCGCATCGCGCTTTCTGGCAGCGCCGGGCAATCGCTTGGGGCCTTCGCGGCGCCGGGCCTGAAGATCGAGGTTGCGGGTGATGCCAATGATTACGTGGGCAAGGGCCTGTCGGGCGGCAGCATCGTGGTGCGCCCGCATATGGCCTCTCCGCTCGTGGCCGCCGAGAACACGATCATCGGCAACACGGTGCTCTACGGCGCCACCGATGGCTATCTCTTCGCCGCCGGCCGCGCGGGCGAACGCTTCGCTGTGCGCAATTCCGGTGCCAAGGTGGTGATCGAGGGCTGCGGCACGAACGGGTGCGAATACATGACCGGCGGGGTGGCCGTGATTCTCGGCGAGATCGGGGCCAATTTCGGCGCCGGGATGACGGGCGGCATGGCCTATCTCTACGATCCTGATGGCCGGGCGCTGGAGATGATGAATCTCGAAACGCTCGTCACCGGCCCCGTGGCGGTGGAGCATTGGGAGATGCAGCTTTACGAGCTGATCGATGCCCATGCCCGCGAAACCGGCAGCCTGCGCGCCAAGGAGATCCTGCAGAACTGGGAAGGCGCACGCGGGCATTTCCTGCAGGTCTGCCCAAAGGAGATGCTGGATAAGCTTCCGGTGCCGCTTTCGCTTGATGAGGCCGCCGTTCCGGCCGAATAGGCCCGACCCAGCCACAACATCCAAGGCGCGCCCCGCATGGCGCGCCTTGATTCGTTCGGCCTGCCGTGATTCATTGCTGCCAGAGGCCGCGCAGACGGCCCGTTTGAGGCAGGACAGGCCGGTATGCCAACGAGCTACACCGACCAGTTCTACACATTCGATCCGGCCAACCCCCCTCCCGGGGGCACGTCGATCACGTGGGTAGAGTTGGAACTCGTCGATCAGAATGACGACGGGGATATTGACCGGTTCAATAATGACCGGGTGGGCGGGCTGGATGTAACAGCCTCCTGGCCGGGAGACACCGTGCGGGTGGACGTGCCGGGCGTGGGCATCGTCGATTACACCGGCGTCACCTTCTATCGCGCAGGCGGCGTTGCGGTTTTCACCCCAACCGATGGGCAGGTGCTGCAGAACGGCACGCTCGTCAGCACAACCTTTGTAACGGTTCAGGGCTCGGTCGATCCACCCACGGATCTCGCGCCTCCCTGCTTTGTTGCAGGCACATTGATCGAAACGCCTGCCGGGCCCCGCGCGGTTGAGGATCTGGCCGTGGGCGATTGGGTGATCACCCTTGATCACGGGCCCCAGGAAGTGCGCTGGATCGGGCAGCAAACCGTGGCGGCGCGCGGCGATCTGGCGCCGATCCGCTTTGCGCCGGGTGCAATCGGCAACAGCCGCTTGCTTTGGGTTTCGCCGCAGCACCGGGTGCTGCTGACAGGCTGGCGATGCGAGCTGCATTTCGGAGCCGCCGAGGCGCTGGTTCCCGCCAAGCACCTTGTGGATGGTGATCGGATCTGCCGCGTGCCGCAGCCCGCCACCACCTACCTGCACCTCCTTTTCGATCGCCACGAGATTGTCTTCTCCGAGGGCGCGGCCACCGAGAGCTTTCATCCTGGTGACTGGATTCTGGCGGAACAGGCCGGCATCTCGGCCGAGTTGCAGCGGATCTTTCCGGAGCTTTCGGTGCGCGAGCTTCCGGGCGCCTTCCCCCTGGCCCGTCCGGTGCCGCGGGCCCGCGAAGCGCGGATGCTGGCGGGGGCGGGGCGCATGGCGTAGAACGCGCCCGTGGCAGGCAAGACGGCAAAGAAACGGGCCCCGCGGAAGCGGAAGGCCACGGCGCTTCCATGGCCCCGGCGGCTCCGGCGATGGCTGGGGCGCGGCCTCTTGGGCCTTGCCCTCTTCGTGGGCCTCGCGGTCGCCGCCTATGCGGTGATCAACCCGCCCACCACGCCTTACAAGATATCCGAAACCCGGCGGCTTGGGTCCGTATCCCACCAATGGGTGCCGATGGAGGCCATCGCCCCGGTGATGGCGCGCTCGGTCGTCGCCGCAGAAGATGCCAATTACTGTCTGCACTGGGGCTTCGATATGGGCGCGATCCGCGATGCGATTGACGAAGGCGCCCAGCGCGGCGCCTCAACGCTCAGCCAGCAGGTGGTGAAAAACGTCTATCTCTGGCAGGGCCGAAGCTGGGGGCGCAAGGCGCTTGAGGCCGCGCTTACCCCGGTGGTGGAGCTTGTGTGGAGCAAGCGGCGCATCCTTGAGGTTTACCTCAATGTGGCAGAGTTCGATGCGGGCGTGTTCGGGGTGGAAGCCGCCGCGCGGCACTATTTCGGCACCTCCGCGGCAGATCTTTCGTCGACCCAGGCCGCCCGCCTCGCCGCAATCCTGCCCGCACCGAAGCTGCGTTCGGCATCCGATGCCTCGCCCTTCGTGCGCCAGCGTGCGGCGGCAATCGTGGATGGCGCCGCCACCATTGCCCGCGATGGCCGCGCGGCGTGTTTTGAGGGCGGGTAGCCGCCGATCCTTCAGCCCACACTTTGTGAAATGTTGATCTGCCGGTAGGCTTTGCCCTGTGGGGCTTTGATTGCACGGGAATGCACGCCATGGCGCAACAACGCGCAGGGCTGGTTCTGGCGGGGCTTCTGGCCAGCGCCGGCGCGGCCATCGCCGAGGAGCGGATCAACTTCGTTTTGTGGAACAATGGGGCGGGCCAGAGCTTCGATGCCAATCTCTGGACAGGGCTGATCGCCCAGGGGCTGCGCGACGGCATCACCGTGGTCGCCTCCGCCCAAACTGGGCCTGATCGGATCAAGGCCGCGGTGCAATCGGCTGCTGGCGCAGAGCCCGAAACGGTTGTCGTGCTCACCACGATCGAGCTTGATCTTGGAGAGGGCGATTTCACGCAGGCCTTCGCCAACTTCGATGCCGCGCGGGTGGACGACCCCACCTTCAAGGATGCCATGGTGATCGTGGACGCGCCTCTGTGCCGTGCGATGCAAACGCCGATGGCCCCCAACGATTACACGCCCTACACCTATATCTACACCACGCCGGAGGGGCGCGAAGGCTGCTATTCCGCCGTAATAGACACGCTTTATGAGCGTGACGGCAGCGGCAGCGCGGTGGATGAAACCGCCGCCGTGGCCCAGGCCGCAATGCCTGCGATGTATTCCATGGGCTGGAGGTTCATCGATCTCGAAGACCCTGATCAAAGCAGGAACCGCGAAAGCCGCATCTTTCAGCCCGGCGAACAGATCCTGTTTCAAACGGGCATGGATTATGTGCGCAAGAAGGGTGCGGGCGCCCCGGGCGCCACCTTCGAGATACGCCTCGATCTGGAGGTAACAAACAAGGCCACGGGCGATGTGGCGCGCATCGAAAACCTGCGCACCTTTGAAGGCGTCGTCTCCCACCGCGTTCCGGTGGATGCAACCTACTTTCGCAACTGGTTCCGCGCCGGGATCGATCTTAAGGATCCTGGCGAATACACGCTGAGCTACATCTTCACCGATCTCAATGCGGAGGGCGCGGCGCAGGTGCCCGTTCCCGTATCCGTGGACGTGACGATCGCGGAATAAGGCGCCCCGGTTGAACCCCGCCAGAATTCACGGCATGGAGGGCGAAGCTTCAAGGGGCCCGCAGAATGCACCGTCTCTACCACGTTCCGCTTTCGCCGTTCTGCCGCAAGGTGCGGCTGGTGCTGGCGGAGAAGAAGATCGAGGTGGAACTGGTGGAGGAACGGTATTGGGAGGCCGATACCGACTTTCTGCGCCGCAACCCCGCCGGAAAGGTGCCGGTTCTGAAAATGGACGGCCTTGTGATGGCCGAATCCACGCCGATTTGCGAATATATCGAGGAACGCCACCCCGACCCGGTGCTGCTGCCCCGTGATCCCAAAGCGCGCTTCGAGGTGCGCCGCCTCGTGGCCTGGTTCGATGACAAGTTTCACCAGGAGGTCACATCGAACCTGCTTTACGAACGGGTGAACAAGAAGATCATGAAGGCGGGCTACCCCGATAGCACCAAGGTGAAGGCCGGGGCGAAGGCGATCAAGTTCCACCTCGATTACCTGTCATGGCTGCTCGATGATCGCCGCTGGCTGGCGGGCGATGTGATGACGTTGGCCGATTTCGCGGCGGCTGCGCATTTCTCGGCATTGGATTATATTTCCGATGTCGATTGGAACCGATCGCCGAATGTGCGGGACTGGTATGCCAAGATCAAATCGCGCCCCGCCTTCCGGGGCCTCCTCGCAGACCAGGTTCCGGGCTTCCCGCCGCCCGGCCATTACGCAGATCTCGATTTCTGAGCTGAAGGCCCGGCTGCTCGGCGAGGCACGCGCGGCGGGCTTTGCCGAAGCGCGGGTGTGCCGGCCCGATGCCGTGGATCTCCGCGAAGCGCTCGCGGCCTTTCTCGACGCGGGCTATCATGGCGATATGGGCTGGCTGGCGGATCGCACGGCCTGGCGGGCGCAGCCAAACGTGCTTTGGCCAGAGGCGCGGTCGGTCGTGATGCTCGCCGAGCCCTATACGCCGGCGGAGGATCCGCTCGCCACGCTGGATCGGAAAGATCGCGCCACGATCAGCGTTTATGCCCGGAATAGAGACTATCATGACCTCGTCAAGAAGCGCCTCAAGCGGGTGGCCCGCTGGCTTGTGGCTGAGGCAGGGGGTGAGGCGAAGGTCTTCGTCGATACCGCGCCTGTGCCCGAAAAGGCGCTGGGGCAGGCTGCGGGCCTTGGCTGGCAGGGCAAGCATACCAACCTGCTCGGCCGCCGCCTTGGTAACTGGTTCTTCCTCGGCGCGATCTTCACAACGCTTGAAATAGAGCCTGATCCACCGGAATCCGATCATTGCGGGAGCTGCCGCGCCTGCCTTGATATCTGCCCGACCGATGCGTTCCCGGCCCCCTACCGCCTCGATGCCCGGCGCTGTATCTCGTACCTCACGATCGAACATAAGGGGCCCGTGGCAGAAGATCTGCGCCCCCTCATGGGCAACCGCATCTATGGCTGCGACGATTGCCTTGCCGTTTGCCCCTGGAACAAGTTCGCCGCGGAGGCGCAAGAGATGCGCTATGCCGCGCGCGAGGATCTGGTCGCCCCGCGGCTGACGGAGCTTGCCGTGCTTGATGACGCCGCCTTCCGCGCGATGTTCTCGGGCAGCCCCATCAAACGCATCGGGCGCGGGCGCTTCGTGCGAAACGTGCTGTATGCCATCGGAAACTCGGCGGATCAGAGCCTGATTCCGGTGGCCGAGCGCCTGATCGGCGATCCTGAGCCGGTTGTGGCCGATGCCGCCCGTTGGGCGGTGGGGCGGCTTCGCGATCTGTGATATGCTCCCCTGCAGGGAGGACCTCATGAGCAAGCACATTCTGGACGGAACCCGCGCCCGCACCGGCCAGCGCACGCCCCGATATGCGATGCTGGAACGGATGCGCGGCCTTAAGCTGCGCCCCCAAACCGCAGCGTTGCGCCAGCGGCCCAAGGGGCTGAGCAACGCCTTGCGGATGCGCCGGTATCTGGAGATTGCGCGCCAGGGCGACTGACGCGCCTTTCCCCGCCCCGGCGGATGGGCTAGGCGGGGGCCATGCCGCCCCTGCCAGACAGTGCGCGCCCCGTTCGGGGCATACTTCTCATGATCGTCGCCGTGACGCTTTTCACCGTCATGTCGAGCCTCATCAAGGCGGCAGACCGGATACCCGCCGGGCAGGCGGTGTTTTTCCGCGCCTCGCTCGGCCTTCCGGTGATCCTGATCTGGCTGATCCTGCGGCAAGAACTGGCGCAGGGCCTGCGCACCCGGAACTGGAGGAACCATGCCGTGCGCGCCCTGGCGGGCACCACGGCCATGGGCCTCGGCTTTGCCGGCCTGAAATTTCTGCCCCTGCCGGAAGTGACGGCGCTGCGCTTCATCACACCGGTGCTTCTGGTGATCTTTGCGGTGCTGATCCTTGGCGAACGCATCCGCCTGATCCGGATCACTGCGGTGGCGGTGGGGCTTCTGGGCGTTCTGGTGATCCTCTCGCCCCGCCTCACGCTTGAGGGCGGTTCGCGGGAGCTGATCGGCGCCGCGATGATCCTCGGGTCCGCCACCCTCGCCGCGCTTGCCCAGGTATTTGTGAAGGCGATGGCGGGAACCGAGCATACCGCCGCCATCGTCTTTTACTTCGCGCTCACGGCCACGGTGCTCTCGCTACTCACAGCGCCCTTCGGCTGGGTCTGGCCCGAAAGCTGGGAATGGGGGCTTCTGATCGGCGCGGGGCTGATCGGCAGTGTGGGCCAGGTGCTGCTGACCTCAAGCTACCGCTACGCCGAGGCCAGCACGCTTGCGCCTTTCACCTATGTCACGATGATCTGGGCCATCGTGATCGGCTACGTTTTCTTCGACGAAGTGCCAACCTGGACGATGCTCGCCGGCGCGCTGCTGATCATCGGCGCCGGCGTCGCCATCGTTCTCCGCGAACGGGCACTGGGCAAACGGATGGTGGCCGAGGGCAAGGTGGGCGCGAAGGGGCTTTGAGAGCCCCAGAAGTCACTCCCGGCTAAACCGTTCTCAAAGGGGTGAGACATGGTGAAAACCGTAGTGACTAAGCCCGCACCAGCGCCTCGTACCCCTCCGCGATCTCACGGGTCAGGGCGCCCACCTCGAAGTTCCAATCCCCGATCTGGCCAACCGGGGTGACTTCGGCGGCGGTGCCGGTGAGCCAGCACTGCTCGAAGCCTTCAAGCTCTTCGGGCATGATGTGGCGAGTGTGGACCTTAATCTGGCGTTCTTCGAGCATGCCGATCACCGTTTGCCGGGTGATGCCGTTGAGGAAGCAATCGGGATCGGGCGTGTGCACCTCGCCATCCTTGACGAAGAAGATGTTGGCCCCCGTCGCCTCGGCCACATAGCCGCGATAATCGAACATCATCGCATCGGCGCAGCCCTTCGCCTCGGCGGCATGCTTTGACATGGTACAGATCATGTAGAGCCCCGCCGCCTTCGCATGCGAGGGGATCGTTTCGGGCGAGGGCCGCTTCCATTTCGAGATGTCGAGCTTGGCGCCCTTGAACTTCGAGTCGCCGTAATAGGCGCCCCATTCCCAGGTGGCGATGGCCAGGCGCACGGCGTTGCGTTCCGCCGCTACGCCCATATCTTCGCCCGATCCGCGCCAGGCAACGGCCCGCACATAGGCATCCTCAAAGCCGTTGGCGCGCAGCACCTCGTATTTCGCGGCTTCGATTTCATCCACCGTCCAGGGGATCTCGAAATCGATCATCCGGGCCGAGGCATGGAGCCGCTCGGAATGCTTGCGGCTTTCGAAGATATTGCCGCCATAGGCGCGCTCGCCCTCGAAAACCGACGAGGCGTAATGCATTGCGTGGGTCAGGATATGCACGTTCGCTTCGCGCCACGGCACAAGGGCGCCGTCCATCCAGATCACGCCATCCCGGTCGTCATATCCGCCAGCCATCGCAACAGTCCTTCCAGCGCCCGCAGTCTTGCGGTTTTCGTTTATTGCGCAGATTAGGGCCGATGCGGACATAATGTTGCGCAAATTCTGCCTGAGCGCTATCAATTGATTCTTGGAATGTCAACAAGGCTGACATAAAATGCGGTCAGCACGGCGAGGAGGATGGTGCGCCCATGGCGGAAAGTGGCGGGCCAGGCAGCGAAAATCTGTTGTTTCTGACGGATGATCAGCTGCGCAAAGGGATCGAGGCGATGTTTTTCGCCTATCGCGGGTTTACCGCAGATCCCGATCGCATTCTTGCCCACCATGCCTATGGCCGGGCCCATCACCGCGCATTGCATTTCATCAATCGCTCGCCGGGCACCACGGTGAACAACCTCCTTTCGATCCTCGGGGTTACGAAGCAATCGCTGAACCGCGTGCTGCGGTCGCTTATCGAGGATGGGCTGGTGGAAAGCCGGGTGGGTACGCGCGACAAGCGTGAACGCCATCTCTACCTCACCGAAAACGGGCAGGAGCTGGAAAGCGCCCTGTCAGACGCGCAGCGCCGCCGAATGCGCGCAGCGTTCCGCACGGCTGGGCCAGAGGCGGTTGCCGGCTTCCGCCAGGTGCTGGAGGCGATGATGGACCCGGAGATGCGCCGCCACTACGAAGAAAGCAAGGAGGCCGCCTCGTAATGGAAGCCGATCCCCATCTCATGATCGTTGATGACGACGAGCGCATTCGCGGCCTCCTTCAGAAGTTTCTCGCCAAACAGGGCTTTTTCGTCTCGGCCGCGCGGGATGCGGCCCATGCGCGGCGCCTGCTTGAAGGGCTGGAATTCGATCTGATCGTGCTGGATGTGATGATGCCCGGGGAAGATGGCGTCAGCTTCACCCGCGCGATCCGGGAAGAGATTGCAACGCCGATCCTGCTGCTCACCGCGAAGGGCGAAACCGAGGATCGGATCGCGGGGCTTGAGGCGGGGGCGGATGACTACCTGGCCAAACCCTTTGAGCCGCGCGAATTGCTTCTCCGGATCAACGCGATCCTGCGCCGCGTACCGTCGGAAGACGTGGGCGATGCGGTGCCCAAGGTGCTCAATCTCGGGCCCCTGCGTTATGATGTTGAGAAGGGCAAGCTCTGGCAGGGCGAAACGCCGGTGCGGCTCACAGCCACCGAAAGCCAACTGATGCGTATCTTCGCGGCCACGCCGGGGGAGCCTGTGGGGCGCGGCAAGCTGGTGGAGGATCTGGGCCGCGCAGGTGGCAAGGATGGCGGCACCGCGCAGGAACGCGCCGTGGATGTTCAGATCACCCGCCTGCGCCGGAAGCTGGAAAGCGATCCCCGCCAGCCCCGCTACCTGCAAACCGTGCGGGGCGCGGGCTATATGCTTGCGCCGGATTAGAGCCGCATGGGCACGCTGCTCTTCGATCACCCCGCCTTTGACGGGCATGTCACGCCCCCGGGGCACCCAGAGCGCGTGGACAGGCTCGTGGCAATACGCGAAGCGCTTGCGGCGCCGGAATTTGCCGGGCTGATCCGGCGCGAGGCGCCGGACTGCAAGGATACCGATCTCTCCCGCGCCCACCCGCAGGCTTACGTTGATCGCGTGGCCGCGGCGATCCCCGGCGAAGGCTGGGTCTCGCTCGATGCCGATACCCATCTCGCACCGGGCTCGCTGGAGGCCGCGCGCCGGGCTGTGGGCGGCAATCTCGCAGCCGTCGATGCGGTGATCGCGGGCGAGGCGGCCAACGCCTTCGTGGCCTGCCGCCCGCCGGGGCATCATGCGGAGCGTGAGACGGCGATGGGCTTCTGCCTCTTCGGAAGCGTCTCTATCGCAGCCAAACATGCGCTTGCGGAGCACGGGCTGACCCGCGTGGCGGTGGTAGATTTCGATGTGCATCACGGCAATGGCACGCAGGATCTTTTGTGGGATGAGCCGGGCACGCTGTTCATCTCATCCCACCAGATGCCGCTCTACCCCGGATCGGGCGCACCGCATGAAACCGGCGCCCATGACAACATCATGAACGTGCCGCTGGCGCCGATGACGGGCGGGGCCGAGATGCGCCGGGCCTATTCCGATGAGATCCTGCCCGCGCTTGATGATTTCGCGCCCGAGCTGGTGCTGATTTCAGCCGGGTTTGATGCGCATCTGGAAGATCCGCTGGCCAACCTGAACTGGACGGCGGCGGATTTCGCCTGGGTCACCGCCGCGATCTGCGATGTGGCCGAAGCCCATGCCGGCGGCCGCGTGGTCTCGACACTCGAAGGCGGGTATGATCTGGCAGCCTTGGGCGCCAGCGTGGCCGCCCATGTGGGCGTTTTGATGGAGCGGGGGGCATGAGCGAGACCAAAATCGAAGACATGAGCTTCGAAGAGGCGATGCGCGAACTTGAGGCGATCGTCACGCAGCTGGATAGCGGCAATGTGGAGCTTGAGAAATCCATCGCGCTCTACGAACGCGGCGCGGCGCTGAAAGCCCATTGCGAAGCAAAACTGAAAGCGGCGGAAGAAAAGGTCGCCGCCATCACGCTGGATTCCGACGGCGCGCCCAAGGGAACGCAGGCGTTCGAGGCGGGTTAGAGCCGTGTTTGCGGAACGGCTGGATGCTGCGGGGGCCCGTACCCAGAGGGCACTTTCTGTGGCGATGGCAGAGTTTGCCGAGCAGCCGGTTACCCACGCAATGCGCTACGCGGTGGCTGGCGGCAAGGGATTGCGCGGCTTCCTCGTTCTGGAGGGCGCGCGCCTGCACGGCGTGGCAGAAGCACCGGCCTCCCTCGCTGCGGCGGCCATTGAGGCGGTGCATGCCTATTCGCTGATCCACGATGATCTTCCGGCCATGGATGATGACGATCTGCGCCGGGGCCAGCCCACCGTGCATGTGAAATGGGATGAGGCAACCGCGATCCTGGCGGGCGATGCGCTGCAGGCGCTGGCCTTCGATCTGCTCTCGCGGCCCGAGATCGGTGGGCCGGAGATCTCCGTTGCTCTGGTTCAGAGCCTTGCGCGCGCCGCGGGCGCCGATGGCATGGTGCTTGGCCAGGCGCTCGACATCGCCGCCGAGGCGGCGGAAACGCCGCTTGATATGGCCGCGATCGAGGCGCTTCAGGCCAAGAAAACCGGCGCGCTTTTCGATTGGGCCGCTTGCGCCGGGCCCCGGCTTGCGGGCGCAGACCCAAGTGCGATGGCGGGTTATGCCCGCGCCCTCGGCCTCGCCTTCCAGATCGCCGACGATATTCTGGATGTAGAGGGCGATGAGGCCGCCGCCGGCAAGCGGCTCGGCAAGGATGCCGAGGCCGGGAAAGCCACCGTGGTGGGGCTTCTGGGGCTTCATGAGGCAAAAGCCTATGCCGATCGGCTGATCGATGCAGCCATCTCCGCGCTTGCGCCCTATGGGGAAGAGGCTGAGGCGCTGCACGAGGCCGCGCGCTTTGTCATTGCCCGCAAGGCATGAGCGCGCCCGACCCCCACGGCCGCCCGGTTCTGATTTACCGCTGGGCGGTGTTTCTTCTCGCCGGCGCCGCCACGATCAAGCAAATCGTGATCGATGGGGATTACAGCGATCCCGGCGGCCCGTTCCGCTTTCTCACGAACTGGGCGCTGCTTCTGGCGTTCCTCAACGCCTCGCGCATGCTGGCCTTCTCGGAACGGCGAAGCGAGCGGCAGTGGCCGGATCTCACCGCCGTGGCCTGCGTGGCCAACCTTCTCATGGCCGCGCTCTACTGGGCGCTCCGGTTCGATGATCCGGGGAACCTGCGCGATGGGCCGGGGCTGCCCACCTATCTCGATCTTTACCTGCACCTCTTCGGGCCGCTTCTGTTGTGGATCGATGCGCTTTTCATCGCACGCGGCTTCCGGCGGCCCTGGCGCAGCGTGCCTTGGATTCTGATGCTCGTGGCGCTCTACGTGGCGTGGATCGAGCTTGTGGTGGGCCCTGCGAGCGATGTGCCGTTCGGCTCCGCGACAAGCGGCCTGCCCTACCCGTTCCTCAACAATATGGAACCGCAGGCTCGGGCGATCCTCTATGGCGGTGTCGCGGTGGCCGGGATGGCGGCGCTTGCGCTCTTCACCGGCATGGCACGCCTTGTTTCAGGGCGGGTTAGAGCCTGATTTGGCGGCCAGAAGCGCCGCGAGCCCGTCGCGATAGGTCGGGTAGCGGAGCGTGACACCAAGCTCGCGTTTGATGCGATCGTTCCGCACCCGTTTGCTTTCGGCATAAAAACTCCGCGCCATGGGCGACAACTCCGCCTCCTCGAAGGCAATCGCCGGGGGAAGCGGCAGGCCCAGAAGCTCTGCCGCATGCGCGATCACATCCTGCGGCGGGGCGGGATCGTCATCGCAAAGATTGTAAATCGCGCCCGGGTTCGGGCGGGCGATCGAGGCCTGCAGAACCTGTGCGATATCCTCCACATGGATGCGCGAGAAGACCTGGCCCTTCTTCACGATCCGCCGCGCCGTACCCGCCCGCACCTTGGCAAACGGCCCTCGGCCCGGCCCGTAGATCCCCGCCAGGCGAAAGATGTGCAGCGGCAGCCCCGCCTCTTCCGCGAGCTCTTGCCACGCGGCCTCGGCCACACGCCGCATCTCTCCGCGCCGGGTTGCCGGGGCCAGCGCCGTCTCTTCATCCACCCAGCCGCCGCCGTGATCGCCATAAACCCCGGTGGTGGAAAGATAGCCCACCCATTCCAGATGCGGCGCCGCGCGGACCAGATCGGCTCTATGCAGGCGCAAAACGGCATCGCCTTCGTCCCCCGGGGCAACGGAGGTCAGAACGTGGCTCGCGCGCGCAAGCGCGGGCGCTGCCGCGTCACCTGGCCAGATCAGCGGCGTAACGCCAGAAGCGCGCAGGGCATCGGCCTTCTCCGCGCTGCGAGTGGTGCCGATCACCTCCCACCCCTCGGCAAGAAGCGCCGCGCCCAGCGCGCGCGCGGAATAGCCGTGGCCGAAGGAAAGCATCGTCTTGCCCATGGCGGTATCGTGGCGGGTGTGACGCCGGGCGCAAGGGGCCTTGTGTTACGAAAATTCTTGGACAGGTCTATTTTCGTAACATATACTGCCACGGGCCGGTGCAGGAGGAGCGCGCATGTATTCCCAGGGATTGATCGGTGCGGATGGGCGCAGCGAGGAGACGCCGGAATTTCTTGCGGCGTTTCAGGCCCGGATCGATGCCGAGGAAAAGATCGAACCCAAGGATGCGATGCCCGAGGGCTACCGCCGCACGCTGATCCGCCAGATCGGCCAGCACGCGCATTCCGAAATCGTGGGCATGCTGCCGGAGGGAAACTGGATCACCCGCGCGCCCTCGCTGAAGCGCAAGGCGGCGCTTCTGGCCAAGGTGCAGGATGAAGGCGGGCACGGGCTTTACCTGTATTCCGCCGCTGAAACCCTCGGCGTCACCCGCGATGAGATGACTGAAGAGTTGCTTGACGGCCGCGCCAAGTATTCGTCCATCTTCAACTACCCCACGCTAAGCTGGGCCGATATCGGCTGCATCGGCTGGCTGGTGGATGGCGCCGCGATCATGAACCAGATCCCGCTCTGCCGCTGTTCCTTCGGGCCCTATGCGCGTGCGATGATCCGCGTGTGCAAGGAAGAGAGCTTTCACCAGCGCCAGGGCTACGAGATCATGCTCACGCTCACCCGCGGGACCGAGGCGCAGAAAGAGATGGCGCAGGATGCGCTCGATCGCTGGTGGTGGCCGAGCCTGATGATGTTCGGCCCCTCCGATGCCGATAGCCAGCATTCCGATCAATCCATGGCCTGGAAGATCAAGCGCTTCACCAATGACGAGCTGCGCCAGAAGTTCATCGATGCCACGGTGCCCCAGGCCGAATACCTCGGGCTCAAGGTGCCGGATCCGGAGCTTGCCTGGAACGCGGAGAAGAACGGCTACGATCACGGGCCCATCGATTGGGATGAGTTTTGGCGCGTGGTCAAAGGCGGCGGGCCGATGAATCGCGAACGGATCGCGGCGCGGCGCAAGGCCTGGGAGGAAGGCGCCTGGGTGCGCGAAGCGGCGCTGGCTCATGCCGAAAAACGCGCGGCGCGCACGGCAGTTGCGGCAGAATAGAGCCTAGAGTACAGCGCCGCGCGCGGAGCCGCGCTGGCGCCAGACCATTTGGAAAGAGAAGAAGATCATGGGCGAGACACCGCTTTGGGAAGTGTTCATCCGGCCGCGCAACGGGCTCGCGCACAAGCATGTGGGCAGCCTGCATGGCGCCGATGCGGAACTGGCGCTGAGCGCGGCGCGCGATGTTTATACCCGGCGCGGTGAGGGCGGATCGATCTGGGTGGTACCCTCCGCCGCGATCACGGCCTCCGACCCAGCACATGCCGATGAGATGTTTGATCCGACCGCCGACAAGATCTACCGCCACCCCACCTTCTACGACATCCCCGATGACGTGGGGCATATGTGATGCACGAAGCCCTTCTGGAACTTGCCGACGATCACCTGATCCTCGGCCACAGGCTATCTGAATGGTGCGGCCATGCGCCGATGCTGGAAGAGGATCTCGCGCTTCCGAACATGGCGCTCGATTGCATCGGATCGGCGCGCACGCTCTATGCCAGGGCCGGGGAACTTGAGGGCGCAGGCCGCGATGAGGATGCGCTGGCCTATCGGCGCGGCGAGCGCGCGTTCCGCAATTGCCTGCTTGTGGAACGTGAGAACGGCGATTTCGCGCAAACCATGCTGCGGCAACTGATGTTCGCGGCGTTTATGGAGCCTTACTGGCACGCCGCCCTTGGTTCCACCGATGAGGCGGTGCGCGGCGTGGCCGGGAAGGCGACGAAAGAGATGGGCTACCACATCCGCCATGCGGGTGAGTGGGTGATCCGGCTGGGCGATGGCGCGCCGGAAAGCACCCTTCGGATGGGCCGCGCAGTGGAAGAGCTTGCGCCCTATGCCGATGAGCTCTTCGCCAGCTCCGCCGCGGCGCGGGCTGCGGAAGAGGCTGGCGTTTTGCCGGAACGCGAGGCGCTCCGGCCGGCGTGGGAGGCGGTGATGAGCGATGTGATGGGCCAGGCGGGGCTCGCTTGGCCGGACGACGTGTGGCCGCAAACGGGCGGCCGCGAGGGGCGCCATACCGAGGCACTGGGGCACCTGCTGGCAGAGATGCAATCGGTGCACCGCGCCCATCCCGGGGCCGCGTGGTGAGCGTGGCGGTTCTTGACGAGGCGCGCGCCTGGGCGGCAGCCGCGGCGGTTCCGGACCCTGAGATCCCGGTGGTGACGGTCGAGGATCTGGGCATCTTGCGCCGCATCAGGGTCGAGTCCAGCACGGTCGTGGCTGAGTTGACGCCCACCTATTCCGGCTGCCCCGCCGTTCTGGCCATCGAGATGGCGGTGGAGGCGGCGCTCAGGGGCGCGGGGTTTGAGGCGCGGGTGAAGCGCGTAATGTCCCCGCCCTGGACAACCGATTGGATCACCCCGGCGGGGCGCGAGAAGCTGCGCGCCTATGGCATCGCACCACCCGCCGAAGCCAGCGGATCGGTGCGCGCGCTCTTCGGGGAAACCAGAGTGGCCTGCCCGCGATGCGGCTCCGCGGCCACTCAAAAGATCTCGGAATTCGGGGCAACGGCCTGCAAGGCGCAATATCGCTGCACGGCCTGCCTTGAACCGTTCGATTACTTCAAGTGCATCTGAGGGCAGGATGGCGTTTCATACTCTGACGATCCGCGAGGTGCGCCCGGTGGCCGAAGATGCCGTCTCGGTCACCTTCGATGTACCGGAAGCGGCGCGAGAGGCGTTCTCCTACAGGCCCGGGCAGTTTCTGACCCTGCGGGCACAGGTGGAGGGCGAGGATATCCGCCGCTCCTACTCCATCGCCTCCGCGCCCGATGCCGCGCTCAGCGTAGGCATTCGCGCGGTGGAACAAGGGCGGTTTTCACAGTTTGCGCAAACGCTGGCACCCGGCGCACAGCTTCAGGTGATGCCGCCCGAGGGGCGCTTCCAACGGCGCGGCGAAAAGCAGCTTCTCCTCATTGCCGCGGGATCGGGGATTACCCCGATGATGGCCATTGCCGGGGCGGCGCTGGCAGACGGGGCCGAGGTAACCCTCGTCTACGGCAACCGCCATATGGGATCGATCATGTTCCGCGACGAGATCGACGCGCTGAAAGACAGGTATCTCGATCGCTTCACGGTGATCCATGTACTGAGCCGCGAGGCGCAGGATGTGGCGCTTCTGAACGGGCGGGTGGATGGCGACAAGGTGTCTAACCTTGCGGAAAAGGGGCTGATCGCGCCCGAGCGCGCCGATGGCGTATTCCTCTGCGGCCCCGGCGGCATGATCGATGCGGTGGAATCCGCGCTGGTGGCGCGCGGTGTAGAGGCGGCACGCATTCACCACGAACGGTTTACTACCGATGGCACCCCTTCGCCCGAGCGCCCTGCCACGCCGCGGTCCGAAGGTGTTGAGGTGCGCATCGTGCTTGACGGCGCGCAGAAGCGCTTCGTTGTGCAACCGGAAGACACCAGCCTTGTGGATGCGGCGGCGCGCCAGGGGATCGAACTGCCCTATTCCTGCAAGGGCGGCATGTGCTGCACCTGCCGGTGCAAGATCGTCTCGGGCGCCGTGGAGTTGCCCGTAAATTACTCGCTGGAGCCGTGGGAGATTGCCGCGGGCTTCACGCTTGCCTGCCAGGCGCGGCCCATGGACGCCGCGCTTGCGCTCGATTTCGACGCCGCGTGACCCCTTCGTGAAAAGCTGCCGGTCGCCGGGGCCGGGCCTTGCGCCCGCCCGCGATCCGGTGAATATCGGTTCATGGAACGGCACCCTTTCACGACATGGCAGGAAAGCGCGGCGCATCTCGTCGCCGTCGCAGCCGGGCGCGCGGCTGCGGATCTGGTGATCCGGGGCGGGCGGCTCGTAAACGTTCAATCGCGCGAAATACTGGATGGCTACCAGATCGCGGTGGCGGCGGGGCGCTTTGCCTATGTGGGCCCCGATGCCAGCCACTGCATCGGCGAGGATACCGAGATCATCGAGGCCAATGGGCATTACATGATCCCCGGCCTGTGCGATGGGCATATGCACATCGAATCGGGGATGCTCACGCCCGCGGAGTTTGCCCGCGCCGTCATCCCCCATGGCACGACGACGATGTTCGCCGACCCCCATGAAATCGCCAATGTGCTGGGCCTGGATGGCGTGCGGATGATGCATGACGAGGCTCTGATGCAGCCCGTTTCGATCTACATGCAAATGCCCTCCTGCGCGCCATCGGCCCCGGGGCTGGAGACGACGGGGTTCGAAATCTCTGCGGAAGATGTGGCCGAAGCGATGGCCTGGCCCGGGATCATCGGCTTGGGGGAGATGATGAATTTCCCCGGCGTTGTGGCAGGCGATGCCAAGATGCTGGCAGAGATCGCGGCCACCCAAGCGGCGGGCAAAACGGTGGGCGGCCACTACGCTTCGCCCGATCTGGGCCCGGACTTTCACGCGTATGCGGCCGGCGGGCCGGCGGATGACCATGAGGGCACCTGCGAGGAAGATGCGATTGCACGGGTGCGCCAGGGCATGCGCGCAATGCTGCGCCTTGGCAGCGCCTGGTATGATGTGGAACGCCAGATCACCGCGATCACCGAAAAGGGGCTCGACCCGCGGAATTTCATCCTGTGTACCGACGATTGCCATTCCGGCACGCTGGTCAATGACGGGCATATGAACCGCGTCGTGCGCCATGCGATCGAATGCGGCTGCGATCCGCTGATCGCGCTGCAGATGGCCACGGTGAACACCGCCACGCATTTTGGGCTTGAGCGTGAATTAGGGTCTATCGCGCCCGGCCGGCGCGCGGATGTGATCCTGACCTCCGATCTTTCGGACCTGCCGATCCACCGGGTGATTGCGCGGGGCATCACGGTGGCCGAAGAAGGCCAGATGCGGGTCGAATGCCCGCATTTTGACTGGCCGCAGGCGGTGCGCGAAACGGTGAATCTGGGCGCGCCCGTAACACCCGCCCACTTCGAGATCGCCGCACCCAAGGGCGCCAACCGGGTGACCGCAAAGGTGATCGGTGTGGTGGAAAACCAGGCGCCCACGAAGGCGCTGACCGCCGATCTTCCGGTGAAAGAGGGCCTGGTGCGTGGCGAAGACGGCGTGTGCCAGATCGCGCTGGTGGAGCGGCATCGGGCCACCGGCGATGTGGTCAACGGCTTCGTTTCGGGCTTCGGCTATGAGGGTGATATGGCAATCGCCTCCACCGTGGCCCATGACAGCCACCACATGATCGTGGTCGGCACCAGCCATGAAGAGATGGCGGCGGCCGCGA
Organism: Paracoccaceae bacterium; assembly: GCA_028285485.1. Lineage (GTDB taxonomy): Bacteria > Pseudomonadota > Alphaproteobacteria > Rhodobacterales > Rhodobacteraceae > JANQPC01. The sequence goes on along the minus strand of JANQPC010000054.1, from coordinate 88,211 downwards.
ACCGGCTGGCCGAAGTGGGCGGCGGCGTGACCGTTTGGAAAGATGGGGAGGAGATTGCGCTTGTTGAGCTGCCGATTGCGGGCCTGATGTCAGACGCGCCCGCGCATTGGGTGGCCGAGCAGGCCGAGGGCATCGTAGCAGCGATGGCCACCTGCGGCTGCACGCTTAACAACGCTTATATGCAGCACTCGCTCCTGGCGCTTGTTGTGATACCCGAGCTTCGGATCTCGGATCTGGGGCTCGTGGATGTCACCCGCTTTGAGCTGACCGAACTATTCGAGGACATGCCATGAACGCCCCCGATCGGAACATGCCAGTGATCTGCCCCGATACGCCTGGGCACGAGGTGTTCAGCGATGCCGCAGGGGCGGTGGAACGGCTACAGGAGCTTTACGCCACCGCCACCGAGTTCCTTTGCACCCAGTTCTCGCATTCCATCGCCACCGGGCTGCCTACCGCGCGCTACCGCGCCTTCTACCCCGAGGTGCGGGTTACGACGACGAGCTTCGCCTCGGTCGACAGCCGCCTGAGCTACGGGCATGTGGCCGAGCCCGGCACCTATTCCACCACCATTACGCGGCCCGATCTGTTCGCCAACTACCTCACCCAGCAGATCGGCCTTCTGATCGAGAACCACGATATCAATATCAGCGTGGGCCCCTCCGACACGCCGATGCCGGTGCATTTCGCCGTGGCAAACGATGCCGATGTGACGGTGCCGCAAGAAGGCGCGATGGAGTTCACCCTGCGCGATGTATTCGATGTGCCGGATCTGGCCACCACGAACGACGATATCGTCAACAGCTACGGGTTTACCCATGAGGATGGCTCCGGCCCGCTTGCGCCCTTCACCGCCCAGCGCGTTGATTATTCGCTCGCGCGCCTGGCCCATTACACGGCAACCGATCCGCGGCACTTCCAGAACCATGTTCTGTTCACGAACTACCAGTTCTACGTGGAAGAATTCGAAGCCTATGCGCGCGAAGCGCTGGCCGATCCCGAGAGCGGCTATACGGCCTTTGTGGGGCCCGGCAATACTGTGATCACAAAGGCGGGCGAGGCGCTGCCCGTGCCCGCCAAACTGCCGCAGATGCCCACCTATCACCTCAAGCGAAAGTCGGGGGCCGGGATCACACTGGTGAATATCGGCGTGGGGCCTTCAAACGCAAAAACGGCGACAGACCATATTGCGGTGCTGCGCCCCCATGCCTGGCTGATGGTGGGCCATTGCGCGGGGCTTCGAAACAGCCAGCGCCTGGGCGATTTCGTGCTGGCCCATGCCTACCTGCGCGAAGATCATGTGCTGGATGATGATCTGCCGGTCTGGGTGCCGATCCCGGCACTGGCCGAGATACAAATCGCGCTGGAACAGGCGGTGGCCGATGTCAGCGAATACCAGGGCTATGATCTCAAGCGCATCATGCGCACGGGCACCGTGGCCACCATCGATAACCGGAACTGGGAGTTGCGCGATCAATCCGGCCCCGTGCAGAGGTTAAGCCAAAGCCGCGCGATCGCGCTGGATATGGAGAGCGCTACCATCGCGGCCAACGGTTTCCGCTTCCGGGTGCCTTACGGAACGCTGCTATGCGTGTCTGACAAACCGCTGCATGGCGAACTGAAGCTGCCCGGCATGGCATCTGACTTCTATCGCACGCAGGTTTCCCGCCACTTGCAGATCGGCATCCGGGCGATGGAAACGATCCGTGAAATGCCGCTGGAGCGCATTCACTCGCGGAAACTACGCAGTTTCGAGGAAACGGCTTTCCTTTGACAAAGGCGGATTTCCGCATACAAGATGCGCGAAAGCCCTTATTTAATTACTCTAGACGTTGTGTTTGGTATCTAGATCGCGTTTATAGGTCTGATGAAGCCCCTAGTATAAGGGCAAATCGAGGAGACTCATATGGCAAAACCCATGACAAAGACGCAGCTTGTTGCCGCGCTGGCCGATCAGATGGATGCAGACAAGAAGACGGCTGGTGCCGCGCTTGATTCCATCGTCGACATCATCACGAAGGAAGTTGCCGGCGGTGGCGCTGTTACCCTGCCGGGCGTGGGCAAGATCTATTGCCGCGAGCGCCCTGCACGCATGGTGCGCAACCCCGCCACCGGCGAGCAGATCCACAAGGATGCCGACAAGGTGGTGAAGATGACCATCGCCAAGGCGCTGAAAGATAGCGTCAACGGCTAAGGCCATACCTCATTTTGCGCTGGACTAGGGTCGCTTTTCGCGGCCCTTTTCCGTTTCTGGGGGAAGCGGAATCGGGCGGAAGGGAACGGGATGGATTTGCGCGCCATCGGCATGGGGCTTGCGTTTGCGCTGATGTGGTCCTCCGCCTTCACATCGGCGCGGATCATCGTGGCCGATGCCCCGCCGCTGACGGCGCTGGCGGTGCGGTTCCTGATCTCGGGGCTCATTGGCGTGGGCATCGCGCTGGCCATCGGGCAAAGCTGGCGGCTGACCCGCGCGCAGTGGCGCGCCACGATCCTGTTCGGGATCTGCCAGAACGCGCTCTATCTGGGCTTGAACTTCGTGGCGATGCAAACGGTGGAAGCTTCGCTGGCGGCCATCGTGGCCTCCACGCTGCCGCTTCTGGTGGCGCTCTTCGGCTGGCTGATCTTCCGTGAAACGCTGCCGCCCTTGGGCGTTGCCGGGCTGGCGGCGGGGTTCTTCGGCGTCGCGCTCATCATGGGCTCGCGCATTGGCGGCGGTGTTGACCTTTTCGGCATCGGCTTGTGCGTTCTGGGCGCGCTGGCGCTTACCTTCGCCACGCTCGCGCTGCGCGGCGCGTCATCGGGTGGCAACGTGATCATGATCGTGGGGCTGCAGATGCTGGTGGGCAGCGTTGCGCTGGGCATCGTCGGGCTTCTGACGGAGGATCTGTTCCTCCGCCTCTCCTGGCCCTTCGTTGCGGCGTTTGCCTATACCACGCTGGTGCCCGGGCTTCTGGCCACCTGGGTGTGGTTCACACTGGTGAACCGGATCGGCGCCACCCGCGCGGCCACGTTCCACTTTCTCAACCCGTTCTTCGGCGTGGCCATTGCCGCCGCGATCCTGGGCGAGGCGCTGGGCGCGCTGGATCTTCTGGGCGTGGCGATCATCACCGCAGGCATTCTGGCCGTGCAACTTGCCCGCCAGCGCGCGCGCTGACGGTTCTGTGAACGCCCGCGCGGGAAATTTGTCTCAGCCTTCCCGCAACTTGCCGCTATACCCGGCGCGATGGATCTGGTTTTCGGATATGCTGCGGGGCTCTTGACGCTGATCAACCCCTGCGTTCTGCCGGTGCTACCGATTGTTCTGGCCACGGCGCTGCAGGCCGGGCGGCAGGGGCCGATCCTGCTGGCCGCGGGCATGAGCCTGTCTTTCGTGGTGCTGGGCCTCGGCGTTACGGCGGTGGGGTATTCGCTGGGGATCACGCCCGAAGGCGTGGCCAATGCCGGGGCGGTGCTGATGATCGGCTTTGGCCTGATCCTGCTGGTGCCCCGCTTCTCCGAACGTTTCGCCACCGCCACGGCGGGCTTTTCGGCCCAGGCCGATGCGGGGCTTTCAGAGCTGGATCAAAGCCAGGGACGGGGCGTGTTTCTCGGCGGCATGCTGCTTGGGGCGGTCTGGTCCCCCTGCATCGGGCCCACGCTTGGCGCGGCGATATCGCTGGCAAGCCAGGGCGAGAGCCTGCTCTGGGCCGGCAGCATCATGGCGGCCTTCGCGCTTGGCGTATCCACCATCATTGTGGCGCTTGGCTATGGCGCGCGTTCGGCGATCCAGCGGCGGCAGGCCTGGATGCGGGCCATCGCGCTCCGCGCCCGCCCGATCCTGGGCGCAAGCTTCGTGGCCGTGGGTCTCGCCATCCTCTTCAAACTTCACCATTCCATTGAGCTTTGGGCGCTGGAGAACCTGCCGCCCTGGCTGATGGATCTTTCAGTTTCGCTTTAGGGAAAAGGTATCACCATGGATCGTCGTCTCTTCCTCTCCGCCCTTGCCGGCACCGCGCTTCTGCCACGCCTTTCGCTTGCCGCGACCGGAACGCCCTACACCCCCGGCCTTGTGGATGAAGAACTGGCGGCGGGCAAAACCGTGTTCCTCGATTTCTACGCAAGCTGGTGCACCACCTGCCGGGCGCAGGGCCGCGTGATCTCGGCCTTGCTGGAAGAGAACCCGGCCTATGGCGAGGCGATCAGCTTCATCTCCGTGGATTGGGATGTGCATCGCGGCGCCGAACTGACCCAGCGCCTGCAGATCCCCCGCCGCAGCACGCTTGTGGTGCTGAAGGGGGATGAGGAACTGGGCCGCATCGTGGCCGGCACCAGCAAGGCCGATATTCAGGCGCTGCTGGATACGGCGCTGGCTGCTTCCGCCTAGCGCGGTTCCGGCGTTCCCGGAAACGCTCTACCCGATCGCGCCGCGCTCCCCACCGGTTTGCGCGCGATCCAGAAGCAGGTGATCGAGGATCACGCAGGCCGCCATCGCCTCGCCCACCGGCACGGCGCGGATACCCACGCAAGGGTCATGCCGCCCCTTCGTGACGATCTCGGTGGCCGCGCCTGCCTTGGTGATCGTTCGCCGCGGGGTCAGGATCGACGAGGTGGGTTTAACCGCGAAGCGCAGCACGATCTCCTGCCCCGTCGAGATGCCGCCGAGGATACCGCCGGCGTGGTTTGAGCTGTATTCGGGCCCATCGGGGCCCAGCGTGATCTCATCGGCATTCGCATCGCCAGTGAGTTCTGCGGCCGCCATGCCCTCGCCGATCTCAACGCCTTTCACCGCGTTGATGCTCATCATTGCCGCGGCGAGATCGGTATCGAGCTTGGCATAGATCGGCGCACCAAGGCCCGCGGGCACCCCGCGTGCCGAAATCTCGATCGTCGCGCCCACAGAGTTGCCGGATTTGCGCAAGCCGTCGAGATAGGCGGCCCAGTCTTCCGCCGCCTGCGCATCGGGCACCCAGAACGGGTTCTGCGGCACCTCGGCCAGATCGAACCGCGCGCGATCGATCTCGCGTTCGCCCATCCGCACCATGTAGCCGGTGATCGCGAGGCCCGGCACAAGCTTGGCCAGCGCCGCCCGCGCCACGCCGCCCGCCGCCACCCGTGCCGCCGTTTCGCGCGCAGAAGATCGGCCGCCGCCCCGGTAATCGCGCACACCGTATTTCTGCCAATAGGTGATATCGGCATGGCCGGGGCGAAACTTCTCGGCAATTTCGCCGTAATCCTTTGAGCGCTGATCGGTATTGCGGATCATCAGCTGGATCGGCGTGCCCGTTGTCACCCCCTCGAACACGCCCGAGAGAATTTCCACCGCATCGGCCTCACGCCGCTGGGTGGTGTACCGGCTCTGCCCGGGCTTGCGCTTATCGAGCCACAGCTGAAGATCGGCCTCGCCGAGCGGTACGCCCGGCGGGCACCCATCAACGGTGGCGCCAAGGGCGGGCCCGTGGCTTTCGCCCCAGGTGGTAACGCGGAAGACGTGGCCGAAGCTGTTCATGCTCATAACCCCGGTTCTCTAGCCATGCGCCCCGCGCCCCTCAAGGGCTTTCGGCTTGCCGCCGCCGGGGCGGCGCACTAGGGTCACGCCCACCTCGGGGTGCCCCGCATGGGGCTGAGATGCACTTCGCGAACCCGTTGAACCTGAACCGGTTAGTGCCGGCGGAGGGAAGGTAAGAGATATCCTCTGACCCAACTTCGTCCGCGCCGAAGCATGGAGGATATGACGTGAAACACCCCCTCATCGCGGCAGGACTATTGGTGGCAACCCCGGCTGTGGCCGACCTGCCCGTTCTGACCGTTTATACCTATGACAGCTTCGTTGCTGAATGGGGCCCCGGCCCGGCAGTTGAAGCGGCCTTCGAGGAAACCTGCGGCTGCGATCTGCAATTCGTCGCGGCGGGCGATGGCGCGGCGCTTCTGGCGCGCGTGCGGCTCGAAGGCGCGCGAAGCGATGCCGATATCGTGCTGGGCCTCGATACAAACCTGTTGGCGGCGGCGGCGGAGACTGGGCTCTTTGCCCCCCATGGCGCAGAGGTGCCCGCGCTCGATCTGCCCGTGGCTTGGGAAGACGAGACGTTTCTGCCCTATGACTGGGGCTACTTCGCCTTCGTTCACGATACCACGGCGCTTGAAACACCGCCCGCGAGCCTCGCAGCGCTTGCCGAAAGCGATGTATCGATCCTGATCCAGGATCCGCGCTCGTCCACTCCCGGCCTTGGGCTTCTGCTCTGGGTCGAGGCCGCTTATGGCGACCGTGCAGGCGAGATCTGGCAGGGGCTTTCAGACAATATCGTGACCGTCACCAAGGGCTGGTCGGAAGCCTATGGGCTGTTTCTGGAAGGGGAGGCCGACATGGTGCTCTCCTACACAACCTCGCCCGCCTATCACCTGATTGCCGAGGAAGATCCAACGAAGGCCGCCGCGGCATTTGACGAGGGGCATTACCTGCAGATCGAGGTCGCCGCAAAGCTGGCCGCGAGCGATCAGTCCGAGCTTGCTGATCAGTTCCTGGCCTTCATGCTGACGGATGGGTTTCAGGGCGTGATCCCCACAACGAACTGGATGTATCCTGCGGTAACGCCCGAGAGCGGGCTGCCGGAGGGGTTCGAAACGCTGATCACACCCGAAACCGCGCTGCTCTTCCCTGCCGATGAGGCCGCCGCGCGGCGCGATGCGGCGCTGGCATCATGGCTCGGCGCGCTCAGCCAATAGCGGCCTGGGGCGCGGCAGCGTTTGTTGCCGCGCTCACGCTCCTGCCGCTTGCCGTCGTTGCCTGGCGGGCGGGCGGCGCGTTTGCGCTTGGCGCGGGCGATCTCGCGGCAATCCGCTTCACGCTTCTGCAAGCCGTGCTTTCGGCCCTCGTCAGCGTGGGCCTTGCGATCCCGCTTGCCCGCGCGCTGGCGCGGCGGCGCTTTCCGGGCCGCAGGTTGCTGATCACGCTGCTCGGCGCGCCCTTCATCGTGCCGGTGATCGTGGCGGTGCTGGGGCTTCTGGCGATCTATGGGCGAAGCGGGCTTCTCAGCCTGGGTGCGGGGGCGCTGGGCTTCGGCTGGCCGGGGATCTACGGGATTACCGGCGTGGTGCTTGCGCATGTGTTCTTCAACCTGCCGCTGGCCACAAGGCTGATCCTTCATGGTTGGCTCGAGATCCCGGCAGAGCGGTTTCGGCTGGCCGCCAGCCTGGGCCTGGACCCGCGGGATATCTTTCGCGAGCTGGAATGGCCGATGCTGCGCGCGGTGGTGCCGGGGGCGGCGATGCTGATCTTCCTGATCTGCACCACGAGCTTTGCCGTGGCCCTCACCCTGGGCGGCGGCCCGCGCGCCACCACCGTGGAGCTCGCGATCTATCAGGCCTTTCTCTTTGAATTCGATCTGGGCCGCGCTGCCGTGCTCGCCACGATCCAGTTCGCGATCACCGGTGCGGCGGCAGCCCTTGCACTTGCGCTGGCGCGGCAAGCCGTGCTCGGTGCGGGGCTTGACCGCCCGGTCACGCGATGGGATGCCGCCCGGCCCGCCCTTCGCGTGCAGGACAGCACTGTGATCGTGCTTGGCGCTCTGTTCCTGATCCTGCCCCTCGGCGCCATCGTGCTTCGGGGCCTGCCAAACCTGATCGGGCTGCCGGAGTCCGTCTACCTCGCCGCCGCCCGATCCTGCTTCGTGGCCGTGCTTTCGGCAGCGCTCACAATCCTTGCCGCGCTGGCCCTGGCCCATGGCGCGCGGCGGGCGCGGGGGTTTGAGGCGGTGGGATACTTGGGCATCGCGGCCTCGCCGCTTGTGATCGGCACCGGGCTCTTCCTGCTTCTTTTCCCGCTGGCCGATCCCGCGCGGCTGGCTCTGCCGGTTACGATCGCCGTGAATGCCGCGCTCAGCCTGCCCTTCGCGCTGCGGGCGCTTGCCCCGGCGTTGGCAGAGGTGGAGGCGCGCCACGGGCGGCTGGCGGATGCACTGGCGCTCACCGGCTGGGCCCGGTGGCGCTGGATGATCCTGCCGCGCCTTCGCCGCCCCATCGGCTTTGCCGCCGGCATTGCGGCGGCGTTTTCGCTGGGGGATCTGGGCGTGATCGCGCTTTTTGCCGATGCCGAGAATGCCACCCTGCCATTGCAGATCTACCGCCTGATGGCTGCCTACCGGATGGAGGATGCCGCGGGCGCCGCACTTCTGCTGCTGGCCCTGGCATTGGCGGCCTTCTGGCTTTGCGATCGGGGGGGGCGCGCCGATGCTGCGGTTTGAGGGGCTTGAGGTCACGGTCGGCGCCCATAGGGTGACCGCCGATTTCGCCTGCAAGGCGCCGGGGCTTTGCGCCGTGATCGGGCCCTCGGGTGCCGGTAAATCAACGCTGCTTCTGGCCACGGCGGGGTTTCTCGCGCCCGAAGCGGGGCGCATCCTGATCGACGGCGCGGATGTGACGGGCCATGCCCCGGGGGACCGCCCGCTTTCGGTTCTGTTTCAGGAGGGCAACCTGTTCCCGCATCTCGATGCGTTCCGGAACGTGGCCCTCGGCCTTTCCACAGCCGGGCGGGTCAGCGCAGAGGAACGATCGAAAGTTGCCGACGTTCTGCGCCGCGTCGGGCTTGCGGGCAAGGAACACCGCGCACCCGCAGCGCTTTCGGGGGGCGAGCAAAGCCGCGTGGCGCTGGCGCGGGTGCTGGTTCAGGATCGGCCTGTGGTGCTGCTCGATGAACCTTTCGCGGCGTTGGGGCCCGCGCTCCGCTCCGAGATGCTGGAGCTTGTGTCAGCGACCTTGGCAGCGGCGGGAAAGCTCGTTCTCCTCGTCACCCACGATCCCGACGATGCGCTGCGCTTTGCCGATCAGACGGTGTTCATAGACGGCGGGCGCGCCGCGGGCCCGACTGCCACGCGGGCGCTCTTTGCCAACCCGCCGCCTGCGCTGGCGGCCTATCTTCGAAACTGAAAAACGCGCCCCGTGCGGGGGCGCGTCTTCCCAAGTGCTTCCGATGGCCTGCGCTTATTCGGCGGGCTGCTGCTGTTTGGCCGCCCGCTTCACCGGCGCCCATATGCGCTTGTTGGTGAGGTAGAGCAATGCCGCGAGGATGCCGAGCATCAGAACGCCGGTAAACCCGGCCTGCTTGCGCGCCATCATCTTCGGCTCAGCCGTCCACATCAGGAAGGCGGACACGTCCTTGGAGGCCTGTTCAAGGGTGGCCTCGGTGCCATCCTCGTAGAACACGTCATCGCCCCAAAGCGGCGGCGCCATCGAGATCCAACCCCCTGGGAAAGCGGTGTTCTCATAGAGGATCGCGCCGGCTTCTTCCTTCTCTTCGCCAGTGTAACCGGTGAGGAGCGAGGCGATGTATTCCGCGCCGCCCATGCCCAGGAAGAACTGGTTGATGCCCAGGCCATAGGGCCCATGGAACCCGGCGCGGGCTTTCGCCATCAGGCTGAGATCCGGCGCGGTGGACATTTGCGAACCCGGGAAGTGATCGTTGGGCGTTGCGGCCCGGAAATCCCCTTCGCCGTCAAACAGCGTGGGGTCGAACACTTCGTAGAACTCGGAATAGGCGCGCACCTGATCTTCCGGCAGGCCGGGCCCTCCGGGATCGCCCAGCGTGCGGAGCGGCACGTATTGCAGCCCGTGGCAGGCCGAGCAGATCTCGGTATAAACCTGCAGCCCGCGCTGAAGCTGCATCTGATCATAGGTGCCGAAGGGGCCTTCAAAGGAGAAGTCGTAGTTGACAACCTTGCCGGCCTTGCCCGCGGCAAGCGCCACGCCGGAACCGAGGCCCAGCGCAACCGCGGCGGTGAGTGCGAGATATTTGATCATTGCACGATCCCCTTACTCAGCCGGTGCCGGGCTGGCTTCGCCAGCAGCATCAGCCGATTTGCCGTATTCCGCCTTGAAATCATCCTCGATCGTTTCCGGCTGCGGCAGCGGCTTTTCGATCACGCCAAGCAGCGGAAGGATTACGAGGAAGTAGGCGAACCAGTAGGTAGAGGCGATCAGCGCAATATAGGGATAGATCCCTTCCGCAGGCTGCGCGCCCACCCACATCAGCACGATGAAGGTGAAGCATAGAAGCCAGAACCACCACTTGAACATCGGGCGGTAGCGGCCGGAGCGCACCGAAGAGGTATCAAGCCACGGCGCCAGCGCCATCACCACGATCGCGCCGAACATCGCCAGCACGCCGAAGAACTTCGCATCGATGATGCCGCCGGTGATCAGCGAGGCGAACTGCACGATCCACACCGTATCGTCGAAGGCGCGCAGGATCGCGTAGAAGGGCAGGAAGTACCATTCGGGCACGATATGCGCCGGTGTGACCAGCGGATTGGCTTCGATGTAGTTATCGGGGTGGCCCAGGTAGTTCGGCATGAAGCCCACCACCGCGAAAAACACCGCCAGGATCAGCGCAAGCGCGAAGAGATCCTTGATCACGAAATACGGCCAGAAGGGCAGCGTATCGCGTTCGGCTTCTTCCTTCGAGGTGCGGCGCACTTCCACGCCCGTGGGGTTGTTGTTCCCCGTGGTGTGGAACGCCCAGATATGCACGATCACCAGCCCCAGGATCACGAAGGGCAAGAGGTAGTGCAGCGAGAAGAAGCGGTTCAGCGTGGCGTTATCAATCGACGGCCCACCTTGCAGCCAGACCAGAAGCGTATCGCCAATGAACGGGATCGCGCCGAAGAGGCCGGTGATCACGGTGGCACCCCAGAAAGACATCTGGCCCCAGGGCAGCACGTAGCCCATGAAGGCCGTGGCCATCATCAGCAGGTAGATCAGCATACCGATGATCCACGTCACCTCCCGCGGTTCCTTGTAGGAGCCGTAGTAGAGACCGCGGAAGATGTGCAGATACACCGCAACGAAGAACAGCGAGGCACCGTTCTGGTGAATATAGCGGATCATGTGGCCGCCATTCACGTTGCGCATGATGTGTTCAACCGATGCGAAGGCATGATCCACATGCGGGGTGTAATGCATCACCAGGATGATCCCGGTGACGATCATCAGGACCAGCGTGAAGGTCAGCACGATGCCCCAGATCCACATCCAGTTGAGGTTCTTGGGCGTGGGGATCATGATCGTATCGTAGATCAACGCGACGATCGGGAGACGGCGGTGGAGCCACTTCTCTCCGCCCGTCTGGGGTTCGTAATGATCGTGAGGAATTCCCGACATTCGTTTCTCCCTTAACCGAGCAGGATCGTCGTTTCGTCGACGAATTCAGCGACTGGCACCGGAAGGTTCTCCGGCGCAGGGCCGCGACGGATCCGGCCCGATGTATCGTAGTGAGACCCGTGGCAGGGGCAGAACCAGCCCCCGAAATCGCCCGCGCCATCGCCCAGCGGCACGCAGCCGAGATGGGTGCACACACCCTGCATGACGAGCCATTCGCCGGCTTCATCCAGCGCGCGGTTCTGATCTGCCGCGTCAAGCTCGCCATTGAGGTTGCTGTTCCGCGCGACCGGATCGATGAGTTCGCCCATATCCACGTCGCGCGCGGCTTCGATCTCTTCCGCCGTGCGGCGCCGAATGAACACCGGCTTGCCGAGGAACAGCACGGTGATCTGCGTTCCGGGTTCAACCGCCCCAACATCCACCCGCAGGGTGGAGGCGGCCTGCACATCGGCCGAGGGGTTCATCTGATTGATCAGCGGCCAAACCGCGGCCCCCGTCACCACCACGCCGGCCCCTGCCGTGGCGTAGTAGAGAAAATCGCGGCGGGTGCCTTCTTCTTCTTCAACGTGGGACACGAAAATTCTCCGTTCCTTCCGACCATTGCGCTGGTCACAGCATCTCGGGCGCCCTGGGCTGGGCGCCGCGTCGCGCGGTTATCTAGCTTCCGGCGGAGGAGTCGTCCAGCCAGCAAACGTGAGCAATTTGCCCCGGGGCGGTTTTGCCGCGTTGCCCCTAATCGCCCGGAACCGTGGCTTTGAACGACGGGCGCTCCGATATCTCGGCAAACCATGCGGCAAGTTGCGGTGCGCCGGAGCGCCAATCCCGCGCGCCCAGCCGGAAATCCACATAGCCCAGCGCAGATGCAATTGCGATCTGACCGGCCCCGAACGGCCCCGCCAGATGGCCCATCCAACTAGCCTCGATCATTTCCAAAGCGCTGGTGATCTTGGCCCACTGGCCATCGACCCAGGGCGCAAGCTGCGCCTCGGGGCTGCGGAACCGGCCTTCATAAACGATCAGCAGCGCCGCTTCCATGATCCCGTCGCCCGTGGCCTCAAGCGTCAGCACATCCCAAAGCGCTGGTGCCGCCGGGTAAAGCCCGCCATCGGCGCGGGCATCGAGGTAACGGGTGATCACCCGGCTATCGTAAAGCGCAGGGCCCTCTTCGCGCTCCAGCGCCGGGATCTTGCCAAGGGGGTTGTGCTTGAGCGGCGCATTCGTTGCATCGATGGGCGAGGCATGGGCCGCCACAAGCTCCACCTCCCCCAACTGCCCCGTTTCATGCAGCACGATCATGACCTTGCGCACAAAGGGCGAAGCGGCGGCGTGGTGAAGGCGCATCATGGTGTTCTCTCCGGGTCTGCCTGAAGGCGCTGGCCGTTCTGGCCGGTGATGCGGGCGGGGATGATCCGGCCCACCGGCTGATCGGTGCCGAAATCAACTTCCGCAAACTGCGGCGTGCGGCCCCGCCGCGGCGATTCCATCAAAACCGGCTGGAGGGTGCCAACCTGCGCCGCGAGATGACGGGCAACGGCCCTTTCCCCTGCTGCGCGCAGCCGCGCCGCGCGTTCGCGGATCGCCGGGCCCGCCACCTGCGGCATGCGCGCGGCGGGCGTTCCGGGCCGGGGTGAGTAGGGGAACACATGCAGCCATGTGAGATCGCAGGTGTCCACGAGGCGCAGCGAGTTTTCGAACATCGCCTCCGTCTCTGTTGGAAACCCCGCGATGATATCGGCGCCAAAGGTCATCTCCGGGCGGAGGCGGCGCACCTCTTGGCAGAACGCGATCGCATCGCCGCTCAGATGCCGCCGCTTCATGCGCTTCAATATCAGATCATCGCCCGCCTGCAGGCTGAGATGCAGATGCGGCATCAGCCGCGGCTCTTCCGCGATGGCCTGCATCAGGGCGTCATCCACCTCGATACTGTCAATCGAGCTGATGCGCAGGCGCGGAAGCTCCGGCACCAGGGTGAGGATGCGGCGCACCAGATCGCCCAGCCGCGGCGCGGCGGGCAGATCGGCGCCCCAGCTTGTAAGATCCACGCCGGTGAGCACCACCTCGTTATAGCCCCGCGCCACAAGGCGGCGGATCTGCTCTACCACCACGCCCGCGGGCACGGAGCGTGAATTGCCCCGGCCAAAGGGGATGATGCAGAAGGTGCAGCGGTGATCGCAGCCGTTTTGCACCTGCACATAGGCGCGCGCCCGGGTGCCGAACCCATCGATCAGATGCCCCGCCGTTTCGGTGACCGACATGATATCGTCCACCATCACCGGCTCGGTCTCGCCAACCAGATCCGGTGCGAGGCGCGCCCAGGTGCTAGGTTGCATCTTCTCGACATTACCGATCACGTAATCGACCTCGCCCATCGCGGCAAAGCGCTCAGGCTCCGTCTGCGCCGCGCAACCGGTCACGATCAGGCGCGCATTGGGGTTCTCGCGCCGCAGCCGCCGGATATCCTGCCGTGCCTTGCGCACCGCCTCGGCCGTCACCGCGCAGGTGTTGATGATCACGGCATCCGAAAGCCCGGCCCGGGCCGCGAGATCCCTCATCGCCTCGGTTTCATAGGCGTTCAATCGGCAGCCGTGGTTCGAGAAGACGGGTGCGCGCCGATCCATCAGAGCGCCTCCAGGAATTCCGGCGTAAGCGTGCCGGTGAAAACATGGGCCGTCGGCCCCGTCATCCACACGCCATCCTCGCGCCAATCCACCCCGATCCGCCCGCCATCGAGATCGATCGCCACCTGGCGCCCGGTAATCCCCCGCCGCGCCGCAGCCACGCCCACGGCGCAGGAGGAGGAGCCTGAGGCAAGCGTCACGCCCACCCCCCGTTCCCACACCCGCACGCGCAGATGATCGGGACCCACGCGCGAGGCGATCTGCACATTCGTGCGCTCCGGGAAGAGCGGATGCGCCTCGAACCGCGCGCCATAGGCGGCAAGATCCTCCGCCTCGGCATCCTCCACGAAGAATGTGCAATGGGGATTGCCCATGCCAGTAGCCGCGGGCGCACCATCGAGCGGCAAGCTGAGCGTATCGGCCTCTTCTGCAAGCGGGATGTCGCGCCAGCCCAGAAGGGGTTTGCCCATATTCACCGCCGTCTGGCCGCCGCCGGCATCCTCGGCCTCCAGCAGCCCACGCTCTGTGCGGATCGTAAGCTGCGCCTGCCCGGTCATCTCCATCTCCCGCGCTGCGATGCAGCGGGTGGCATTGCCGCAGGCCCCGGCTGTGGAGCCATCGGCGTTATAGAAGGTTAGCTGCAGATCGGCCTCCGGATCATCGGCGATGATCGCCAACTGATCGAAGCCCACGCCCCTATGCCTGTCCCCCAGCGCCCGGGCCAGCGCGGGGGTCATATCGAACGCCCGCGCACGGGTATCGAAGACAACGAAATCGTTGCCGAGCCCGTGCATCTTCAGAAAGCGGAAGCCCTGATCCTGATGGCCATTGCGCATGGCGCGGCATATAGCCGGGCGCGCGCGCCATGGGAACCCTGCGCCCGGGATTCACCCTTGACGCATAAGGGGCCCCCGGTTAGGCACGGCGCCCGAGTGGGCCGTTAGCTCAGTTGGTAGAGCAACTGACTTTTAATCAGTGGGTCGCAGGTTCGAATCCTGCACGGCTCACCACTGTTTTCGCAGATATCAAAGCTATTAGGCGCCCCGGAAACTCGGCCGCGTTGGCCGTGGGATCCTGGGTTCGCATGGCTTTCACCGCCGCGGGCGGCAGGACGGCGTTCGGACATCCCTGGGTGTGTTGCGAGGCGGCAGGGTAGGCGCAGCTCAGTTCCGCTCGATTTCGCGGACGGCGCCTGTTACGAACGGCCAGAGAAGAATGACATGCGCATCGGGCCTGATGTTCGGCTGGTGCGCCATAGCTGCGGAAGGGGTTGGATCGCGTGAAACTCGAGATTTGGTTCGAGTTCGCAAGCACCTACTCCTATCTGACGGTTTCGCGCGCCGAGGCCCTGCTCACCGCCGCCGAGGTGGAGTTCGTGTGGCGGCCCTTTCTTCTCGGCCCGATCTTCCGGGATCGCGGCATGGAAACATCCCCCTTCGTTCTGGACCCGGTGAAGGGAGAGTACATGTGGCGGGACATGGCGCGGCGCAGCGAAGCATATCGCCTGCCTTTCATCCGGCCGCGCATGTTTCCGATGAATGGATTGAAAGCAGCGCGGATCATGACGGCAGTTTTGGAGCAGCCCTGGTGCGGCGCCTTCGCGCGCTCGATCTTTGCAGCGCAATTTGGCCAGGGGGCAGACATCTCGGATGAACGGATCCTGCGCAGCGCGCTCGAAACCTGCGGTGTTTCGCCCGGGCCGTGGCTTGAACGGGCGCGAAGCCCCGAGATCAAGGAGACCCTCCGCGCCACGACCGATCGGGCGCGGAACAGCGGCATCTTCGGCGCGCCCAGTATGGTGGTGGGCGGCGAGCTTTTTTGGGGCGACGACCGGCTGGAGGATGCGATCGCATTCGCCCAGAGTAGGCACGAGTAGAAGCGCCGGCCACAGCGCGCAGCAACACTGGCAGGATGGGAGCCTGCATATGAATGAGACACCGGCAACTTCCGGACCCATCCTGCGGGTGTTTGAAGTGCAGGCAAAGCCCGGTTGCGCAGCGGCATTGATCGAGAAGTTTGGGGTTACCTCGGCGGAGGTTGTGCGCGGATATCCGGGGAACTTGGGCTTCTTCTTCGGCCGCGGCGTTGGCACGAATGAAGACTATGTCGTCTTCACATCCGTTTGGCGGGATCTCGAAGCGGTACAGGCGCGGTTTGGCAAAAGCTGGCAGGATTCGTTCCTTCCGCCGGGCTACCAGGATCTGATTGACGAGTGTTCCGTTCGCCATATCGATGCGGGCGGGGGATGGCATGTGGAGAACGCCGCAAGCGCTTAGGCGAACCCAAAAGGTGGCCCCGTCACCGGCGCTGGGCAAAGCCGGCGATCCTGTTGAAGGCAAGGAGCATCCCGCAGCACAAGGCCAGCAATGCAGCCCCGAAGTCGAAGGCCATGCGGGATGTTCCCGCCACGTCCGCGATGGCCCCGCCAAGGATCGGAGCGAACACAACGCCCACGTAAAAGAGCGTGAAGAACACCCCCATTCCCAAAGCGCGGTTTCCAGGGTGCAACACCATTGCCGGCAGGCTCATGATGGGCCCGGCCGGAAGCCCGGCGAACAGGCCCGTCAGCACGAAAATCGCAACGACGTTGCCCGAACCTGGCGCGATGCAAAGGCAGATGCCGAACACCACGCATCCAAGCACAATCACGGCATCTCTGCGCCCCAGCCGATCGGCCAGAATACCGCCCAGCGGAACCGAAACCGCCACCAGCCAAAGCACAATGCTTGTTGCCGCGCTGGCATCGGTCAGGGCCCAGCCTTGCTCCACCAACATGGCCGGGCCGAACCCGAAAACCATCGCCAGCGCGCCATTGTAAAGGCTCCAGATCGCACCGGCGAGAATGACCGCGGCCAAAGCCGCACCCCTGAGCTTCGCCCCTTCGGATTGGTCTTCCCGGGATGGCGCCGCGGCGCGCGTTCCGAGCAAGAAAAGAACGAGGCCCGCAAGAGTGGTGAACACAACCAGCATCTGCGCAATTCCCGGATCGCCGGGGGCGCCGACCAGTGGCAGAAAGAGCAGAGCCGCGGCGATGCCCACGGGCCATGAGTTCACGAAGACCCCCATGGCCATCGCAATTTCGCGTCCGGCGAAGTAATCCGTCACGACCTTGGACATTAGAACATTGAGAAGCACGCCGCCGGTTCCGGCCAGCAGGCGCCCAAGCATCTGCCCTTCCCAGGTTTGCGCCAGAACCATGGCGATGGCGCCGGCGAGCATCAGCGCCATGCCGAAGGCGATCACCTGGCGATCGCCGTACCTTCGGCCAATCGCCCCTCCCGGCAGGGCAATGGCCAAACCCGGCGCCAGATAGAGGCCGATCAGAAGGCCGATATCTGCAAGCGCAACATCAAAACGCGCCATGTAGGCGGGCGAAAGCGCGGCGACGGACTGAAATTGAAACGCCATGGTGACGCGCGCCAAGAAAAGCACGGCCAACACAAACCAGCGGTTTTCCAGAAGTCGATTCAACGGGCTCTCAGGCAGGGCGGCACACGCGGCTGAAACACTTTGCTACCGCGACGCATATTGCAAGCTGCCGATGCGCGCTATCGGATCTGGCCGTGGGCGGCGAAGCGGCGGGGCGCAAGGCCCGATTGAAACCACTCGATAAAGCTCACCATGGAAAAGACGGGCATCCCGATGGCCTCCCGTATGGCGGCGGCATAGGGCACCATGTTCGTGCATTCGAGCAGTAAGGCGCCGATCTGCGGGTTGTCGGCCACCAGCCGTTTCGCGGCATCCACGTTGTCTTGCGCCGCTACGGCCACATCCATCTCGGGCTCATCATCCAGAATGACACGGGTAAATTCTCTTAGGCCCTCGGTTGTTCCGATCGGGGTGCCGGGCGGCACATTGGCCGCGGCCAGGTGGCGCTCCGTCAGCGTGCCGCCAGAGATGGTGAGAACCCCGCAGGTTTTTCCCGGTGGCAGAAGCGCGTTGATCATCGGCACCTGCATCAGCGACGAGGCGGCCACGGGAACCTTGAGCTCGGCGCTCAGTTCGGCCTGAAAGACGGAGAGGAACCCGCAATTCGTGGTGATGCCGTCAGCCCCCATGGCAACAAGCTCTTCCCCCGCCTCGATGAAGGCCGGCAACATCCCCTCTGCCTCCTTACGCACCACGAGATCGGGCGAGGCGTTCTTCACAACCTTGTAGTGAACCGGGAAACCCCAGGTCAGCGCGTTCCCCACATCCCCCGTTATTCTGGGGAAGCGGGCCTCCAGCATCAGGATCCCAACCGATGCCCCGTAGACTGATTTGCCGCCGGTCGCCTTCATCCCACGCCTCCACCGAAATGATTAACCATTGACGTGTTTCGTTTGTCTTTCCAAGCTCCGTGGAAGCGGGGGAAGACTTGGCCAATCCAAATCACATGACCGGCGCCGAAGCGATGGTTCGGATGCTTCAGGCCTATGGCGTGCAGCACATGTTCGGCCTTTGCGGCGATACGACCTTGCCGTTTTATGATGCGCTGGCCCGGCTGGATCACGAGATCACCCATTTCCTCACTCGTGATGAGCGCCACGCGGCCTACATGGCCGATGGATATGCCCGGGTAACCGGGCGCCCCGGCGTTTGCGAGGGCCCATCCGGCGGCGGGGCTACATACATTCTGCCGGGGCTTGTTGAAGCCAATGAAAGCTCGGTTCCGATTTTGGCCATTACCACGGATGTGGCAACAACTTCCGCCGGGCGCTACCCGCTGACAGAGTTGGATCAGGTCGCCCTCTTTCGGCCTTTGACGAAGTGGAACGCGGCGCTGGATAACGCGGCGCGGCTGCCCGCCATGATGCGCCGGGCTTTTCGGGAGATGGCGACGGGGCGCCCCGGCGCGGTTCATCTCGCGCTACCCTTCGATACCCAGAAGGCAGAAGTCGACGCGGCAGAGATCTGGGCAGAACCGCGCCACACGCAGTTTCCCGCCGGGCGCGCGGCCCCGGTTGAAGCCGATATCGTTGCGGCGGCGGAAGCGTTGCGAAGCGCCAAAAACGCCGTGGTGATTTGCGGCGGCGGCCCGGTCATTGCCGGGGCCTTCAGCGCTTTGGAGGCCTTGGCAGACCGTCTCGATATCCCGATTGCAACCACCGTTTCGGGGCAGGGGGCCATCGCCGAAACCGCGCGCCGCGCCATCGGTGTGGTCGGCTCAAACGGCGGCGTGCCCGCAACCCGGGCGGTTGTCGAAGAGGCGGATCTTGTGCTCTTCGTGGGGTGCCGCGCCGGATCGGTAACGACGGAGCGCTGGCGCTGCCCCACGCCCGGCTGCAGGATCATCCATATCGATAGCGATCCCGGCGTGATCGGGGCGAACTATCAAACGGATGTTGCGATTGTTGCCGATGCGAAGCTGGCGCTTGAGGCATTGGTGGCGGAGCTTTCCCGATCCGAGAGCCCCGGGCAGAATGGCGCCGCGCGGGCGGAAGCCGCCTGGGCCGCCAAGCTGGCGGCGTTTGAACCCCTTGCGGCAAGCGGCGAAACCCCGATCCGGCCTGAGGCCGTAATAGCGGCCCTGGCCGAGATCCTGGATGACGATGCAACCATCGTCGCCGATCCCGGCACGCCCTGCCCTTACTTCTCGGCACATTACCGGTGGCGCAAACCGGGGCGGCACTTCATCACGAACCGGGCCCATGGGGCGCTTGGCTATTCCCTTTCCGCGGCCATGGGCGCCTATGTGGGCCGCCCGCAATCCAAGACCATCGCGGTTATGGGCGATGGATCGTTCGGGTTTTGTTGTGGGGAGTTCGAAACGCTGGTGCGCTACAACATCCCCGTAACCTCCGTCGTGTTCTCCAACGCCGTCTTCGGGTGGATCAAGGCGGGGCAGAACGCGGGCTTCGGGCAGCGGTTCTACAATGTCGATTTTGACCGGACAGATCATGCGGCCGTCGCCCGGGCCTTCGGGGTAAAATCCTGGACGGTTGAAAACCCGCGCGCGCTTCCCGAAATTCTGCGCGAGGCCATTGCCCATCCGGGGCCAACGCTGGTTGACGTAATCTCTCAACCCCTGCACGAGGCCGCGGCCCCCGTTTCGGAATGGGTTGCGTGACGGCGTTGGGAGACCTCGAGCAGATCATCACAGGGTTCGATCTTTGGTATCTGGAACTGCCTGTGGTGTCTGTGCGCGATCACGGCATCGGCAAGGTTGCCGGCCATTGCGAAGTCATCGTGCTGCGGCTGACCGGCGAGGGCGGTGCGGCGGGTTTTGGCGAAGCCTCGCCCTGGGCCGTGTTCACCGGCTCGCCCGAAGCCAGCTTTGCCGCGCTTGATCGCTACATCCGCCCGCACGTGATCGGCCGCCCGGTGGCTGACCGCTGCGCCATCATGGCCGATGCAACGCGCGCCGTGGCGCATTGCACCGAGGCGAAAGCGGCGCTTGAAAGCGCCCTGCTGGATCTTGAAGGGCGGATTTTGAACCAGCCCGTCCATACGCTTCTGGGTGGCAAGGTTCGGGATGCAATCCCCTTGTCGGTTTCGATCGCGGATCCAGACTGGGGCCGGGATGAGGCGCTTCTTGCGCGGCTGCGTGACGATGGCGTGGGGCTGATCAAGCTTAAAACCGGCTTTGCCGGGCATGGGTTTGACATGATGCGCCTGGAACGCATTGCCAGCGACTGGCCGGAGTTTTCGGTGCGTGTGGATTACAATCAGGGGCTCGCCCCCGAGAGCGCTTTGCGGCAGGTGAAAGAGGTTGCCGCAACGGGGCCGGATTTCATCGAGCAGCCCGTGCGCGCAGCGCTCAGCGATGCGATGGCCGAAATCCGCGCCAGCATCGAGGTGCCGCTTCTGGCGGATGAAAGCGTGTTTGGGCCGGAAGACATGGCGCGGGCGATCCGCGAGAAGATCTGCGATGGCGTTTCCGTCAAGATCATGAAGGCCGGGGGCCTGCGGCGGGCCCAGAAGGTTGCAGAACTGGCAGCCGCCCACGGCTTAACGGCCTATGGCGGCGATATGTTCGAGGCCGGGCTGGCCCATCTTGCCGGTGCTCACATGATCGCCGCAACGCCCGAGATCACCTTGGGCTGCGAATTCTACCAGGCGCGGTACTTCCTGCGGGAAGACATTCTTGAAACCCCGTTTCCCTGCGACGGCGGCGAGGTTGTTCTGCCCGATGGGCCGGGGCTGGGCATCCGCCCGGATATCGAAAAACTGGATCACTACGCAAAGGTCACATCCCATGGCTGAACCCGCCAAAACCGTGGCAATCGCCGGCGCCGGGATCGTGGGGGTTTCAACCGCGATCTGGCTGCAGCGCGAGGGGCACCGGGTCATCCTGATTGATCGCGAGGGGCCGGCTGCGGGCGCCAGCTTCGGCAATGGCGGCGTTCTGGCATCCTGCTCCGTGGTTCCGGTAACGGTTCCGGGCCTTCTGCGCAAAGCGCCCGGTATGCTTTTCGATCCCAACCAGCCCTTATTCCTGAAATGGGGCTACGTGCCGAAGCTTTTGCCGTGGCTTATCCGCTACCTCGGCACGGCCAAGGCGGAGACGGTCAAGCGCCGGGCAAAGGCCCTGGCGCAGATCATCGGCGACAGTCTGGCCGACCATCAGGCGCTTGCGGCGGGCACGGGGGCAGAGCGCTATATCGTGCCGTCGGACTATCTCTACCTCTACCGCGACCGCGCGCATTTTGAGAGCGATGCGTTCGGCTGGCAGGTGCGCGCCGAAAACGGCTTTGAGTGGGATACGCTGGAAGGGGAGGAATGGCGCGCCTACGATCCCGGTTTCGGGCCCAGCATCAACTTCGGCGTCAGGCTTGGCAATCACGGGCTGATCAGCGATCCCGGCGCCTATGTCCGGGCGCTTGCTGCCCATGCAGAAGCCAAGGGCGCCAGGATGGTCAAGGCGGATGTCGACGGCGTTCTGCGCGAGGGCGGGAAGGTGACGGGCCTGCGGGCTGGGGGCGAAACCATCGCCTGCGATGCCGCGGTGCTGGCCACCGGCGCATGGTCAAAAACCCTCGCAGGTGAGTTCGGCCTCGCGCCTCCGCCGCTGGAAAGCGAGCGGGGCTATCATCTTGAACTGTGGGAGCCTTCGATGATGCCCCGCGCGCCAGTGATGGTGGCAGCGGGCAAGTTTGTGGCAACGCCCATGGAAGGGCGCATCCGGCTTGCAGGGGTGGTGGAGTTTGGGGGGCTCACCGCACCGCCATCCCGCGCCCCCTTCGAACTGCTCGAAAAGAACATCCGCGCCGCAATGCCCGGCCTCACCTGGAAGAAGACAGAGGAGTGGATGGGCCATCGCCCCTCGATGGTAGATTCGATCCCCGTGATCGGCGAGGCGGCGCATTTGCAGGGCGCGTTTGCGGCCTTTGGGCACGACCATGTTGGCATGACAGGCGGGCCCAAGACGGGGCGCATCATGGCGCAGATCGTAGCGGGCAAGAACCCAAACCTTGACCTAAGCCCTTATTCCCCGGCACGTTTCGCTTAGGGACTGTGGGCTGACACACTTTCCGAAAAAAACCGCACAACAGGGAGACCGAAATGAACCACATGACATCTTTCTACGCCGGGGCCGTTGCGGTTGCCGCATTGGCAACGCCTGCCATCGCCGAGAACTGGGATATGCCGATGGCCTATTCCGGCTCGAACTTCCACTCGGTCACGGGGGCGGAATTCGCAGAATGCGTCACCACCGGTACTGGCGGCGATATCTCCATCACCACACATCCCGGCGGCTCGCTTTTCGCGGGGGCCGATATCAAGCGCGCCATTCAAACCGGCCAGGTTCCCATCGGCGAGCGCCTGCTATCCGGCCACCAGAACGAAAGCGCGATCTTCGGCTGGGATTCCGTTCCCTTCCTGGTGTCGTCCTTCGATGAGCACGACAAGCTCTATGAGATCGCCAAGCCCGCCGTGGAAGAGGTTCTGGCCGAACAGAACCTGACACTGCTTTATTCCGTGCCTTGGCCGCCCCAGGGGCTCTACTTCCGCGATGAAGTCACCACCATGGAAGATATGGTTGGCGTGAAGTTCCGCTCCTACAACAACGCCACGTCGCGCCTGGCGGAACTGACGGGCATGCTGCCGGTTACGATCGAAGCCGCCGAAATCAGCCAGGCCTTCGCCACCGGTGTGGCCGACAGCATGGTTTCCTCTGGGGCAACGGGCTACGACCGCAAGGTTTGGGAAAGCCTGAACTACTTCTACTCGGTCGATGCCTGGCTGCCGCGCAACTACGTGATGGTCAACTCCGATGTCTGGGCGGATGTGTCTGATGCCAACAAGAACATCGTGATGGCCTGTGCCGGCATGGCTGAATATGCCGGAACCTGGCGCGCCAAGGAATACACGGGCTTTACCCTTGCGGGGCTTGCCGCCGGCGGCATGACCGTGGAGCCAGCCAACGAGAACCTCATGGAGGGTTTGAAAGCCGTTGGCGCCACGATGACGGCGGAATGGCTTGAAGCCGCGGGCGAGCCCGGCGCTGCCATCGTTGAGGCGTTCAACGCCGAGTAAGCAAACAAGAAACAGGAGGACGGCGCCATTGCGCGCCTTCCCCTACAAATCCGGGTGGGGGGCAAGACATGGGCGCATTACGCAAGGTTCTGGATTTTCTTTATCTGGCGGCCGGGGTGCTGGCCGCGCTGTGCTTGATCGCGATCCTTGTTTTGATCGTGGTCCAGATGCTCGCCCGCTGGACCGGAGAGGTGTTTCCGGGCGCCCCGAATTACGCCGGATATGCGATGGCGGCGGCCTCCTTCTTTGCCTTTGCCAACGCGCTGGGGCGGGGCGCTCATATTCGGGTCTCGATCCTGCTGAACGCCGTGCCCCGCCGCATCAAGTGGGCACTTGAAATCTGGTGCTTCGCGCTGGGCGCGGCGATCGCGGCATATTTCACGTACTATGCCTATTTCTTCGTCTACTGGTCCTGGAAGTTCAACGATATCAGCCAGGGTCAGGATGCAACCGCGCTCTGGATCCCGCAATCGGTCATGGTTCTGGGCGGCGGGCTTCTCACCATCGCGCTGCTCGATAATCTGGTGCACCTGTTCCTCAGGGGGGAACACCGGATCAATGCCGAAACAGTCGGGCATGGGGAGTAGCGGGGCATGACCGAAGTCTACGCAATCACGATCTTCCTCTTCGTGCTTTTCCTGCTTCTGGGCACGGGGGTCTGGGTTGGCCTGGCCCTGATGGGCGTGGCCTGGGTGGGGATGGAGCTTTTCACCACCCGCCCTGTGGGCGACGCAATGCTGACGACGATCTGGGCCTCAAGCTCTAGCTGGACGTTGACCGCCCTGCCCCTCTTCATCTGGATGGGAGAGATCCTGTTCCGAACCCGGCTGTCGGAAGACATGTTCCGCGGCCTGTCGCCATGGCTGGCGCGCCTGCCCGGCGGGCTGGTGCATACCAATATCGTGGGCTGCACGGTGTTTGCCGCCGTGTCCGGCTCTTCCGCAGCCACGCTTACCACGGTTGGCAAGATGTCGATCCCCGAGCTTCGGGCCCGCGAATATCCCGAACGTGTGGTGATCGGAACATTGGCCGGGGCCGCGACGCTGGGCCTGATGATCCCGCCCTCGCTGGCGCTGATCGTCTACGGGGTAACCGTCAACGAAAGCATCACCCAGCTGTTCTTTGCCGGGGTGCTGCCGGGCCTCTGCCTGGCCCTGATGTTCATGGGCTATGTGGCGATCTACTCCAAGCTCTCCAGCGGCTGGAACCCTAAGCAGGAAACCGGGATGAGCCTGGCCGACAAGCTTTCGAACTCTCGCTACCTGATCCCGGTTCTGCTGCTGATCTTCGTGGTGATCGGATCGATGTATGGCGGCTACGCCACGGCAACCGAGGCCGCGGCCATCGGGGTGATCGGCGCGCTCGTTCTGGCCGCCAGCCAGGGCTCGCTGAACTGGGGCACGTTTACCGAAAGCCTGATGGGCGCCACGCGCACCTCGGCGATGATCGCGCTTATTCTGGCCGGGGCAGCATTCCTCAAGCTTGCCATGGGCTTCACCGGGCTGCCCCGGGCGCTGGCCGAAGGCGTGGCTGCGATGGAGCTCTCGCGGTTTGAACTGCTCATGGTGCTCCTGGTTTTCTATATCATTCTGGGGATGTTCCTCGATGGCATCTCAAGCGTGGTGCTCACCATGGCGGTGGTGGAACCGATGGTGCGCGAGGCCGGCATCGATCTGATCTGGTTCGGCATCTTTGTCGTCGTGGTGGTTGAAATGGCGCAGATCACGCCGCCCATCGGGTTCAATCTCTTCGTGTTACAAGGCATGACGCATCACGAAATGGGATACATCACGCGGGCCGCGCTGCCGATGTTCCTGATCATGGTTCTGATGTGCTTCATCCTGATCTGGGTGCCCGAACTTGCGCTCTGGCTACCCGAAACGATGCGGGGTGGCCCCGGCTAGATTGCCCAGATGCTGCGCTTGGCTGCGCGCCACGGCCGATGGTGCCTGATTGCCGGTCTCCTGGCCGGGCTAACGATGCCGGGCCTGGCCGAGGCACTGCGGCCCTATCTGCCCCTGATGATCGCGGCGCTCCTGTTTCTGGCCGCGTTCCGCGTTGGGCCGGATGCAATCTGGCGGGGGCTCGGGGGCGATTTTGGCGTGATCCGCCTGATCCTGATCTATCAGATCGGTCTGCCGCTTCTGGTCTTCGCGCTCGCGCACCTGCTCGGTGCCGCAGGCACCACGGCGGCGCTGGCGGCGACCTTGATGTTCGCGGCCCCTTCCGTAACCGGGAGCCCGAA
Source organism: Paracoccaceae bacterium (assembly GCA_028285485.1). Taxonomy (GTDB): domain Bacteria; phylum Pseudomonadota; class Alphaproteobacteria; order Rhodobacterales; family Rhodobacteraceae; genus JANQPC01. The sequence continues at coordinate 62,762 of JANQPC010000054.1, read as the reverse complement.
CTTCGCCCTCATCATGAATGTGCGGCCGGAAGCGGCCTTGCGCCTCTTGATGGTGGGCACGGCCCTCTTTCCGCTTACGGTCCTGCCGGTTCTGTTCCTTCTGCCCGAACTTGATACCGGGGCCGTGCTCGGCGCCGCGGGGCGTCTTGTGGCGGTGATCCTGCTGGCAGGCGGGGCAGCGCTGCTATTGCGCCGCGGGCGATGGGAAGCCCTCACTCCCGCCCAGGAACAAAGCCTCGATGGCGCCTCTGCCATCCTGCTTGGCATCGTGGTCATCGGCCTGATGTCCGCCGTCGGCCCAATGCTGACATCCGCGCCCATCGCCTTCCTGCTGTGGCTGGCCTTTGCCGCGGGGCTGAACTTCTCTGCGCAACTCATCGCCTTCGGCACAGTGGCGCGAACCACCGCGCCCGAGGATCGCCCCGCGATCAGCATCGTGGCCGGTAACCGCAACATCGCGCTCTTCCTCGTGGCGCTCCCACCCGACATCACGTTTGATCTGCTGGGCTTCATCGGCTGCTACCAGATCCCGATGTATCTGACGCCGATCCTGTTTCGCCGCCTCTATGGCGGCCCGAAGACCGGGCAGACGTAACGATGCCGGAACCTGCCCATCGGGACGGTGGATGATCGGAACGGCTGGATCCAAGCCCGAAGCCATGGCCGCGCCTGCGCAAATCTAAACCCCCAGCCGCTCCAGCGCGGAAAGCAGCTCTTGCCGCCGGGCCTCATCGCGCAATCCGAAATGCTGCAGGAACCCGGTCTTGGCCGCCGGCACATTGCGCCGCCTGATCTCGGCGACCGCGCGTTCGGCCGTCGCCTCCCGGCCGTAGAGGGCCTGAAGACCCGCTGCGATCAGGTAGACGTGCAGATGCGCGTTCGGTCTGCGGATCGCCTCCTCGGCATGCTGCAGGGCGGCCTTTTCGTCGCCGCGCACAAATGCGGCCAGCGCGCGCGTACCCATCATCGTTTGCAGATGCGGATCAAGCGGGCTGCGTGCCAGCGCTGCCGCCACGTGCGCTTCGGCGCGCTCGCCGTCACAAAGCACCGTATTCAGGAGGGCGCTGTTGTAGAAGGCGAAGGAGTAATTCGGCGATAGGTTCAGCGAGCGGTCAACCCAGGTCAGACCGTCTTCAACCTCGCCAAAAACCCACTTCGCGCGCCCCAGCATCAGGTTGCAATAGGGGTCAACCGGATCCAGCCGAACCGCGGTTTCGGCATGATCGAGCGCCAGATCCTTATGGTGATCGAAGGCCGTGCCGAAGCGTTGAAAGTAGTTCTGGAATTCCGTGTAGGACAAGCCTGCATGGGCCCGCGCGAATCCGGGATCAAGCGCGGCGGCGCGGGCGAAATGGGCGCCCGCCGCCCGATTATCGGCGTCGTTATAGTGATACATCGCCCGGACGCCGCGGTGATAATGGCCCCAGGCATCCAGGTTCTCTGACGGAACATGGCGGAGCAATTCTGACTCATGCATTGCCAGCCGAAACTCCAGAACATCGGCCACCTCGCGGGCAATCTGCCCGCGCAGATCGAACACATCGTCAAGACCGCCGGTGAACGACTCGCACCAGACGATCTGGTGATCCCTCAGATCAACAAGCTCTGCCATGATCGAAAGGCGGCGGCCCGATAGCTCTACCGAGCCCGAAAGCGCGTAGGTCGCGCCCAGTTTCGCGCGGATCTCATCAAGATCGGCATTTGCCCCGTTGAACCGAAAGGCAGAGCCGCGCGCGATAACCTTGAGCGATTTCAGCCGGGCCAGCGTGGCGATCAGCTCTGTCGGCACCGCCTCGGCAATGGCCCGGTGCGTATCATCCGTACCGATCAGCCCAAACGGCAGAACGGCGATCACCGGCGGGCCGCGGCGCGGGCTGGCATCGCCTGCCCCGCCACCAGCCGCCGCCTCCGCCGGCTGCGCAGCAAGCCCCCGCGCCTCGGCGACGAACTGAAACCCGCGCCCCCGCACGGTTCTGACAACACCCTGCTCCTTGCCATCATCGCCGAGGGCCCGCCGGATCTGCGAAACCGCCGTGGAGAGCGATGCCTCGGTCACAAAAACTCCGGGCCAGACCTGATCGAAGATCTCGTCGCGCGACACCACGCGATCGCGGTTCTCGATCAGAAGGCACAACAGATCGTAGCTTTTGGGCTCAAGCGGTATGATGCGCTCCCCTTGGCGCAGCGCCACCCGGAGCGTGTCCAGCACATATTCGCCGAACGCGTAGATCATCCCTTCCCATAGCACGCAGGGCCGGGCGAGCGAAGCCGCAGGGCTAGGCGGCAACCCAAGGCGATCCTCAGGAAAGGCTCAGGCAATCCTCAAGCAGCCCGGCCCGCATGGCCCTACTCCGCCGCAAGCCGGAATGTCCGGCACGCATCATTTCAACGGAGCAAACCATGCAACGCCCATTCCTGCTGGTGTACGGGGTCACCTGCTACGCCCTCTTCAACGCCTCTTTCCTCTATCTCGCGGGCTTCCTGCTTGATCTCTTCGTGCCGAAGGCGATCAATGACGGGTTTGCCACGCCGCTGGGCCAGGCCATTGCCATCAATATCGGCCTCGTCTTTCTGTTCGGGTTCTTTCACAGCCTCATGGCCCGCCAGCGCTTCAAGAAATGGTGGATCACGATCGTGTCCGCCGATGCCGAGCGCAGCACTTATGTTTTGCAATCGGCACTCTTTCTCAGCTTCGCGATGTGGCAATGGCGCCCGATGCCGGGCGTGATCTGGCATGTCGATGGTATGGCCGCGGCAATCGCCTACGCGCTCTTCGCCCTCGGCCTGGGGCTTGTGCTGCTAGCAACCTTCCTGATCGATCACTTTGAGCTTTTTGGCCTTCGGCAGATCTGGTCGGCCAACGCGAACACGGCCATGCCCGAGCCCCGGTTCCGGGCGCCCGGTCTGTATCGTTTCGTGCGCCACCCGATGCAGCTTGGTGTGATCCTGCTGCTCTTTGCGACCCCGCATATGACGGTAGGGCACCTTCTCTTCGCCGGGCTGATGACGCTTTACGTGATGATCGGGCTTTGGTTCGAAGAACGATCCCTCCTGCGTGAGTTTGGCGATGTGTATCGCGTCTACCAGCGCCAGGTGCCGATGCTCATTCCCCGGCTGATCCCGTTGTCGCGGGCGCAGGTTAAGGATCTTGCGTGACGCCCCGCGCGCAGCGCCTTTCGGAAGGAGCTAAACGCGCATGCTAGCCGCATCTGCTGCGAACAGCCCTGTTGTGCTGGCTCTGCACGGGTCAGCCAGCACCGGCAGACAGTGGCGCTCCTTGTCAGAGGCCACTGCGGGCACCGCAAAGGTGGTGGCGCCCGACCTGCCGGGCTACGGCAGATCCGCCGCCCTCACGTCAGATCGGCTAACCTGGCTTTGCGCGCGGGTCTCAGCCCTTCGCCGCCCGGTTCACGTGGTGGGTCACTCCTTCGGTGGCGCGGTTGCGGTGCGGCTGGCCCAGGTGATGCCACGGGCGGTCAAAAGCCTGACGCTCTACGATCCGCTGATCGCGGAACTCGGCGCCCTTCCCCGCGCGCTTGAGGCGGTTTGGAGAGAGCATGGAACGGGCGCGCCCAGCGCACTGGCCCGCGCTTTCCTGGAATATTGGGGAGGCGTGGGGCAGTGGGCCCGCCTCACGGCTGCGCAGCGGCAACGCCTTGTCTTGCAGATCCCGGCCCTGAAACGCGACTTCCGGGAAGTTACCGCCGGCGCCTGGGCCCCGCACGGCGCGCCCTATGGCGGCCCGGTGGTAGCGCTCTGGGGCAAAGACTCACCCTCTGCAACGGCAGATATGGCGGTGCAGCTATCGCGGGCCTGCACGCATGTGCAGCACATCTGGCTGGCCGGCCATGGCCACTTCTCGCCGCTCTCGTCGCCCACACCCATCGCTGCTGCGCTCTTGGCGCAACTGGCGGAAGGCACGGAGCCGCCCCATGGAACAACTACCATGGAAGGGCGGCAGCGCCGGGCGGGATGTGCCCGAAGAAACACCTGCGACGGCGCGCGGCGATCAGTGGGCCAGGGGCGCGATCCCTGCGCGGCACGCCGCTCAGGCGCCGGTTGCCCAACACTCGGGGCCGGGCCTGCCTGCGCCTATGCCGACAAAAACTGCCGAAGCGCCGCCTCTGCACCCTTGGCCCAGATCAGATCCAGCCAGTGGCAAAAGGGCTCGCGAAACCGGGCGTCCCCAGCTTCCGGCCCGTAAAGCTGGCGCTGCTCAAGCCAGGTTTCGGGGCGCATGCGGGCCGTTTTGGCCGCCTCCGCCAATGCGCCCCAGATCGGATCGTTCGGGGCGATCTTGCTGCCATCCTCGCGGGTGCCTTCGCACATCCGCGCCCAGAAGGCCTCAACCAAGGCCAGCCCTTCAACGGGCATCCCGGCAGCAAGGGCATCGCGCAGAACCGGAAGCACGAAGCCCGTGTGCCGCGAAGAGCCATCGAAGGCCACGCGGCGCGTGGTATCGACAATGGCGGTGTTGCTGAAGCGCGCATCGATCAACGCGATGTAGTCTGCAGGCGTGATGTCCGGAACCGGGGCCACCTGCGGCGCGATCTCTGCAGACAGAACCTTGCGGAAATAGGGCGCGATCAAAGGATGCGCCATGCAGCCCGAAATCGTCTCAACCCCAAGAACCTCGCCCGCATTGGCCAGAACCTGGTGCCCCGCGTTGAGAAGGCGCAGCTTCATCGCCTCGTAATCATGCACGCGGTCCGTAAACGTCGCGCCCACCTCTTCCAAACGCGGGCGGCCCGCGCAGAACGCATCTTCGATCACCCACTGGCGGAAATTCTCATGCGTGACGGGGGCCAGATCCGCGAGGCCAAACGCGCGCGCAAGCGCCAGCTCTTTGGGGCCGGTCGCGGGAACGATGCAATCCACCATCGAGTTCGGGAATGTGCAGGTCCGATCAATCCAGTCCGCCAGCGCAGGGTCTGAGAGCCGGGCGAGCGAAACCACGGCCTGGCGCAGAACCCGGCCATTTCCCAGCAGGTTGTCGCAGCTCAGCCCGGTGAAGGGGCCGTGCCCGGCATCGCGGCGGCGGCGCAATGCGGCAACAATTGCGCCGAAGGCCGTGCGCGGGGTTTCGGGATGCTCCGCATCATGGCGGATATCGGGGTGCACGGCATCGAACCCGTTCGTTGCCGCATCAACGAAGTAGCCGCCTTCCGTCACGGTCAGCGCGACGATGCGGATCGCCGGATCAGCCATCCGCGCGATAAGCGCGGCGTTATCGCTTGCCACCGGCAGGAAGCCGATCATCGATCCGCTGACCTCCGCGGCCGATCCCGAAGGATCAAGCTCGATCAGCGTGGTCAGGCAATCCTGCGCAAGAAGCTTCCTGCGCATCTCGGCATCGTTTGGCCGCACGCCTGCGCCGATGATCGCCCAATCCAACGCCTCGCCTTTCTGCATCAGACGATGCAGATACCAGGCCTGGTGGGCACGGTGAAAATTGCCAACCCCGATATGCACGATGCCGGGCCGCAGCGCCGCGCGATCGTAATGCGGGCGCGCAACGGCCTTGGGCAACTGGGCCAGCGTGGCATTGCTCAGCTTCACCGGTTCCGCATCTCTGGCCACGTTGCCCATCAACTCATCCAGTTGCCGCCATCGACATTGTAGGTTTGGGCGACGATGTAGTCGGCCTCATCGCTGGCAAGGAAGATTGCCATCCCCGTGAGATCCTCCGCCCGGCCCATCCGGCCATAGGGAACCGCCGCGCCAACTTCCGCCTTCTTCTGCCCAAGCGGCTTATTTTCATACTTGGCGAAGAAGGCATCCACACCGTCCCAATGCTCTCCATCCACAACGCCGGGTGCGATGGCATTCACGTTGATGCCGTGCGCGATCAGGTTGAGACCCGCCGATTGCGTGAGGCTGATCACCGCGGCCTTCGATGCGCAGTAGACCCCAACGAGCGCCTCGCCCCGGCGGCCCGCCTGGCTGGCCATGTTGATGATCTTGCCGCCCCGCCCGCGTTCGATCATGTGGCGCGCCACTGCCTGCAGGGTAAAGAGCGTTCCGGCCACGTTGATTGCAAAGACACGATCATAATCGGCGCGCGCGATCTCTGTAATCGGTGCCGCAGTGAAGATCGCCGCGTTGTTGATCAGGATGTCGATCCCGCCCAAAGCCTCTGCCGCAGCGGCAACGCCTGCCTCGATGCTGTCTTGCTGGGCCACGTTCATCTCAACGGCCACGGCAGCCTTCCCGATGTCGGACGCTGCAGCTTCGGCCCGGGCGACATCGATATCCGAGATCGCCACCCGGGCGCCCTCGGCCACATACGCCCGGGCGAATGCCAGGCCGATGCCGCGCGCGGCCCCGGTGATCAATGCCGTTTTCCCGGAAAGCCGCATCAATCGATCCGAAGCCCCTGGCCATCGAAGCGGTGAATATGCTCCGGGCGCGGGGTCAGATGGACCTCACCGCCGTAGCTGAGGGAAACTTCGCCGGTAGCACGCACGGTGAGCGGCTCGGGCGAGGCTTCGCACTGAACGTGGAAGAACGTGTCAGAGCCCAGATGTTCTGAAACCCCAACCGTGCCCTTCCATGCGCCTTCAGTTTCCGAAATCTCGATATGCTCTGGCCGAACGCCTATTGTGGCCGCGCTGTGCTTGGCCGCTTCCGCCCCGGCAATCAGGTTCATCTTGGGCGAGCCGATGAAACCGGCCACGAAAGTGTTGCGCGGCCGCCGGTAAAGTTCGAGCGGGCTTCCCACCTGCTCGATCACACCTGCCTGCAGAACAACGATCTTGTCGGCCATCGTCATCGCTTCGACCTGGTCGTGGGTGACGTAGATCATGGTCGTGGCAAGGCGCTTGTGCAGTTCGGAGATTTCAAGCCGCATGCCAACGCGCAGGGCCGCATCAAGGTTTGAGAGCGGCTCGTCAAACAAGAACGCCGCCGGTTCGCGCACGATCGCGCGGCCGATGGCCACCCGCTGGCGCTGACCTCCGGACAATTGGCCCGGGCGCCGATCAAGGTAATCCGTCAGGTTCAGAACATCCGCGGCGCCATCCACGCGCCTGTCGATCTCGGCCTGATCGAGCTTCGCCATGCGCAGCGGAAACGCGATGTTCTTGCGCACGCTCATATGCGGGTAGAGCGCGTAGGATTGGAAAACCATCGCCAGGCCGCGTTTTGCCGGGGGCACGCGGGTGGCATCATGATCGTCGATCATGATCGTGCCGTCGGTCGTATCCTCCAGCCCCGCGATCAGCCGCAGGAGGGTGGACTTGCCGCAACCCGAGGGGCCAACGAAAACAACAAACTCTCCGTCCTCGATTTCTAGATCGAGCGGCGGGATGACGGTGACGTCGCCAAAGGTTTTCTTCACCTGGTCGAGTTGGATGCGTCCCATGGTAGTATTCCTTACTTGACTGCGCCGAACGTCAGGCCGCGGACGAGCTGTTTCTGGCTGAACCAGCCGAGAATGAGGATCGGGGCGATGGCCATGGTCGAGGCCGCGCTGAGTTTCGCGAAGAACAGGCCCTCGGGGCTTGAATAGCTGGCGATGAAGGCCGTCAGGGGCGCGGCCTGCGCCGCCGTCAGATTCAGCGTCCAGAACGCCTCGTTCCACGCCAGGATGAAGTTCAGAAGGATCGTGGAGGCGATGCCCGGTATCGCCATCGGGGTCAGCACATAGAGGATTTCCTCACGCAGCCCCGCGCCATCCATCCGCGCCGCTTCAAGAATATCCACAGGGATTTCCTTGAAGTAGGTGTAGAGCATCCAGACGATGATCGGCAGGTTGATCAGCATCAGCACGGCAATCAGCCCGCCGCGCGTATCGAGCAGATTGAACTCAACGAAGATCAGCGAGATTGGGTAGAGAACGCCCACTGCCGGAAGCATCTTTGTGGACAGCATCCAAAGCAGGATGTCTTTCGTGCGGCGTGACGGCACGAAGGCCATCGACCAGGCCGCGGGGATCGCGATCAGAATGCCCAGCACCGTTGAGCCGCCCGCGATGATCACGGAATTCCACAAAAATCGCATGTAATCCGAACGCTCCTGCACAACCGCGTAGTTCTCAAGCGTCCAGTCAAAGAAGAAGAACAGCGGCGGATCGTTGATTGCCTGTGCCTCGGTTTTGAAGCTTGTCAGGATCGTCCAGTAGATCGGGAAGAAGATCAGTAGGCCGATCGCCCAGGCGGCGGCGGTGGTGATGACCTTGCGGCGTGTTGTAACTGCGCGTGCCATATCTGCCCCCTATCGATCGAGGTTCTTGCCAACGATGCGCATCAGGAAGATGGCAACGATGTTTGCGAGGATGATGGCGTAGACGCCGCCGGCAGAGCCAAGCCCGATATTCTGGCTATCGATCACGCGCTGGAAGATCAGGTAGGTTAGCGTGCGGGTGCCGAAGGAACCGCCTGTGGTGACAAAGATCTCGGCAAAGATCGACAGAAGAAAGATCGTCTGGATCAGAATAACGATGGTGATCGCCCGGCTGAGATGCGGCAACACGATGAAGCCAAAGCGCGCCAGCGGGTTCGCACCATCCATCTCCGCCGCCTCGAGCTGCTCACTGTCCAGCGATTGGATCGCTGTCAGAAGGATCAGCGTGGCGAAGGGCAGCCACTGCCAGGAAACGATTAGGATGATGGATTGAACCGAAGCATCGGACAGCCATGAGACCGGTTCGGCCCCGAAGAAGCGCCACAGATGCGCAAGGATCCCGTTGATCGGATCCATCAGCATGTTCTTCCAGACCAGCGCCGAAACGGTCGGCATCACGAAGAACGGCGCGATTACAAGGATGCGCACGATCCCCTGGCCCCAGAAGGGTTGATCGAGAAGCATCGCCAGAAGCACGCCAAGCACCACGGTGATCACAAGAACGCCGCCCACGATCACCAGCGTGGCCTGCACGCTGGGCCAGAAGGAGCTTGAGCTGAGGAACCGCGCGTAATTCTCGAAGCCCACCCAATCGAGCCCGCGTTCCAGCGAGTCGCCGCGCATCGGCAGGTAGCGCTTGAACGAGAAGTAGAGCGTCATCGTCAGCGGCACGAGCATCCAGCCCAGAAGCAGGATCACGGCGGGCGCCAGCATCAGGCGTGCAGCGGATCGGGAATGCCGTGTGGCCATGGGATACGCCTCCTCTGTTCGCGGGCGGGATGCCGCGGGGACGAGTCTGCCGAATTTGGGGCTTCGGTCGAGGGGCCAGGGGGCAGCGCTGTGTCTGCCCCCCGGCGTGGGAGGAGCCTTAGTAGCCCGCCGCTTCCATAGCGTCGGTCGTGAGCGCCTGCGCCTTCTCAAGCGCTTCGTCGATCGACTGCTGGCCTGCATAGACGGCAGAGAATTCCTGACTCACCTCTGTCGCGATACCCGCGAATTCAGGGATGGCCACGAACTGAATGCCGACATAGGGCACCGGATCAACGGTTGGGTTGGTCGGATCGGCCGCGTTGATCGAATCGAGCGTTTTTTGCGCGAACGGAACCGCCTGGTATTCCGGCGTTTCGTAAAGCGAGGTGCGCGCGCCCGGGGGCACGTTGGCCCAGCCTTCGTTCTCGGCGACAAGCTCGATATAGGCTTTCGAAGTTGCCCATTCGATGAACTGCTTCGCAGCGTCTTCCTGCTGCGTGCCGGCCGGGATCGCAAGCGCCCAGGCCCAGAGCCAGTTCGAACGCTTCTCAACGCCCTCGCTGTTGGGGGCCAGCGCAAAGCCAACGCTATCGGCAACAGTCGAGTCATTGGGGTTCGTCACGAAGGATGCCGCAACCGTGGCGTCGATCCACATGCCGCACTTGCCCTGTTGGAACAGCGAAAGGTTTTCGTTGAAGCCGTTGGTTGCATAGCCCTCGGGGCCGTAATCGTTCATAAGGCCGACATAGAACTCCAACGCCTCTTTCCAGGCGGGCTGATCGAACTGGGCGTTCCAGTCCTCATCGAACCAGCGCGCGCCGAACGAGTTTGCGGTGACCGTGATGAAGGCGCCGCCTTCCCCCCAACCGGCCTTGCCGCGCAGGCAGATGCCGTTGATATCGTTATCGGGGTCGTCCATCGCGGCCGCCGCCTCGCGGATGAACTGCCAGGTCGGCGCATCGGGCATGTCGAGCCCCGCCTGCTCCATCAGATCGGTGCGGTACATGACCATCGAGCTTTCGCCATAGAAAGGCGCCGCATAAAGGGTGCCGTCATGGCTCAGGCCGTTGCGCATGGCGGGCAGAATATCGTTCACGTCATATTCAGCCGACAGGCCATCAAGCGGGACAAGCCAGTCATTGGCGCCCCAGATCGGCGTCTCGTACATGCCGATGGTCATGATATCGAACTGGCCGCCTTCGGTGGTGATGTCTGTCGTAACCCGCTGGCGCAGCACGTTCTCTTCAAGCGTGACCCATTCAACCTCGATGCCGGTCTGCTCGGTAAACACATCCGTGTAACCCTGCATCCGGATCATATCGCCGTTATTTACGGTCGCGATGGTAATGGTTTGGGCCTGAGCAGCAGCGGCTGAGACGAGCGTAAGCGCAGTCGCCGCACAAAGTGCGTTCCTCAGAGTCATTCGATGTCCTCCCTAGATCGTATGTGCACAAATCATAGGCACATCGTTTTACGTGCGTCAATCAAAACTTATCGCGCGTAAAATATTTCAGCTAGGCCGATGATCTCAAAATGAGTTTCGCGGGAAAGAGCGTTTCATCCCGGCGCGCAAAGCTGCCGCCGGCTTCGATGAGCTCATGAAGCGTTGATACCGCACGAATCGCGACCGCATCATAGTCATGTGCCGCCGTGGTTAATGAGGGGCAGGTGAACTTCGCGAAGGGGTGATCGTCATGCGAGGCCACCCGCAAAGCGCATCCCTCGCCCCGCCCGACCCGCAGGCCCTTTTCGTAGCAGGCGGAAAGCAGGCCGATCGCAAGGCGGTCATTGCTGCACAGAACGGTGTCTCTGGGGAACCCGCCGCTTTCCAGAATCCGGCGCGCGCCTTCCCGCCCGATCTCTTCAAACGCCCAGCCTTCGCCATCGATCTTCAGAACCAGAGGCTCGTGCCCGAATTCCTGCATCGTCTCCAGATAGGCCGCCCTGCGCTTGTTCGCATTGGGGTTCGCGGGGGTTCGCATCTCGAAGAAGCAGGGCGGCGCCCCGGTGCGCACAAGATACTCAACAGTTTGCGAGACGAAGCTGAAATTGTCTGATCCCACAAAGGCTTCGCCGATCCCTTCCAGATTGCTGTCAAACAGAACCGTGGGAACATCGGCGCAGAATTTCTCCAGGGCGCCGCGGTCTGAGGCCCGGCCGAGCGGTGCGAAAAGCACGCCGGCCGGTTTGAGCGATCGCAGGCTATCAAGGATCTCGCTCTCGGCATCCGGCTGGCCATAGGGGCTGTACATTGTGGGCCGGAAGCCCGCTTCGGAGAACCGCTCTTCGATCTTGCGCGCAATCTCGGCAAAGAAAGGGTCCGTCAGATACGGCACCACGATGCCGACATTCTTCGTCAGCCTGCGGTTCTGGTTCACCGCGTAGATGTTCGGGCGGTAATCGTAGCGTTCCAGCGCCTTCTCGATGCGCGAGCGCGTTGAGGGCCGAACGCTCTCAGGATCCTGAAAATATTTCGAAACCGTGGGCCGCGAGATCCCGCTTAGCGCGGCGAACTCTTCCATGTTGCGAACTTTGGTATCCGTCATAGGATCCTGTCCAATCGAAAGCGGCACCCAGTGCAAGTGCCCCAATCCCCTGTGCGGTAATCGTTTCTTATCGCGCGATAATTTTCAACAGGCATCTCTGAGCGATCCGCCGCAGCGCTGCAATGCTGCGCGCTGGCCTATGGCCGCACGGCGCGGCATTGGGTCAGTTCACAGGAGCTACCGCGGCAATCGAGGGCTCAACCTGATCGCGGGAAGAGAGCACCAGCTCCCGCAACCACGCATTCCGCCCCGAATGCTCATATCGCCGGTGCCAGACAAGATCATAGCTGATATCCGGCAGATCGAAGGGAACGGGGCAGCAGGCCAGCTGGCGATAGGCCCCGTGAACAAGGCGGCGGGGCATCGTGGCAACAAGATCCGTTCCCTTGATCAGCTCGCCCAGCATCGATGCGGTGGGCGCAACCATCGATACCGAACGCGCCAGCCCGCACTGGCCAAGCGCGAGTTCAACGTGGCTTTTTTCGTTGCCGCCAAAATCCACAACGGCATGGCGGCAGGCGGCATAGTCCTCAATGGAGTCAACGGAGGCGCGGCATTGCGGATCGTAGAAAACGGCCAGTTCATCCGCCCCGTAGCGCTGGTGATTAAGCACCGCGGGGTACTTCTTGCCGGAAATCGCGATGGCCACTTCCGCCTCGTCCTGCGCAAGAACATCGAGCAGCCGGTTGCGCGGCGCCATGCGACGCAGTTCCAGCCGGGCATTCGGCGCAACCTCGGCAAGTTTCAGGTAGAGCGCCTTCATTTCCATCAGGAACGCCGGGCCGGGAATCGCCACCACATAGGGCCGGATATCGTCACCAGCTTCATAGACTTCCGGCGCCACCAGCCCCTGGATATCTGCCAGAATGCTCTGCACGCGAGGCAGGATCGAAAGCGCCTTTTCGCTGGGCGTGATGCCGCGCCCGGATTTCACGAAAAGCGGGTCTCCAACCGCAGAGCGCAGCTTATCCAAAGTGTGGCTGATCGTAGATTGGTTGACTGAAAACAGGGCCGCCGTCCGGCTCACCGAATGTGTCTCGCAAATTGAAGCAAACACCCTAAGCGTGTGCCCATCGATCCTGGATATATCAATTTTTTGCATGACTAACTTCTTACTGATCGATTGATTCCGGGCAATTTATCCGTAACATTCCCTTACGTCATCTAGGGGAGAAGAGGGCGGAAGAAAGAGTTCGTGAACAGAACACATGCTGGCGTGTGAGGTGCTTCGGCACCGCTGGCACACGGGTGGGACAAAACGGTTAAACCAGATCTCAATCGCTTCATCGCGCTGGCTTCTGGCCGGGGTGATCAACCGTTCCCGGCCAATTGCGCGAGAAGTCAATTTCGCGCCGCGACGGCGATGCGAACCGTTGTTAACCTATGTCTGCGCCACGGTTTTGTGCGCGAACCTGAATGCTGGAACTACACGATATGAGGCAAAAAATGCATCGCGGCAGACTTAGCGATGGGGACCGGAGCGGCCTCATCACAACAATAACCAAGCTCGGTGAACTTCAGTTTGGATTGGTGGCGGCAATTGCCGAAGAGCTATCGGATACCAACGATATGTCGATCGCCAAATCCTTCCTCGCGTGGCGCAGAAACCCGCGTATCTCCAGCCTTGTCGAGATGGCCATGAACATCAGCACCGACGATCTAGACCAACTGTTATTTTTAGCCGAAGACTACTACTCTCACACAACCAAGAAGCGTCTTGCAGGGCCGCCGCCGGCGGAAGCCTAAGCCAAACCGGCAGCGGCCTTGTAAGTCACGAAACACTTGCCCCTCACCGATTGAGAGGGTAGGTGGCCGCATATGTGAGGCAGGCGCCTCATATCGCGGAGATTTTATGCGAGAGCCCCGGGCATAAGCCCGTTCCCAACGCAGCCTTGCGGGAACATCGGAACCAAGTGGACACTCACGCGCGACGCTGAGTGCCCCGTTTCTGCACTCTCATGAAATCGAGACATTCCGTTGAACATCTCAAAGCACGAACAGCGTGTTTTGCATGAACTCGCTCTGGGTGGCGCAATCCACCACGAAAAAAGCGCGGGCGGCAAAATACGCGCGGTCACCTGTTACACGCGCGAGGGCCATGTCCTTTCAGACTGTACCCTTGCGGTGTTTCTGCGCCTGAGAAAGCGGCGCTTCATCCGCTCGCAAAACGGCCAGCCCTACCGCGTATCGCGGCGGGGCATCGAGGCCGTGCGCGCGCAACTCAACCAACGGTAAGGAAGGGGCAGGAACCGGCGCGTGCCGCTTAGGGCGCCGCGCCGCTCCGGCCAGCCAAAAGCGCGTTAACGGCATCACTTCTCGCTCGTGGCGGTGTCATTGGCCCGTGATGCAACCGGCGGTGTAGCCCGTGGGCGCCCTGTCCGTTCGGGGCGTACCAACGGAGACACCGATGACCAAAAAACTGATTGCAACCCTCGCCGCCGTATTCGCCTTCGCGATGGCGTCGTTGCCGGCCCAGGCCGGCAACCAACTGGCCGTCGCCATTGGCGGCTACGATACAGTTTCCTATCACAAAGACGGGCCCGTGCCCGGCGAAGCCCGGCTCAACCATTTCTGGAATGGCGCGATCTGGTATTTCGCGACCGAAGAGAACCGCGACATGTTTGCGGCCAACCCGGAAGCCTATGCCCCCGCCTATGATGGATACTGCTCCTGGGCCGCCAGCCAGGGCTACAAGGCACCCGGAGATCCCAATGTATGGCAGATCGTCGATGGCACGCTGTACGTTCAGGTGCATCCGCGGGCGAAGGAGCTGTGGCAGGCGGATATCCCGGCGCATATCGTGGCCGGCGATGAAAACTGGCCGCGGATTCACCCGTTCTGATTGCCGCGCGGGCAGCGCTCACAGGGGCTGCCCGCACCCCAAGCCCGCCGGCCCGGCGATGCTAGCGCTGCGCGATGCTCTTCAGGCCCAGAAGAACGGCGGCCCCGATCATGAAGCCGCCGCCGATCCGCTCGATCCACACCCGGGCCGCCCCCTTGAACCGCGCCGCGATCCAGCTTGCGCTAAACCCGTAGGCTGAAAGAAACAGGCCATCCATGGCGATATAGGTGGCCGACAGGATCAGAAATTGCGGCCAGAACGCGCTTTCGGCGGAAATGAATTGCGGGAACAGAGCCGCAAAGAACACAACCGCCTTTGGGTTCGCCGCGGAGGTAAAGAAACCCTGCATCCAAAGGTGCCGCAGCGGTACGGCAGGCCGCGCCACGCCCAGCCCTGGATCGTCCGCCCTGGCGCGCCGGATCATGCGGATCCCAAGCCACAGCAGGTAGGCAACACCTGCCCATTTGATCAGCCCCAGCGCCGCCCCCGAGGCCGCGATCAGCGCCGCGAGCCCGAGACCGGCCGCCAGCATCTGCAGCGCATTGGCGGAAAGATCGCCCGCGGCGGTTGCCAGCGCGCGCCGGAACCCATGCGCGCCGCTGTTTGAAAGCATCAGCAACTGGCTCGGCCCCGGCGTGCTCATCAGGGCAAGAACCGTCCCTACGTAAAGAATCCAGGTCTCAAATGGCATATACCGCCTCCGATCCCGCATCGATGCCAGATTGATGGCCGCTGCGCCAGCATCCGCAGACGCGCCCATTACCGGCCGTGCCCGGCGGCCCCGCGACGCCATAGATGCGCGCGACCGTGATGGGTGAATTATCACCCTATCACGTGAAACATTTAACGAATTGTTTGGAATCGCCCGGGGCGGCAAACAAGGGTCATCGAACACGATGTGTACCGTGATCGGAAGTAACGAGTAGGCCGCGTATCGGCTGTGTAGTGTGAGTAACGAATGTGTTGGCCGAAAGGCCGTAAGGGCCGGGTTTGGTTGTGTGTTTTGGCCGCCCGGCGCGTAGCGAGTAAGTGAGTACGACAGTCCTTGGGCCGACACGCCGCACCCGTCGCGGCAGAAGCGGCCCGAGGAGGCGAGGGGACCGGCGGCAAAGCCCGCCGTCCCTTGCCCCCCTCCGGGAGCGATGGATATGCCTGACAAGACCGATATGCTTGCGCTTGGCGCCATCCTGATCGTTGTGTTCTGCATCCTCCATGCCGAGGCCGCGAACCACTACGTGGCGCGCGCTCTCACCCTGTTCTAGGGGGCAACCGCGTTTTCGTAAGCAGGCGCATGGCGCGCACCCATTGACGCCGCCCTGGTCCGGCACCCAGATAGATCCAAAGCCGCAACGCAGGGTGGGCCGGCACGGATGAAAGCACGAACGCACGGGGCCTGGCCGGATATTCCCTATGAACCCTGGCGCGAAACCTGCGAGGCGCTGCATCTGTGGTGCCAGATCGTTGGCAAATATCGCCTGAAGCATTCCTACTGGCTCAACCATTCCTGGCACGCCACGCTCTATGTTACCTCGCGCGGGCTCACCACGGGGCCGATTCCCGACCCCGATATGCCCATCACCGTGAATTTCGATTTCTGCGATGACCGCGTGGTCGTTGAGGCGGCGGGTGGGCAGATTGCCGGGTTTGCCCTGGCGCCGATGAGTGTCGCAGAGTTTCGCGAACTCTTCGGCGCCGCCGTCGAAGAGGTTGGCGGCAATTGCGACATCCATGGGCGCCCGAATGAACTGCCCGATCCGGTGCCGTTTCTTCAGGATAGCGCAATGCGCGCATACGATGCCGAGGCCGTGCGGCGGTTCCATCAGGTGCTCCTGCGCGTGCATGATGTGTTCGATCGGTTTCGAACGGGGTTTCACGGCAAGGTCTCACCCGCCCATCTTTTCTGGGGCTCATTCGATCTTGCCGTAACCCGGTTTTCCGGCCGCGCGGCCCCGCCGCATCCTGGCGGCATCCCCTACCTGCCCGATGAGATCACGCGCGAGGCTTATAGCCACGAAGTCTCGTCTGCGGGCTTCTGGCCTGGCCAGGGATATGGCGAACCCATGTTCTATTCCTACGCCTATCCCGTGCCAAAGGCGTTCTCGGCCCAGCCTGTGCAGCCCAAATCGGCGTTCTGGCACGACGGGCTTGGGGAGTTCCTGCTGCCGTATGAAACCGTGCGTACCGCAGATGATCCCGCCGAAACGCTGATGTCATTTCTCCACTCGACCTATGAGGCGGCGGCAAAGTCTGGCGCCTGGGATCGTTCGATGGAACGCGCCATAGGGGCGCCCGGGCGCCCGCCCATTGGCAACGACGGATCGTGAGGCGGTGCCGGGGCGCCGATTGCGGTGATGGTGGAGGGACCAATGGCTGGGTTCCGGCTATGAAAAGACGAACGCTTCTCGCCGGGCTTTCCGGTATGATGGCAACCGCTTCGATGACCGAGAGTTTCGCAGACAGCCCCGCTGGCTGGTATGTCCCCGCCGAAGAAGGCCCGCATGAAAGCACGTTCCTGCAATGGCCCGTGGCAGCCGAGGTGTACCCCGAACGCTGGTTTCTGCGAGAGGTGCAATCAACAATCGTGAGGCTCGCCAATACCATCTCGGCTTTCGAACCAGTGGTGCTGCTGGCGGCGGAGGCGCATCACGCCGCCCTCCGCCCGCGTCTTTCCGGGGCCGTGGAGCTTTGGGGCATCCCCACCGATGATCTCTGGGCCCGCGATAGCGGCCCGCTTTTCTGCGTGAACGGCGGCGGCGGGCTGGCAGTGCGCCACCTCAACTTCAACGGCTGGGGCAACAAACAGGCGCATCCCGCCGATGGCCGGGTTGCCGCCCTGGTGGCCGAGCGCCTTGGCCTTCCGATTCTCGATAACGGGCTTGTGGGCGAACCGGGCGGGGTGGAGCAGGATGGTGCCGGAACCCTCATGGCGCACGAAAGCTCCTGGGTGAACCCAAACCGGAACGCAGGCAGCCGGGCAGAGATCGAACGCCTGTTGCTTGAGGCCTATGGGGCAATACGGATGATCTGGGCCCCGGGCCTGCGCGGCCAGGACATCACCGATTACCATATCGATGCCCTCGCGCGGTTTGCCGGGCCCGGCAAGATCCTGATCCAGATGCCGGTGGCGGGCGGCGCGGGTGACGATTGGGTCGCAACCGCCCATGAGACGCGCCGCATTCTGGGGCAGGCCACCGACAGCCGCGGCGCGCCGTTCGAGATCGTTGAAATCCACGATCCCGTCGCCCCGCGCGTGACAGATCCGGATTTCCTTGCGTCCTATGCCAACTACTATGTCTGCAACGGCGCGGTCATCGCAGCCGAGTTTGGCGATGTAGAGGCCGATGCGGCGGCGCTTGTGGCGCTTTCCACGCTCTACCCGGGCCGCGAGGTTATCCCGCTCAACGTGGATGCACTGGGTTGGGTCGGCGGCGGCATTCACTGCGCAACGCAGCAGCAGCCCGCGCTTTGAGCCGCGCTGCGCGCTCAGCGCACCTCGTGCCGCACAAGGGTGAACCCTTCCTCCGGGGAAGGCGGCGCGAAGTGCTTGGTGACAATGTGAAACTGCGCCTCGGTCGGCGCGAACTCATGCGCGCCGCCTTCGTTGCGTGCGCGCAGGCGGGCAAGGCAGGTGGCGTCTGACGCCTCCAGAACATGCAGCTCATGCGATGCGCCCGAGGCCTCGATGATGCCGCGCATCCAATCCCGCACCTCCACGGTGTTGGCCGCGAAATCCAGAACAACCGAGACGCCGGCCTTCAGCAGCGCCGCCACATGGGGCCCCAGGATCGCCCGAAGCCGGGCCGTGCAGCGCATGTAATCGGCGGTGGAGGCAAGCTGATCGGCAAAGAGCGCCTTCAGCCAGGCATCTTCGCTGATCATCACCGTGCCTTCGCGCCCCGCAAGCTGCCCCGCAAGCGTTGATTTGCCGGACGCGATCTTGCCGCAGATCATGTAGAGCGTTGGGGTGGCGGGCGGCATCGGGGCGCTCCTTTCTTCGGAGGGCGGATCGCCTTGCGGAGGCCGTTACCCCGCCCGCGGCTTGAGCCCTGTTGGGCGTTCCGGTATCGGCTGACTGGGAAATCGGCAAGGGCGCGCGCGTTGCAGAACAGGGTGGAACAAGACAGCCAGGCCCCGATCGCGGCGCAAGCGCCCCCCGGCGCTGAGCGCCAGACGCCGCCCTTGACCGCCCCGCGCACCTCAGTGTTCTTCGTTGTCGATGGCCGCAAGCTTGAAGCACAGGCTTGCATGCTGGCCGCCTCGCTCAAGCGGCATCTGGCGGGCCGCGCCGAGGTGATCGCCTACCACCGCAAGGATTACCGGATCTCGGATTTCACGCAGACCCTGCTCGAACGCTGCGATATCGCGATGCGCCCGCTGGCCGGAACGGGGCCGGGCGATCCCCCGCACTGGTCGCGCGATTGGCCGGTGGGCAACAAGCTTCTCGCCAAGGCCGAGCCGCGCGATTGCGATGTTTCGGTGTATCTCGATACCGATATGCTGCTGCGCGCGCCCATCGATTTCGCCGCCGAACTTGGCGAGGCAGAGGTGCTGGCCTGCGTGGCCGATTATGTTTTCGGCCCGCTCGACACACCCGATGCGTGGCGCAAGCTTTACGGGCATTTCGGGCTCGATCTCCCGGAAGATCGCGTGACGCTTCGGGCCGGGCGAAAGCTGAAACTGCCGCCCTACTTCAATGGCGGCTTCGCCATCTTCCGCGAGGCACCGATTGGCGCGCGCCCGGAACGCTTCGGCGAAGCCTGGCTGCGCGATTGCCTGGAGATTGACGGGGCCGAGGGGTTTGAAGATGAACGCGAGGGCCTCGACCAAACGCTTTACCCGGTAACGATCAAACGGCTCGGGGCACGGCTGGCCATGGGCCGGCAGGCGCTGAACTTCAACGTTCAGGCGCATGGGGCGCCCTCGGGCAGCGAGATCGCGATCGCGCATTACCACAATTTCGCAACGATCTTCCGGCGTAACCCCCAGCTTGGCTACGAGGCGATCGAGACCATGATCGAAACCCTCGGCGCAGCAGCTGCCCGCGCCTTCATCGCGGAGTTTCGCGAAGAACTTGGATGGGATCGCCCGAAATTCATCACCCCGCGGCAGATCAATCAGCGCCTTCAGCGGGGCGCGCGCCCGGGCCCGCCGAACCTAAGCGAACTGGCCGTCAAGTTCGGGTCTGACAAGGGCCCGCAGAAGCACCGCTATAGCGAACTTTACCAGATGCTCTTCCGGCCCTACGCGGATCGCGAGATCACGTTTCTTGAGATGGGCCTTCTCATCGGCGGGCCGGAGCACGGCAAAAGCAAGGATCGCGAAACGCGCGATTGCCCCTCGATCAGAATTTGGCTCGAATTCTTCCCGAAAGCCCAGATCTTCGGGTTGGATGTATCGGATTTCTCGTGGGTGCAGCATGAGCGGTTCACCTTCCATCGGTGCGATATGGAGAACCGCAGCGAGATCTCCCGCACCGCCGCCGAACTCCCCGCGCTGGATATCGTGATCGACGATGCCTCCCACGCATCCCATCACCAGCAACATGCGTTTCTGGAGCTGTTTCCACGGGTGAAGCCCGGGGGGCTATACATCATCGAAGATCTGCGATGGCAGCCGCCGGGGATGGAGCGGGAGGGCTTCACCAAAACCGCCGCGCTTTTTCAGGGCTTTCAGGTGGAGCGCGCATTCCGCCACGACGATCCCGCGCTACAGCGCCAGTTCGAGGCACTCGCCAACGATATCTCGGGCTGCTTCGTGTTTCAGGAAGGTTACGCGAAATCGGGCCGCGATCAGGTGGCGGTGATCCACAAGGTATAGGCAGCCGGCTGGCGCCGGCCTTACACCATCCGGATCACATCCTTTTCGATCGAAAGCCGGTAACCGCGGCGCGCGATTGTTTTCACAAGCAACTCCGCCACCATCTGGTTGCCCAGTGCATCGCGAAGCCGCTTGATGCGGGTGGCGCCCGCCGCTTCATCGCATTCCGAGGCATCGCGGCCCGAGATCACGCCCTCCAGCTCGGCCCCCGTAAGCACCTCGTCATCCATCCGCGCCTCGGCCAGCACCGCAAGCGTTTCCATCGCGGCCTCGGTGAGCTTGAACTCCATATCGTTGAGATACACCGCGTTATCTTCCCGGCTGATCAGAAGGGAGGACACCTGTATGCCCTGCCGCTCGATCTCGCCCATCCGCCGGTTCAGCGCCACGATCGCCACCAAAAGCACCAGCGAGGCCACAAGCATCGCCGTTGCGAAGACAAGAAGCACGAAGATCACCACGCGGTAGCTTGCCAGCGTTTCCGAGAACGCGGTGCCGGAGCCTGCGAGAATTTCAAGCAGCTTGATCTCCGCCCCGCTGGTGAGATCGTCGTTTTCAACGAACAGGCGCTCGACCCGCGCGTTGAACGCGTTCGCGTCCGGCAGGTTGATGAACAGCAGGATCGCCGTGATCGCCAGGATCGCGACAATCGCGATAGTGCCGAAAACGGTGATGCGGGTGGCCGCGGCGCGGCTGTCAGAAGCGGAGGAAGAACTCAGCAGCACTCTCTTTCCTCTGATCGAGGCCGGCATCATCGAAGACCGACATCACGTTCAGAAGCTCCCATCCCGCCCCGGAAAGGCGGCCGCGAACTTCGGCCTCCGCGGCATCGATGGATCCGCAGGCACCATCCGAAATCTGGATGACACCGTAGTGCAGGCGCAAGGGCGAATCCTGTTTCGCCTTGTAATCGGCATAACAGGCCGCATGAGCCGCTGTGGCCGCAAGGATCAGAGCCGCGGTGGCCAGAGCGCCTGAAAGTGGGATCGCGTGCAGTTTCATGGCGCGGAGCATGGGCGCGCAAAGGTGGATATTCAATAACTCGGCAAAACTTGGGGCGGCGCTATCGCATAGCGGCAACGCGTTATTGCCTGATCGGCCCATCCCGGCATCCACTGGCGGGGAAAGGAGACAGGCATGTTCAAACGCTTCCTCGCGCTGACCCTGGCCGCCGTTATGGCACTGGCCGCGCTGGCCGCCCTGCCCGCAATTGCGGCGGAGGGCGGGCGCGCCACACCCGCCGGGTTTCTCACGCCGCATGACGGGCACTGGGCGCAGGGGGCCCGTACCCATCGCGACCATAAGCATTTTTCGCATCGCGACCGGCGGCTCTCCGGCGGCGGGTCATCCAACCGCCAGTGGGGGCACAGCACGTTTCGCAGCTTTTCCACGCCAGGCCGGGCGCGCATCCTGCCATCCCGGTGCCTCTATGTGCAGCAGCATGCCCGCGGCATCCGCCATGCCGTGAGCCCGGGATGCCTGGAACGTTCGGGCATCCGGCTCTCGCACCTGCCACGGCATTGCGCGGTGCTCACGCAAAACCGCCGTGGCGCCGACCTGAGCTACCGGCCCGATTGCCTGCTCAGCAATGGGTGGAGGCTTTCAAGATAGGCAAGGGCATGAGCAGCCTTTCCGGCGCGCGTTTCGCACATCTCCCGCGCGCCGGCGGGCCGGAGGGGCGCCGCCCTTCCGGCCCCGATTGCCCTTGCGGCCCGGCAGCGCGCGGGCTTTCCTGCGCCCCATGGCAAATGGCCCGGATTTCAGCACCGAAGCGGCCCTGATCGCGGGAGGTGCGGCCCGCGTGGCAGGGGTGGATGAGGCCGGGCGGGGCCCGCTGGCCGGGCCCGTTGTGGCCGCCGCCGTCACCTTTCCGGGGGAGCGGCCCGCAGGGCTGAACGATTCCAAAAAGCTCACGGCAAAGGCCCGCGCCGCGCTTGAGGCCGAGATCCGCGCCACCGGCCAGGTGGGGGTGGGGATCGCGAGCGTGGCAGAGATCGATGCGCTCAACATCCTGCGCGCCTCCCATCTTGCGATGCTTCGCGCGATTGCCGACCTGCCCGAACCACCCGATCACGCGCTGATCGATGGCAACCTGATCCCGCGCGATGCGCCCCTGCCCTGCACCGCGCTGGTGAAGGGCGACGGGCGCGCGGTGTCTATCGCCGCAGCCTCGATCATCGCCAAGCAAACGCGCGATCGGATCATGGTGGATTTGGCGCAACAGTTTCCCGCCTACGGGTGGGCGCAGAATGCAGGCTACCCCACCAAGGCGCATCTTGCGGCGCTGGAATGCCACGGTGTGACCCCACACCATAGGCGTAGCTTCGCCCCGGTACACAAGATATTGTGCCAAGCGAAATCCATAAACTCTTGATTCAAAAAAGAATTTGACCGCGAATCAGCGATGACTCATCTTGGCCTCAACACGAACACGCCCGAAACGGGCGGGGCAGAGGCAGACGATGACCACGAAATCCGCGGGCCAGCGCACGGCGCTGCCGCTGAACCAGATTCTTGCCGGCGATTGTATTGCCGAGATGGAGGCGCTGCCCGCGGCCTCCGTCGACCTGATCTTTGCCGATCCGCCCTATAACCTGCAGCTGAAGGGCGAGTTGCACCGCCCCGACAACAGCCGCGTCGATGCGGTGGACGATGCTTGGGATAGTTTCTCGTCCTTCGGCGCCTATGACAGGTTTACCCGCGCTTGGCTCGGCGCGGCGCGGCGGCTCCTAAAGCCCCAGGGGGCGATCTGGGTCATCGGCTCCTACCACAACATCTTCCGCGTGGGCGCGGCGATGCAGGATGCGGGCTTCTGGATCCTCAATGATGTGGTCTGGCGCAAATCGAACCCGATGCCGAACTTCCGCGGCAAGCGGCTTACCAACGCGCATGAAACGCTGATCTGGGCCTCAAAGGCCGAAGGCGCGAAGTACACGTTCAACTACGAGGCGCTGAAGGCGCTGAACGAGGGCGTGCAGATGCGGTCTGACTGGGTGCTGCCGATCTGCACGGGCCATGAGCGGCTGAAGGATGCAGAGGGCAACAAGGCCCATCCCACGCAGAAGCCCGAAGCGCTGCTGCACCGCGTGCTGCTGGCCACAACGAACCCGGGCGACGTGGTGCTTGATCCGTTCTTTGGCAGCGGCACCACCGGCGCCGTGGCCCGGATGCTTGGCCGCGATTTCATCGGGATCGAACGTGAGGCGGGCTATCGCGAGATTGCCGAAGCCCGGCTGAAACGGGTGCGCCGCTACGATACGGCAAGCTTGGAGACCACCGCCTCAAAACGCGCCGCGCCCCGCGTGCCCTTCGGCCAGCTTGTGGAGCGCGGGCTTTTGCGCCCCGGCGAAGTGCTCACCAACGCCCGCGGCCAGGCAGCGAAAGTGCGCGCCGATGGATCGCTTGTGGCCGATGGGGTGACGGGCTCGATCCACCAGGTGGGCGCCGCCCTCGAGCACGCGCCCTCCTGCAATGGGTGGACGTACTGGCACTTCAAACGCGAAGGCCAGAACATCCCCATCGACATCCTGCGCCAGCAGATCCGCGCCGAGATGCAGTAGCCTTCAGTATACCGCCCGTGCCTGTGGCCAGTCCACGGCACGACGACTTGCCCCGCCGAACGCCCTTCGGCGGGGCTTTTTTTCACGCCCACGACGGGCGCCACGGCGGCGCGGTTCCCCCGCATGGGGCCCTTGCATGCCCAATAGATCATCCCGACCTATTGCGCAGAGGAGGTCTCAGTCATGGAAACATCCCGAAACATCGCAGCGATCATGGGGCCAACGATCATGGCCGCAACAAGCCTGGAGACCCTGAACTTTCACATCTGGGCAGACATCCATCCAACGACCGTGTTCAACAACGGCATTGTCTGGTTGATGGGCGGGCTCGCGGTTGTCTGGTTCCACAATTTGTGGACGAAAGACTGGCGGGTTCTGGTAACGCTGCTTGGCTGGATGTCCCTTCTGGCCGGGCTCGCAAGAATGGCCTTCCCGGATGGCCCGCAGGCAGAGCGCGGGATTGCCACCTTTCTGGTGATCGGCCTGCTGTTTGTGGCAGCAATGATCATCACTCTGAAGGCGTACACAACGAAACGCGCGGGCGCCGAGTAGGCCCGCCACAAGGTTGGGCTTAGGGCAACTGGCCATCGCGCACTTCCGCTCTCTCACCCATCCCGCTAAAACGCTCCAAAACCACCCGGAGCAGCTTCTATGACCACGCCGAAACCCGTTGCGCTGTGCATACTCGATGGCTGGGGCCTCCGGGCGGAGCGGGCGAACAACGCGCCGCTTCTTGCGGAAACGCCCACGTTTGACAGGCTGATGGCCACCTGCCCCAGCGCGCAGCTTGTTACCCATGGGCCCGATGTGGGCCTGCCCAGCGGGCAGATGGGCAATTCCGAAGTGGGCCATACCAATATCGGCGCAGGCCGTGTGGTGGCGATGGATCTGGGCCAGATCGATCTGGCCATCGAAGACGGCAGCTTTGATGCCCAAAAGGCGCTTCTGGCCTTCATCGCCGCCCTGAAGGAAAGCGGCGGCACGGCGCATCTGATGGGCCTTGCCTCACCCGGCGGGGTGCATTGCCACCAGAACCATATCGCCCATGCCGCGAAGGTGATCGCTGCTGCCGGGGTGCCCGTTTCCGTGCATGCGATCACCGATGGGCGCGATGTGCCGCCGCGCTCCGCGGCCGATCAGCTGGCCACGCTGGAGGCCGATCTGCCCGAGGGCGCGCAGATTGTCACCATCACGGGCCGCTACTACGCGATGGACCGCGATAACCGGTGGGAACGCGTTGAAAAAGCCTATCGCGCGATGATCGAGGGCACGAGCGAACGGCAAAGCGATGCGGCGGCGCCCGATATCGTGAAAAGCTACTATGCCGACGACCTGACGGACGAATTCCTCCCCGCCACGGTGATCGGCGATTACGCCGGGGTGAAGGAGGGCGATGGCGTTTTCTTCATCAACTTCCGGGCCGACCGGGCGCGCGAAATCCTATTCGCAATCGGCGATCCGGGGTTTGACGCTTTCGATATCTCTGGCCGCCCCTCGCTTGCCGCCCTTCTGGGGATGGTCGATTACTCCCAGAAACACAATGCGTTCATGGAAACGGTCTTTCCCAAGCAGAAGATCGAAAACACGCTGGGCGCCTGGGTGGCCAAGCACGGGCTGCGCCAGTTTCGGCTGGCGGAAACGGAGAAGTACCCCCACGTGACCTTCTTCCTCAATGGCGGGAAGGAAGAGCCTGAGGCGGGCGAGGATCGTTTCATGCCGCCCTCGCCGAAAGTGGCCACCTACGATCTGCAGCCCGAAATGTCGGCCCCCGAAGTGGCCGAGAAATTCGTTGAGGCCATCGAGGCGGGCTATGACCTGATCGTCACCAATTTCGCCAATCCCGATATGGTAGGCCATACGGGCGATCTTCAGGCCGCGATCAAAGCCTGCGAGGCGGTGGATCGCGGGCTGGGCCGTGTGGTGGCGGCGCTTGAGGCCGCAGGCGGCGCGATGATCGTCACCGCCGATCACGGCAATTGCGAAACCATGGTGGACCCTGAGACCGGGCAGCCCCACACGGCCCATACAACCAATCCGGTGCCCGTGCTGGTGTTCGGCGCACCTGAAGGCACGCGGCTTACCAACGGGCGGCTCGCCGATCTTGCCCCCACGCTTCTGGCCCTGATGAACCTGCCGCAGCCGGC
Source organism: Paracoccaceae bacterium (assembly GCA_028285485.1). Lineage (GTDB taxonomy): Bacteria > Pseudomonadota > Alphaproteobacteria > Rhodobacterales > Rhodobacteraceae > JANQPC01. Next base: position 36,760 of record JANQPC010000054.1, on the reverse strand, counting down.
AGAGATGACGGGGCGGAGCCTGATCGCCTGATGCGCGCGCCGCTTCTTGCCGCCGCGCTCTGGCTCTCCGCGGCCCCCGCCGGGGCGGATACCCGCGCGGTGGATCTTGCCAATGCCGCCGAGGCCGCGCTGAGCGAGGCCGCGATGCTTCTGGCCGAGGCGGAAACGGCGGATGACAAGGTTGCGGCCCTGTCCGCCACCATCGATGCCTACGATACCGGCCTTACGGCGCTGCGAGACGGGCTGCGGGGCGCCGCCCAGCGCGAAGCGGCGCTTCTGGCCGAGTTCCAGCGCACCTCCGGCGCTTTGTCGCGCACGCTGGGCGCGCTGCAATCCTATCAATCGGCGCCGGCGGCCACGGTGCTGCTGCACCCCGATGGGCCCGCCGCAGCGGCCCGCGCCGCGATCCTCGCCGGGGCCGTTGCACCCGCGCTCGAAGATGAAGCCACCAGGCTTCGCGCGCAGGTGGACGAGCTCAGCACCCTGCGGGCGCTTCAGGAAAACGCCATTTCCACGTTGCAGACCGCACTTGACGGTGCGGTGGCCTCGCGCGCGGCGCTGGGGCGCGCAATGTCGGGCCGCGGCCCCGCGCAGGATCTCAGCAGCACCGATGCCGCCACGCTGCAGGCCCTTCTCAACAGCGCCGATACCCTTCAGGGCTTTGCCACATCGCTCACCGCAACCGCGCCCGAGGCGGGCGAAAGCGCCTTCACCCGCGCCAAGGGCAACCTGCCGCTTCCGGTAGAGGGCACGCTGGTGAATGCCTTTAACACGGTCGCCGCAGACGGGCTGCGCCGCCCGGGGCTAACCATCGCCACGCTTCCCGGCGCGCTTGTGCGCAACCCCTGGCCCGCAACGCTTCGCTACCGCGGCCCGTTTCTGGACGATGGCGATGTGGTGATCGTGGAACCGGCAGCGGGGTTTCTGCTGGTGATTGCGGGGCTTTCGGAAACATTCGGCGCTACGGGTGAGATCATTGAGGCTGGCGCGCCTCTCGGCTTCGTCAGGGGCGCTCTGCCGGATCCTGACCAGATTTTGATCGACACGCGGCAAGGCGCCCGTCAAGATCGCGCCGAAACGGTCTATATAGAGCTGCGACGCGGGCCAAACCCTGTCGATCCGGCAGAGTGGTTCGCTGCTCCTACCGAATAGGAGCCAACAGAATAGGGAACGCAGGATGAAAAAGTTTCTTCTGGCGGCTGCGGGCGGCACCCTCGCGGGTGTGATTGTTACCACGCAGATTGCCGGCCCGCTCGTGGCGCAGGAGGCCGAACGCAAGGCCTCTGTCTACGAACAACTCGATCTTTTCGGCGATATCTTCGAACGGATCCGCGCCCAGTATGTGGAACAGGTGGATGAGGAAGAGCTGATCGAAGCCGCGATCAACGGCATGCTCACCTCGCTTGATCCGCATTCTAGCTATCTTTCGCCCAACGATGCCGCCGCCATGCGCATCCAGACCCGGGGCGAATTTGGCGGGCTCGGCATCGAGGTGACCCAGGAAGAGGGCTTCGTGAAAGTTGTGGCGCCCATGGATGGCACCCCGGCCGATGATGCGGGCGTGGAAGCGGGCGATTACATCACCCATGTGGATGGCGAAAGCGTGCTTGGGCTCACGCTCGACGATGCGGTGGATATGATGCGCGGCCCCGTGGGTTCGGAAATCATCATCACCGTGGTGCGCGACGGGGTGGATGAACCCTTCGACATCTCGATCATTCGTGACACGATCAAGCTCACCGCCGTGCGCACCCGCACCGAAGGCGATACCGTTGTGCTGCGGGTGACCACCTTCAACGATCAGACCTATGAAAACCTCAAGGCGGGGCTCGAAGAAGAGATCGAAACCGCCGGCGGGCTCGACAACATCAATGGCGTTGTCATCGATCTGCGCAACAATCCCGGCGGGCTTCTCACGCAATCCATCCGGGTATCTGACGCCTTCCTGGATGCCGGCGAAATCGTTTCCACCCGCGGGCGCGATCCGCAGGATGGCGATCGCTTCAATGCCACCGAAGGCGATCTGATCGATGGCAAGCCCATCGTTGTGCTGATCAACGGCGGCTCTGCCTCGGCCTCCGAAATTGTGGCGGGCGCGTTGCAGGATCACCGCCGCGCCATCGTGATCGGCACAAAGAGCTTCGGTAAGGGATCGGTGCAAACGGTGATGCCGCTGCGCCAGGACGGTGCGATGCGGCTGACCACGGCGCGCTACTACACGCCCTCGGGCCGCTCGATCCAGGCACTGGGCATCTCGCCCGATATCGTGGTGGAACAGCCGCCGCGCCTGCCGGATGCTGAAGAGGGCGAAGGCGCCTCGGGCCGTTCGGAAGCCGATCTGCGCGGCAGCCTCGATAATGACAGCCTGACAGAAGATCAGCGCCGCCAGATCGAGGCAGATCGCGCCAAGGCCCAGGCGGCCGCAGACCTGCGCAACGAAGATTATCAGCTCGCCTATGCGATCGACATTCTCAAGGGTCTGTCGGCGCTGGGCCCGGGCGAAGACTGATCGGTGCAGGCGGGCCCGCTGCGGCCCGCCGCTTTCCCCTGCCGATGACGAATGACCTGCCCTACCGCCCCTGCGTGGGCGTGATGCTCGCCAACCAGGCGGGCGAAGTCTTTGTGGGCGAGCGGATCGATACCCCCGGCGCCTGGCAAATGCCTCAGGGCGGGATTGACCCCGGCGAAAGCCCCGTTGACGCCGCCCTGCGCGAATTGTGGGAGGAAACCGGGATCACCGCCTCCGTCGTGACCGTGGAGGCGGTAAGCGAGGAGTGGCTTCGCTACGATCTGCCCGAAGATCTGCGCGGCAAGCTCTGGAAGGGCCGGTTTCGCGGGCAGGAGCAGAAATGGGCGCTCATGCGCTTCAACGGCAGCGATGCCGATATCGATATCCTCACCGCGCATCCGGAGTTTTCCGCCTGGCAATGGCTCGATCCCGCCGACGTGCTTGATCACATCGTGCCCTTCAAGCGCGAGGTCTATGCCCAGGTGCTTGCGCTCTTCGGCCCCCGGATCTGACGCCCCGATCTGATCGCATCTTTTCGTGCGCCGGCCCCTTCGCTATGGGGGGGCATGGGTGGAAAGATCGATAGCAAGGCGCTTGGGCTCGATATCGGGCTGGCGTTCACGAAGTGGCTCACCGGCGCCGAAAACCTTCACTACGGGGTGTGGGACGGGCTTGAAGTGGTTCCGGCCAACCTGCGGGCCGCGCAGGATCGCTATACCGAAAAGCTTTTCGGCCTTCTGCCCCCGGGCAAGCTGAAGATCCTGGATATCGGCGGCGGTGCGGGGGAAACCGCGCGCAAGCTTCTCGCGCTGGGCCATAAGGTGGAAATCGTGGTGCCCGCCCCCTACCTGGCCGAACGCTGCCGCGAAAACGCCCCTGAGGCGGTGGTGCACCAAACGGTGTTCGAGGCGTTCCAAAGCGAAGCGCGCTTCGATGTGTGCCTGTTTTCCGAAAGCTTCCAATACATTGCGCTGGATGTCGGGATGGAAAAGGCCGCGGGGTTTTTGAACCCTGGCGGCCTGATCCTGATCGCCGATTGCTTTCGCGCGGAAGCGTTTTCCGGCGGTGGCTCGCGCGTGCCGGGCGGCGGCCACCCGATCAAGCGCTTCCGCAAGGTTCTGGCCGAAAGCGGCCTTGAGGTTTTGCGTGACGAGGAGATCACCGCCTCGGTCGCCCCCTCGATCGATCTTGAGCAATCGCTCTTCCACGTATTCGGCTTCGCAGCGGCCCGCATCGATGGCGAGTTGCAGGAAAAACGGCCTACCGCCCGTTGGCTTCTGGACCGGGCCTACCGCCTCACCGTTTCGTCCAAACGGCGCGACAAGCTTGCCGCACGGCTGAACGAAAACCGCCGCACCGCCGAGAGCTTCATCGCCAACAACCATTACCTGATGCTGAAGCTGCGGCCGCCGGGATAGGGGCCGTGGCATCGCGCGGCACAGGGCCGCTAGCCGATACCTGCACTGCGCCGGCCCTGCCAGTCCGCCATGCCATCACACATGGCCACAGCGCTGAGTTGAGGGGCGGCTTAGAGCCGTTGGCGGGGGCAGGCTACCGCAGCGCGCGCTCCATGAAATAGACTCTATCTCGCCATGCCTCGGGAAAATCCTCGGGGTGGGGCATGTCTGTGAACCCGGCATTCCGATACATGGCGCGGGCGTGCTTCAAAAACGCCGCTGACGAGAAAAATACCCGCTCGTACCCGTCAGCCACCATTTGCTCGAACATGGCTTCCAGAAGCCTTTGGCCAAGCCGGTGGCCCCGGGCCGCGACAGTTACGAACATGCGATGGAATTCTGCGGCGGCCGGGCCGGCCTCGTTATACATCACAACGCCCGCAGGTGCGCCATCCAGATAGGCGACAAGTATGCCTCCATTTGGGCGCTTATGCAGGTTCGGCAGATTGTCTACGACCTCCCTGAACACGTCAGAATCCAAGGGGTGTTTCACCTCGGTCAGCCAATCTGCGCCCCCCTTCCGCGGCCAGTCGGCAGGGTAGTTTTCCCAGTGCCAATCATACCATTCCCAGCAGAGTTTGCGGGCCGCTTCGATATCCGCTTCGTCATGGGCCAATCGCACTAGAATTTCTGCCATGTTCCGAGCTTACGTCCCTAGGTCTCGCCAAGCGGTATGGGCGCGAACGGGCCAAGTCAATCGGGCGCTGCCCGTAGAAATCTCTCTCCGTTCGAATGCAATCAAAGGCAGCTCAGCTGCGCATAACCCCCTTACCTTGTCCATTGCGGGGCGGAACAGACTCCAGCTTGGAGGCGGGACTCCACATGAGAACAAAACGTGAATATAATACCACTCATGTTTGCCGAGCTGAACGCCACATCGAACTTCACCTTCCTCACCGGGGGCTCGCATCCCGAGGAATACATGCGCCGCGGGGCGCTGCTGGGCCTCTCGGCGGTGGCGATTGCGGATGAAAATTCGGTGGCCGGGATCGTGCGCGCGCATACCGAGGCGCGCGAGATCGCGCGCGCGGTGCGGCTGGCAAAAGGGGCCGAGCCGCTCGGCCCGCCCGCGCCCGCCCATCTGCCGCGCCCCGAAAGCGCGGCGATCCTCAACGCCCCGCGCCTGATCCCCGCCGCGCGCATCGTGCTCGATACCGGTTTTGCCGCCGTCGCCCTGCCCCGCGATCGCGCCGCCTGGGGCCGGCTCTGCCGGTTGATCAGCACCGGGCGGCTGCGGGCCGAAAAGGGCACCTGCCAGCTGCGCCTGGCCGATCTGCTGGAGTGGGGCGCAGGCATGGAGCTTCTGCTGATCCCCGGCGCCGGGCGGATGCAGGCCTGGCTCAAGGAGGTGGATCGCGTGGTGCGCGCCTTCGGCCCCGCCTGCCACCTGATGCTGAGCCCGCGCTACGATGGGCAGGATCCCGAACGCTTCGATTGGCTGGCAAATTGCGCGGATCGGCTTGGAATAGACACGATTGCCGCCGCCGCCCCCGTGATGCATCATGGCCGCCGCCGAAAGCTGACCGATGTGCTCACCGCGATCCGCGAAGGGCTGCGGGTGGATGAGCTGGGGCGCGCGGCGCTGGCCAATGGCGAGCAGCGGCTGAGGGCCGAAGATCAGATGCGCCGCATCCTCGGCCCCCATGCCGCGGCGGTGGATCGCGCCGGCGATCTGGCCGCGCGCCTCACCTTCTCGCTCGATGAGTTGCGCTATGAATACCCTTCAGAGATTGCTGCGGGCGAAAGCCCCGAGGATCGCCTGCGCCGCCTGTCCCACGCCGGGCTCAAATGGCGCTACCCGTCCGGGGCGCCGGAGACCGTTAAAAACATGCTCGAACACGAGCTCACGCTCATCGCGAAGCTGAGATATGAGCCCTATTTTCTTACCGTTCACGATGTGGTCGCCTTCGCCCGATCGCGCAACATCCTCTGCCAGGGCCGGGGCTCGGCCGCCAATTCGGTGGTGTGCTACTGCCTCGGCGTCACCTCCGTTTCCCCCGAAATCGGCACCATGGTGTTCGAACGCTTCGTCTCGGAAGCGCGCGACGAGCCGCCCGATATCGATGTGGATTTCGAACATGAGCGCCGCGAGGAGGTGATCCAGCATATCTACGAACGCTACGGGCGCCACCGCGCGGGGCTTTGCGCCACCGTGATCCACTATCGCGGCAAGCGCGCGATCCGCGAGGTGGGCAAGGCCATGGGGCTGACGGAAGACACTATTTCGGCGATATCCTCGCAACTCTGGGGCTTTTTCTCCACCAATGGGCTGGAGGATGAGCGGCTGCGCGAGATCGGGCTTGATCCCGAAGATCGCCGCCTCGCCCAGACGATGGAGCTGATCTACGAGATCCAGGGCTTCCCCCGCCACCTCTCCCAACACGTCGGCGGGTTTATCATGACAGAGGGGCGGCTCGATGACCTGGTGCCGGTGGAAAACGCCACAATGGAAGATCGCACCGTCATCCCCTGGGATAAGGACGATATCGATAGCCTCGGCATTCTGAAGGTGGATGTGCTGGCGCTGGGGATGCTGACCTGCATCCGCAAAGCCTTCGATCTGATCAACCGGCACCACCAGATCGATTACACGCTGGCCAGCCTGCCGCCTGAAGATCCCGCCGTTTACGATATGCTCTGCAAGGCGGATTCGCTTGGGGTGTTTCAGGTGGAAAGCCGGGCGCAGATGAACTTCCTGCCCCGGATGCGCCCCCGCTGCTTCTACGATCTGGTGATCGAGGTCGCGATCATCCGCCCCGGCCCGATCCAGGGCGATATGGTGCACCCCTATCTGAGGCGCCGGAACGGGGAGGAAGAGGTCAGCTTCCCCTCCGATGAACTGGGCAAGGTGTTGAGCAAAACGCTGGGCGTGCCGCTCTTTCAGGAACAGGCGATGCAGATCGCCATCGTGGGCGCGGGCTTTACGCCGGAAGAGGCCGACAGGCTGCGCCGCGCGCTGGCCACCTTCAAGAAACACGGCAATGTCAGCGAATTTCGCAGCCGGTTTCTGAAGGGCATGGCGGCCAATGGCTATGAGCCCGATTTTGCCGAGCGCTGCTTTTCTCAGATCGAAGGCTTCGGCTCCTACGGCTTTCCCGAAAGCCATGCGGCCAGTTTCGCGCTGCTTGTCTACGCCTCCTCCTGGCTGAAGCGGCACCATCCCGGCATCTTCGCCTGCGCGCTTCTGAATGCGCAGCCCATGGGCTTTTACGCCCCCGCCCAGATCGTGCGCGATGCGCGGGAACATGGGGTGAAAATCCGCCCCGTCTGCATCAACGCCTCGTTCTGGGATAATGTGATGGAACCCGATGGAAAGGGCGGCCTCGCCCTGCGCCTGGGCTTCCGCCAGATCAAGGCGATGCGCGAGGAAGAGGCAACCTGGATCACCGCGGCGCGCGGAAACGGCTATCAGGGGGTGGAGGATGTGTGGCGCCGGGCGGGAACCGATCCGCGCGCGCTGCGGCGGCTGGCCGAGGCCGATGCCTTCGCCGCCCTCGGCCTGGCGCGGCGCGAGGCGCTTTGGGAGGCCCGCGCCATCGGCGGTGCCAAACCCCTGCCGCTCTTTGCAGGCGATCTTGATGGCGAGGGGATCGTGGAACCCGCCGCCCACCTGCCGGCGATGACGGAAGGCGAAGAGGTGATCGAGGATTTCGTCGCAATGCGGCTCACGCTGCGCAAACATCCGATGGCGTTTCTCCGGGCCAGGCTGACGCCCGGTTCCGCTGGAACAGAGCCTGTTCTGGCCCCGCCCCGCGCAGCCTCCTGACAGACCGTGTCAGCAGCGGGAGGTGACCGGGCCATGGGAAGCCGCTAAGCAAGCCCCATGGCGATTGATGACAAACCCCGCTGCTTCGGCTCTCACACAAAGCTTTACGCCGATTACCACGATACCGAATGGGGCGTGCCGGTGCAGGATGACCGGCTGCTTTTTGAGATGCTGATCCTTGAAGGCGCCCATGCCGGGCTCAGTTGGGAAACGGTGTTGCGCAAGCGCGAAGGCTACCGCGAGGTGTTCCACGGCTTTGACGTGGCGCGCGTTGCGGGGATGAGCGACGATGAGCTTGCCCTGGCGGTTCAGGATGCGCGTATCGTACGGCACCGCCAGAAGGTGGCCTCCACCCGCAAGAACGCACAGGTCTATCAGGCGATTCAGGGCGAGTTCGGCTCTTTTTCCACCTATCTCTGGGGTTGGGTGGAGGGCAGGCCGATCAAGGGCGATTGGCCCACGCCCGCGGATGTGCCCGCAAAAACGCCGCTGAGCGATGCGCTTTCAAAGGATCTCAAGAAACGCGGGATGAGCTTTGTAGGCTCCACCATCATCTACGCCTATATGCAGGCGGTGGGCGTGGTGAACGACCACGCCCAAACCTGCTGGCGCTACACGCCTACCTGAGCCTGCGCAGGATCTCGTACGAGGCGTAGCCGTCCGGCGTCATCCCCACCGATTTCTGGAAGGCGCGGATCGCCGCGATCGTGTTCGGCCCGATGATCCCGTCCACCCCAGAGGTATCGAACCCTGCGCGGGTAAGCCGGCGCTGCATTTCCTGCCGTTCGGAGAAGCGCAACGAACGGTCCCCTTCAGGCCAGTTCGCGCGAATCGGCGGGCCGCCCCCGATCCGGTCTGACAGGTGGCCAACCCCGATCACATAGGCATCGGCGGCGTTGTAACGCTCGATCACGCGGAAATTGTCAAAAATCATGAAGGCCGCGCCCTGGGCACCGGCGGGCAGAAGGATCGAGGCCTGGCCGTGTTCGGGAATGAGCCCGCCCTCCATATCCCGCACACCGGCCTGCATCCATTGGCCAACCGAGCGCTTCACCCGATCGCCCGACTGCGCGTAATCGAACCCGCGCGGCAGGCGCACTTCAAGGCCCCAGGGTTGCCCCTTCGTCCACCCAAAGCGGGCGAGATAGGCGGCTGTGGAGGCCAGCGCATCGGTCGGGTCGTCCGACCAGATATCGCGCTGCCCGTCGCCCCGGAAATCCTGCGCATAGGCGAGGTACGAGGTGGGGATGAACTGGGTGTGGCCCATCGCTCCCGCCCAGCTTCCGGTCATCTCCCGCGGGCTTACATCGCCCGATTGCAGGATCTGAAGCGCCGCAATCAGCTGTTCTTCGAAAAACCGCCCGCGGCGGCCATCAAACGCCAGGGTGGCCAAGGCCGGGATCACCGGGGTATCGCCACGAAACGCGCCATAGGCGCTTTCAAGGCCCCAGACGGCCACAACAACCTCGGCCTCTACCCCATAGCGCGCCTCGATCTCGGAAAGAACGCGGCGATGCTCGCGCAAGGCCGCCTTGCCATTGCGCACCCGTGTCTCGGACACCGCACTTTCAAGATATTCCCAGATCTGCTTGGTGAACTCGGCCTGATTGCGATCGCGCTGAATCACATCCGTCTGGTAGCGCACGCCGCGAAAGGCGGCGTCGAACACCTGCGGGCGGATACCCTGGGAAAGAGCGCGGCGGCGAAACCCGTCGATCCACCGTTCAAAGGCGCGATTCGAGGCCGCCGTGCTCACGTTTGTCTGCACCGCCGCGAGGGTGCGAATCTCGGGCCGGGGCGAACGCTCCGGCGCCAGGGCCGCAGCCGTCTGCACCATCGCAAACCCGGCAACAGCCGCGAAAATTGCGGTTCTGTGCATGAAATCACCTGTCGCATCGTTCTTATTGCCTGCTCCCCCTCAGAATAGCGCAACGAGGGGCCGCAACAAAGCCTCACATAGCAGCAGATGGCAAAGGATCGCTAACGGCGCTTGCGGGTCACACGCCGGACGGATTTGCGCGCGCCCGATTTGCCGTGGGGGCCGCGGCGCCCGCGCTTTTCGCGCCGGGGGGCGGCGGGCATGGCGCGGTCATCAAGCTCCAGAAGCTCCAGCATCAGCCCGCCTGTCACCGGCACGGCCTCTTGCAAGCGCACCGTCACGCGCTGCCCGATGCCGATAACCTGGCCCGTATCGGCGCCCATCAAGGTTTGGCTCTCGCGATCGAAATGGAAGAACTCGCGGCCGATGGATCGGATGGGGATCAGCCCGTCCGCCCCGGTTTCATCCAGCTTCACGAACGCCCCGAACCGCGCGATGCCCGAAATCCGGCCGATAAACTCGTTGCCCACCCGCTCGCTCAGATAGGCGGCAAGGTAGCGGTCGGTCGTATCGCGCTCGGCGGTCATCGAGCGGCGCTCGGTTTCCGAGATATGCTGCGCGGTGCCCTCAAGCCGCTCAACCTCCGCCTCCGAAAGCCCGTCATCGCCCCAGCCATGGGCCGCAATCAGCGCGCGGTGCACCACAAGATCGGCGTAGCGCCGGATCGGCGAGGTGAAATGCGCATAGGCCCGCAAGGCCAGCCCGAAATGGCCCAGATTATCGGGCGAATAGTAGGCCTGGGTCATCGAGCGCAGGGTGGAGAGGTTGATCAGCTCATCGAAATCGCCGCCCGCCGCCTGGGCCAGAAGCGCGTTCAGGTGCCGGGTCTTCAGAACCTGGCCCTTGGCCAGCACCAGCCCCGCCGAGGCGGCGGTTTCCCGCAGCGCCGCAAGCTTTTCGGGCGCAGGCTCTTCATGCACGCGGTAAAGCAGTGGGGATTTGCGCGCCTCAAGCGCCCGCGCGGCAGCAACATTGGCGAGCACCATGAATTCTTCGATCAGCCGGTGGGCATCGAGCCTGTCCTTGAAATTCACCGAGGCGACCTGCCCGCTCTCGGCCAACTCAATCCGCCGCTCCGGCAGATCAAGATCCAGCGGTTGCCGCGCCTCTCGCGCCCGGGCAAGCGCGCGGTAGGCGGCATAAAGCGGCTCTAACACGTCCTCCATCAGCGGCGCGCACGCCTCATTGGGCGCGCCGTCGATGGCCGCCTGCACCTCTTCATAGGTGAGCGAGGCGGCGGAGCGCATGAGCCCACGCGAAAACGCCTGATCGATCAGCGTGCCGTCTTCCCGGATCCGCATCCGCACCGTCAGGCAGGCGCGCGGCACCCCTTCGTGCAGCGAACAGAGATCCCCCGAAAGCCTGTCTGGCAGCATCGGCACCACGCGATCGGGAAAGTAGGTGGAATTGCCCCGCCGCCGGGCTTCGCGATCCAGCGCCGTGCCGGGGCGCACATAATGCGCCACATCGGCAATGGCCACCCACAGGATATGGCCGCCGGGATTGGCCGGATCGCCATCCGCCTCGGCGAAACAGGCATCATCGTGATCCCGCGCATCGGCGGGATCGATGGTGATAAGGGGCATCTCGCGCAGGTCTTCCCGGCCCTGAAGCCCCGCGGGCGCCATCGCATCCGCCTCGGCCACCGCCTCATCGGGGAATACATCCGGGATAGCGTGCTGGTGAATGGCGATGAGCGAAACGGCTTTCGGGGCAGAAGGATCGCCCAGCCGGGTAATCACCCGGGCCCGCGGCAGGCCCAGCCTGTCTTTCGGGCCGGCCTGTTCGGCCTCCACAAGCTCCCCATCCCGCGCGCCGTTGGCATCACTGCCGGTAACCCGCCATTCACGATCCGCGCCCTTATCGATGGGCACGATCCGCCCGCCTTCCGATGAGGCGCGGTACAGGCCCAGGATCTTGCGGGGATTGGTTCCGATCCGCCGGATCAAACGTGCCTCATAGGCCACGTCATCGCCCTGAACCTCTGTGAGCCGCGCGAGAATGCGATCGCCCTCGCCCAGCGCCGGGTCTGACGCGCGCGGCACGTAAAGAATGCGCGGCTCCGGCCCCTTGCCCTGCCATTCCAGCGGGCGGGCGGTGAGATCGCCATCGCCGTCGGGCGCTTCGATCTGCAAAACTGAAACGGGCGGCAGCTTATCGGGGTCGCGGTAGCTGCGGCGGCGCTTTTCGAGATGGCCCTCAGCCTCCAGCTCTTTCAGAAGCCGCTTCAGCTCAACCCGATCCTGGCCCTTGATCCCAAACGCCTTGGAAATATCGCGTTTCGAGGCTTTGGCGGGATTGTCCGCCACCCAGGCGAGGATTTCCTTTTTCGTGGGGATCTGGGCCATGGGGCGGGGCTAGCACGTCCGCCCCGGCCCGTCATGCCGAAAGCGGGGGCGCGTGAGATCGGCAGCCTCATCCACATCCGCGAGCAGATCAACATGCGCGATGGACAGGCCCGATAGGCTTCTCTCGCTATCGGCCAGCGCGTGCGGCCCGCTCCAGCGTACATCTTTCAGAATGCCCGGGGGCACGCGGCCCCGACGGGCCAGCCCGATCAGCCAGTAGCCGCCATCAGGCGCAGGGCCAAATACGGCGTCGTGCCGCCCAAGCGCCCTGAAGCCGCGCGCAATATGCGCCCGCGTGATGCCAGGGATATCGCTGCCGATCACGATCGCGGGGCCGGGCGGCGCGGATCGCAGAAGCCGTGCCATGCGCGCGCCCAGATCGCCCCCGCCTTGCGGCACGCGCGCGAAACCGGCAGGCCAGCGCCGCGCATGCATCGCCCTGTCCGGCGAAACCGCCAGCACCACCTCCCAGCGCGGATCGCGCAGCGTACGAAAGAGGCGGCGAAGCTGGTGGCGATACCATATGGCCGCCGCCGCCATTCCGATCCCCCGCCCCAAACGGGTTTTCACCCGGCCCGCCTGCGGCGCCTTCACCATCACGATCAGGCGGGGCCGCGCCTTAGGCGAAATAGGCTTGGAGGATGCGCGCATAGATCGCCTTGAGCTGGTGGATATGCGCGGTCTCCACGTTCTCATCCACCTGATGCATGGTCTGGCCCACCAGCCCGAACTCCACCACCGGGCAATGATCCTTGATGAACCGCGCATCCGACGTGCCGCCGAAGGTGGAAAGCACCGGAGTGCGCCCCGTTTCCGCCTCCACCGCCGCGGCGACAAGATCGGAAAGCGGCCCCGGCGGCGTCAGAAACGCAGGCGATGTGGGGCCGGGATCGAAGGCGAATGTCACGCCCGTGTCCTGCGCAATCGGCGCCGCCATCTCCCGCAAATGGGCCACAACGCTTTCGCCGCTATGGAGATCGTTGAAGCGCACATTCACCGTCATCGCGCAACTCGCAGGGATCACATTCGTGGCGGGGTTGCCCGTATCGATCGTGGTGATCGCCAGGGTCGAGGGATCGAAATGTTCGGTGCCCGCATCCAGCGGTTCAGCCACCAGCGCCGCCGCGAGCCGCGCCATGGCGGAAACCGGGTTCTTCGCGCGGTGGGGATAGGCGGCGTGGCCCTGCACGCCAGTGGCGGTGATCGCCACGCTTTGCGAACCGCGCCGCCCGATCTTGATCATTTCGCCCATTTCCTCGGGGCAGGTGGGCTCGCCCACAAGGCAGGCCGTCATCGCCTCGCCTTCGGCGGCCATGAAATCGAGCAGCGCGCGGGTGCCATCCCGGGCCGGCCCTTCTTCATCCCCGGTAATCGCAATGAGTATCGCGCCCTCCGGCGGGCTTTGCCGAACAAGATCGATGGCGGCGGCCACAAAGGCGGCCACGCCCGATTTCATATCGGCTGCCCCCCGGCCCCAGAGCCGCCCCTCGGCCTCAACCGCCGAAAACGGATCGAAGCGCCAATCGCCCGGATCGCCCGGCGGCACCACATCGGTATGCCCGTTGAACCCGAAACTGCGCGCATGGCCCTTCGGCCCCCAGCGCGCGAACAGGTTGGCCACATCGCCGCGATCGGCGCGGCTGCAGGTGAATCCCGCCGCCGTAAGCGCCTCTTCAAGCAGCGCGATGGCGCCCGCCTCGGCTGGCGTTACGCTGGGGCAGCGCACAAGGCTGGCCGTCAGGCGCACGGGATCGATAGGGGAAAACGTCATGCGCGTTTGGTAGCGGGCGCCGCGCGCGGCTGCAATCGCGCGTATCAGTCGCCGGTCAAAACCCGCGTTTCCGCAACGACGACTGAATTTTCGTCCAGCGCCCGCGCCATCAGCGCCCGCTCTTCTTCGGGCACCTCGTGGCCCTCGGCCAGCCGCTCCGCAAGCGCGCCGTAGCTTGTAACATCGAGCGGCGCGAGATCGGCCTGCTTCAGGATCGCCACGGTTTCGCGCACCGCTTCATCGGCATCCTTCGCCGCACAGTAGCACAGAAGCGCAGCGCCTGTGGCGCCATCGGGCAGGCCGTCGCCCGCCTTGCGGCCCACTTCCACGAGCAGGGTGAATACCGAAGTCTCAAGGCTGCGTTTTGCCATGGCGCCTCCTCGCAGATGCGCCGGGGCGCGGCAAGGCTCACGCGGTGGCAGAGGCTGGAAGCTGGGGCAGCTTGGCGCCAAGGGGAAAACGCTCCCCATCAAACGGGCGGAAGGCATCGGAGGTTTCATAGAGATGCCGGAAGCCCGCGAGAAGCGGGGCGCGGCGCACCGGCTCAAGCGCCAGGATATCCGCGCCCTGATCCGCCCAATGCCCGGCAAGCGCGCCGGCGCCGTCCGTTCCCAGAACCGCCAGAAGCAGCGGTTCGGTCAGGCCCGCATCCGCCGGGCTTGCGTTGCGGAGCGCGGTCGCCACCATCTCTGCCGGAAGGGTGGCGCGCTCAGCCTGCGTTGGCGCCTCGTCAAGCTGCACGCGCGCGTTCTTCTCCGCACGGTAGAAGCCTTGCATGATCGCCGCCCGCATGGGCGCAGGCGCGGCCGCATACTCGCCGCGAAACGCATCCCAGTGCCAATAAAGATCATCCTCCACGCCGCCATGTTGCAAACGGTCGGCCAGAAGCACGGCGGTGGCGAAGTAGAAGCGTTCGGGATCGTCGTTCGGGAGCGCGGCGGCCAGAACAAGCGAACGCGACAGCGCGCGTTCCTCCGCGTTTGACATGCGGCACCCGCGGTGCCGAAGCAGTGTTTCCAGAGTATTTGGCCCCACGCCATCCGGCGCACCCGCCGCCACGCGATGCACCACATCGGGCCGCGCCGCACGGGCCAGCGCCACAAGATCGGCAATCGCCTGATGCGTGGCGAAATCCACCGTTACCTGATCACTCGTTCCCATGATGCCGGAATGCCCGGGCAATCCGGCCAAACGTGGTTATAGTTGGGGCCGATTAGGCAGGAGCCGGAAACACTAAGTTTCGGTTAATCGCGCAGAAGCTCGTTAATCCCGGTTTTCGAGCGCGTGCGCTCATCCACCCGCTTCACAATTACGGCGCAATAAAGGCTAACGCCGTTCTTCGAGGGCATCGAACCGGCCACGACAACCGAATAGGGAGGCACTTCGCCATAGCTATGCTCCCCGGTTTCGCGATCGACGATTTTCGTGGATTGGCCGATGAACACGCCCATGCCAAGCACGCTGCCCTCGCGCACGATCACACCCTCAACAACTTCGGAACGTGCGCCGATAAAGCAATTGTCCTCGATGATCGTGGGGCCCGCCTGCATCGGCTCTAGCACCCCGCCGATGCCCACGCCGCCCGAAAGATGCACGTTCTTGCCGATCTGCGCGCAGGATCCCACGGTGGCCCAGGTATCCACCATCGTGCCGCTATCGACATAGGCGCCGAGGTTCACGAAGGAGGGCATCAGCACAACACCGGGCGCCACATAGGCCGATTTGCGCACCACGCAGTTCGGCACTGCGCGGAACCCCGCGGCGCGCCACTGGTTATCGCCCCAATCCTTCCACTTGCTATCCACCTTATCCCACCAGGCGCCACCCTGGGCGCTGCCCTCCTGGCGCTCCATATCCTTCAGGCGGAAGCCCAGAAGAACGGCCTTCTTGGCCCACTGGTTCACGTGCCAGCGGCCGTCTTCCTGCCGCTCGGCCACGCGCAACGTGCCGCTATCGAGCGCATTCAGCGTATCTTCGATAGCTTCGCGCGTTTCGCCCGTTGTGGCGGGCGTTATCGTATCGCGCGCCTCCCAGGCGCGTTCGATGGCGGCTTCAAGAGCTTGGGAAGACATGCGCGTTCCTTCAAATTCGTTAGTGGCCTCAGGCTGCGCGAGGCTATAAGGCCTGATCCACAGCCGCGCAATCAAAGCGCCGGAGACAGAGCCTATGAAAGACGATCGCAACCGCCCATTCCGCGATGCGCATAGCGATATCGAAACCGCCCATGTGGCGCCGGATACCGCGCAAACCCGATCCCCGGCCTATCGGCTGGCCTTTGATGACCCCGATTTCCTTTGCCGGGATGAGCTG
Organism: Paracoccaceae bacterium; assembly: GCA_028285485.1. Classification (GTDB taxonomy): domain Bacteria; phylum Pseudomonadota; class Alphaproteobacteria; order Rhodobacterales; family Rhodobacteraceae; genus JANQPC01. Next base: position 20,720 of record JANQPC010000054.1, on the reverse strand, counting down.
CGCCCGGTGCGGCTTCAGCTGGAACTGCTGAAGCCCGAACTGCTGATGAGCGAATATGGTGTTGAAACCACCATCGTTCTGTTCGGCGGCGCCCGTATTCCCGAGCCTGCGAAGAAAGCCGCGGCACGTACGGAAACGCTTGCCGAACTCTCCACCTATTACGATCAGGCGCGCGAATTTGCGCGGCTGATGACCGAGCGGTCGGTCGCCACCGGCAACACCCGCGGCGTGATCGTTACCGGCGGGGGCCCAGGCGTCATGGAGGCCGGCAATCGCGGCGCGATGGAGGCGGGCGGCGTTTCCATCGGCCTCAACATCGTGCTGCCGCACGAACAGGCGCCAAACGCCTATGTCACGCCGGAGCTATGCTTCAACTTTCACTATTTCGGGCTGCGGAAGATGCATTTCCTGATGCGGGCCGAGGCCGTGGCTGTCTTTCCCGGCGGGTTCGGAACCCTTGATGAGCTGTTTGAATCCCTCACACTGATCCAGACGGGCCGCATGGCGCGGGTGCCGATCCTGCTCTTCGGCGAAAGCTTCTGGCGCAAAATCATCGATTGGGGGGCACTGGCAGAGGCCGGCACGATCTCCGACGAAGATCTGCAGCTCTTCCAGTTCGTCGAAACCGCGCAGGATGCCATTGCGGCAATCGATGGCTGGGAGGATGCGGGCACCAAACGCGGCTCTATTCCGGGCCGCTAGAGGCTTTTCTGCCCGCCCGGTCCAGCCCCACCGCCTCGCGCAACAGGCTGTTGGCACGGGATTGCCAGCCGCGCCCGCCGTTTCGAAGCGCCTCAACCAGATCGTGATCAAGCCGGATGCTGATCTGAACCTTGGTGGGTTCCTTCTGCGGGCCGCGCCCGCGCCGCGCGCCATCAAAGGGCGCCGGCTCCTGGCGCCCGGGCCGGGGGCCGCCGCGATCAAGGGGGCCGGGCGCGGCCTTCGGGCGGCGGGCGCGTTCCACGAGTTCTGCAAATGCGGCACGGATCGCTTCCCGCGATCTACCGGAGTCATCCATATCAAACCTGCTCTAAATTTGCCGAGGCGGCTCTGCCGTCCGCCTTCCGTGAGAACAAGCTAGGGCCGGGGCGTCAGAATTTCCAGCAAAACTGTAGATACAATTAAATCTATTTTGTAGATACGATTAACCATTGCCCAGGTCGGCGGCAATCGCAGCGCGCGATCTGCGCCCGCGCTCGGTGGCAGATTTGAGCTGCCCGCAGGCAGCCATGATATCTTCCCCCCGCGGCGTTCGGATCGGCGAGGCGTAACCGGCCTTGTGAACGATATCCGCAAAAGCCTCGATCCGCGCCCAATCGGAACGTTCGTAGGGCGCGCCCGGCCATTCGTTGAACGGGATCAGGTTGATCTTTGCGGGAATGCCCCGGATCAGCTTCACCAGCCGCCGCGCATCTTCATCGCTGTCATTCACACCTTTCAGCATCACGTATTCGAAGGTAATGCGTTCGGAGTTCGAAAGCTTCGGATAGGCGCGGAGCGCCTCAAGCAGCGTTTCGATGTTCCACTTCTTGTTGATCGGCACCAGCCTGTCACGGACCGCATCGGTGGTGCCGTGGAACGAGACCGCAAGCAAACAGCCGATCTCTTCCGCCGTGCGCGCGATCTCCGGCACAACGCCGGAAGTGGAAAGGGTGATGCGGCGGCGGCTGAGGCTGATCCCTTCGCCATCCATCGCGATCTTCATCGCGTCGCGCACCGCCTCGAAATTGTAAAGCGGCTCGCCCATCCCCATCAAAACGATGTTTGAAAGAAGCCGCGTTTCATCCTTGGGTGCGCGGCCCGGCTCCGGCCACTCACCCAGATCATCGCGGGCGATCATCACCTGGCCGATGATCTCCGCCGAGGTGAGATTGCGAACCAGCTTCTGCGTGCCTGTGTGGCAGAAAGAACAGGTCAACGTACAGCCCACCTGCGATGAGATGCAAAGCGTGCCGCGGCTTTCCTCCGGGATATAGACGGTTTCCACCTCATGCCCGCCGGCGATCCGCACAAGGTATTTCCGCGTGCCATCCTCCGATACCTGGCGCGAAACGATCTCGGGCACAGCGATGGTGAAGTTCTGGCTCAGCGTTTCGCGATAGGGCTTTGCGAGGTTCGTCATCGCATCGAAGCTGCGCACACCCTTCTGGTAGAGCCACTGCCAGATCTGGCCCGTGCGCATGCGGATCTGCTTCTCCGGCGTGCCGATCCCGCGCAGCGCCTCGGCCAGCTGCTCACGCGTGAGGCCGATAAGGTTCACTGGCCCCTCGGGCGCGGCCCGGGGGATGGTGAGAACGTCTTGCGTGATCGGTGCTGTCGGCGCCATGGGCCCCCCGGAATATCAGCCTGTGGCTGATATAGAACTTAACCGTAGAGGAAAAGGGGCGCCCCTTAGCTCGCGCAGCGTTCCTCGGCATTTTCAAGCGCCGCGGTGAAGCCCAGAAGCGAGAAGGAATCCTTCGTGACAGTGCCGCGAGACGAGCGCCCGGTGAGAATGGCCAGGGTGCCGCGCTTCATCGCCGTGGCGATCTTGATGTCATCGGAGGCCGAAGCGGGCCAGGCCCATTCGCCTTCCGTGAACAACTCGAAGCTCGCATCATCGATCTCAAGCGAAACGGTGGAACCTTCCGCGAAGGGGTAGCCGCCGGTGAAGGCGATTTCGCCGCTCACATCGGCCGAGGGGCGGAAGGTTGCAAACAGCAAAATATCGCCACGCCGCACGGCCACCACGCGCCCATCGCGGGTATTGACCGATTCCTTGGGCGCCGAAACCGCCCAGCATTCCATGATTGCACCCTCTGCCGATGCCTCGGTGGTGCTGCCATCGCTGGCATAGCTTTCTGCGAAGACCGACCAATCGGTGATCGCCGCAACCCGGTTCGTCGATTCCTGTTCCTGGGCGAATGCCGCCGTGCCGAGCATGGCCAAAGCTGCCATGCCCGCAAAAAGTGATCGTCCTGCCATAACTGCCACCAGTCTCCAACTGCCTCACGTTTCGCCTGCGAATGCCGCTTTGTCCCGCGTTTCGTCGTCAGGCGTCGTTCTTCTTAGTCTTGGCGGGCATATTAGCCCGCTTCGCGCGCGTATTTAAAGCTTTTCTCGCGCGCGGCTAGGCCTTGGGCGTGGAACTCACGCCCACCTGCGCCGGACGCAAGAGCCGATCGTGAATCATGAAGCCCGCCGCGGCCACCTGAATGATCTCACCCGCCGTGGTGCCCGGCACCGGCGCTTCGAACATCGCCTGATGCAACTGCGGATCGAACGCATCGCCGATTTCCGGTTGAACAGGCTCTATTCCATGCTTCTTGAACACGTTCAGAAGCTCGCGCAGCGTGAGCTCCACACCCTCAACAAGCGCCTTTTCTGTGCTTTCGCCGCTATCCTTGGCGGCGTCGAGCGCGCGGGAGAGGTTATCGTAAACCGGCAGAATATCGCGGGCGAGCTTCAGCCCGCCAAACTGCTCTGCCTCGCGCCGATCGCGCTCGCCACGCTTGCGGGTGTTTTCGGCATCGGCCAGGGCGCGCATGAAGCGGTCGCGCAACTCATCGCGTTCCGCCCGCAGCGCCTCCATCGCATCGTCTTCCGCGATCTCTGCATCGATGTTGATCAGAGTTTCCTCTAACGGATCCAGCGCCTCGGCCTCTGCCTCGGCCAGGCCCTCCGGTTCTTCAATCTGATCGTCCTGCGGTTTTGCCTTCGCCATCGTTCCTGCTCACCCTCTGTCTGACAGAAGCCTGCCAACAAGCTGCGCCGTGTAATCCACGATCGGTACCACGCGCCCATAATTTAGGCGGGTCGGCCCGATCACACCCACCGCGCCCACAATCTTACGATCCGCGTTCATATAAGGAGACACGACCAAAGAGGAACCCGAAAGTGAGAAAAGCTTGTTCTCCGAACCGATAAAGATGCGCACGCCATCGCCCTGTTCAGCAAGTTCCAAAAAATCCGCAATATCCCGCTTGCGCTCAAGGTCATCGAAGAGCGTGCGGATGCGTTCGAGATCATCTTCCGTTTCGGTCGCATCCAGGAGGTTCGAGCGGCCGCGCACGATCAACCGTTCGTGCCGTTCGCCTTCGTTTTCCCAAACCGCCACGCCGCTTTCCACAAGCGCGCGGGCGAGCCCGTCGATTTCCTGCCGGCGCGCGGCGATCTCACGCTCCATCACGCCGCTCAGCTCTGAAAGCGTGCGGCCTTCCGCCAATGCGCTAAGAAAATTCGCGGCTTCTCGCATCGAGGCGGGCGTCTGGCCCAGTGGCGGGCGAAAGACCCGGTTCTCCACATGGCCATTGGCGAAGACCAGCACGACGAGCGCGCGATCGGGCGCGAGGCTCACAAATTCGATATGCTTGATCGGGGCTTCTTGTTTCGGCGCCAGAACGAGGCTTGCGCCCTGGGTCAGCCCCGAAAGGGCAGAGCCCACGTGATCCAACAGGCCCGGCACATCCTGATCATTGGCGCCCAGGCTGGCATCGAGCTTTGATTTTTCATCCGCGGTAAGTTCGCCCAGCTCCAGAAAACCATCCACGAAAATGCGCAGGCCAAGCTCGGTGGGCATGCGCCCGGCAGAGGTATGCGGGCTGTCGAGCAAGCCCAGAAATTCCAGATCCTGCATGACGTTCCGGATCGTCGCGGCGCTCACCTGTTCCGACATGCTGCGCGTCAACGTGCGCGATCCCACCGGATCGCCGGACAGCAGGTAGCCTTCAACCACGCGCCGAAACACCTCCCGGCTGCGATCGTTGAGCTCTTCAATCATGGGGCTGCCGTCTGTCATCACCATTCCACGAAGCGCGAAACACATAAAAACCGGATGCCCGAAAGGTCAACAAGGCTTGCATCGGATCTCGCCCCACAGATATCAGGCGGGCGATCAGAACAAGGATACGCCCATGCGCCCTTCGGGACGGCAGTTGAACGAACTTCGCACCATCTCAATCGAAACGGGGGTGACGCGGCATGCCGAGGGATCGTGCCTGATCAAATGCGGCGATACCCACGTGCTGTGCACGGCAAGCATCGATGAACGCGTGCCGCCGTTTCTGAAGAACTCGGGCCTTGGCTGGGTCACGGCGGAATACGGCATGCTGCCCCGCGCCACCCATACGCGGATGCGGCGCGAGGCGAAGAATGGCCAATCGGGCCGCACCCAGGAAATCCAGCGCCTGATCGGGCGCGCGCTGCGGGCCGGGGTGGATCGCGTGGCGCTGGGTGAGCGGCAGATCACCGTGGATTGCGATGTGATTCAGGCCGATGGCGGCACCCGCTGCGCCTCGATCACCGGCGGCTGGGTGGCACTGCGCTTGGCCGTGAATCAGCTGATGAAGGCCGGCGAGATTACGACCGATGCCATCACCGATAACGTGGCGGCCGTCTCCTGCGGGATCTATGCGGGCCAGCCGGTGCTGGACCTTGATTACCCCGAAGACAGCGAAGCGGGCGTTGACGGGAATTTCGTGATGACAGGCACGGGCCAGATGATCGAAATTCAGATGTCGGCGGAAGGGGCCACATTCTCCAAGGCGCAGATGGGCGATCTCGTCGCACTGGCAGAGGCCGGGGTCGAAGCGCTCGTCTCCGCTCAGAATGCCGCGGTGGCATGACGCGCAAGCTCACCGAAAAGAAGATCGTGATTGCCACGCATAATGCCGGCAAGCTGCGCGAGATCGGCGATTTGATGCGCCCGCGGGGGATCGAAGTTGTCTCTGCCGGTGCGCTGGGATTGCCGGAACCCGCAGAAACAGAGACGAGTTTCGAAGGGAATGCCCGGATCAAGGCGCATGCCGCGGCGGCGGCTTCGGGGCTGCCCGCCCTGTCAGATGACAGCGGGCTAAGCGTGGATGCGCTGGATGGCGCACCGGGTGTTTACACTGCGGATTGGGCAGAAACACCCTCGGGCCGCGATTTCGCAATGGCGATGGAAAAGGTCTGGCAGAAGCTGCAGGCGGGCGGCCACGCCGCGCCTCACACGGCGGCCTTCAACTGCGTTTTGTGCCTGGCCTGGCCCGATGGGGAGGACGTTGTTTTTGTGGGCCGCGCAGAGGGCGCGCTGGTCTGGCCGCCCCGGGGCACCCGCGGATTTGGCTTTGATCCGATGTTCCTACCCGAAGGCGAGGCGGAGACGTTTGGAGAAATGGATCCCGCGCGCAAACACGGTATGTCGCACCGGGCCGATGCATTCGCCCAACTGACCGCCGCGTGTTTTGGCTGAGCGCTGGCAAGAGGCAGGCTTCGGGCTTTACATCCACTGGCCCTTCTGCGCCGCGAAATGCCCCTATTGCGATTTCAACAGCCATGTCGCCGACAGGATCGATGAAGCACGCTGGATCAGTGCCTATTCCAGCGAGATACGCCGTTTGGCGGAGGAACTTCCGGGCCGCGTTCTGCGATCCATCTTCTTCGGGGGCGGCACGCCGAGCCTGATGTCACCCGCGCTTGTGGGCGCCGTTCTCGAAGCGGTTGCCGAGGCATGGATCTGGGCAAATGACATCGAGATCACGCTTGAGGCCAACCCCACTTCGGTAGAGGCCGCCCGCTTCGAAGGCTATCGCGCGGGTGGCGTGAACCGCGTGTCGCTCGGCCTCCAGGCACTGGACGATCGCGCGTTGCGGGCACTTGGCCGCCAGCACAGCGCCGAGGAAGGGCTCGCAGCCCTTGAGATCGCGAAATCGGTCTTCGATCGGGTGAGCTTCGATCTGATCTATGCACGCCAGAACCAGGGGATCGCGGATTGGCGCGACGAGCTTGGGCGCGCGCTTGCCCGGGCCGAAGGGCATATCTCGCTTTACCAGCTGACAATCGAAGACGGCACCGTCTTCGGGCGCCGCCACGCTGCGGGGCGGTTGCCGGGGCTGCCCGACGAAGATCTGGGGGCCGATCTTTATGCGCTCACGCAGGATATGTGTGCCGAGGCAGGGCTGCCGGGCTACGAGATTTCGAACCACGCCGCGCCCGGCCAGCAATCGCGGCACAACCTGATCTACTGGCGCTCTGGCGATTATGCCGGGATTGGGCCCGGCGCGCATGGGCGGCTGACGATTGGGGGCACGCGATACGCAACCGAAACGCCCTTGGCGCCGGGGGACTGGCTGCAGCGGGTTGAGCGCAGCGGGTCCGGCGAGGGGCCATGGCGCGTCATTGGCGCCGCCGATGACCTTGCGGAACGGCTCATGATGGGGCTGCGGGAGGTAGAAGGCGTGGCTTTGGGCGCCTTGGAGCCAGATCTATACAATAGAATCAGTAGCTTAGAGGAACTAGGCTTGCTTCGGCAGCAAAGCGGCAAGCTTGCCCTCACGCCGGAAGGCCGCCCGGTGCTGAATGCCGTGTTGCGCGCGCTTCTCGCCTAAAGCTCTGCCGGCTGGCTGACTGAAAGCCTGCGGCAAAGATCATCCAACTGATCAAGCGAGGCGTAGCGCACTGTAAGCTTGCCTGCTTCCTGGCCAGGCGGATGATCGATCACAACGCGCATCGAAAGCGCGGCGGAGAGATCATTCTCCAATGCCTGGGTATCAGCCTCTTTGGCCTGCGCGGTGGGCCGGGCGGGCGCCGCAGTTCGGCGCTGATCGGCCTTAACCAGCGCCTCGGTCTGCCGCACCGAAAGCCCGCGCCGCACCACCTCTGCGGCCAGTTGCGAGGGATCGCCTGCCATTAGAAGCGCCCGCCCATGGCCCGCCGAAAGCGCGCCCTCCACCAGAAGCGCCTGCACATCCCCCGGCAGGCCGATGAGCCGCAGCATATTCGCGATATGGCTGCGGCTTTTTCCAAGCGCCTCGGCAAGCTGCGCCTGGGTGTAGTTGAACCGGGTGATCAGCTGATCGTAGCCCAGCGCCTCATCCATCGGGTTGAGATCGGCGCGCTGCACGTTTTCGATGATCGCGATCTCAAGCACATCGGTATCGCTGAGATCGCGCACCAGGGCGGGCACATCGTGAAGCTGGGCGATCTGCGCTGCGCGCCATCGGCGTTCCCCGGCCACGATCTGATACCCCTCGCCCACCGGGCGCAGGATCAGCGGCTGGATCACCCCGTGCTGGCGGATCGATTGCGCAAGCTCTTTCAGGGCAGTGTCATCGAAACTACGGCGCGGCTGATCGGGGTTCGGCAGAATACGGTCGATCGAGATCTGCGTGGTATCCTCGCGCGGCGCGGCCTCGGCGACACCCGGAGCAGGCGCCACATCCGCCATCAAGGCCGATAACCCGCGCCCAAGCCCACGCTTCTCTTTTCGGTCCGCCATTTTCACTAGACCCTTATATTGCGGCCTCTTCGTGCCGTTCTACCATCTCTTGTGCAAGCGCGCGATAGGCAAGGCTGCCTTTCGACAGATCATCATAGGCCAGCACCGGCATCGCGAAGGAGGGCGCCTCGCTCAGCCGCACATTGCGCGGCACAATGGTGTCAAACACCATCTCGCCCAGGGTTTCGCGCGCGTCGTCTTCCACGAGCTTGCTTAGATTGTTGCGGGCATCGAACATGGTCAGCACCACACCTTCGATGCGCAGATCGGGATTCGCTGTCTGCCGCACTTCCCGCATGGTTAGCATGAGCTGGGACAGGCCTTCCAGCGCGAAAAACTCGCTTTGAAGCGGCACCAGGATGGAATGCGCGGCCACCATCGCGTTGACCGTCAGAAGGCTCAGCGAGGGCGGGCAATCGATCAGGATGAACGAAAAACGACGCGCGGCCTCCTGGCGAAGTGCCTTGTGAAGGAGGTGGCTGCGGTTTTCATTGGCAACAAGTTCGATATCCGCGGAACTCAGATCCGTTGTGGCCGGGGCGATCCACAGATCCTCCGTTTCCGTTTGCTGCAACACGCTCTCAAGCGGGGCGTCTTCGATCAGCAGATCGTAGGTTGAAACCTCGCGGCGCGCGAGATCGATCCCGAGCCCGGTGGAGGCATTGCCCTGCGGATCGAGATCAACAAGCAGCGTCCTATGCCCAAGCTCCGCAAGAGCCGCGCCCAGGTTGATCGCCGTCGTCGTTTTGCCAACGCCGCCCTTTTGGTTGGCAATCGCGATGATCCGCGGCCCGGGCCCATCCAGGACGTCAGGCACGTTCAATCTCCGTCAATTTCAAGATCACCCCCGAGGGATCGGTCATGCTCGCGGTCTTCTGGCAATCAAATCGCCACGTTTCAAGCGCCTTCTCGATCTCGGCATCAGACCGGCGGCCCTTGGGCAAAAGCGCGGTGCCGCCGGGGGAAAGATGGCGGGCTATTAGCGGCAGAAGGCCCGGCAAGGGCGCCAGGGCGCGGGCGCTGACCACCTCGGCCGAGAGGGGCCTGAGCGACTCGATGCGTTGATCGGCAACAGAAAACGCCGCGCCCGTCTCGCGCGCAACGGTTCTGAGGAAGGTGGCTTTCCGGCGATCGCTTTCCACGAGGGTGATCCGCGCGTCAGGCCGCCGCTCCTGCGCAAGAATCGCAACTACCGCGCCCGGAAACCCGCCGCCTGCACCGAGGTCCGCCCAATGCTGGAAATCCGGCGCCAGCGCCCAGAGCTGCGCCGAATCCGCGAAATGGCGGTGCCACAGCTCCGGAAGCGTCGCCGGTGCCACCAGATTGATCCGAGGATTCCACTTCTTCAGGAGCGCGGCGTAGATTTCCAACCGCTCCGATGTTTCACGTGAAACATCCAGCCCGATAGCATGCGACGGCATCTAGGCGCTGCGGCGCTCAGCGCTGCGAATCTTCGACAGCAGAAGCGTAAGCGCCGCGGGCGTCATCCCCTCGATCCGGCCTGCCTGTGCAAGGGTTGCGGGCTGGGCAGCGGTGAGTTTCAGCTTGAGCTCCGAAGACAGGCCCGAAAGCGCGCCATAGTCGAACCCTTCCGGAATCGCATGGCCCTCATCGCGGCGCAGCGCCTCTGCATCCCGCTCCTGCCGCTCGATGTAATTGGCATAGAGCGCGTCACGCGCCAGTTGCTCAAGTATTCCGGGCGGATGAGCAGAGAGCCCCGGATCGAGCGCAACCACCTGTTCCAGCGTAACACCGGGCACAGACAGCAGTTCAAACGCGGTGCGGCGGGAGCCGTCATTCGAAAGGGTAATGCCAGCTGGCGCAACCTCTTGCGGAGAATAGGCGGTGGAACCGAGCGCCGAGCGCCCGGCTTCGAGCGCCTCCATCTTCCGGGAAAACGCCACGCGCCGGCGATCGCCAACGCAACCGGCCGCCAGCCCCAATGGGGTCAAACGCTGGTCGGCATTGTCGGCGCGAAGCGAAAGCCGAAACTCCGCCCGCGAGGTGAACATGCGATAGGGCTCTGACACCCCGCGCGTGATCAGATCGTCCACGAGAACCCCAATATACGATGTTCGGCGGGAGAAGGTGACTGCATCGAGGCCCAGCGCCACGCCGGCCGCATTGAGCCCCGCCACAAGCCCCTGCGCCGCGGCTTCCTCATACCCCGTGGTGCCATTGATCTGGCCCGCAAGGTACAGCCCGGGCACATCGCGCATTTCCAGCGTATCGCGCAGCGCGCGGGGATCGAGATAGTCATACTCAATCGCATAGCCCGGCTGCGTGATCTCAGCCTGCTCCAGCCCTGCAATCGTTCGCACATAGGCCACCTGAACATCTTCGGGGAGCGAGGTGGAAATGCCGTTCGGATATACCGTATCGGTGGTGAGCCCCTCAGGCTCCAGAAACACCTGGTGGGATTCTTTCTCTGCGAACCGCACGATTTTGTCTTCAATCGAAGGGCAGTAGCGCGGCCCCGTACCCGCGATCTGCCCGCCATACATCGCCGAACGGCCAAGGTTTTCGCGGATAATCTCATGGGTGCGGGCATTGGTATGTGCGATCCCGCAGGGCACCTGCCGGGCCGACGGTGCCGTGGACAGGAAGGAAAACATCGCGGGATCGTCATCGCCCGGCTGCGCCTCAAGCCGCGCCCAATCGATGGTTTTTCCGTCAATCCGTGGCGGCGTGCCGGTTTTCAGGCGGCCCATGGGAAGCCCGAAGCCATCGATCCGCTCCGCCAGGCGCACCGAGGGGCGCTCGCCCATCCGGCCCCCGGCGATCTGACGGTCACCAATATGGATGACACCGCGCAGGAAAGTTCCGGTGGTGAGGATCACCGTTTGCGCTGCGAGCTCTGTGCCATCGGCCAGGGTGACACCGCGAACCGCGCCGCCGGTGAGGATGAAATCCGCAACCTCGCCTTCTACAATCGCGATCCGCGGGTGATCCGCCATCTCGCGCAGCATTGCGGCGCGGTACAGCGCCCGGTCGGCTTGGGCACGGGGCCCCTGTACGGCGGGGCCTTTTCGGCGGTTGAGCAAGCGAAACTGAATCCCGGCTTCATCCGCCACGTGGCCCATCACCCCGTCAAGCGCATCGATCTCGCGCACGAGATGGCCTTTGCCGAGGCCCCCGATCGCGGGGTTGCAGGACATCACGCCAATGCCGTCGCGCGAAAGCGTGACAAGCGCCACGTCGGCGCCCCGGCGCGCAGCAGCATGCGCGGCTTCGCAGCCGGCATGGCCGCCGCCGATGACCAAAACATCAAAGCTGGGATGTTTCACGTGAAACACTCCTACTTGCCGATACAGAAGCTGGCGAAGATCTCGCCCAGCATATGCTCCACATCCACACGCCCGACAAGGGCATCGAGCGCGCGAAGCGCCGCGCGAAGCTCATGGGCCGCAAGCTCTGCAGCCTCCGGCCCGCGCGCGATGGCGGGCTCCGCCGCGCGCAAAGCCTCCGCGCCCGCCTTCAAGGCCTCCCGGTGGCGGGCATTCACTGCGGTGCCGGAACCCGCCGCGCCCTCCTCCAGCACAGACGCAATGGCCGTCACCAGATCATCAACGCCTTCCCCGGTTTGGGCAGAGAACGGCATGGGCCCTCCAGCACCGTGGCGATCTGATTTTGAGAGTGCAACGATATCGCCCGGCTGCGGTTCCACCGCCGGTGCCGCCCCCGGAGCCTCAAGCAAGATCACCCGCAGATCCGCCGCACCAGCACGGGCGCGCGCACGGTCAATGCCCAGGCCCTCAATCGTATCGGCGGCCTCGCGCAGCCCCGCGGTATCGAGAATCGTTACGGGAAGCCCCGCCAGATCCATCCGCACCTCAATCACATCGCGCGTGGTGCCCGCGATCTCTGACGTGATGGCCGCCTCTCGCCCTGCCAGCCGGTTCAGCAGGGTGGACTTGCCAACGTTCGGCGGCCCCACGATCGCAACTTCAAACCCATCGCGAATGCGCTCCGCGATCCGTGTGCCTGCGATCTCGCGCGTGATCTCCTCCCGCACCTCCGCAACCAGCCCCGAAACTTCCGGCCCCACATCCACGGGCACTTCTTCATCGGCGAAATCAATTGTGGCCTCCACAAGCGAAACCGCACGGAGAAGCTTGCCGCGCCACCGATCCGCCAGTTCCCCAAGCGCCCCTTCGAAGAGCCGCATCGCCTGGGTGTGCTGCGCGGTGGTTTCGGCCTCGATAAGATCCGCCAACCCCTCCACCTGGGCCAGATCCAACCGATCATTTTCCAGCGCCCGGCGGGTGAATTCGCCCGCATCCGCGGCCCGCAGCCCGCCAATCTGCGAAAGCGCTTCGAGCAGCGCGGCTACCGTGGCCACCCCTCCATGCACATGGAACTCGGCCACGGGTTCGCCGGTAAAGCTCGCCTGATCCGGAAAGAAAAGCACGAGAGCCCTGTCGATCACCGCCCCGCTCCGGCCACGAAGCACACGCAACGCGGCTCTGCGTGGGGGCGGAACTTCGCCCGCAATCTGTTCAAGGGCAAATTCGGCGCCGGGCCCCGAGACTCGAATGATCGCCACACCCGCCTTCCCGCGGGCCGTTGAGAGAGCGTAGATCGTATCCATCCGCTCTTCTCCAAATATTTCAATAAGTTAGGTGTTCATCGAATCGAAGAATTCGGAATTCGTCTTGGTTTGCTTCAGCTTGGAGATCAGGAACTCGATGGCGTCGGTTGTGCCCATCGGATTCAGGATCCGCCGCAGCACGAAGGTCTTCTGAAGATCGATCTTGTCGACCAGCAGATCTTCCTTCCGGGTGCCGGATTTGAGGATATCCATCGCCGGGAACACGCGCTTGTCGGCCACCTTCCGGTCCAGCACAATTTCCGAGTTACCGGTGCCCTTGAATTCTTCGAAGATCACCTCGTCCATCCGGCTGCCGGTATCGATCAGGGCGGTTGCGATGATCGTCAGCGAACCGCCCTCTTCGATGTTTCGCGCCGCGCCGAAGAACCGCTTGGGGCGCTGGAGCGCGTTGGCATCCACACCGCCCGTCAGAACCTTGCCCGAAGATGGCACGACCGTGTTGAACGCCCGGCCCAGGCGCGTGATCGAATCGAGCAGAATCACAACGTCCCGCTTATGCTCCACAAGCCGCTTGGCCTTCTCGATCACCATCTCGGAAACCGCAACGTGCCGGGTGGCCGGTTCATCGAAGGTGGAAGAAATCACCTCGCCCTTCACCGAGCGCTGCATATCCGTCACTTCTTCCGGCCGCTCGTCGATCAGAAGCACGATGAGATAGCACTCGGGATGATTGGCCTCGATGGAATGGGCGATGTTCTGCAACAGAACCGTTTTACCCGTGCGCGGCGGCGCCACGATGAGCGAACGCTGGCCCTTCCCGATCGGGGCGACAAGATCGATGATGCGGGCGGAGCGATCCTTGATCGTCGGATCCTCGATTTCCATCTTCAGCCGCTCATCGGGGTAAAGCGGCGTGAGGTTATCGAAGGCCACCTTGTGGCGCGCCTTCTCCGGCTCCTCAAAATTGATGCTCTCTACCTTGGTCAGCGCAAAGTAGCGCTCATTGTCCGCCGGCGCCCGGATCACGCCTTCAACCGTATCGCCCGTGCGCAGGGCGAACTGGCGGATCATCTCGGGCGAGACATAGATATCATCGGGGCCTGGCAGATAGTTCGCTTCGGGCGAACGGAGAAACCCGAACCCGTCCTGAAGCACCTCCAGAACGCCATCGCCGCCGATCACCCAATCGTCTTCCGCCCGCTCCTTGAGGATGGCGAACATCATGTCGCCCTTCCGCATGGTCGAGGCGTTTTCGATCTCCAGCTCCTCGGCGAGGGCAAGAAGGTCTTTGGGGCTTTGCGCTTTGAGCGCAGAGAGGTTCTGGCGGTCTTGGCTCATGGAAATTCCGGGGGGCGCGCAGATCGGGCGCCTGTCATACGGGTCTAGGAAAAATCTGCGCCGGACGGCGCGACGCGGCGTAGATAGGCAGCGCGGCCCCGAAAGTCAATCAACCCCTCAGAACGGCCGCGCGATAACAGAGATAACGATCACGATCAGAAGCACCGTTGGCACCTCATTCATCATCCGATAGTGGCGGCCGCTGCGTGTGTTCCGGCCCGCCGCAAACTCTTTCCGCCGCGCCGCGCACCACATGTGGAACCATGTCATCCCAAGGATCGCGGCCAGTTTCAGCCAGGGCCATAGCGCGCCCCAATCCACAATGCCCGGGGTTGCGACAAGGGTCAGCCCGAAAGCCCATGAGGCAATCATGGCCGGGTTCATGATGGCCCGAAGAAGCCGACGTTCCATGGTTTGAAAAAGCGTATCGGTTTCGCTGCCGTCACTGACCGCCTCTGTGTGATACACGTAGAGACGCGGTAGATAGAAGAGCCCGGCCATCCATGCGATCACGGAGATCACGTGAAGCGACTTGGCCCAGGGGTAAACGCTGATCAGTATCTCGGTCATGTGATCTCCCGCCCGGCCCTCCTTAAAATAAGAATCTTAGAAAGAAAAAGATGATGTGTTTGTTGGGCCTGTGGATGATGGGGATTGTTTGAATGCCCACAGAGTTTTCCACCGGATCAGGCGCCCGACTGGCCTGCATCCGGGATGCATACAGGCTATATTATCCATATTTTCCAGGGTTTTGTATTTCTTCGGGGCGGCCGGAACCGCCCGTGCGCCACGCAGCGGCGGAGTTATGGACATGCGCGGTGATCCAATACGCACAGCGCATGAATTCTTGAGTATCTTCTTGGGATAGGGCAGATGATCCTCGCCGCCGGGGGTTTGGGTAACCCATACTCAGCCGCGCGCGCGCCGTTCACACTGATTTCCACAAGATCATAATGAGAACATCGCTCATCCTCGCCTCTGGCTCCGTAACCCGGGCTGCGATGCTACGGGCCGCCGGCCTGGAATTTGAGGTCGCTGCACCCCGCGTGGACGAGGCCACGATCCGCGAAAGCCTCACCGCCGAAGGTGCCCCGCCCCGCGATATCGCCGATGCCCTGGCCGAGCTCAAGGCAAGCCGCGTGGCCGATGCGGGCAGCGGCGCGCTTGTTCTGGGCTCCGATCAGGTGCTCGATCACGAGGGCCGAACCATTGGCAAATCAGCCTCGCCAGAGGAAGCCTGCGCGCTTCTTGGTGCTCTCTCCGGCACGCGCCACGCGCTTCACTCCGCCGCCGTGATCTTTGAAGAGGGCCGCCCCGTTTGGCGCCATGTCTCCACGGTGCGGCTGCAGATGCACGCCCTGTCCGCCGCGTATATCGAGGCTTACGTGGATCGGAACTGGGAGAGCATTCGCCACAGTGTGGGCGGCTACAAGATCGAGGAAGAGGGTGTATGCCTCTTTCAGCGCATCGAGGGATCGCATTTTGCCATTCTGGGGCTCCCGCTTTTGGAGCTTCTGGCGTATCTCCGGTTGCGGGGGGTGATCGAGGGATGAAGGGAAACAGGATACCGCTCGCGGGGGTTATCGGCGCGCCGGTCGCCCATTCGCGATCACCGCGGCTTCACGGCTACTGGCTCGCCAAAAACGGGATCGCGGGCCACTACATTCCGTTGGAAGTTGCCTCGGCGGATCTTGAAACGGCCTTCGCGACGCTGCCGAAACTCGGCTTTGTCGGGGCCAATGTCACCATCCCGCATAAAGAAGCGGTTCTGAACTTTGCCGATGTCGTCTCCGATCGTGCGGCGATCATGGGCGCGGCCAACACCATCGTGTTTCAATCCAATGGCAAGGTACATGCCGATAACACGGATGGCTACGGCTTCATGGAAAACCTGCGCAGCGGTGCGCCGGGATGGGATCCGGCAGTTGGCCCGGCAGCGGTGATTGGCGCAGGCGGCGCGGCGCGGGCGGTGATCTGGGCCCTGCTCGATGCCGGCGTGCCGCAGATCCGGCTCACAAACCGCACCCGTGCGCGCAGCGATGCGCTGCGCGATGCCTTCGGGGCGCGGATTGAAGTGATTGAATGGGTGCAGGCCGGCAATGCCATCGATGGCGCTGCCCTGGTGGTCAACACAACCTCACTGGGCATGACCGGCGCGCCGGAGCTTCGCATCCCGCTCGATGCGATTGATGACTCCATGGTTGTCACCGATCTCGTCTACACCCCGCTCGATACCCCGCTTTTGCGGCTTGCGCGGGAACGTGGCGCAACGGTGGTGGATGGGCTCGGCATGCTCCTGCACCAGGCCGTTCCGGGATTTGAGCGCTGGTTCGGCTTCCGCCCCGTGGTGGATGCCGAGGCGCGCGCGGCCGTGCTGGCGCCATGAGCCGCCCTTACCTGCTTGGTCTCACCGGCTCCATCGGGATGGGCAAATCGACAACGGCGGCGATGTTTGCCGAGCATGGCGCAGATATCTGGGATGCCGATGCCGCTGTGCACCGGATCTATGCCGAAGGCGGGGCCGCGGTGGCGCCTCTGGCCGCGCTTCGCCCGGATGCCATTGTGAACGGCGCGGTTGATCGCGCGCGTCTGAAGGCGTGGATCTCGAAGGATCCCACGGCGCTGGCACAAATCGAATCGGTTGTGCACCCACTGGTGGCGGCAGACCGGGCGGCCTTCATCGCAACATCAACGGCAGAACTTGTTGTCTGCGACATCCCGCTGCTGTTTGAAACGGGAAGCGAAGGTGGCTTTGACAGCGTTGCGGTTGTCTCGGCCCCCGCCGCCGTTCAACGCCACCGCGTTCTGGCGCGCCCGGGAATGACGGTTGAGCATTTCGAACGGCTCCGTGCCAACCAGATGAGCGATGCCGAAAAGCGTGCTCGCGCCGATCACGTGATCCCCACGAAATCCCTTGAGGGCGCGCGCCGCGCCGTGGCAGACATCGTTAAAACCATAGGGGCGGGGCGGGCAGATGCGGGAAATCGTGCTGGATACGGAGACGACGGGGCTTGATCCCGAAGCGGGCGACCGCATCGTCGAAATCGGCGGGGTTGAGCTTCTGGGCCACGTCCCCACCGGCAATGTGTATCACCAGTATATCAATCCCGAGCGCGCTATGTCGGAAGAGGCGCAGGCGGTTCACGGGCTCGACGATGCGTTTTTGCGGGATAAGCCGCCGTTCCGCGCCATCGTCGACGAGTTTCTCGCTTTTGTGGGCGATGCAAAGCTCGTCATCCACAACGCGGCCTTTGACATGAAGTTCATCAATGCAGAGCTCGGGTGGCTCAAACGCCCCGCCCTCCCCTGGGATCAGGCGATCGATACGCTTGCGATCGCCCGCAAGAAGTTTCCGGGCTCACCCGCCTCGCTCGATGCGCTCTGCCGCAGGTTTTCGATCGATAACTCGGCCCGCACGCTGCATGGCGCGCTTCTTGATAGCGAGATCCTCGCCGAGGTGTATTTGGAGCTGATTGGCGGCCGTCAGCCGGATTTCGCGCTCACAACGGCATCGTCGCGGGGCGATACGGCGGAAACCGCCGCCTGGCGCCCGGCCCCGCGGCCCAAAGCCCTCCCGCCCCGGATCACCGAGGCGGAAGCGGCGCGCCATGAGGCATTCATCGCCACATTGGGCGATCAGCCGATCTGGAAATCGCAGGCGTAGGGGCCCCGGCCTAGCTGGCCGGTTCATCCTTTTCTGCCGCCTCGGCGGCGGCTTTCTGCGCCGCCTGCCGCTGAAGCAGCGTTTGGCGGTAAAGCGCCACGAAATCGATGTTCTCAAGGTTCAGCTGCGGGAACCCGCCATCGCGCGTTACGTCACTGACGATCCGGCGCGCATAGGGGAACAGCATCCGTGGGCATTCGATGAAGAGAAACGGGTGCATCTGCTCGTCCGGCACGTTCTCGATCATGAAGATCCCGCCGTAATCGAGCTCCATAAGAAACAGCGTCTGATCCGAGCCCTTGTTTTTCGAGGTGATGATGAACTTCGAGACAACCTCGTACTGGTTCTCCACCTGCCGCTTCTTGGCATCGATGCTCACCTGAACCTGGATATCGGGGTTCACTTCGCCGCTGATGCCCTGCTGCACCACGTTGTTTTCAAACGACAGGTCGCGGATATACTGCCCGACGATCTGCATCTTGATCTGTGCTTGGGCGGCACTGGCGGCACCGTTTTCCTTTGCCCCGTTCTCTGCGTCGGCCATCTGGTTCCTCTTCGGGCATTCGATTAAGTCGCGATGTCTCTAACAGAGGGGCCCGGGGCCCTCAATGCTGCGTCCAGCCAGAGGGTTTGCCATCGCCCCGGGGCCGGGGCGTGACATCTTCGAAATCGCCATCGATCACATCATTTCTGCCCGGATGGGCACCATGGGGCGCAGCGCGCGTGGTGTTGTATTCAAACTCCGCCACCGTGATCCGGGCCCGTACCCGTCGGATGATCGCCTGCCGCACGCCCGGGATCAGCAGCGCAAAGCCCACGGCATCGGTGAAGAACCCCGGGGTTAACAGTAACGCCCCGGAAAAGAGAATCATCGCACCATGGGCCAGCGCATCGGTCGGATCGCGCAGATCCGCCATTGCGCCGCGCAACCCGTTTAACGCCTGCGCGCCCTGGCTGCGCACCAGAAAGGTGCCCAGAATGGCGGTTAGAACAACCACGCCCAGCGTTGGAAACAGCCCGATCCACCCGCCGATCTGAATGAAAAGCGCGATCTCGATCAGCGGAACGGCAAGAAAGAGAGCAAAGAGCCACATGGAGACCTCACGAATTGGTGGCGCGGTAGACTTGCCAGCACCGGTGACCTACATAAGTGCGGACTGTGCAACTTGCCATTCCAGACTGTCACCAAGAGGGTTTCGATGAGTTCTGCCATTATTCAACTGCTGGTTCTTGCCGGCATTGCGGTGTTTCTCATCCTGCGCCTGCGAAGTGTGCTTGGAACGCGCGATGGCTTCGAAAAGCCGCCGATCCAGCCGCCGGGCGCCGATGAAACCCGCCGCCGCGGCCGGCCCGAATTTGATGTGATCGAGGGCGGCCCCGATCGCGATATCACCGATCATGTGGAAGACGGCTCGGATGCCGCCAAGGCGCTTGCCGCGATGAAGATGGCCGAACCCGGCTATAACGTGACCGAATTCCTCGATGGCGCCCGCGGGGCCTATGAGATGATCCTCATGGCCTTCGAAAGCGGCGATATCTCGGATGTGCGCGATTTTCTTTCGCCGGAAGTGGCCGAAGCCTTCGATACCGTGATCGCCCATCGCGAAGCGGAAGGGCTGACGATTGAGGCCAATTTCGTGGGGGTGCGCGAGATTACCCTCGCGGATGCCGCCTTTGATCGCGAGAGAAGCGAAGGCGAGGTGACGGTGCGCTTTGTGGGCGAACTGACTTCGGTGGTGCGCAATGCCGAGGGCGATATCGTGGAAGGCAATGCCACCGAGATCAAGCGGCAGAAAGATGTCTGGACGTTCTCGCGCGAAATGGGCGCGAAGGATCCCAATTGGATCTTGGTCGCCACCGGAGAGTGATGCGCGCCGTTTGCGCCGGGCTTCTGCTGGCGGCGGCGATGGCGCCCGCGGCAATGGCAGAGCCCCGCTATACACAGCTTTCGTTCTCAGATCTTGAGGGCTGGGCGGAGGATGATCATACCGCCGCCCTTGCCGCATTCATGGAAACCTGCCCCGATCTGGAAGATCGCGAATGGCAGGCGCTCTGCGCCGTGGGCCAATCCGGGCCCGAGGCGCGCAGCTTCTTTGAGCTGTTCTTTCGCCCGGTTCTGATTGAAGACGGCAATCCTGCGCTCTTCACCGGCTACTATGAGCCGGAGCTCTCCGGCTCGCTCCGCCGCACCGAGGAATACCGCTATCCGCTTTACCGCAGACCCCCCGAAGTGCGGCCCGGCGAGATCTGGCTCACGCGGGAAGAGATTGAGAAATCCCGTGTTCTGGCCAACCGCGGCCTTGAGATCGCGTGGATCGATGATCCGGTAGATGTGTTTTTCCTGCAGATCCAGGGCTCTGGCCGCGTGAAGCTGGAAGGCGGCGGCAAGATTCGCGTGGGCTATGGTGGGCGGAACGGGCATGAATACCGATCCGTCGGCACCGAGCTTGTGCGCCGCGGTGTCTACGAGCCGCACCAGGTTTCGGCATCGGTGATCCGTAACTATGTGCGCCAGAACCCCGATGCGGGCGCGGCGCTCCTGCAGCACAATCCCTCGTTCATCTTCTTCCGCGAGGTTTCGGATGTGCCATCCGATGCCGGGCCGCTTGGCGCCATGAACCGGTCGATCACCGCGCTCAGAAGCCTTGCGGTTGATCCAGAATTCACGCCGCTGGGCGCGCCGGTCTGGGTGGAAAAGGAAGGGGTTGCGCCTTTGCGCCGGCTGATGATCGCGCAAGATACCGGATCGGCAATCAAAGGCGCGCAGCGCGCAGATGTGTTCTACGGCACCGGGGCAGAGGCGGGCGAGGCGGCGGGCGTTGTGCGCGATCCGGGCCGCATGATCGTGCTGCTTCCGATAGAGCGGGCCTTTGCGCTTGCGCCAGATGGCTAGCCCATGGCCCGCGGCAAACGGCAACTCGGCGAGGAAG
>JANQPC010000035.1 GCA_028285485.1 Paracoccaceae bacterium | reverse complement strand
GACCGAACAGCCGGAGAGCCGAGACCTCGCGCTCTGGTGGTTCGGAGAGACGAGATATCCCTCCGGCGGAAAGGGGCCCCAAGCGGGCCCCTTTCTTATAGGTGGGGGTGCTACTGGTCCTCAGGCCGGCGAGCGACCGCGATCGTTGCCACGATCAGCAGCGCAAAAAGCGCAAGGCCAAGAAGGATGCCCGGTGTGGTGACCATCACATAGGTCGTTGCCGCGAGCCCCATGCCAAAGGCGACGCAAATCAGGAAGAACGTACGGATCATATCGGTTACTCCGAAACACTGGTTACTACGCGCGGCGACGGTGCCGGTTTGGGGAAAAGCCTGGGGCCGCGTGGGCCATCCTGCCAGGCTCGTCCCGTCCGGGCATCTTCCGTTTCCGCATCACGAAACGCCTAATTGGTTAAGAAGTGATTGAGACGCGCGTGCGGCGCGCCGTGGCGATGCCGGGGTATTTTCGCGCCGCATCGCGCCACGTCACGGTTTTTTTGCGGCGGGACGGTGTGACGAAGTATGGGGTATATTGATACCGTTATTGTAAGTGCATATAAAGGCTTGATAAAAACATCAACCGTGCCCTTGACCGGGCGCGCGCCATGGGTAAAACAGCCCCGTCCCGAGATGCGCCGCGGCGCACAATCGGAATTTGCCACGAGGACTGTTATGAAAACCTACACCGCAACCCCGGCGGATATCGAGAAGCGCTGGATTCTCATCGATGCCGAAGGCGTCGTTTTGGGCCGTCTTGCCGCAATCGTCGCCACCCGCCTGCGCGGCAAGCACAAGCCGAGCTACACGCCGCATATGGACATGGGCGACAACGTGATCGTCATCAACGCCGATAAGGTGCAGCTGACGGGCAACAAGCGCGACAAGCCCAATTACTGGCACACCGGCTATCCCGGCGGGATCAAGAGCCGCACCACCGGCCAGATCCTCGAAGGCGCCCACCCCGAACGCGTGGTGATGCAGGCCGTCAAGCGCATGCTGCCGGGCAACCGCCTTTCACGCCGCCAGATGACGAACCTGCGGGTCTATGCCGGTGCCGAGCATCCCCATGAGGCGCAAAAGCCCGATGTGCTCGACGTTAAATCGATGAATTCCAAGAATACGCGGAGTGCTTGAGCATGGCCGAAGAAATCAAATCGCTGGAAGATCTTAATTCCATCGCGGATGGGGCCGTGGCTGGCGGCGACGAGGCGGGTGTGGTCGCCGATCTCGCCACTCCGCGAGAGCCGGTGCGCGATGAGCTCGGCCGCGCCTATGCCACGGGCAAGCGCAAGGATGCGGTGGCCCGTGTCTGGATCAAGCCGGGTTCCGGCAAGGTCACCGTCAATGGCAAGGCCATGGATGCCTACTTTGCGCGGCCCGTGCTGCAGATGATCCTGCGCCAGCCCTTCACCGTTGCCGGTGTTGAAGGCGAATTCGATGTGCAGGCCACCGTCAAGGGCGGCGGGCTTTCGGGCCAGGCGGGCGCGGTGAAGCACGGCATCTCGAAGGCGCTGCAGCTTTACGAACCCTCCCTGCGCGCACCGCTGAAGGCGGCAGGCTTTCTCACGCGCGACAGCCGCGTGGTGGAACGCAAGAAATACGGCAAGGCCAAAGCGCGGAAGAGCTTCCAGTTCTCCAAGCGCTGATCGCCGCCTTGCGGCTTTGGATCGGGCGCGGTGCCTTCGGGGGCCGCGCCAATTCTTTTGGCCTTCCCAGTCCAGGCGGGGCGCCGTTGCGTGCTGACGGTGCTGCGCCTCCTTCAATGGGCCGCGGGCGCTGTGCTGGTGGCGGCACTGGCGATCCGGGTGGCAAATTTCTGGCTGTCGCGGTCGGATGTTTGGCGCGCCGGCATCGATCCCGCCTATCGCGATACCTATTACACGGTGATCTTCGTGCCCGGGGGAACGGCGGCAGCCCTCGTCGCGCTTGCCGTGTTTTGCGGGGCCGGGGCCTTGAGGCGCGTGTTGCGGGCGCGCGGGCGGTAAGAGGCGGCGTTCAGGCGCCCGCGATCCCGGTATTTCGGCGTTGATGCGCTCTCGCCAATCCCTCGCATTTCCGTGAGTTTTCCGTTGCTTGCGTTACGCTCGCTCACGGCGGCGTGCGCCCGGGGCACGGTTTTGAAACATCAAACTGAACTGCACAGT
>JANQPC010000026.1 GCA_028285485.1 Paracoccaceae bacterium | reverse complement strand
CGAGAGGTTGGCGCGGGCAGGCGCCTCGCCAACCCGGTCAGGTCCGGAAGGAAGCAGCCGTAACGAGCCCCGCTTGGGTCGTTGTCCAGCCTCTCACCTCCGCCGCTAAGCGCGGCTAGAGATACGCCCCCCAGAGTACCAACAAGACAATCGCGGTGATGAGTAAGAGTGTCAGCGCGGCGGGGATGCTGGCGATGCGGCGCGTAGCGTTTCCTTTCGGCCAGTTGCGCGCCACGCCCCAGAGGGCCAGCGCGAACATGCCCGCCACGCCTTGCCAGCCAAGAAAGTTCAGCACCCGGTTCATACCGCGCAAAAATCCCTCGCCCGAAGGCTCGGACAGCCAATAGGCCAGAAACGAGGTGGCCCAGGTGAGACACCAGCCTGTGCCCAGAACCATCAGCCACATCCGCTGGCGATCGCGTTCCCTCTCTGTCATCGGGCGCAGGTTAGCCGGGCGAATGCCGTTCGGCCACCTGGTCTGGGTGGTCTTCGGCCCAGTCGCGCAGCCATTCGGCCATCTCCTCCACCCCGCAGCCTTCGATATCCTCCCGGTTCACCGGCGCCCCGGCCGCAAGCGCCAGCTGCAACGTTCGCATGTGATCCTGGCCCGCAACCCTTGGCGCAAACTCGGCGCCATGGATGATCGTATCGGTCAGGTTGCCGCCATACATGTTCTCCACCTTGAAATCGGGGGCGTGGCCCAGAAGAAATTCCAGGGGCTCGGGGAAGCCATGCCATCCGGAGATATGAATCGCGGGCATATCCTGCTCATCCACATCATTGGGGTCGATCCCGGCGGCAACCAGGCGCCGGGCGTGATCAAGCGTTCCGGGAAAGGCCACGATGCGGTGCAGGATGCGCCGCGCCTCAGGCGACAGGCGCGCGGTTTCGATCGGCCCCGGGGTTTCGCCATCGGCGATCGCGGCAAGCTGCGCCTCTTCCGGCGAAAGCGGCGGCGCCTGCCCCGCCTCTTCCAATACCCGCGAGACCGCGTGATTGCCGCGCATCCGGGCCAGCGCATAGGCGGTGTGGCCGTTATGCAGCCCCGTGCCCTTGGCGCCGTGATCGATCAGCAGCCGCGCGATATCGCCCGCGCACATCCGCCGCGCGGCCTGGTGGAGCCCGGGCACCATTGCGAAGGGCTGGCCCGAGGGGTGCGGCGCAAGCCCCTCGTTAGGATCGGCGCCGCCTTCGAGAAGGATGCGCACCATCCCGATATCATCGAAATCCATCGCCCGGGCCAGCGCATTGGTGCCTGCCGTCTGCGCGCCGTGGGCAAGCAGCATCTCAAGCCCCTTGGTGTGGCCAAGTTCGGTCGCGTGATAGAGCGATTCATCGTCATTGGGATCGGCGCCGTTCTCCAAAAGCCACGCGGCCAGCGAGAGATTGCCGGCATGTCCGAGCGCGCCGTACAGGGCGGAAAGCCGATGCTCCGACCCGGGCGCGGACGGGTAGCTGGCATTCACATCCGCCCCGTGGGCCAGAAGCAGTTGCGCCATCTCTACCGATAGCGCCTCAACCCCGGGATCGCGCCGCCAATGCTGCGAAAACGCCAGATGCAGAATCGGGGCGCGCACCCCGATATCGCGCACCGCCGCCTCCGGATCCCGCTCAAGCCGGGCGCGAAGGCCGGGCAGATCGTAAAGCGCGATCTGCAGGCCAAGATTGTGCCGCGGCAGATCCGGATCGGCCTCTAGCAGGCGGTCCACCACCCAGGCCTGCCCGAAATAGAGCGCGATCTTCAGCCGTTCCGCCCGCGCATCGCGATCCATCCGCGCGATATCGGCGGCCATCTTCAGCCGGGGCCAACTTTCATGGCCCGCCTCGCGCGCGATCACGTGAAGCGCATCGGCATGGCGCAGCGTGCCCGCATCGGGCAGCACCGCCTGGACACGGCCACGCGCGGCACCATCGCCGCCGGCAAACGCCTTGCGCAGGGTTTTGGCCTGACGGCGCAACTGATCGAGGTTCAGTGACATCGGTTTCTCCTTCGAAGCGCCCGTTGATCCGCCGATCGAGCAAGGAAAACCGAAAGAAATTGGTCGTTCGGTGAAGGAGGTGCCGATACGGCTGTCCGCGGATCTGGGTGCCGCCCCCTTGCGGCCCCGAAAGGCTAGGCGGGCGCGGCGATTCCCGCAAGCCCGCGGCGTGAGTGGTGGACGTTCGGGGGCCACGACCTTAGATTTGGCGCGTCGACTTTCCCGGAGCAGCGATGCCAGACGCCCCCGCCCCCGCCTATCAGGTTCTCGCGCGCAAATACCGCCCGGCGCGGTTTGCCGATCTGATCGGGCAAGAGGCGATGGTGCGCACATTGAAGAATGCTTTCGAGGCGGATCGCATCGCGCAGGCCTTCATCATGACGGGCATCCGAGGCACCGGCAAAACCACAACCGCGCGGATCATCGCCAAGGGCATGAACTGCATCGGGCCCGATGGCACGGGCGGCCCCACGACCGAGCCCTGCGGTGTGTGCGAGCATTGCGTTGCCATCTCCGAGGGCCGCCATGTGGATGTGCTGGAGATGGATGCGGCCAGCCGCACCGGCGTGGACGACATTCGCGAGATCATCGAAAGCGTGGCCTATCGCGCGGCGTCAGCGCGCTACAAGATCTACATTATCGACGAAGTGCACATGCTCTCCAAAAGCGCCTTCAACGCGCTTCTGAAAACGCTGGAAGAGCCCCCGGAACATGTGAAGTTCATCTTCGCCACCACCGAGATTGGCAAGGTGCCGGTGACCGTGCTCTCCCGCTGCCAGCGCTTCGATCTGCGCCGGATCGAGCCTGAGGCGATGATCGCCCACCTGCAGGAGATCGCGGGCCGCGAGAAGGCGGAAATCGCCGAGGATGCGCTGGCACTGATCGCGCGGGCCGCCGAAGGATCGGTGCGCGATGCAATGAGCCTGCTTGATCAGGCGATGGCCCATGGAGCGGGCCAAACCACCGCCGATCAGGTGCGCGCGATGCTGGGCCTCGCCGATCGCGGCCGCGTGCTTGATCTCTTCGATCTGGTGATGTCGGGCGATGCTGCGGGGGCGCTGGCAGAGCTTTCGGCGCAATATGCCGATGGGGCCGATCCGGCCGCCGTGCTGCGCGATCTGGCCGAGATCACCCATTGGATCAGCGTCACGAAGATCACACCCGATGCCGCCGATGACCCCACCGTTTCGCCGGACGAACGCGCCCGCGGGCAAGCCTTTGCCGAGAAGCTGCCGATGCGGGTGATGACTCGGATGTGGCAGATGCTTCTGAAGGCGCTGGAAGAGGTGGCCGCGGCGCCAAACGCGATGATGGCGGCGGAGATGGCCATCATCCGGCTCACCCATGTGGCCGATCTGCCCACGCCCGAAGAGCTGGTGCGCAAACTGCAGGATGCGCCACCACCTGCGCCGCCCCCCGGCGGCGGCAACCGGGCGCCCGCCGGCCGGCCCGCCGCCACCGAGGCCCGCGCGCCATCCCCGGCACCCGCCGCGCCCGGCCCCGGCGGCACGGCCACGGCCCTCGCCGCCGCGCCCGAAACCGCGCTCGACCGCTTTCCAAGCTTCGAAGCCGTGGTGGCGCTGATCCGCAAGAACCGCGATGTGAAGCTGCTGGTGGAAATCGAAGGCTATGTGCGGCTTGTCAGCTATGCGCCGGGCCGCATCGCCTTTGTGCCGGCTGAAGGCGCACCGCGCGATCTGGCCCAGCGCCTGGGCAGCCGCCTGCAATCCTATACCGGTGTGCGCTGGGCGGTGAGCGTTGAATCGCAGGGCGGCGGCGAAACGATTGCCGAAGCGCGCGATGCCAAGAACCGCGCCCTGGAAGAAGATGCCAAAGCGCACCCGATGGTGGCCGCCGTTTTCGCGGCCTTCCCCGGCGCGCGCATCACTGAAATCAGATCCCGCGAAACGCTCGAAGCGCAGGCGGCCGAAGAGGCGCTGCCGGAGGTGGAAGGCGAATGGGATCCCTTTGAGGAAGAGTAGGAGAGCATGATGTTTAAAGGATTAGGCGGCCTGGGCGACATGGGCAAAATGATGAAAGCGGCCCAGGAAATGCAGGGCAAGATGGCCGAGATGCAGGAAAGCCTGGGCTCGATCATGGTTGTGGGCGAAAGCGGCGCCGGGATGGTGAAGGCCACCGCCACGGCGAAGGGTGAGCTTACCGCGCTCGACATCGATCCCTCGATCTTCAACTCCGATGACAAGGAAGTTGTCGAAGACCTGATCCTTGCCGCCATCAAGGATGCCCAGGCCAAGGCGCAGGAACGCAGCGCCGAGGAGATGCAGAAGCTCACCGAGGGGCTTGGCCTTCCGGCCGATATGAAGCTGCCCTTCTAGCGCGGTGGCCGACGGCCCGGAAGATATCGAGGCGCTGATCGAGCTGATGGCGAAGCTGCCGGGGCTTGGCCCCCGCTCCGCCCGCCGCGCGGTTCTGCACTTGGTCAAAAAGCGCAGCCTTCTTTTGCTGCCGCTGTCCGACGCGATGCAATCGGTCGCCGCCACCGCGCGCGAATGCCTCAATTGCGGCAATATCTCCACGTCGGAGATCTGCGATATCTGCCGGTCCGAGTCGCGCGCCACGGGCGAGATCTGCGTTGTGGAGGATGTGGCCGATCTCTGGGCGATGGAACGCTCGGCCGTTTTCAAAGGCCGCTACCATGTTCTGGGCGGCACGCTTTCGGCGCTTGATGCGGTGGGGCCCGACAATCTGCGCATCCCGCAACTCCTGCGCCGGGTGCGCGAGGAGGGGGTGCGCGAAGTGATCCTGGCGCTGAACGCCACAGTCGATGGCCAGACCACCGCCCACTACATCGCCGATCAGCTTGGCCCGGAGATCGAGGTCACCTCCCTCGCCCAAGGCGTGCCGATCGGCGGCGAGCTCGATTACCTCGACGATGGCACGATCTCGGCGGCGATGCGCGCGCGCAAGGCATTTTAACGCCCAGCTTACCTTCACAAACAACAAACCCCCGGGCAGGGCCGCGGGGGTCGTCGTCGCGGGCCGAAGCCCGCCAGTGTTGAAGCCTGCTTAGAGCAGCCCTTCGCGCTGCGCCTTTTTCCGCGCGAGCTTGCGGGCCCGGCGAATGGCCTCGGCCTTTTCGCGCGCACGCTTCTCGGACGGCTTCTCGAAATGTTGCCGAAGCTTCATTTCGCGGAAGACGCCTTCACGCTGCAGCTTCTTTTTCAGGGCACGAAGCGCCTGATCGACATTGTTGTCGCGAACACTGACCTGCATGGTAGGTGTCACCACCTTTCTAAGTTAGAGTTTCCGAAAACGCAGGAGGTGGCCGTATAGCAAGGCCGCTTTAGCTTGTCTACCGCGCCGGGTGAAAAGGAATTTCAGGGATGCAAGACGCCGCCGATGACGTGAAGAAAAGGCTTCTGGAAGCCGCATTGCCGCATGTGCCCTTTGATGGCTGGTCGGACGCCGCGTTCCGGGCCGCGATTGCCGATAGCGGGGTCGATGCGGCGGCGGCGCGCAGCGCCTGCCCCCGGGGCGCGGTGGATCTTGCGCTGGCCTTCCACGCCGCGGGCGATGCCGAGATGGTGCACCGGCTTGGCGAGGCAGATCTGGAGGCGATGCGCTTTCGCGATCGCGTGGCCCATGCCGTGCGTCTGCGGATCGAGGCAATTCCCGATCGGGAGGCGGTGCGCCGGGGATCGGCGCTCTTTGCCCTGCCGCAATACGCGCCCCTCGGCGCGCAGGCGATCTGGGGCACGGCGGATGCGATCTGGACGGCGCTGGGCGACACGTCGGAAGACTATAACTGGTATACCAAGCGCGCGACGCTTTCGGGCGTCTACGCCTCGGTCGTGCTCTACTGGCTGGGCGATGACAGCCCGGAACATCAGGGCACCTGGGCGTTTCTGGATCGGCGGATCGAAGATGTGATGCGGATCGAAAAGGCGAAGGGCGCGGTTCAGGGCAACCCCCTCTTCAAGGCCATGTTCGCGCTGCCGAACTGGGCGCTTTCGCACGTGCGCGCGCCCGGTGCCAGCCGGCGGCGCGATGTGCCGGGCGTGTTCACTACCCCGGGCGAGAGCTGACGCGCGATGACAGCGAAGACGATGCGCGCCGTGGAAATCTCCGCCCCCGGCGGGCCGGAGGTTCTGTGCGCGGTGGAACGGCCCGTGCCCACGCCCGGGCCCGGCGAGGTGCTGATCGAGATCGCCTATGCCGGGGTGAACCGCCCCGATGCCCTGCAGCGGGCCGGGAGCTATGCGCCGCCGCCCACGGCCAGCGATCTGCCGGGGCTTGAGGCAGCCGGGCGGGTGTTGGCCACTGGCCCCAACGTTGGGTGGCCCGGGGTGGGCGAAACAGTCTGCGCGCTGCTCCCTGGCGGCGGATATGCGGAATACGCCACCACCCCCGCCGCCCATTGCCTGCCTGTTCCCGCCCCGCTGGGCCTGGCAGAGGCCGCTTGTCTGCCCGAGACGTTCTTCACCGTCTGGTCCAACGTCTTCCAGCGCGGGGCCCTGCGCGCGGGCGAGGTGTTCCTCGTTCATGGCGGTAGTTCGGGGATCGGAACAACGGCAATCCAGCTCGCCCACGCTTTCGGCGCACGGGTCTATGCCACGGCGGGATCGGCGGAAAAATGCGCGGCCTGCGAGCGGCTTGGCGCAGAGCGGGCGATCAACTACCGAACCGAGGATTTCGTTGAGGTGATGAAGGGCGCAGGCCGCGCCGACCTGATCCTGGATATGGTGGGGGGCGATTACATCCCGCGCAACGTTCGGGCGCTGAAGGAGGATGGCCGCCTCGTGCAGATCGCCTTCCTCCAGGGCCCGAAGGTGGAGCTGAATTTCGCGCAGGTGATGGCGCGGCGGTTAACGATCACGGGCTCCACCCTGCGCCCGCAATCCGATCTGGCCAAAGCCGCCATCGCTAAGGCGCTGCGCGCCGAGGTCTGGCCGCTTCTGGAAGCGGGGCGGATCGCGCCGGTGATGGATCAGACCTTTGCGCTTGAATCCGCGGCGGAGGCCCATGCGCGCATGGAAAGCTCCGCCCATGTGGGCAAGATCGTTCTGAAGGTGCGTTAGGGGATCGGGTGCAAGAGCGCGTCGCTCTGCGTGCAATCGCGCCGCACATCGCGCCCGCAGATGCGGGGGGACAGATCGCGCGTGAGGCAGATCCGCACCTCCTGAATCTGGCGGTTCTTGCAGGTCACCGTCAGCATATCGGCTGAGAGCGCGGGATTGGCCTCCAGAAACGCCTCCTCCACCACGCGGGCCGGCAGTTTCACCGTGTCGCCCAGGCGGCGGAACACCTCCGGCCGGGTGACCCGCCCATAGGCCTCGCGCGAAAGCGCGAAGTAATCGCGCGATGAGAGCCCGCTGCAGCGCCCGTGCTTCTTCCACTGGTGCCAGGCCAGCCCGCCGGAACCCATGATATCGGCCATTGCCCCGGTTTCGGCGCGCGAGGGGTTGCGCGCACCGGTTCGGCAATCGCTGGGCCAGCCCACCTCATGCTGGGGCCAAAGGCCATGGAGGATCCAGCCCAGATCCCGCTCCGGCGCGCATTGCGGGGAATCGCCGCCTTCGCGGTCGCACCAATTGGGCGACCAGCTCAGCGCCATCACGTAGTAATCGAAGGCCCCAGCGCGATCGCCCTCGGCCCAGGCCGCCACGGGCAGAAGAAGGGCGATGAGAAGGCTGCGCATTTGGTGCTTTTCTCCGGGCCGGAGGGTGACTATATTCTCCGCAACTTCCCCGAAAACGAGGATGTGTTCCAGCCGGAACAGCCGTTTTCCCGGCGCGGGAAAGATTTGCCTAAAGGAGTGGGCGCATGAACAAACCGATCATGGCGAAAGCCACCGCCGTCTGGCTGGTTGATAACACAACGCTGACGTTCAAGCAGATCGCCGATTTCTGCGGGCTGCATGAGCTGGAGGTTCAGGGGATTGCCGATGGCGATGTGGCCACCGGCGTAAAAGGGTTCGATCCGATCACCAACAACCAGCTTGAGCCGATCGAGATCGAGCGTGGCGAGAAAGATCCGCTCTACAAGCTGAAGCTGAAGTTCAATGCCGCTGCCGTGGGCGAAGAAAAACGCCGCGGCCCGCGCTACACGCCGCTCTCGAAGCGTCAGGACCGGCCTGCGGCCATCCTGTGGCTGGTGAAGTTCCACCCCGAACTGACGGATGCGCAGATCTCGAAGCTCGTGGGCACGACGAAGCCCACCATCCAATCGATCCGCGAGCGCACCCATTGGAACATCTCAAATATTCAGCCAGTCGATCCCGTCGCACTTGGCCTGACGAAGCAGACCGAGCTTGATGCCGCCGTGCAGAAGGCCGCCGCGAAGAAGGCCAAGGAAGGCGAGGTGATGACGGATGACGAGCGGCGCAAACTCGTCTCCACCGAGCAATCCCTTGGCATGGAGGCCGAGCCGAAGATCCCCACCGCGATCTCGGGGCTTGAGACCTTCAGCCTCACCGAAGGCGAGAAGCCCGAAGAAGAGGAAAGCACCGAAGTGCTCGATGCCGATAGCTTCTTCAACCTCCCCGACAGTTCCGATGAGGATGAGGAAGACGACAAATAGGGCCCCGGCAACGCGGGCGCCCGCCCTCTTCGGACAACGCGCAGAGCGGTGCCCTTAGCCCTCCGCTGAACCTGAGATGCGATGGCGCAGTTGCCCCCTGCCGTTACACCGGCAGCGCCGTCGTCTCCATCACCGTGCGCAGGGCGAAGCTTGAATGCATCTGCGCCACCCCCGGCAGGCGGGTCAGCGAGCGGCGATGGATGCGGGCAAAATCCTCGCTATCCATCGCGCTCACTTTCAGCAGATAATCCGCCGTGCCCGCCATCAGGTGGCATTCCAGCACTTCAGGGATGCGCGCCACCTCGCGCTCGAACGCATCCAGCACATCATTGGCCTGGCCCGAGAGCGTAATCTCAACGAACACCGTGGTGGGTCGGCTCAGCTTGCGGCGATCAAGAAGCGCGACATAGCGCGCAATCAGGCCCGATCCCTCCAGGCGATGAACCCGGCGATGGCAGGCCGAGGCAGAAAGGTTCACCTTCTCCGATAGCTCGGCATTCGAGATGCGGCCACTGCGCTGAAGCACAGTGAGGATTCGCCGATCCGTATCGTCAATCTCGATCATTACGCAATAATCTCGCCCATCTTACCGGATTTTCCGGAGTTCCTTCACCAATCTCGCGCAGCCTGAGGCCAGAATTCAATCCCCTTGCCAATTGGCGCGACAATACTTTGGGGAAATGGAGGAGGCGCGGCATGAAGATCGGATGCCCGAGGGAGATCAAGGCGCAGGAATTTCGCGTGGGGCTCACGCCGAACACCGCGCGCGAGGCGACGGCCCATGGCCATGAGGTGATCGTTGAAGCGGGCTGCGGCGCGGGCTCGGGCTTTCCGGATGCCGATTACGCGGCGGCGGGCGCGCAAATCGTTGCCTCCGCCGAGGAGGTTTTCGCCGAGGCCAACCTCATCGTGAAGGTGAAGGAACCGCAGGCGGAAGAACGCGCCTGCCTCCGCGAAGGTCAGGTGCTGTTCACCTATCTTCACCTGGCACCCGATCCCGCGCAAACCCGCGATCTTCTGGCCAGCGGCGTGACAGCGATTGCTTACGAAACGGTAACGGATGCAGCGGGGGGCCTACCGCTTCTCGCCCCGATGTCGGAAGTCGCGGGCAAGCTCGCGCCGCAGGTGGGGGCGTGGACGTTGCAGCGCGCCAATGGCGGGCGCGGCGTTCTGATGGGCGGCGTGCCGGGCGTGGGCCCCGCCCAGGTGGCCGTGATCGGCGGCGGGGTTGTGGGCACCCATGCGGCGCGGGTGGCCGCCGGGATGGGCGCCGATGTCACGGTGCTCGATATGTCACTGCCCCGGCTGCGCCAGCTTGACGATCTCTTCGGCGGCCAGTTCCGCACCCGCTATGCAAGCAAGGGCGCAACGGCAGAGCTGGTGGAGGCGGCCGATCTGGTGATCGGCGCGGTGCTGATCCCCGGCGCCGCCGCACCGAAGCTTGTGCGCAAGGATCAGCTTTCCGCGATGAAACGCGGCGCGGCAATCGTGGATGTGGCGATCGATCAGGGCGGCTGTTTCGAAACCTCGCGGCCCACAACCCATGATGATCCGATCTACGAAGTCGATGGCGTGATACATTACTGCGTAGCGAACATGCCGGGCGCGGTGGCCCGCACCTCGACCATCGCGCTCAGCAACGCAACGATGCCCTTTCTCATGGCGCTGGCCGATAAGGGCTGGCGCCAGGCACTGGCGGATGATCCGCACCTTCTTGCTGGGCTCAACACCCATGCGGGGCGCCTCACCAACTATGCGGTTGGAAAGGCACTTGAGATCGATGTTCTCTCGCCCCAGCTCGCGCTGAAGGAGTAGGCGGGAAGATCAGGCCTGCTTTTGCAGCGCGTCGCGGATCTCCAGAAGGATATCCTTCTCGCTCGGCCCCGGATCTTCGGCCGCCTCTTCCTCTTTCGGCGCCTCCGCGGCCTCTTTCACCCGGTTGACCATCTTGACCAGCAAGAACACCACCCAGGCAATGATCAGGAAGTTGATCACGGCCATGATGAAGTTGCCGTAGGCGAACATCGCCGCCCCCTCGCCTTCGCCAAGGCTGTAGCCGAGGCCCGAGAAATCCAGGCCGCCGGTGAACAGGCTGATGATCGGGTTGATCAGATCATCGACCAATGACGTTACGATGGCCGTAAAAGCCGCACCGATAATGATCCCAACGGCCATGTCCATCACATTGCCCTTGGCGATAAAATCCTTGAATTCCTGTATCATGGCGGAATGCCTCTATTGCGTTTCCAAACCCTGTTCGCTGCCCGGAAGCGCGCAACGGCGCACAGGGCCTTTTCGGATTTCCACAGACGTTTTGCTTTTTCGAGGGGAATTGTTCGATATGTGTCCCTGAACCGCAGTTGAGGAGCCAGGCATTTGACCGATCTTTCCGCATTTCCCGTCACCCAACGCTGGCCTGCCGAAAACCCGGGCATTCTTCAGCTTTACAGCTTTCCCACGCCGAACGGCGTAAAAGCCTCGATCGCGCTTGAAGAGATGGGGATCGCCTATGAGGCGCATCGGGTGACGCTGGCCGATAGCGATGTGAAGAGCGAGGCGTATCTCTCGCTGAACCCCAATAACAAGATCCCGGCAATCATCGATCCCAACGGGCCGGGCGGAGAGCCGATTGCGCTTTTTGAATCCGGGGCGATCCTGATCTACCTCGCGGAGAAAACCGGAAAGCTCATCGGCGCAAGCCCGGCAGAGAAATACCACACGATCCAGTGGCTGATGTTCCAGATGGGCGGTGTGGGCCCGATGTTCGGGCAGCTTGGTTTCTTCGCCAAGTTCGCAGGCGCCGAGATCGAGGATCCGCGCCCAAAAGAGCGCTACCTCAATGAGGCAAAGCGGCTGCTGGCGGTTCTGGAAAAGGCGCTTGAGGGCAAGGACTGGATCACCGGAACCTACTCGATCGCCGATATCGCCATCGCGCCCTGGCTCGGTGGCCTGGATTACTACGGTGTGCGCGAAGATGTTGGCTGGTTCGATATGCCCAACCTCGTGGCCTATCTCGACCGCTTCCGCGAACGGCCCGCCGTACAGATCGGGATGAACACGCCGCCGCGCGGCTAAAGCGGCATGCGAAAGAGCCGGATCACTTAGCGTCGCCTGAAATCAAAGATTCCAACGCGTTAGGTGACACGCTGCTTCCGGTATTTCGTCAAACGCTCTAGCTGCTTTCCAGGCAGTGGCGGCGAAAGGCGCGTTTGAGCATATCCAGCTCGGCGCGCAGAAGATCAACCTCGGCGCGGATATCCTCCGCAAGCGGCTCGCCGGCGACAAGCGCGATATTGGCCAGCGTTTCGCCCGAGCCGTGATCCTTCACAAGGATCGTGTTCACGCCGTCGCCGATCACACTCGCCGGGATCGGCAAGCGAACGCTCCACTGCCCCGGCGCGCCGTCAATCGGCGCCACGCTCAGATCCGGCAGCGCCGCTTCCAGGTGATAGGCGCCGAAATCCGGCAAACCATTGGCGTCGTCGAGTGCAACCTGCGCTTCCCATACCCCTTCGCGGATCCGGGCATTGGTGAGATGCGGCTCTGCCATGGTGTTCCTCAACTTCGCCTCAAATCTCGGCACGCGGGCGCCGCGCC
This sequence comes from Paracoccaceae bacterium, assembly GCA_028285485.1. Lineage (GTDB taxonomy): Bacteria > Pseudomonadota > Alphaproteobacteria > Rhodobacterales > Rhodobacteraceae > JANQPC01. The sequence continues at coordinate 40,438 of JANQPC010000026.1, read as the reverse complement.
AGCGTGACGTCCCGCAAGGTAATCTGGTTCAGTTCCGGCCCCTCAAAGATCAGGTCCAGCCACATCCGTTCGATCCGCCGCTCGTTGAGCTTGGAATAGGCAAGATCGAAATCGAGCGTGATTTCGCCGTTCGATCGCGGGAACTCCCGCACGATCTGTTCGGTGTTCGGCCCGTGGCGAATGTTCAGCCGGGCGAAAACCTCCAGCGGCTTTTCGGTTTCGATCATCGCGGAAAGGCTGATGAGATGGCGTTTCTGAAGCCCCACCAACGCGGCATCGGGCAGTTCAACCACGAGGCTCAAAAACGATCCGTCGAAGGCGAACACGTCGAACCGCGCGCCGAATGGCGCAAGATCGGTCTCCCTTGTATTGCGCACCTGCCGGAATGAGATTTCCGAGATCCCGCAATCGTGGAAGATCGTGGCCTCTTCGCCAAGCCGCGTCTGGCTTTCAACCGCCGCGTGGCCGGCGGGAAAGATCGGGCCGCGCCACAGCGGCGGGCGGTAGGCCCAATCGGCATGAAGCGGCTTGCGCACGGCCGACGCGCCCACGATCGGCAGCGCCAGGCGCCCCTCTGCCACATGCAGCACCCGGTCAAGCCGCTTGCGCAGGGCGCGGGCGCGGGCGCGGTAGGTTTTCAGCGTTTCCGGATCGTCGCATTCGGCCCGGCGCGCCGCGGCATCCCAACGGCGCAGATAGCCGCGATCGGCCAGCCGCGTGAGCCCACGCCACACCCCTAGCACAGCCATATCGCGGCCCCGATCATCCCGTTGCCTCTCCCGCGTTTTCCGAAAGCAGCCGGTTGGCGAAACTATCAAGCAGGAAGAGCCCCATCTCGCGGGACAGCGGCGCGGCGGTGAAGCCGGTGACAGAGGCGGTCACCAACCGGTCGCCCACCCCCAGGAAGGCGCGCCAGTAATCGGCCTCTAGCCGCCCGCGCGCCACATCGCTGCCATCACGGGCATGGATGTAGATCACGCCCTCTTCGATCTGGGTTTCCAAAATCTCGATGCTTCCCGCATCGCCCGACCGGCTGAGAAGCGCCAGGCCCTCGGTGGAGCGGATATAGGCCTCTAGCTCGGCCTCGAAGCCTTCATAGGCAACGCCGGACCCCGCAGAGACGGTCACCGTTAAAAGCCCCGGGCGCTCGGGCCGCGGCCCATCGGGATCGCGGGAGATCGACGCGCAGCTGGCCAGCAGAACAAAGGCGCTTTCCCCAGCATCGCGGGAGGCGCCGGGATCGATGCAAAAGCCCGGCGGCCCTGCCACCACGATCTGATCGCCCGTCACCAGAAGCTGTTCGGGCGCCGCGCGCGTGGCTTCAGGGCCGAATCCGCCAGCGCAGCCCGCAAGCGCCATGGCGCCCGCGGCCAGCGCTGATCTAGAGATCCATGTAAACATGTTTCTCCGCGGCCGCGCCGGGATGGGTGCAGGCACCCAGCTTGGCAGAGCCCACGAGCTGGGCGTATTTCCACAAGGCGCCGGAGGCGTAGATCGTCTCACGCGGGCCCACCCACTGTGTCTTGCGTTCGGCCAGCTCGGCATCCGAAAGCGCCACCGAAAGCTCGCCCTTGATCGCATCGATGGTAATCACATCGCCATCGCGGATCAACGCGATCGGCCCGCCATGGGCGGCTTCGGGGCCCACATGGCCCACGCAGAAGCCGCGCGTGGCGCCCGAGAAGCGGCCATCGGTGATCAGCGCCACCTTCTTGCCCATGCCCTGGCCGGAAAGCGCAGCGGTTGTCGCCAGCATCTCGCGCATCCCGGGCCCGCCTGCAGGGCCCTCGTTGCGGATCACGATCACTTCGCCCTCTTCGTATTGGCGCGCCTTCACGGCCTCGAACGCATCTTCCTCGCATTCAAACACGCGGGCGGGGCCGGTGAAGGATTGATGCTCCTTGGCGATCCCGGCCACTTTCACGATGGCGCCTTCCGGCGCGAGGTTGCCTTCCAGGCCCACAACGCCGCCCGTGGGCGTGATCGGCGTGTCGATGGGGTAGATCACGCGGCCATCGGCCTCGCGTTCGATAAGATCCAGCTCTTCGCCGATGCTGCGGCCCGTCGCGGTGATGCAATCCTCGTGGATGAGCCCGGCCTTGCGGAGCTCTTTCATCACCACAGGAACGCCACCCGCTTCGTAGAGATCCTTCGCCACGTATTGGCCGCCGGGTTTGAGATCCACGAAATACGGCGTGTCGCGGAAGATTTCGCAAACATCCGCCAGATCGAACTGGATGCCGGCCTCATGGGCGATGGCGGGCAGATGCAGCCCGGCATTGGTGGAACCGCCGGTACAGGCCACCACGCGCGCGGCGTTTTCCATGCTCTTGCGGGTCACCACATCGCGGGCGCGGATGTTCTTTTCAAGAAGCACCATCACCGCCTCGCCGCTCGCCACGCCGTATTGATCGCGGCTCTCATAGGGCGCGGGGGCGCCGGAGGAGTTGGGCAGCGCGAGCCCGATAGCCTCGCTCACGCAGGCCATGGTGTTGGCTGTGAACTGGCCGCCGCAGGCACCCGCGCTGGGGCAGGCCACGCGTTCCAGCGTGCGCAGCGCCTCGTCGGACATATTGCCGGCCTGGTGCTGGCCCACCGCCTCGAACACATCCTGAACCGTCACGTCCTTGCCTTCGAGCCGGCCCGGCAGGATCGATCCGCCATAGATGAACACCGATGGCACGTTCAGCCGCACCATGGCCATCATCATCCCCGGCAAGCTCTTGTCGCACCCCGCAAGACCCACAAGCGCATCGTAGCAATGGCCGCGCATGGTGAGTTCAACGGTATCGGCAATCGCATCGCGGGAGGCGAGCGAGGAGCGCATGCCTTCATGGCCCATCGCGATCCCGTCCGTCACCGTGATGGTGGTGAACTCGCGCGGCGTGCCGGAGGCTTGCTTCACACCCAGCTTCACCGCCTGAGCCTGCCGGTTCAGCGCAATGTTGCAGGGCGCGGCTTCGTTCCAGCAGGTGGCCACGCCCACGAAGGGCTGCGCGATCTCTTCCTCGCTGATGCCCATGGCGTAGAAATACGAACGGTGCGGGGCGCGCGAGGGCCCTTCCGTTACATGCCGGCTCGGCAATCTCGATTTATCATGCTTGCGCTTGAGCATGGCTGGCCTCCAGAAGCTCCCGTGACCCACTTGGAATAGGGGAGCGTGCGGGGCTCCACAAGCGCGATTGCGCCGCCGGGGCGCGCGGGGTAGCTGGGGATCGATATGCTTCGCTATCCCCTACACGAAGGTTTCATCGCCGCAGCCCGGCGGCGCCCCGAGATCTGGCGGCTGCTGCTGGGCTCAGTGATCGCGTTCGCCGTCTACATGCTGGGGATTTTCGCGATTGTCGGGCTTGCCTGGCGGCAGTTGGGCGCCGGCGAGGTTTCGCTCGAAACCGTCGTGGCAGCGGATGAGCCCGAAACGCTTCTGATCCTGCTTACCACCTTCATCGGCATGGCGCTGGGCCCGATGGTGGCCGCGCGCCTGTTGCACCAGCGCAGCGTGGGCTCGCTCTTCGGGCGCGCGCCAATCGTCTTGCGCGATTTCGTGGTGGCCACGGCTGCGGTGGGCGCCGTTTTCTCAGTTTCGATCTTCGGCTGGTTCGTGATGTTTGATGCATTGCCCGGCATGCCCCTGGCCGAATGGCTTTGGGTGCTGCCCGTCGCGCTGATCTGCGTTCTGATCCAGACAGGGGCAGAAGAGGTGCTCTTTCGCGGCTATTTACAGCAGCAGCTCGCCGCCCGGTTTGCCACGCCGGTGGTCTGGATGGTGATCCCCAGCGTGGCCTTCGGGCTGGTGCATTTTGATGCCGCAAGCGCGGGCGCAAGCGTTTGGATCGTGGTGTTCTCTGCCGCCCTCTTCGGCTTCATCGCCGCCGATCTCACGGCGCATACCGGTTCCATCGGCGCTGCCTGGGGCTTTCACTTCGCCAACAACGTGGTGGCCCTGCTGATAATCGCAACCCAGGGCTCGCTCACCGGCCTTGCGCTGTTTCGCACACCTTATGCGATCAGCGAAACGGATGTGATCTGGCCGCTCATTCTGGTGGATCTTGCCTTCATGCTGCTGGCATGGCTGCTCGTGCGCCGCCTGATCCGGCGCTGATTGCAATTCAGCGCCGTGGCGCCTATTTCGGGGGCCAAAGCGATGGGGGCCGCCTCAGCCGATGAACTGGATTTCCAACTACGTCCGCCCAAGGATCAACTCGCTGTTTTCACGGCGGGAAGTGCCGGAAAACCTTTGGACGAAGTGCGACAATTGCGGGACCATGCTGTTCCACCGGGAGCTGACGGAAAACCTCAACGTCTGCACCAATTGCAACCATCATATGCCGATCTCGCCGCGCATCCGCTTTGCCGCGCTTTTCGATGGCGGGGTTTACAGCGAGGTGGAGGTACCGCAGCCCTTGGCCGATCCGCTGCACTTCCGCGATCAGAAGAAGTATCCCGACAGGATGCGCGCGGCGCAGAAGGCAACGGGTGAGAAAGAGGCGATGCTGGTGGCCGAGGGCGAGATCGGGCGCACCCCGATCGTGGCCGCTGCGCAGGATTTCTCGTTCATGGGCGGCTCCATGGGCATGTATGTGGGCAACGCGATCATTGCCGCCGCCCAGCGCGCCCTGGCGCTCAAGCGCCCGCTCGTGCTCTTTTCCGCAGCGGGCGGCGCGCGGATGCAGGAGGGCATCCTTTCGCTGATGCAGATGCCGCGCACCACGGTGGCGGTGGAGATGCTGAAGGAAGCGGGGCTGCCCTACATCGTGGTGCTGACCCATCCCACAACCGGGGGTGTCACGGCCTCCTACGCGATGCTGGGCGATGTGCATATCGCCGAGCCGAACGCCCTGATTTGCTTTGCGGGCCCCCGCGTGATCGAACAGACGATCCGTGAAAAGCTGCCCGAAGGCTTCCAGCGCGCCGAATACCTGCTCGATCACGGCATGCTCGATCGCGTAACCCATCGGGGCGAGATGAAGGGAGAGCTTGTGACGATCCTGCGCATGCTCACCGGTCAGTCGCCCGCCGTGGCCGCCGATCTGCCGCCACCGGCAGAGGGAAAGGCCGCGGCAGAGCCGCCTGAGGGGGCCGAACCCGCGTGAGCGCGGCTGCCTCCGACGCCATCCTCGAACGGATGATGTCGCTTCACCCAAAGATCATCGACCTCACGCTTGATCGGATGTGGCGCCTGCTCGCCGCGCTTGGCCACCCCGAGGCCGCGCTGCCGCCCGTGATCCATATTGCGGGCACCAATGGCAAGGGATCGACCCTTGCGATGATCCGCGCCGGGGTCGGCGCGGCAGGGCAGGTGGCGCATGCCTATACCTCTCCCCACCTCGCCCGCTTTCACGAACGCATTCGTGTGGCGGGCACGCTGATCTCCGAAGAGGCCCTCGCCACCCTTCTCGATGAATGCTGGGAGGCCAATGCGCGCGAAGAGATCACGTATTTCGAGATCACGACCGCCGCCGCCCTTCTGGCCTTCGCGCGCGCGCCCGCCGATTACACGCTGCTCGAAGTGGGCCTTGGCGGGCGGCTGGATGCCACCAATGTGGTCGCCCGCCCTGAACTGACGGTGATCACGCCGGTCGATATGGATCACCAGCAGTATCTCGGCGAAACGCTCGAAGAAATTGCGGCGGAGAAGGCAGGCATCCTCAAACGCGGGGTGCCCTGTGTGGTGGCGCGGCAGGATGAGCGCGCGATGTCGGTGATTGAAGCAACGGCTGCCCGGATCGGCGCACCGCTTATCGCCCATGGCCAGCACTGGCATGTGCGCGAAGAACACGGGCGGCTGGTGTTTGAGGATGAGGCGGGGCTTCTCGATCTTGATCCGCCCCGGCTTCTGGGCGCCCATCAGGTGCAAAACGGCGGGACGGCCATCGCCGCGCTGCGGGCGCTTGGGTTTGGCGCGGCGGCCTGTCAGGGCGCGCTTCGGGATGCCGAGTGGCCGGCCCGCATGCAGCGGCTCCGCCATGGCCCGCTCGTGGCGCAGGCCGGCAGTGCGGAGCTTTGGCTGGATGGCGGGCACAACCCTGCCGCGGGCCGCGCGGGTGCCGAGGCGCTGGCCCGGCTGCCCGAAAAACCCACCTACCTGATCACGGGCATCCTGCGCAGCAAAGATGCGGTCGGGTTTCTTGCGCCCTATGCGGGGCTCGCCCGGAAAGCCGTGGCTATCGCGATCCCCGGCGAGATCGCGACCGCTACGCCGGAGGAAACGGCGGAGGCAGCAGAAGCTGCAGGTCTTGCCGCCACTCCCGCCGCCTCTGTCGGTGCCGCCATCGAGATGATTGTGAGAGAAGACCCCGACGCACGCATCCTGATCTGCGGGTCGCTTTACCTGGCCGGGGAAATCCTGCGCGAAAACGGCTAGAGCGTTACGCGAGGGATCTGAACCAGATAACGCTGCCTGAAGCCGAAGATTTCAACGTGTTAAGGGATGCGGGATGTTTCAGGTATTTCGTCAAACGCTTCAGCCTGCGGCCCATTCGGCAGATTGCATCTCCCGCAACCGGCTGGCGGTGCGTTCGAATTCGAACGATCCCGCCCCTTCGATATAGAGCCGTTCGGGGATATCCGCCGCAGAGAGGATCACCCGCACATGCGCCTCGTAAAGCGCATCGATCAGCGTAACGAAGCGCTTTGCTTCGTTGAAGTTTTCGCTGGAAAGCCGCGGCACATCTTCGAGGATCAGCACCTTAACTGCCTCGGCCACGGCAAGGTAATCGGCGGGGCCCAGCGGCTGGCCGCACAGATCCCAGAACGAAGCGCGCGCCACGCCGTTCCGGAATGCCGGCAGCACCACGTCACGCCCCTTCACAGCCAGCACAAGCGGCGCCCCGCCACCGCCGGTAAGCGCGATCCAGAGATCGGAGATTGCGTCGCGCGCCGTGGCATCGGCGGGCGTGAAATACACCTCTTCACCCGCTAGCCGATCCTGCCGGTAATCGGTCGGCGAGGTGAGCTCCCAAACGGTCATCCGCATTTCGAGAAGCGCGATGAAGGGCAGAAAGAGCTGCCGGTTCAGGCCGTCTTTGTAGAGATCGCCGGGCACCCGGTTCGACGTTGTCACCACCGCCACGCCCGCCTCAAAGAGCCGCTCGAAAAGCCGCCCCACGATCATCGCATCGGTGATGTCGGTGATCTGCATCTCATCAAAACACAGAAGCCGCAGATCGCGGATCACCTCATCGGCCACCGGGCGCAGCGCATCGTCCACCCCCGTCTTCCGGGCCTCGTGAAGCCCCGCCTGCACCTCCTGCATGAAGGCATGGAAATGCACGCGGCGCTTTTCCTCGATATCGACGGCGGAGAAGAACAGATCCATCAGCATGGATTTCCCGCGCCCGACACCGCCCCAAAGGTAAAGCCCGCGGATTGGGTCCGGCGCCTTGCGAAACAGGCCCTTCAGCCCGCGCGCGGGCGGCGGTGCGGCTTCCAGCGCGGCGCGGATGCGCTCAAGCTCCGGCATAACGGCAAGCTGGGCGGGATCGGCCGTCAGGCGCCCCTCGCCCGCAAGCCGCGTGTAGATCTCGCCCATCGTCTCGCCCATGGCGCCCTGTTACGCCCCGCCGGCCATCGAGGGAAGCGCGCCCATGATGTAGCGGCATGTCATCAGATCAAGATGCGCCCCGCCTCCGTTCTTGAAAACGGTGATATCGCCGGGGGCGCGGGCGAAACGCTCCAGTTCATAATAATCGGCCACGATGCGGCCCGGCCCGATCACGCCCGCCTCCAGCGGCATCTTGAGTTCGCCGATATGGGCCAGCGTCGTCTCCCGGCTATCCACGAAGAGGCGCCCGCGCCGCATTACCTCATCATCGGCCTCGCGCATATCCGGGCGATAGGCACCGATCAGATCGATGTGCTGGCCGGGCCTGAGCCATGCGCCGCTGATCAGCGGATCGGTCGCCATGGTGGCGCAAGTCACGATATCTGCCGCGCGCACTGCGGCTTCGAGATCGGGCGCCGCCTCCACCCCGCCGAGGCGTTCGGCAAAGGCGCCCGCGCGGGCCGGGTTCCGCGCCCAGACCAGAAAGCGCGCGTTGGGAAAGAGCGCGCCATAGGCCGCGCGCAGGCTTTCGGCCACGGTTCCGGCCCCCACGATCAGGATCGCTTCCGCATCGGGCGGCGCGAGCCTGCGGGCGGCCAGAAGGCTGTCACCCGCCGTCTTCCACTTCGTCACCAGCGCGAAATCGAGAAACGCTTCTATCGCCCCGGTGTCATCGGCGAAGACAGAGACCGCGCCGCCAATCGTTGGCCGCCCGGCATCGGCGTTACCCGGAAAGACCGTGGCCGATTTTACCGCAACGCCCAGCCCATCGATCCAGGCCGAACGGCTGAGAAGCGTATCGCTGCCGCGGTAGAGAAACGTATCGCCTATCTCGGCCCGGGGCCGATCGTGGCCCGCAGCAAGCGCATCGGTCAAAGCCAGCCAATCGAGATGCGGCTCAATCTCCGGCCCGATAAAGGGCGGGCTCATGCAGCCGCCTCTTCGGGGCTCAGAAGCCCCTCGGCCACAAGCCGCGCCGCCCAGCCTTCGGGCCCTTCGAAGAGATGGGTCTGCCAGCCGCGCGCGGCGGCGGCGGCAATGTTCTCGGGCCGGTCATCGGTGAAGAGCAGACGTTCGGCTGGAATGCCGCAATCGGCCTCAACCATCTCATAAATCCGCGGCGCGGGCTTGATGCAGCGCATGTGGCCCGAGATGTATCGGCGATCGAACTCGGTGAGAAAGCTGTAGGTTCTTTCGGCAAGTTCAAAACTGCCGATCCCGAAATTCGTGAGCGCGAAAACGGGCACACCCTTGGCGCGCAACTGGCGCAGCAACGCCACCGAATGGGGGATCACCGGTTGCGCAAGCTCCAGCCAGTGATCGTGCCACGCCCGGATATCATCCGCCCAGTCGGGGTGAGCATCGGCCAGCGCATAGATCGTTTCGCGAAACTCTGCGCCAAGATCGATGCGTTCATTGGTGCCAAGCAGGTCAACCTCGGCAAACAGCTTGCGGCGGCGCGCCTCGCCGATCCTGCGATCATAGTAGGCTTCGGGCTGCCACCCGATCAGCACATTGCCGATATCGAAGATCACCGCATCCGCCATGGCTGCCTCACCTGCTTCCCGTTCGCGGCCTTCCTAGCGCATCGGCGGCCCCTTCCGAAAGCGGGCGCCGCGCCACCGCCTCGCGCCAGATCAGCACGAGCCCAGCGCCAAGAATCAGGAGGATCCCCGCAACCGCGATCCAATCGGGCAACTCGCCGAAGACGAAGTAGCCCGAAAGCACGGCGAGCGGCATCGCGATGTATTCAAACGGGGCGACAAAGGCGGCTTCCGAAAGCCGGTAGGCCTGGCTGATCATGTAGCCGCCGAGCGCCGAGGTCACCCCGACAGTGGCCATGAAAAGCGCATCCGTAGGGCCCGGCCAGACCCAGCCGCGCAAGAGGAAGGCAAGCGAGGGGTGCCCCGATCCCGCAAAGGCGCCATCGGCGAAGGCCAGGCCAAAGAGCCCGCTCGTGGCCAAAAAGGTTAGCTGGATATACATCGCCATCGAAACCGCCCCATCGGTTCCGCCAAGCCGCCGGGTGAGGATGTGAAGCGCCGCATAGCCGGCCGCCGCCGCAAGCGGGAGGAGGGCGGCGGTCTGAAACGCTTCGGTGCCGGGGCGAAGCACGATGAAAACGCCCAAAAGCCCCACCGCAATCGCCGCCCAGCGGCGCGGGCCCACGTATTCGCCAAGAAAGATCACCGAGAAGACCGAAATCAGAAGCGGGCTGACGAAGAAAATCGCCACGGCCTCGGCCAGGGGCAGCGCCGCCAGCGCCATGAAGAAGCACAGATTGGCGAAAACCACGCAGCCGCCGCGCGCGATGTGAAGCCCGAGGCGACGGGTTTTGAGCGCGCCGAGCCCACCGGCGGCGGGCAGAAGGAACGCGGACAAGAAGGCGATCCCCACAAAGGAGCGCACGAAGATCACCTGGTGCAGCGCATAGTCGCCGCTCATCAGTTTGATCAGCACGTCATTGACGGAGAAGCAGCACACCGCCCCCATCGCCCAGCCGGCGCCGGCCATCGTGGATTTGGACTGGGGCAAAGAAGTCATATCCGCCCCCTACGCCCGGGGGCGCGAGACGTCCAGCACTAGCGGCGGGCGAGGGCGGTATCGAGCGCCTGAAGAAAACGCGCGCGGTCTGCCTTGGAGAAGCTGCGCCCGCTGCCCTGGCGGAACGGATCGGCGGCGCGCAGATCGGTCATCAGATCGCGGGTGGCCAGAACATTGCCGATGTTGCGCGCACTCAGTTCCTCGCCATCGGGCTTCAGCACCGCCGCGCCGCGTTCGATGCAGCGCGCGGCCAGGGGGATATCGGCGGTGATCACGATATCGCCCGCCGCCGCCCGTTCCGCGATCCAGTCATCCGCCGCATCCGGGCCCTCGGGCACAAAGACCATCTCGATCAGCGGGTTCTCAGAGGGCCGGATGCCGCCGTTGGACACCATCGCAACGGCAATGCCGCGGCGGGTGGCTACGCGCTCTACCTCCCCCTTCACCGGGCAGGCATCGGCATCCACATAGATCACGCGCCCAGGGCCTCGGCATGAAAGCGCACGTGATCGGCCATGAAGCTCGCGACGAAAAAGTAGCTGTGATCATAGCCCGGCTGCAGCCGCAGGGTGGCGGGCTGTTTGCGCGCCGCGATGGCATCGGCCAGCGCGCCGGGCATCAGGAGATCATAGAACTGATCCTGCGTGCCCTGATCGATCAGGATATGCCCCGGGTAACCCGCCGCGCGCATCTGAAGCGTGGCGTCATGGCGCGCCCAGGCCCCGCGATCTTCGCCAAGATAGGCGCCAAGCTGTTTTTGCCCCCAATCGCTGGCGCTCGGATGGGCGATGGGCGCGAAGGCGGAAAGGCTCTTGAACCGCTCCGGATGCGCCATCGCAATCGTCAGCGCGCCGTGCCCGCCCATGGAGTGGCCGGTAATGCCCTGGCGCGCCGGGTCACAGGGGAAATGCTCGAAGATCACCGCGGGCAGATCCTCAACCATGTAGCTCCACATCGCGAAATGCGGGGCCCAGGGCGCCTCGGTCGCATCCACATAGAAGCCAGCGCCCTGCCCCAGATCATAGGCCGCATCATCGGCGATGCCCTCGCCGCGCGGGGAGGTATCGGGGAAAACGAGGGCAATCCCCGCCTCAGCCGCAGCCGCCTGCGCACCCGCCTTCGTCATCGCGTTCTCATGGGTGCAGGTCAGCCCGGAGAGGTACCAGAGAACCGGCACGGGCCCCGCCTCAGCCGCGGGGGGCAGGTAGAGCCCGAAGGTCATCTCGCACCCCGTGGCCTGAGAGGCATGGCGGTAAACCCCCTGCACCCCGCCAAAGCATCTGTTTTCCGATACGGTTTCCATCCCGCGCCCTCCTTTTTCCGGCCCCTGCCCCGCTAGAACGTGTTCACCCAGGCAATCACGCCTGTCACGGTTAAGACCGACACAACCGTTGATATCAGGATCGTGGCGGATACGCGCTGCGGGGCCACGCCATAGTGCTGGGCCAGGATGAAAACGTTGCCCGCCACGGGAAGCGCGGCGGCGGCAATCATCACGCCCGCAGCGTAGGGTTCGATCTCAAAGAGGATAAGCGCCGAAACCGCCACCGCGGCGGGATGCAGTACGAGCTTTGAAAACGAAAGCCAGATGGCGATGCTCACCCGCTCCGCCGCCTTGGTGGCAAGCGACGCGCCAATGGCAAACAGCGCGCCGGGCGTGGCCGCAGCGCCGAGGATCTCAAGAAAATCGTTCGCGGGCGCCGGGATCGGCAGCGCGGTGGCCGACCAGGCCAGACCGAGGGTGATCGAAACAATCATCGGGTTTCTCAAAAGCCCGCCGCCCACCGTGGCAAGAATGCCAAGGCGCATCCGCCCATCGCGGCTTCCAGTGATCAAAATCACGATCAGGCTGCCGAAAACGATGAGATCGGTAGCCAGAACCAGAAGCACCGGGCCAATCGCCGCCTCCCCCAGAAGCAGCACCAGCATCGGCACGCCCAGAAAGCCCACATTGCCGATCACCGCGCATTGCGCCTCCACCGCCGCCTCATCCATCCTGCGCCCGAACAGCAGGGCAACGGCGGTGGCAAGCAGGTAAACCACGGCGGTGCCTGCCAGGTAGGCGCCCACAAAAGACCAATCCAGCACTTCGGCGATCGAGAGGTTGGCCGAGAACCGGAAGAGCATCGCCGACAGGGCAAAATAGAAGACAAACTTGGTGAGATAGGCGGTTGCCTCTTCGCTGAAGAAGCCGGTCTTGCCAGCCCAATACCCTAGCCCGATCAGCGCAAAAAACGGCAGGGTCTGAAGCAAAATCTCAGCCATGGCTGCGCCTACTGAGTGTACCGGCCAAGCGCAATGGCGCGTATGGTAACGATAGCTAAACCGACCAGTTCATTATTGGTTGATCGGCGCCGCGAATCGTGGCATCCAAGTTGCATGAACTGAACCGTATAGTTCACTTTGGAGATACACCGTGACCCATACGCTCACTGCCGCAACCATCGCGCTCGCGATGACAGCCTCGCTGGCCGTTGCTGAGGCCCCCGCATCGGGCGAATTCATGCTCTCCTCGAAGGATGCCGCGCTCGATGCGCCCGAACGCTGCACGCAGCTTGAGGCCATGGCGGGGCTGGACCCGATTCATTGCGGTACGATGACCCGGCAGGAACTCGTCGCCCGTCTCTTCGTTGAACAGGATTGAACACTGCGCCGTCAGGCCCCGCGATTGTGCGGGGAAAAGACCGGACACTTGAAAAAACTGAACTGTGCAGTTTATATACTCGGGGCTCTCGAAGGAATGCCATGAACATCCACAGCGACACCGTCAAGCAAGGCCGCAAACTACAGCAAGTGCTGGAGGGCGCGCGCGCGGTGTTTCTGCAACACGGCTTCGAAGGCGCCAGCGTGGATGACATCGCGAAGTCCGCAAATGTCTCGAAAGCCACGCTTTATAGCTACTTCCCTGACAAGCGCATCCTGTTCATGGAGGTCGCCAAGGCCGAGTGCCTGCGCCAGGAAGAAATGACGGATGAGATGATCCGCGCCAATGCCGGCCCGCGCGAGGCGCTGACCATGGCGGCGGATCGCATGATCCGTCTCTTCGTTTCGCCCTTTGGCCGCAACGTGTTTCGCGTGTGCGTGGGAGAGGCAGAGCGGTTTCCCGAGCTTGGCCGCGAATTCTGGGAATCGGGGCCGGATCGCGTGCGCTCCAAGATGATCGAGTATTTCAATGGCTCGATCTCTCGCGGCGAACTTGAGATCGACGATTGCGAACTTGCCGCGGATCAGTTTGTGGAGCTTTGCAAGGCCGATCTCTTCTCAAAGCTCGTCTTCGGCATTCAGGATAGCTTCAGCGATGCCGAGATCGAGCGCATCGTGAAGGGCGCGGTCGATACTTTCCTGGCCCGCTATGGTGCCGGGCAGAACGCGGTCAGTCCAGCCGCCGAATAAACAGCTGGTTGCCCACCGTTTTGGTGTCAAACCGCTTCAGTTCCTTCACCAGATCGCTGAGCTTGCGCTTGCCATAGGTACGGGTATCGAAATCCGGCGTATCGGCCACCATAAACTGGCCCACCTGCCCCAGAGCATACCATTCGTCTTCCTGCGGGATCTTGTCGATCGCTTTCAGGATCAGCGGGATCGCATCCTGCGGCGGCTGCTTTTTGGGCTGCGCCGGGGCTGCGCCGCGGGCAGTCGCGTCGGTCTCTTCCACGATGTTTTCGATCAGGATGAACCGGTTGCAAACACTGCGGAGCGATTCCGGCGCCTTGCGTTCGCCGATCCCGATCACATCCATCCCCTGTTCGCGCACCCGGTTCGCCAGCGCGGTGAAATCGCTGTCTGACGACACAAGCACGAAACCATCGAAGCGGCCGGTATGCAGGATATCCATCGCATCGATGACAAGGCCGATATCGGAAGCGTTCTTGCCCGTGGTATTCGCACTTTCCTGGTGCGCCACGAGCCCCAGCTCGCGCACGGTTTTTGACCAGTTTGCGAGCCGGCCGGAAGACCAATCACCATAGACCCGCCGCAACGCCGGCTCCCCAAGCGAGGTCACCTCTTTCAGGATCGCCCCGGCATAGCGCGCGGGGATGTTGTCGGCATCGATCAAAACGGCGTAGAGCGGGCGGTCACGGTCTGGCATCAGGGCTCCTCGGGGCTGGCGCCCCTTCTACACGAACGCCGCCGCGCGAAAAGCCCGGGCCGGCTTGCGGCGCGCCAGCCGGGCCGCCACACTCGCGCGGGAAGTCTTGCCGGGAGACCCTTCCATGCCGCTCGCCGTTTTCACAACGCTGCACGAAGAAGAAGCCGCGCATCGCCTGGCCGAAAGCGCGGTGGAGGCGCGCCTCGCGGCCTGCGTTCATATCGAACAGATCGCGTCTGTCTTCCGCTGGGATGGCGCGGTACAGCGCGAGCCCGAATTTCGCCTGCTCTTCAAAACAACCCGATCCGCCTATCCCGCCCTCGCCGCGCATATTCTCGCCGCGCACCCCTATGACGAACCCGCGCTCTGGGCCGTGCCGATGGCCGAAGGGTCGGAAAGCTTCTTTGCCTGGATTGCTGCGGAAACCGCGCCCGCGGCTACAGATCCCGCCACAGAATAAGTGCATCAACAGTGCCCCGCCCCGGGTGCCGGAACGCACCCGGCAATCGGCCCACCTCGCGGAAGCCTGCGCGGCGCCAGATGTCGATCGCACGCGTATTCGTTTCCACTACGAAGTTGAACTGCATGGCAGCGAAGCCAGCTGCGCGCGCGCGCTCCAGCGAATGGCCCAACATCGCCCGCGCCACCCCGCGCCCACGCGCTTCGGGCGCCGTCACGTAACCGCAGTTGCACACATGCGCCCCGCCGCCCGCCTGGTTCCGCTTGAGGAAATAGGTGCCCAGCGCCGCACCACCCACCTCGGCAATCACAACGCCGTGGGAGGCGCCGAACCAATATTCCAGCGCCTCTGTCCGCGAGATTTCGGGATCAACAGTGTATGTGTCGCCCGCGCGAAACACCGGTTCCAGCATCTGCCAGATCGCCGCGCCATCCCCGCGGCGCGACGCCGCGCGCAACGTCACGTCCGCCATGGCGTCTTCTCTTCCGGAATGTTTCGGGCGGATCCGGCGCGCCGGCCGGATCGGGGGCAGCTCCCCCTCCGCAAGATCAGTATGTCACCACCGATCGAATGCTCTTGCCCTCATGCATCAGATCGAAACCGCCATTGATCTCATCAAGCCCCATGGTGTGGGTGATCATCGGATCGATCTCGATCTTCCCCTCCATGTACCAATCCACGATTTTCGGCACATCCGTGCGGCCCCTGGCGCCGCCAAAGGCCGTGCCGCGCCAGACACGCCCGGTGACAAGCTGGAACGGCCGGGTGGAGATTTCGGCCCCCGCCGGCGCCACGCCGATGATCACGCTTTCGCCCCAGCCCTTGTGGGCGCTTTCCAGCGCCGCGCGCATCACATCCACATTCCCGGTGGCATCGAAGGTGTAATCGGCACCACCCTTCGTAAGGTCCACGAGATAGGGCACGAGATCGCCCTCCACCTCGGCGGGATTGACGAAATGGGTCATTCCGAAGCGCTCGGCCATCGCCACTTTTCCGGGGTTGAGATCCACGCCCACGATCTGATCGGCCCCCGCAAGCCGCAGACCCTGAATCACGTTGAGCCCGATGCCGCCCAGCCCGAAGACGATGGCGCGCGATCCGATCTCCACCTTCGCGGTGTTCATCACCGCCCCGATCCCGGTCGTCACCCCGCAGCCGATGTAGCAGATCTTATCGAAGGGCGCGTCTTCGCGCACTTTCGCCACCGCAATCTCGGGCAAGACGGTGTGGTTGGAAAAGGTCGAGGTGCCCATATAATGCAGGATCGGGTCGCCATCGAGGGTGGAAAACCGCGAGGTGCCATCGGGCATCAGGCCCTGGCCCTGGGTGGTGCGGATGCTCTGGCAGAGGTTTGTCTTGGGATGCAGGCAGTATTCGCATTCCCGGCATTCGGGCGTGTAAAGCGGGATCACGTGATCGCCCTTCTTCAGGCTTGTCACGCCCGGGCCCACATCCACCACAACGCCCGCGCCTTCATGGCCGAGGATCGCGGGGAAGAGCCCTTCGGGATCGGCGCCCGAAAGCGTGAATTCATCGGTGTGGCAGATGCCCGTCGCCTTCAGCTCGATCATCACCTCACCGGCCTTCGGGCCTTCGAGGTTGACCTCCATCACCTCCAGCGGTTTGCCCGCCGCCACCGCAACAGCCGCGCGTGTTCTCATCCCTGGTCTCCCCCAATCGGTCGATGCATTGGGGGCACCTTGGGGGAAAGAAGGGGCGCTTTCAATCGCCGCGGCGCGGGGCGGCGGCCTTCAACCCGGGGCGCGCGATCCTGCCCGGATGGCGGATTTCCGCCGGGTATCCGCAATACCTTGCGTATTTGGGCGCATTCCCCACCACATCTGGCTAAATGGCGCCATCCTAACGGTGGAGGCAGTCATGAAACACCATTTTGCAGCACCCTTTATCGCCGCATCGCTGGCCTTTGCGCCGGCGGCATTCGCATCGGAAACCCCCGTGGCATCGGTTGATGTGACGCTTGAGGTTGAAGACATCGCGAACCCCACCGCGGCGCAGTTCTGGGCGGATCTGGAGAAAGACCTCGAAGAGGCGATCCTCGTGCGCGTGTCAGACCGGCTTGATTCCGGCGGCAGCCGCATCCGCATCGATATCGACGAGGTGGCGCTGACAAGCGGCTTCCAGGGCGCGCTTGGCGAAGAATCCGTGCTTGCGGGCGATATCAACATCACCCATCCCACGGACAAAACGAAAACCGGGTTCTATGATCTGAAGATCCGCGCGGCCCAGGGTGGCGGGCAGTTGGGCGAAGGTCAGCAAGTGGCGGTGATCCCAACCGAAACCTTCTACCTCACGCTGATCAACGGCTTTGCCGAACGCGTGGTGAACGATCTGCGTTAAACGCTGTTATTCGCGATAGGCGGTGTGGCAGGCCTTGCAGGTTTGCCCCACCGCGGCAAAGGCGGGCGCGAGATCGGCCTCGCGGCGCACCCCGCCCAGCGCCTCAGCCGCCAGAACGCCGGCCTGCGCCTTGGCTTCGAAATCCACCCAGTTTTCCCAGATCGCCGGCAGCGCCTCGGATTTCGGGTCATCCGCCCGGCTTTCGAAAAGCGCGGGGATGCGGGCGCTCTCTGCGGCGATGATCTTGGCGGAGGTGGCCACAACGGCGGCATCGAAGGGGGCTTCCCCCCGCAGCATCAGCCCCACCGCCTTATTGGCCGCCGCAATCTCTTTCATCGAATGCATTCGGGCCATGACATCGGGATCTTCCACGCCCGCATGGGCCAGGGCCAGCGTTCCGGCCGCGGCCAGCGCGGCGGCAAGGGCGAAGGGGGTGCGCATCAAAGCCTCTCCGTGATCACCCGAAACATCTAGCGGCCCGGCCCCCACCTGCCAATTCCCGGCGAGACTCGACTCGTGGGGGGCACCGATCTAAATTGGAACATAACAGGAACATCTGCTGCTGCCATGCCCCATCGCCGCATTCTTTCGCTGTGGTTCCCGCGCCTTGGCGCCGAACGGCTGATCCGCCAGGATGCGTCGCTCGAAAGCGCGCCCTTCGCGGTGGCCGAGGATCGCGGGAACATGCAGCTTCTCGCCGCGCTTTCGGCCTCGGCCAGCGCGGCGGGCCTGGTGCGCGGCCAGCCCCTGCGGGATGCGCGCGCGATGTGCCCGGAGCTTGTGACCCGCCTGCGCAACCCGCAGGCCGAGGCAGCGTTTCTGGCCACGCTGCGCCGCTGGGTGGGCAAGTTCAGCCCCTGGGTCGCCGAGGAAGCGCCCGATGCGCTGATCGTGGATCTGACGGGGTGCGCGCATCTCTTCGGCGGCGAGGCGGCGCTAATCGGCGAGCTCAGCGCCGATTGCGCGCGGCTGGGGCTGACGGTGCAGGCGGGCATTGCCGATACGCCCGGCGCAGCCTGGGCGCTGGCGCGGTTTGCCGGCCAGCCTGCGCCGCTGGCCCGGTCTGGCGACGCGATCGATCAGGAAGCCTATGCCACGCGATCGCGCGCCGCCAAGCGGCGGCATTGGGAAAAGGGCGGGCCTGCGCCCAGGGCCATGGCGCCGGAAAACCGCGCCGTGCCCATCGCACCGCAGGGCCAAACGCGCACCGCCATCGCCGCGCTGCCCGTGGCCGCGCTGCGGCTGGAAGAGGAAACGGTGGCGGAACTCACCCGCCTTGGCCTGCGCCGGATCGAGGATCTGGCGGGCCAGCCCCGGGCCGCACTGGGCCGCCGCTTCGGCCGCGCGCTGGTGCAGAGGCTCGATCAGGCGCTGGGGGTGGAGCCGGAGCCGATTTCGCCCGCCAAGCCGCCCATGCATTTCGCGGTGCGCCTCACCCTGCCCGATCCGATCGGGCTGGAAGACGATATTCTGGCGGCGATCGACCGGCTTCTGCCCCGGCTTTCGGAACAGCTTGTGGCCAAGGGGCGCGGCGCGCGGCGCGTGCGGCTCGAATGCCACCGCGCCGATCACACGATGCAATGGGTGGAGGTGGGCCTTGCCCGCCCCACCGCCACGCCGGATCGCATCCGCCCGCTTCTGGCCATGAAGATCGCCGATATCGATGCCGGCTTCGGGATCGACAGGGTGCGCCTGACCGCACCGGTCACCGAACCGCTCCACACCCGCCAGCACAAGGGGCATATCGAGGTGGCGGGCGAGGTGAGCGCCCGCGCCGGGGCCAACACGGCGGTAGACGATCTGGTGGGCAAGCTCGGCGCGCGGGTGGGGCTTGAGGCGATCACCCGGCTGCATCCCGCTGACAGCCACATCCCCGAAAAGGCCACGAAGGTGATGGCCGCGGCGTGGTCAGACCCGGCTGAACACTGGGCGCCCGCGCCCGTGCCGCGCCCGCTTCTGCTCTGGCGGCCGGAACCTGTGGGGGCAGACGACAGCCCCGATCTGCCGCTAAGCTTCCGCTGGCGCCGCCGCAGCTTTGAAACGAAGGCGGCGGCGGGGCCCGAGCGCATCGCACCGGAATGGTGGCTGGATGAGCCGGACTGGCGCAGCGGCGTGCGCGATTACTGGCGGGTTACAACGGAAAGCGGCGAAACCCTCTGGCTCTACTATGCCCATGGCGCGGGGATGTCGTCAGGCTGGTTCTGTCAGGGCGCCTTCGCCTGATCGGCCTCTCCCTCCGCCAGCCCCTTCAGCCCGCCCTCCACGAAATCGGCCACAAGATCGGCGTAGGCCTCGCGGCTCATGCCCGCGCCGGGGCGGTGCCACATGTAAAACCAGTTCAGTATCCCGAAGACAGACATCGTGACGGGCTTCAGCCGCCCGTTTTCCAGCGCCCCGGGCCCTGCGGCCTGCAGCGCCGCGCTCATCGCCGCCACCAGCCGCCGCTGATGGGCAATAAGCGGCGCTTGCTTTTCCGGCGGCAGCGTGTGCAGCGCATCGATCTGCAGCTTATGCTCGTGATCGGCATCGCGGTAATTGAGCAGGATCGCCCGGATCAGGCCGCGCAGCCGGTCAGGGCCCGCCAGGTTATCCCCCACCTCATCCACCACCCCCGCAAGCCGCGCCAGATGCGCTTCGAGGATATCGAAAAGCAGATCCTCCTTGCTGGCCCAGTAATGGTAGATCAGCGCCTTGGACACGCCCGCCGCCCGCGCCGCACCGGCCATCGACGCGCGGTCAAAGCCGTAATCCGCAAAATAAGCCGCCGCCGCCTTGCGGATCGCCGCGCGCTTTTCGGCGTGATCCCGGGCGATCCCCCGCGGCACGGCGCTAGCCCTTCGCCCGATTGTCAATGATGCGCACGGCCTTGCCCTGGCTGCGCACCACACCTTCGGGATCGTGCACCTGAACGCCTACACTTACCCCCAACCGTTCCTTGATCCGCGCGGCAAGCATCGCACCGGCATGCACCCGCGCGCCGTGATCGGCGATGCCGGTATGCACTTCCACATGCACCCGCATCGCATCTATCCGGCCTTCCTTGAAAAGCTCAAGCTGGAAATGCGGGGCCAGTTCGGGCAGCGCCATGATCTGTTCCTCTATCTGGGTGGGGAACAGATTCACCCCGCGCAGAATGATCATGTCATCGCTGCGTCCGGTGATCTTTTCCATCCGCCGCATCGAACGCGCGGTGCCGGGCAGAAGCCGGGTGAGATCGCGGGTGCGGTAGCGGATGATCGGCATCGCCTCTTTCGAAAGGGTGGTGAAGACAAGCTCGCCCACCTCGCCATCGGCCACGGGCGCACCGGTTTCGGGGTTGATCACTTCGGGGTAGAAGTGATCCTCCCAGATATGCAGCCCGTCCTTGGTTTCCACGCATTCATTCGCCACGCCGGGGCCGATGATCTCAGACAGCCCGTAGATATCGACGGCGTGCATATCGAAGGCATCTTCGATTTCCTGCCGCATCGCGTTCGTCCAGGGCTCTGCCCCGAAGATCCCCACCTTTAGCGGGCTCTTCCGGGGATCGAGGCCCTGTGCGCGATACTCATCCAGGATCGAGAGCGCATAGGAGGGGGTGACCATGATGGTCGAGGCCCCGAAATCCTCGATCAGCGTCACCTGGCGCGGGGTCATACCGCCCGACACAGGCACGACGGTGCATCCGAGCTTCTCCGCCCCGTAATGCGCACCGAGCCCGCCGGTAAACAGGCCATAGCCATAGGCCACATGCACCACATCTCCCGGCCGCGTTCCGCTGGCTCGCATCGACCGCGCAACAACGCTGGCCCAAACCTCGATATCGCTCGCCGTGTAGCCCACCACCGTAGGCTTGCCCGTGGTGCCGGAGGAGGCGTGCACCCGTGCAACCCGATCTCTGGGAACCGCGAACATCCCGAACGGATAGTTCTCGCGCAGGTCTGCCTTCGTGGTGAAGGGGAATTTCGCCAGATCCTCAAGGGTTTGAAGATCATCGGGGTGCACCCCGGCGGCCTCAAAGCTCTTTCGGTAATGCGGCACGTTTTCAAAGGCATGCACCACGCTGCGCTTCAGACGGTCAAGCTGCAGGGCGGAGATTTCATCGCGCGAGGCAATCTCGATCGAATCGAGATCTTCCTTGCGTGGCGTCAAGTCTTCCATCGTCACACCTTCTCCAATAGCAGCGCGGCTCCCTGCCCCACGCCCACGCACATGGTGCAGAGCGCGCGGGCCTGACCGTGCCGCGCCATCTCAAGCCCCGCGGTCAGCGCGAGCCGGGTGCCGGACATTCCCAGCGGATGGCCCAGCGCTATGGCACCGCCATTGGGGTTCACGTGATCGGCATCGTCTGGCAGACCCAGCGCGCGGGTCACCGCAAGCGCCTGAGCCGCGAATGCCTCGTTCAGTTCGATCAGATCGATATCGCCGATCCCAAGCCCCTGCCGCCCCAGCAGTTTCTCAGTGGCGGGCACCGGGCCCAGCCCCATGATGCGGGGCGCCACGCCCGCGCTGGCAAGGCCGGTGATCCGGGCCAGCGGGGCCAGCCCATAGGCCGAAACCGCCGCCCCGCTCGCCACGATTACCGCTGCCGCACCGTCGTTTACGCCCGAGGAATTGCCCGCGGTGACAGACCCGCCTTCGCGGAACGGTGTGGGAAGGCCAGCGAGCTTTTCGAGCGATGTGGCGCGCGGATGCTCATCTTCCGCCACCACAAGGGGTGCGCCCTTGCGCTGGGGAACCTCCACC
Source organism: Paracoccaceae bacterium (assembly GCA_028285485.1). GTDB lineage: Bacteria > Pseudomonadota > Alphaproteobacteria > Rhodobacterales > Rhodobacteraceae > JANQPC01. The sequence continues at coordinate 18,718 of JANQPC010000026.1, read as the reverse complement.
ACCGTGATCTCTTCGCCATGCCGGGCCTTTGCCGCCAGCGCGCGTTCCTGGCTGCGCAGGGCGAACGCATCCTGATCCGCGCGCGCGATGCCAAATTCTTCGGCCACATTTTCTGCCGTCTCCGGCATGCTGTGGGTGCCGTATTCTGCCGCGAGCGCGGCATTGACGAAGCGCCAGCCGATGGTGGTGTCAAAGATCTCCGCCTGCCGGGAATAGGCCGCGGTGGGTTTCGGCATCACGAAGGGGGCGCGGGACATCGATTCAACCCCGCCCGCAAACACCAGATCGGCCTCGCCCAGCCGCACCGCGCGTGCCGCCAGCCCCACCGCATCGAGGCCCGAAGCGCAAAGGCGGTTCACGGTAAGGGCCGGCACATTCGCCGAAAGCCCCGCAAGCAGCGTGGCCATCCGGGCGACATTGCGATTGTCTTCGCCCGCCTGGTTGGCGCAACCGGCGATCACCTCATCAGGCGCGTCGGCGGCCAGCCCCGCCCGTTCCATCACCGCGCGGATCGTGTGGGCCAGAAGATCGTCGGGCCGAACCGCCGCGAGCACACCGCCATAGCGGCCGATGGGCGTGCGCAGCCCGCCGCAGAGATAGGCGGTGCTCACGCCGGCTCCTCAAAATGCTGCCCTGGGATCTGGCGCGAGGCGCCGCGGAACTCCGCCACAACCCGGCCATCACCGCCGGTGACCTGCACATCGTAAAGCCCGCTCCGCCCTTCGCGGGAAACCTCGCGCGCCGTGGCCGTCAGCCGCTCGCCCGGCTGGCCGGGGGCGAGATAGGTGATCGCATTGTGCTGGGCCACGCAAAGCTGGTTGTAGCTGTTGCAGGCAAAGGCAAAGGCGCTATCGGCCAGCGTGTTGATCAGCCCGCCATGGCAGATGCCGTGACCGTTGAGGAAATCGTCGCGCACCGTCATCGAAAGCGTGGCATGCCCGGGGCCCACCGCCTCGATCGCCATGCCAAGCGCGCGCGAAGCGGCATCCTTCGCCCACATTGCATCGGCGCAACGCCTGGCGCGCTCTTCCGGCGTCATCCCCGGCCCTCCCTTTGCGCCCAGAACTGCACAGAACTGACCAAGCGGTCAAGAGTGTTGCGCATACCCGCCGCGCTGCTAGTCTGGCCGCCAAGGGAGATGCCGATGCTTGAGCCGCAGAGTTATGTCGCCGGGGCCTGGGTGCCGCCGGATACGGCCGCCCGCGAAGTTCTGAGCCCGGTCACGGGCGCTCCGATGGGCCGGGCAGGCTCTGCCCCACCGGATCCCGCGCACCTGCTGGCCCATGCGCATGCGGCGGGCGCGGCCCTGCGCGGCATGGGGTTTCATGATCGCGCAAGACTTCTGAAGGCGCTCGCGCAATACCTCGATGCGCGGAAAGACACGCTCTATGCTCTGAACCCCCACACCGGCGCCACCCGCAAGGATGGTGCCTTTGATATCGATGGGGGGATCGGCACGCTCTTTGTCTTCGCCTCGAAGGGCCGGCGCGAGATGCCCGATGGCGACGTGTATCTCGATGGCGGGATCGAGGCGCTATCGCGGGGCGGCAGCTTCCTCGGCCAGCACATCGCGGTGCCGAAGCGCGGCGTGGCGGTGCAGATCAATGCGTTCAACTTCCCGGTCTGGGGAATGCTCGAAAAGCTTGCGCCCGCGATCCTGGCCGGTGTTCCGGCGATCGTGAAACCGGCCACGCAAACCGCCTTTCTCACCGAAGCCTGCGTGCGGCTGATCGTGGAAAGCGGCCTCCTGCCCGAAGGCGCAGTTCAGCTGATCGTGGGCAGCCCCGGTGGGCTCATCTCCGCGCTTGGCCCGCAGGATACTGTGAGTTTCACGGGCTCCGCGCAGACCGCGCTCACCTTGCGGTCGATGCCAGAACTTGTCGCCTCTGGCGCCGTCTTTATCGCCGAGCAGGATAGCCTGAACGCCGCCATCCTCGGCCCCGATGCCGCGCCGGGCAGCGCGGAGTTTGGTCTCTTCATCTCGGAAGCCGCGCGCGAGATCACCACGAAGGCGGGCCAGAAATGCACCGCGATCCGCCGCATGATCGTGCCCGAGCACCACACAGGCGCGGTGATCGAGGCGCTTTCGGCCAAGCTCGCCCCCTTGATCCCTGGCGATCCGGCGGCAGAGGCCACGCGGCTGGGCGCCCTCGTCTCCCCCGCCCAGCGCGCCGATGTGGTGGCGCAATGCGGGCGGCTGGCGGGCGAAGCGCGCGAGGTCTTTCGCGGGGATAGCGGCGGGTTTGGGGAAGAAACCGGCTTCTTGCCGCCCACCCTGCTGCACTGCGCCGATCCCGACGGCGCGCGCGATGTGCATCGGATCGAGGCCTTCGGGCCCGTGGCCACCGTGATGGGGTATCGCGACACGAGCCATGCCGCGGAACTGGCCAATCGGGGCGGCGGCAGCCTTGTCACCTCGCTCTTCAGCGCCGATCCCGCGGTGGCCCGGCTGATCACGCTGGAAAGCGCCGCCTGGCATGGCCGCATCTATATCAACAACGCCGAAAGTGCGCGCGAGGCCACGGGCCACGGCGCGCCCCTGCCCCACATGATCCATGGCGGGCCCGGACGCGCGGGCGGCGGCGAGGAGTTGGGCGGCGTGCGCGGGGTGCTCCACTACATGCAGCGCACCGCCGTGCAAGGGCCGCCGGGGATGCTGACGGCGATCACCGGCCAATGGGTGCCCGGAAGCGCGGAAGATGTGAAAGAGCCGCACCCCTTCCGGCTGCATTTTGAGGACATCGCCATTGGCCACACCCTGCGCACACCTGCGCGAGAGGTCACGCTTGCCGATATCGAGCAGTTTGCCGAATTCACCGGCGACACGTTCTATGCGCATATGGATGAGGCCGCGGCAGCCGCGAACCCGTTCTTTCCGGGCCGCGTGGCCCATGGCTATCTGCTTCTAAGCTTCGCGGCGGGGCTGTTCGTGCAGCCCGATCCCGGCCCGGTTCTGGCCAATACCGGGCTGAATGCCCTGCGTTTTGAGCAACCCGTCAGCCCCGGTGACAGGCTTTGGGTGCGCCTGACCGCCAAGCGCAAGACCCGGCGCACGGAGGAATATGGCGAGGTGGCTTGGCATGCAACGCTTTACAATCAAGGCGATGCGCGCGTTGCGGAATACGAACTCTTGACGATGGTCGCCCACGCTGCCTGAACTGGCGCGGTGATGAATACGCTCAGACCGGTGATCGAGCGCCTGCACGGGGGCGGGCGGGTGCGCACATGGTCGCTCGTCATCACCGTGTTCGGCGATAGCGTGGCCCCCCATGGCGGGCGCGTCACCTCGGGCCAGTTGCAAACCATACTCGGGCAGCTTGAGATCGATGCCGGCGCCGTGCGCACCGCGCTGTCGCGCCTTGTGCGCGATGGCTGGCTTGAGCGCGATGGCGCGGGCCGAAACGGCGCCTACAGGCTCAGCGCGCGGGGGGTGGCCGAATTTGCCGAACCCGTAGCCCGCGTCTATGCCGCGCCGAAGGAGGGGGCGGGCGCCTGGGCGATGGGTGTGGCCTCGGAACCGCCCGTTTCGCAGGCGATCCAGATCGCGCCGCAGACATGGGTCTGGCCGGGCGCTGCGCCCCGCAAGCGAACCGACATTCTGCTGGAAGGCGGGGTGTTGTCGCTTTCTGGCACCGCGCGCGAGGCGCTCCTGACACAAGCGCATCGCGAAGACCTTACCCTGATCGCGGCCGATCTCGCCGATCTTGCCCATCCGCCGGCTGATCCGCTGGCAGCGCTTGCCGCCCGCACGGCGCTGATTCACCGCTGGCGGCGATCGATCTTGCGCCATCCGGCGCTGCCCGCAGCGTTTCTTCCGCCCTCAAGCCCGCTGGCGGATCCGCTTTCCGCAATGGCTGCGGCCTATTGGGCGCTGTCGCCCGCAGCAGAAACCTGGCTCGACGGGGCATTGGGGCCGATGGCGGCGCGCGAAGCAGAGATGTTCCGGGAGCGTTTTGGCGGCGGAAAAACAAAAACCGCCCAGAGGGCGGTTTGAGTATAGGTCCCCGGTGCCGCGGGCTGGGTGGGGGCTGTTAATCCGCAGCACCGGGGTAGCGTCTTTCTCGCTATGGTTTGAACTTGCTGGAGAAACGGGGCCGGATCGCGGAGCGGGTCGCGCTATTCCGCGGTGATTTTGCGGCGATTTCTGGGCAGGGCTTGATTTCGCTCTGGGCACTCGTCACTCTCGTCCCATGAACGCCCATACCCCCGATCGGCAGCTTCCGCAGGCCGCCGCCAGCCCGCAAGTTGCCTTCAACCGCGCCGAGCTGGGCGTTATTCTCGGCCTTTACGGCCAGATGGTGGCTGCCGGGGAGTGGCGCGATTACGGCATGTCCTTCCTGCGCGATGTGGCGGTGTTTTCGGTGTTTCGCCGCGCCGCGGAACACCCGATCTACCGCATCGAAAAACGCCCCAAGCTGCGCGACAAACAGGGAATGTATGCTGTTATCGGGATGGATGGGCAGATACTGAAGCGCGGGCACGATTTGCGCACGGTTCTGCGCGTTCTTCAACGCAAGCTTATTCGCGCGGTCGATTAAGCGCGGCGGCGCACAGTAACATCAAACCCCTCCTGCGCCCGAATCCGGGCGATGGCCGCAGCAATCGGTTCATAGGCCACGGCCATGTGGTGGGCATTGGCGTGGATCAGTGTCTCGCCATCCACCGCAATGGCAACATGGCCGGGCCAGAACAGCAGATCGCCCCGCGCGTATGGCGCATCCTCGGGCACCGGCGCGCCGCAGGCCGCGGCTTGCAGATCGCTATCGGGCGGGCAGGCGCGGCCCGCCGCAATCCACGCCGCCTGCACGAGGCCCGAACAATCGATCCCCCAGGCGCTGTTGCCACCCCAAAGATAGGGCACGCCAAAAAACACCTGCGCAGCGGTGACCGGATCGCGCAGGGGCCGGTCCAGCGGGCGCAGATGCGGCTTTGGCACGTAGCTGCCATCGGAAAGCTCGAAATGCTTCGGGCGCTCGGCTGCCACTTCAACGCGGGCGCCAAAGGAAAGCGGGCCAAGCTCGGGCGCCTTCACCTCGGGCGAAGTGTAGCGGTGGCTTGCGAGCACGGCCACGAAATGGGTTGGCGCAGAGGGGGCGGCGAGCGCAGTCTCGGGCACATAGCCCACATGCCCATCGCGCCCGGCCACGCCGAATGCCCAGCCCGCACGGCGTTCCAGCACAGTGTAGGCATCGCCGGTAACAAGCTGGCGATCCCGCGCGCCCTCCGGCGCCGCACGCAGATCGGCCACCGCCGCGCCGATGCTCGCCGCTGCGCCTTCCACAACCTGCCGCGTACCGGGATCCGCCGCACCTGCCAGCGCGACGCGCTCGTTTCGGGGATCAAACCGGCGGTCCATCAGCCCAGCAGCCCCGGCAATGCTTCAAAAAGCGCCCGGGCGCCCTGCCCCACGCCGCCTTTCGGGCGCGCAGGGGCCGCGGCGGGTTGCCACCCGTAGATATCGAAATGCAGGTAGCGCGGGCCATCGCCCACGAAACGGCGCAGGAACAGGGCCGCCGTGATGGCGCCAGCGAACCCGCCCTTGGGCGCATTGTCGAGATCGGCGATGCCGGGCTCGATCATCGTCTCGTAGCCTTCCCAGAACGGCAGCCGCCAGACAGGGTCGCGCACAGCCTCGCCCGCGGCGGTAAGTGCTGCGGCCACGCCCTCATCATCGGTGAAAAAGGGCGCCAGGCCGGGGCCAAGCGCCACCCGCGCCGCGCCGGTCAGCGTGGCCATGGAAACGATGAGTTCCGGCGCCTCCTCCGATGCAAGCGCCAGCGCATCGGCCAGAACAAGGCGCCCTTCGGCATCGGTGTTGTTAATCTCAACCGTAAGCCCCTTGCGCGAGGTCAGGATATCCTGCGGGCGGAAGGCGGCGCCGCCGATGCTGTTTTCAACCGCCGGGATCAGCACGCGCAGGCGGATCGGCAGGCCCGAGGCCATGATCATCTGCGCAAGGCCAAGCACGGTGGCCGCGCCGCCCATATCCTTTTTCATCAGGCCCATGGAGGCGCCGGGCTTGAGGTTCAGCCCCCCGGTATCGAAACACACGCCCTTGCCCACAAGCGTAAGCCGCGGGCCCGCGCTGCCCCAGGAAAAATCGATCAGCCGCGGGGCGCGCGGCGAGGCGCGGCCCACCGTGTGGATCAGCGGAAAGCCCTCGGCCAGCAACGCGTCACCGGTGATCACGTTGATCGCGGCACCGAACCGGTCCGCCAATTCGCGCGCGGCGGTGGCAAGTTCTGCCGGGCCCATATCGGCAGCGGGCGTGTTGATCAGATCGCGGGTCAGCGCTTCCCCGCCCGCGATCCGTTCGATCCCCGAGGCATTGATGCCTTCCGGCGCAATCAGCTGCGCCGCCGGGGGCTCCGCCGCCACATAGCGCCCAAAGCGGTAGCCCTGAAGCAGCCAGCCCAGCGCCGCCTCCGCCGCGCGTTCGGGCGGCAGCGCTGTTGCCAAACGGTAGGTTCCGGCGGGAAGCTTCGGGCGCGCCGCTGCGAAGTGAAACGCCGTGCGCTGCCGGGCGCGTTCATCGCCAAGCCCGGCGGCGGCAAGCGCGACAGAGCCGTCTTCCGCAGGCACCGTCAGAACCTGGCCCGGGGCGCCGCGAAAGCCCGTTGTCGCCGCCCATTGCGCCACTGAAGCCGGCTGCGCGGCGCACCATGCCTCGGCCTCTTCCCCCGTCACGGCGTGAAGCGGGATGGCCGCATCGCTAGGTGGCGCAAATGTCAGCGGGCCCATGGCATCCTCCGGTCAACCCCGCACCATCCTAGTGCGAAGGCGACGGGGTTCGAAAGCGGAAACATGGGAAATCCCCTGCGCGATCAGCGCCTTGCGATCCCGGTGCGGGCGGGGGCGCGTGGTGCCTAAGGGGCGGTACCTAAGGCGCGGTGCCGTGCAGCTCCCAGGCCGACATCAGGGAATGCTCGCCAATCCGGATCAGCCGCGCGATCACGGCATTCAGCGCCGTGTGATCGTGATGGCCCGCGCAGAGCACAACATGGCTTGCCACTTCCGATAGCGAGACGAGCCCCACCTGCGCGGCGATAGAGGCCAGTTCGCGGGAGGAGTCCGCCAGCCGGCCGCTATCGCCCGTGCGGTGGGCCCGCTCAACCCGATTGAGCTTCACCGCAAGATCCTCAAGCGCCCGGCCCACCAGCCGCTCGGCCCCTGCTTCGCCAAATTCGGTGACAAGCGCGGCCACGCGCCCGCTGTCAAACCGCGCCGGTTCGATAGGGTTCAGATGGATCACTGGCAGCACGGCGGCTCTCCTCATCTCGAGTCACCCCGCCACCTAACTGCCCGAACCCGAAAAAATCGTTGATTGTAGTGGCGCTGATCCGGCAACAGCGGGTTTCGTTTCGCGCGACACCGGTCTATGGGTGCGCGATCCTGGGCGAAGAGGTGATCGGTGATGGGCGAAGTTCTGGGGCTGGCCGCTGCAAACCTGATTTCCCCCATCATCCTGTCTTTCGCGCTTGGCCTCGCGGCCGCCTTCGCCCGATCCGATCTTTCGATCCCCGAAGCGGTGGCCAAGGGGCTGTCGATCTACCTGCTTTTTGCCATCGGGTTCAAAGGCGGCGCGGGCGTGGCCGCACATGGGGTGGATGCCACGCTTGTCGGCTCGCTCGTCGCAGGTTTCGTGCTTTCGGCGGCCATTCCCTTCATCGCCTTTGCGTTGGTTCGGGTTCTGACCCGGCTCAGCACCCTCGACGCGGCAGCCGTGGCGGGCCATTACGGCTCAATCTCCATCGTCACATTCGTAGCCGCAACATCGTTGCTGAGCGGGCGCGGCATATCATCCGAAGGCTACATGGTGGCCGTGGCCGCGGTGATGGAGGCGCCCGCGATCCTCTCGGCGCTTTGGCTGGTGACCCGAAGTGGCGAGCGCACGGATATGGATTCGGGCCTCTGGCGGGAGATCCTGCTCAACGGATCGATCGTGCTGCTGATCGGATCGTTCATCATCGGCTGGGTCACGGGCGAAGAGGGCCTGGCGGAGATCGAAAGCTTCATCGTGGCGCCGTTCAAGGGCGTGCTGTGCCTGTTTCTCCTGGATATGGGCCTTGTCGCCGGGCGCGGCTTGCGCGAAAGCCGCGGCGTTCTGGGGATGGGCGCGGTTGTGTTCGGGCTGACGATGCCGCTTGTGGGCAGCGCCCTCGGCCTGATCGCGGGGCTGATCCTCGGCCTTTCGATGGGCGGCGTTGTGCTGTTCATGACGCTCGCGGCATCGGCCTCCTATATCGCCGTGCCGGCGGCGATGCGCGTGGCCCTGCCCGAGGCCAATCCCTCGATCTACCTCACGCTTTCGCTTGGCGTCACGTTCCCGTTCAACCTGACGCTCGGCATACCAATCTACGCCGCCGTCGCCGCGGCCCTTATGGGAGGATAACAGGGATGGAGACGCATAGCGCCAAGCGCGTGGAGATCCTGATCGAAGCGCCGATGGAAAGGCGTCTGACCACTGCCCTCAGCGATGCTGGCGTAACCGGCTTTACCGTGCTGCCCGTTCTGGGCGGTTCGGGCCGCTCCGGGCGGTGGAGCCGGGAGGGCCAGGTCAGCCGGGCGGGAGGGATGGTGGCGGTGGTCTGCCTGATCCGCCCCGACCGGCTGGACCGACTGCTCGATGCGGCCTTTGCCGTTGTCGATCGCCATATCGGCGTGGTGTCGGTCAGCGATTGCGAGGTGCTGCGCGCCGAACGGTTTTGAGTTCGGCACGGGCCAGTGCGGACGGCCCGTGCCGGGAGGAGCTGGAAGGGGGCGATCCGAATTCAGGCCGCCTTGCTGCACGAGGGTTGGGGAAGGATCAGCAAGGTTAGGTCACGGCCAGGCGGGATCTTGATCCAGCTAACTTGGCAGCGCTCAGGCGGCGAAATCGGCGGCGCGGGTCGAGACAAAGCCCATCAGGGGGCCGCTCGGCTTGCGTTCGCGGGTCCGGAACTCGCTCAGCGACACGAGCTTGCTGCGGCGAACGGCAACATACTCCAGCGCGGCTTTGCGGTTTTCACGGGCTTTTTTGATGAGGTCGGCGTTCATTTTCGGTTCTCCTTGAGATTGTTTGAACACGCAATCAGAGAACACTCGTTACTTTTTTGGGTTTGTGGGGTTCTGGGAAGGTCTTAGGCGGCGGGCAGAAAGCCACCGTGGCGCGCTTCTGCGGCAAGGCGGGCGGTCTCGCGCACAGTGGCGAGCGAGATGATGGTCGCGCCTTTCGGCTGGGTCAGCGCGCGGGCGATCCGCGTGCCTGAGGGGAACTTTAGGATGTTCGAGGTCATGTCGTTACCCTTTCGTTAGTCTGGCCGAGAGAGTGCTGCGCCGGATTTCGCGCTGCCGATCCGCCTCCGCACCACCAGCAAACCCACGCTTATCTGCGCGGTGATTGGTGCGACTTGGTTCTGCAGCTCCGATCATTCTGCGTGTCCCGTCCAGAGTGGTTTCTCTTGGTACGAGTAACGCTGTTTTCGGATTCGGGCAGGATTCGCGCTTTTTTCCGTTCAAATTGTGGATATTGGCGTTTTTGCCGCTTTTGGGGCCAATCGCGGCCATGGATTGTTTGGGCCGTTGCCACAATCGGCACAATCTGCGCCAACCGGCCCCGATGGCGGAAAAACCGGCAACCGGGTGTGGCGTTCCGGCGACGGTTGGCCCACCGCCGCCGGAGTGATTCTTATCTGGCCTTGCGCAGCGCGGGCTTTCAGGCCGCCTGCAGCACCCGATTTCCGTAAAGCTCGGCGATCTGAACCGCGTTGAGCGCCGCGCCCTTGCGCAGGTTGTCACTCACGCACCAGAGGTTCAGACCGTTCTCAACCGTGCTGTCCTGCCGGATGCGGCTGATGAAGGTGGCGTATTCGCCAACGCATTCCACCGGCGTGATATACCCGCCGTCTTCGCGTTTATCGACAACCAGGATACCGGGGCTTTGGCGCAGGATATCCCGCGCCTCGTCTTCATCGAGAAAATCCTCGAACTCGATATTCACCGCCTCTGAATGGCCCACGAAGACGGGCACGCGCACGCAGGTGGCCGTGACCTTGATGGAGGTGTCGACGATCTTCTTCGTCTCCGCCACCATCTTCCACTCTTCCTTGGTGGAGCCGTCATCCATGAACGTATCGATATGCGGGATCACGTTGAAGGCGATCTGCTTGGTGAATTTCGAGGCCTCAACCTCCTGCCCGGGCACGTAGAGGCCCTTGGTTTGATCCCAAAGCTCATCAATCCCCTCTTTTCCGGCACCGGAGGTGGACTGGTAGGTGGAAACGACCACGCGCTTGATCCGCGCGCGATCGTGCAGCGGTTTCAGCGCCACGACCATCTGCGCGGTGGAGCAGTTGGGATTGGCGATGATCATCCGGTTGCGGAAGCCCTCGATGGCGTGGGCGTTCACTTCCGGCACGATCAGCGGGATATCGGGCTCGTAGCGGTAAAGCGATGAGTTATCGATCACCAGGCAGCCCGCGCCCGCGGCCCGCGGCGCGTAGGTTTTCGTGGCCGCAGAGCCGATTGCGAAGAGCGCGATATCGAAACCCTCGAAATCGAAGGTCTCAAGGTCTTTCGTCTTGAGCGTTGTGTCTCCGAAGCTCACCTCTGTTCCCAGCGACTTGCGGGAGGCCAGGGCCACCACTTCATCGGCTGGGAACTGGCGCTCGGCCAGGATGTTGAGCATTTCGCGGCCCACGTTGCCCGTGGCGCCGGCGACGGCGATGCGATAGCCCATGCGGCTCTCCTCTTCGAATACCGGCGCCTGATAGCGGATCGCTTCGGGCGCGGGAAGGGGCAGATGCGCGCGCCGGGCCGGGTGGCTTCGGCGGGGCGGCAAACGCAACGGGCCGCCCCGGATGGGACGGCCCGCGAAAATGCGTGAATGGTGCTGACTAGTTGGTCGCCGGCGCCAGCGAGGCGAGGTAGGCGTAAAGGTTCACGGCATCCGCCTCATCGCGCACCTTGTAGGCCATCTTGCCGCGGGCGCGGTTGTCATCGAGATACTCGCGCAGGAACGCGGTGGGATCCTGAACATAGGCCACGAAATTCGCCTCATCCCAGACAAGCCCTGCCTCACCGGCTTCCACGATGGAATCGGAGTAGCGGAAGCCCTCAACGATGCCAGCCTGCGCGCCGGAGATCGCGAAAAGGTTGGGGCCAGTGCGGGCGTTGCGGCCCGCCAACGTATTGCCCTCGGCATCCACCACCACGTGGCAGGTCTGGCACTGGTTGAACGCCGCTTCGCCAGCGGCGGCATCGCCTGATGCGTGGCCATCGGCAAACACGGGCGATGCGCCCAGAAGCGCAGCCGCCGCAGCGATCGAAAACTTGTTCATAGTGGTCTCCCTTCACATTTCGTAGCGGAACCTAATGCACTCAAATGCCGCGTAAAGCACCGAAAGCGTTAAAATCACGCGACTTGCCGCGCCATGGCGCAATGGCTCCAGAGTTCTGACAAGGCTTCGACGAGATATGCGATATCATCGTCGGTATGCAGCGGTGATGGCGTGATGCGAAGCCGCTCCGTTCCCTTGGGAACGGTGGGGTAGTTGATCGGCTGCACGTAGATGCCCCAATCCTCCATCAGCATGTCGGAAATCATCCGGCATTTGACCGGATCCTTGATCATCACCGGGATGATATGGCTGGGGTTGGGCAGGTGCGGAATGCCGATGCGCTCAAGATGCGCGCGCAGCTTGGCCACCTGGCGGCGCTGCCTAAGGCGTTCGAATTCCGATGTTTTCAGGTGCCGGATCGAGGCCGTTGCCGCCGCGGCCACCGCCGGTGGCAGGGCGGTGGTGAAGATGAAGCCGCTCGCAAAAGACCGGATGAAATCGCACAGCGCCGCAGAGCCGGTGATATAGCCCCCGAACGTTCCGAAGGCCTTGCCAAGCGTGCCTTCGATCAGGGTGATTCTGTCCATCAGCCCCTCGCGTTCGGCCACGCCGCCGCCGCGGGGCCCGTACATGCCCACCGCATGCACCTCGTCGATATAGGTCATCGCGCCGTGTTTTTCGGCCACTTCGACGATCTCGCGGATCGGCGCAATATCGCCGTCCATCGAATAAACGCTCTCAAATGCCACGATCTTGGGCCGGTGCGCGGGAATCGCGGCAAGCTTGCGATCAAGGTCTTCGGGATCGTTATGCTGCCAGATCACCTTTTCCGCGCGGCTGTGGCGGATGCCTTCGATCATGCTGGCATGGTTCAGCGCGTCGGAAAGGATCACGGCCCCGGGTAAGCGCGATCCCAGCGTGGAAAGCGCGGCCCAGTTCGACACGTAGCCGGAGGAGAACAGAAGCGCCGATTCCTTATTGTGCAGATCCGCCAGCTCGCGCTCTAGCACCAGGTGATGGTGGTTGGTGCCGGAGATGTTGCGCGTGCCGCCCGCGCCGGTGCCGCAGGATTCTGCCGTTTCCACCATCGCGCGCACCACGTCGGGGTGCTGGCCCATGCCCAGGTAATCATTCGAACACCAGACCGTGATCTCGCGTTTTCGGCCCTCGTGGTGATTGTCGGCGCGCGGGAACTGCCCGCATTTGCGTTCGAGCTCTGCGAAGATGCGGTAGTTCCCCTCCTCTTTGAGCGCATCGATCTGCTTGGTAAACAGCGCGTCAAAGTCCATGGCCGTCCTCTCTGAGTAGTCGTTTAGGTGTGGTTTTGGGCGCCGGGATCATCCAGCGCCAGAGCTTCGCATCCGGCAGCGGCAACACCATCAGCCAGTGTTCCAGAAGCGCGAGTGCGGTAAGGGATGTGAGCAGTGCAAAGCCCACGATTTCGCCAGGCGCGGCGCCCACCAAAAGGCGTTCGAGCCAGCAGGCTACGGCGAAGGAAAGCGCGGTGATCGATACCGGGAAGATCGGATTGATCTTGGCGGTGCGGAAGTGGCTGGGCAGATGCGCCAGCGGCTCCGGCAAAAACTCGATATTGATCCGCGGCACCCCGAAGAAGAGGTTCAGCTTGGCCGAGATCCGGGCGAAGAAGAGCACCCCGAAAGTCCACGCCGCGAAGGGGTTTGCCGCATCGCGAGCGAGCCAGAGCATCAGGCCCAGCACCAGCACGAGAAGGATCTCGTGATAGGCGATTGTGCCCCAGGCGCGGATGAACCGTTCCCAGGGCGGGGTGCCGATCGGGCAGGCATAGCGGTTCGGCCCGGTGATGATGCCGGAAAGGAACGCGATCTCGATCCAGCCCCAGATCGCCAGTGCCGAGAAAAAGGCAAGATAGGCCCCCGCCACGCTGGCATCGGCGAAAGAGGTGGCCATGCCGAATACGCCGCCCAAAAGCAGCGGCAGGCCCAGCAGAACGGACCAGAGATGCCCGTCCCGCCCCCGGCCATCGGCGCCTTTGACAACCCACAGGATCGCCCCGGTGGAAAACCACCAGATAAAAAGCGCAATCAGCGCGGCGATCCAGGGGTTGGCAAACATCAGTAGGCAGGCTCCAACCGCGTGTTTTCGGGCACGGTGTGGCGCTTGGCGGGGATCGTGTAGAGCGAGACGAACGCCATCGCCGCGCGCGCTCCGGCGCCGATCTTGCCAAGAGTTCCCATCACCCCGCCGCGCTTCTTGGCGGCATCGAGATCGGTTGAGGCCTTTTGCAGCCGCTTCAGCCCGGGCATCCAGCGCGGGTGATCGATATCAAGCGTGATCGGGAAGATCTGGCGCGAGATTTCGCTGGTTTTGCGGAACACTTCCTGCCCGTACCAATCGGGATCCACGCCCAGCGCGGCGTGGAAGGCCGGGCGCTGATGATCGCGTACATACATCGTGGAATAGACGGCCGTGAGGAAGAACTTGATCCAGAGCACGTTGCGCCCGCTCGTCAGCTTGGGATCGGTCTTCATCAGAAGCGCGAAGGCCTCGCCATGGCTGAACTCATCATTGCACCATTCGCGGAACCACTTGAAAATCGGGTGGAAGCGATGCTCGGGGTTTGCCTCGAGATGACGGAAGATCGTGATGTAGCGTGCGTAGCCGATCTTCTCGCTCAGATACGTGGCGTAGTAGATGAATTTCGGGCGGAAGTAGGTGTATTTCTTCTTCTGCGTCAGAAACCCGAGATTGACCGCCACGCCCACTTCGCGCAGCGCATCGTTGATGAAGCCCGCATGCCGCGCCTCATCGCGCGCCATCAGCTGGAAGAGCTGGGTGATATCGGCGTTGTTGCCGCGGCGCTTCATCTCCTTGTAAAGCACGCAGCCGGAAAACTCGGCGGTGCAGGACGAGATCAGGAAATCGATGAACTCTTTTCTCAGTTCGGGGTCCATCCCCTCCCAATCGATATGGTCCCAATCCTCGTTCTTGCGGAAATGGCCCTTGTTGGGGTCGCTCACCATCTGCGCGATCAGCTGATCCCAATCTTCGCGCACCGAGCTTACATCGATGGCATCGAGCTCATCGAAATCGGTGGTGTAGAAGCGGGGGGTCAGCAGGGTGTCCTGCATCGCAACGGCGGTTGCGCTTTCGCTATCGATAACGGCCTGCGCCTCCTGGATCGCGAGGCCCTCCTCAACGGTGGTGGCATCGGCGGTATGCGTGGGGGTCTGAACGTTCACAGCGTGGCCTCCTCGGAAAACGAGAATTCGCAGAGTTCCATGAATTCGAAATCGCCGGTCATCCGGGTCCAAAGCCGCTCCAGCGCGCTGGCGCGGGTGATCCGGGCCTCGCGTTCTTCCACGACCACTTCGCCATAGGGCGCCATCACCGGCGGGCCCTTTACGAGCACCTCGTCGCCGGGGAAGACCACGGCGCCGTTTTCGAATTTCACATGCGCATGGAGGCTTTCAAATTTGTGGCTGACTTCCACGGTGCAGGGCACCGTCTCATAGTCTCTTGTTAATAGTCCCATAATCGGTTCCCTCTCGATTACTGCGGAAAGAGGCGCGCAAAATGCGCCATGTTGCCCTGGCCGAATGACGACAGCTCCACCTGCCATCCGGTTGCGGGATCGAAGAGCGACATGCGACCGCTCTCAAATTGGGTGATCGTGACCGGGGGGTTGCCCTCCACCCGATGCACCAGCCGGGCGCGCTCAAGCCCCGAGCGGATCACCGTGACGAAGGCGCCCTGCTCGGTATCGAGCAGCACGTCGCCCGCCGCAGTTGTGACCTTCGCGGCATTGCCCTCGCCTTCGAGAATTACCTCGTGGGTCGCGGTGACAGGTGCGTCATGCGGCACGCCCACATGGGGCCGGTCTGTCAGAACAGCGAAGCTGGTGATCGCCAGCGCGGCCACGGCAAGGCCGAACATCGCGTAGACCAGCCGCGTGGGGATCATCTCCTTGTCCCGCCGCTGCATCTCGCGGCGTTCTGCATCGAAGTAAAGGCCGGTTTCGGTGCGCCCATGTGGCATCGGCTGGCCCTCCTATTCCGCCGCAACCGGCGCGGCGGCACCGGGCTTGAGGCTAATCTCGGGCTGGCTCACGCGGGTTTCCGCCGTGGCCGCGATCAGGCCCGCCACCCGTTCGGCATCGGGGATCGCGCGCAGCGCGGGCTGGGTTTTCTTCATCCGCCAGGGCCGCACATGGGGCCAGAGCACCAGGTAGCTCAGCCGGGTTTCGCCCAGCGTCTCAAAGGCGATGGTGCCGGTGCCGTCGCGGCGAAGCTGCAGATCCGCCGAGGCGATCCGCTTGAAGGGCAGGTTCAGCGTGACGGTGAGCGCAGCGCCCACCCGAAGGGCCACGCGCGCAGAGGTCACCGTATAAACGGTCGTGCGCGCCAGAACCCAGGCGAGGCCCAGGATCACCGCCGCCGCAACGGCGCCGAGGATCAGGAAGGGCAGGCCCAGCACCAACGCCTCGGAAAACGGCATTCCGGCGGAGGACACGCCCACGCGCCAGAAGGCGAGAAACAGGAAATAGCCGATGACCCAGTGCAGGCTCATCGCCTCGCGCGCCAGCGCATAGACACGCGGCTTGCCCTGCCAGAGGATGTCCTCGCCCGCAGGCGGGCGCTCCGGCAGGCCCTCGATCGGCTCCACTGTAAAATCGTCATGCGGCATGGCTGGTGCCTCTTACGGTTCCCGGGTTGCGGTTGGTGCGGGCGCCGCGGTTCCGGCGCCCGCAGTAGTGATCACGAGTAAAGCGTGCCGCCGGCGTAGTAGGCCGACACCTTTTCTTCCTCGAGCTTGGTGATCTGGTCACCGCGCGAGATCGTGGGCACGCCATCGAAATCCTTGGCGTTGAGCGAGCGCACCATCACCCATTTCTCCTTCACGCGGGTCAGCGTGATCGGCACGAGGCGCTTGCCCGATCCCCATTCGGAAACGAGTTCGTATTCGAGGTAGCGCACCATGTGCTCGGCAGCATCGATCCACATCTCGGTGATATGGCCCACCACCTGATCGTCCCGGCTCAGAACCGGCAGGCCGCGCGGGTCGCGCCCGGCTGAAACGAAGAAGGCCTCGTGCCCCGCCATTGGCGTGATCTTAGGGTGGCCGTGGCCATCAAGTTCCGGCTCATCCCGGCGCGGCACCCAGGAAGCCGGGCCAACGCCATCGGCCAGCGGATCGCCGGTTGGGGCCAGCGGGAAGCCGCCCACTTCGGCGGTGCGCGCCAGGGCCAGATCCTTTCGCCGGTGCGCCTCTTCGTTCTCGGGCGAGGGCACGGTCAACTCGCCCTTGCCGTCGCGCAGCTGGAAGGTCTTCGGTTTCGGAACCGGGAAGGGCCCCTGGTTGGGGGTGGCGTTGCCATCCTCATCTTCCAGCGGATAGCCCTCGCGCATGTTCTCGGTCTGCAGGTAGTAGATCAGCCCTGCGAAGAAGAGCCAGAAAAGCCAGATACTGACACTTGCCAGATCGACATTTCCGAAAAAGTTCACACCAACCATGAGCGATACCTCCGGGGGTTAAGTTGGGAAGTCGGCAAGGCCGATCTTGCCGTCTTCCAAGGTGTTGGTTTGGGGATGAAGAAAAGAAAGCCGCACCAGCGGGCCCAGCACGATGAGCGTGGCGAAGAGCAGCCCGATTTCGAGGTGGTAGACAACGGAATACCCCGTTGCCGGATCGTCGAGCGCCGCGCCGAGAGCACCGCTTTGGGCCAGCGCGTTCACGCCATCACGCAGGGCGCCGCCGATGGCGATGGAGAGCCCGGCGGCGGTGGCCTGCGCCGCGCCCCAAGCGCCAAGCGCCAGGCCCCGACCCGCCAGCCCGCCTGCCGGCATCGTCATCGCCGCGGTCAGCGTGGCCACGGCAAACAGGCCGCCGCCCATGCCGATCCCGCCCGCGCCGAGGTAGAAGAGCGGCGGCGAATGCATCGGCGCGGCAAAGATCACGAAGGAAAACGCCGCGATCCCAACAAGGATTCCGCGCGAGGCCATGCGATGGGGGTTGAGCCCGCCCGCAAGCCATCGCGCCGCCAGCGCAAAGCCCGCCAGCGCGCCCGCCGCCCAAAGTGCCGTCAGCAGCGTTGTTGCCGAAACCGAAAGGCCGAGGATCTCGCCGCCATAGGGCTCCAGCAGCACATCCTGCATGTTGAAGGCCATCGTGCCGAGGAAGACCACGGCCAGAAGCCGCCCGGCATCGCCACCTTGCGCAAAATCCGCCCAAGCCTCGGCAAAGCGCGGGCGCGGGGCAGCGCGCTCTTCGGCGCTCATGGGCCGCACATGTTCCTGTTTCCAAAGCGCGACGAGATTGATCAGCAAGGTCAGAAGCGCGGCCCCCTGCACCACCTGCACCAGCCGCAGCGCCGAAAAATCGCGCAGAAGCCAGCCCACGATGAGGGCCGAGATCCCCATGCCGATGAGGAACATCACGTAGAGAAGGGCCACCACGCGCGGGCGGGTTTCATCCGTCGCGCGGTCGGCGGCGAGGGCAAGGCCCGCGGTCTGCGTCATATGCATGCCGAGGCCCGTCATCAGGAAGGCGAGCGCGGCCAGCACTTCGCCCGCCCAGGCGGGCCCCATCGTCTGGTCGCCCGAGAGCACGATCAGCGCGAAGGGCATCACCGCAAGGCCGCCCATCTGCCAGAGCGAGCCGAACCAGAGGAAAGGGATCCGCTTCCACCCGATGGCCGAGCGATGGGTATCGGACCGGAAGCCCAGAAGCGCGCGGAACGGCGCGATCAGCACCGGCAGCGCGATCATCACCGCCACGATCACCGCCGGCACCGATAGTTCCACGATCATCACGCGGTTCAGCGTGCCCAAGAGCATCACGGTGGCCATACCGACGGAAACCTGGAACAGCGCCAGGCGCAGAAGCTGCGGCAAAGGCAGGGTCTCCGAGGCCGCGTCGGCAAAAGGCAGGAAGGTGGTGGAGAGCTTCTTCACCATGCACCGGGTCACGATCATGGGCGCACCTCCAGGCATTCGGAGATGTAGAAGCCCGATTGCACCCGCTCAATCGGCGCGAGCTTGCCCGAGACGCGGCGCGCAAGGGCTGCGGGCGCGTGGGGGATCATCACCGGCGATCTGTCGGAGCGCGGGAAAGCCTTTCCGGCCAGCCAGAACGCCATCAGAAACGGCGTGCGGGGCGCAACGGTGAAGACAACCGCGCCATTGCTGCGCCCGGCCAGCCCGTCCACGGCATCGCCGATATCCTCGGGGCCGTAGTAGATCAGGCTGTCCATCGCCAGCACGTAATCGAAGCGGCCAAGGCGCGGGTCGAGCATATCGCCCGCCTCGAACCGCACCTGGCCACGCAGCTCCGGCGCAAGCCGTTCGCGCGCGATCTCGATCAGCGCAGGCGAGATATCAACGGCGGTGACCTCCGCGCCTCGCGCCGCAAGCTCTGCCGTC
>JANQPC010000018.1 GCA_028285485.1 Paracoccaceae bacterium | reverse complement strand
TAAGCGGAAGCCGGCCCAGCGCTCAAGCGCGCTGTAACACACCGTCACCATGGCGTGACGGGGCGAAAGCCGGGGTTGCCAGCCCAGCGGCGCGCGCCCACGCTGCGGGCCACTGAACGATCTGGATTCCCGCCCATGCCCACAGAACGCATCACCTTCACCGGCCATTCCGGCGCACCGCTGGCCGCGCGGCTCGATCTGCCCGAGGGGCCGCATCTGGCCACGGCGCTTTTCGCCCATTGCTTCACCTGCTCGAAGGATATTCCGGCGGCGCGGCGGATCGCGGGGCGGCTCGCGGCGATGGGGATCGCGGTTCTGCGGTTCGATTTTACCGGGCTCGGGCATTCGGGCGGCGAGTTCGAGAACACGACCTTCACCACCAATGTGGCCGATCTGAAGGCGGCGGCGGAATATCTGGAGGGGCGCGGGATGGCCCCCGCGCTTTTGATCGGCCATTCGCTGGGCGGCGCGGCGGTGCTGCGCACGGCGGCAGAGCTTGCAAGCGTGAAGGCCGTCGTCACCCTTGGTGCGCCTTTCGACCCGGAGCATGTGACCCATAATTTCGGCCATTCGCTGGATACAATCATCAGCGATGGCGTGGCGGAGGTGGATCTGGGCGGGCGGCCCTTCCGGATCCGCCGCGAGTTCGTGCAGGATGTGGCCGCCGAGAAGCTGGCGCCCGCGATCAAGGCCATGCGCGCCGCGCTTCTGGTGCTGCATGCGCCCCGCGATGCGGTGGTGGGGATCGAGAACGCCACTCAGATCTTCCTGGCCGCCAAACACCCCAAGAGCTTTGTGACGCTCGACACCGCCGATCACCTGATCACCCGCGCGGAGGATGCCGAATATGCTGCTGAAGTGATCTCGGCCTGGGCAGGCAAGTATCTGGATTTGCGGCCCCCTGCCCCGCCGATCGGCGCGCCCGAGGGCGTGGTGCGGGTAAGCGAGGTGGATGCGGGCGGCTTTTTGCAGGATATCAACGCGGGCCCCCACCACCATGCGCTGGCCGATGAGCCGCTGGCCTATGGCGGCAGCAACAAGGGCATGTCGCCCTATGGCTACCTGGCCGCCGGGCTCGGGGCCTGCACCTCGATGACGATCCGGATGTATGCGCGGCGAAAGGGCTGGCCGCTCGATCACGTCTGGGTGGATGTCACCCATGACAAGGTGCATGCGCAGGATGCGGAGAATGGCGGAACGAAGAAGGTAGATACGTTCCGGCGGGAGATTCACCTGGAGGGGCCGCTTGATGGCGAACAGCGCCAGCGGCTTCTGGAGATTGCCGACAAATGCCCGGTGCACCGGACGCTGGAGCAATCGAGCGTGGTGGAGACGCGCCTGATGGAGGTGGCTTAGGGGGCTTTCGACGAGGCCGCGCCCCATGATTGCGGGCGAAAGCCGGGCGGGCGATGGCCCGTGGGGCGGCGCCTCACCCCTCGCTGCGGTGCGCTTTGTCCCGGCAAGCCCGGCTTAACTGCACTCGCAACGCATGACGTCAGCCAAAGCGCTGCCGCTTGGGGACTGGCCAGCGCGCGCCCGGCGCCTTTGGCTTGTTCCGGACGAGGGGAACGGGCGAACCGCTCCGCTTTCGCATGCACGTCGGGTTACCCCCGCGCGGCGCCCACAAGCTTCCACACCGCGGGCACCAGAAGCGCCGCAAGCGCGAGCTTCAGCGCATCGCCGATCAGGAAGGGCGTCAGGCCCCAGGCGAGGATCGGCTGATCCCAGCCGTAAAGCTGGCCCAGCCACAACAGCCCCGGCACGTAGATCAGCGCATTGCCGATAAGCATCGCAAGCGCCATCCAGAGGATCGAGCGATCCCAGCCCGCCCGTGCGGCAAGGCCAAGGGCCAGCGTGGCCAGAACATAGCCCACGAGATAGCCGCCGGTGCCGCCCATCATGTAGGCCAGGCCATAGCTTTCGGCCGAGGAATTCACGAAGACATCGAAGCCCAGCGCGCCGATGATCAGGTAGCCGAGGATCGTGGCCAGCCCCAGGCGCGGCCCGTAGGCGGCGCCGATGGTGAGCACAGCGAAGGTGCCCATGGTGATCGGCACGGGCCACATCGGGATCTTGATCTTCGCTGCAACCGCGAGCACGAGAATGCCGATGGCCACGAGCGCCGCCTGTTTGAGGCGCAAGCCGAGCCCCTCTTCGGGCCCGAAGGCTTCGCTCAGAACCTTGTCGGTCATTGTGGTGCTCATGGGCCCGTCTCCGCTGATCGTGGTCTCGCCACCCGTTCTGCACCAGCGCCGGGGCACCCGCAAGCGCGATCAGGCGCGGCGAAAGGTCGAGATCATGCGGTAATCTTTCTTCGGGCCGGTCACATGCCAGGTGGCGTGCCAGAGGGGCCAGGCCCGGAAATCATAGGCCACGCGATAGGTATCGGGGGGGCAGTGATGGGTGGCCTCCGCCGCGCCGCCGAGCGCGATCTCGTGAAACGGGCGACCATCCTCGAAAAACGCGGCGATGCGCCCGGGGCCCGCGTCGCGCCAGAGATACCGGCGTTCGGCGGCGAAAGCGCCGCCCGTCTCAAGCGTGAGGATGCCTGTTTCGCTGTAGCGGTGCCGGTCGTCGAACGGCGCGATCTCAGCGGTTCCGGCAAAGCGGCCCGACTGGGCGCCAAGCGCATCCTCGATCTGGCGCGAAATCTGCCAGATCCCTTCGAAATCAACGAGTTCCGTGGGCAGGTTCACTTTGCGAACGCACCTTCGGTGACATCGCCCTCGGCCCCGATGAAGCGCAGCGCATCGCCCCCCGGAGCCCGCGAAACCGCGTAGCATTCCCATTCATCCGAAGGCGGCCAGAGACTGCAATATTCATCGCCGCGCACCTCCCACCAGCCCCAGCGGGGGTTGCCGAACACATATTCGGTGCGCCCCGAGGCGAAGAACCTTTGCTCGGCATCCACCTCTGGATCATAGACGAGCCGCGCGCCGGTGAGCGCCTCGGTGATCTCGGCGCCGGTCAGAACCGCCCAGTCTTCCGCCCCTGCCGGGCAGGCCGTGAGGGCCGCCAGCGCTGCCAGTAGATGTTTCACGCGCGCTCCTTGCCGCCCAAACGGGGCCAGTCTATGACGGCGCGACCCCTGCGCAACCCCATGAAAGACGTCGATGATCCCGCGCTATTCCCGCCCCGAGATGGTGGCCATCTGGAGCCCCGAGACGAAATTTCGCATCTGGTACGAGATCGAGGCCCATGCCTGCGACGCGCAGGCCGAACTCGGCGTGATCCCGCAGGAAAACGCAGAAGCGGTGTGGCGCGCCAAGGATGCAACCTTCAATGTGGCGCGGATCGATGAGATCGAGGCCGTCACCAAACATGACGTGATCGCCTTTCTGACCCATCTGGCCGAAATCATCGGCGAGGAAGAGGCGCGCTTCGTGCATCAGGGGATGACGTCATCGGATGTGCTGGATACCACCTTCAACGTTCAGCTCACCCGCGCGGCCGATATTCTTATCGCCGATCTTGAGGCGCTTCTGGCCGCGCTGAAGCGGCGGGCGCTGGAACATAAGCTGACAATCCGGATCGGGCGCAGCCACGGCATTCACGCCGAACCCACCACGATGGGGCTGACCTTCGCGCGGTTTTATGCAGAGATGGACCGGAACCTCGCGCGCCTCCACGCCGCGCGGGCGGAGGTGGCCACCGGCGCGATTTCGGGCGCAGTGGGTACGTTTGCCAATATCGATCCCGCCGTTGAAGCCCATGTCTGCGCCCAGATGGGGCTGGTGCCGGAGCCGATTTCCACCCAGGTGATCCCGCGAGACCGGCATGCAGCGTTTTTTGCCACCCTCGGCGTAGTCGCCAGCTCGATCGAGAACATCGCCATCGAAGTGCGGCACATGCAGCGCACCGAGGTGCTGGAGGCCGAAGAATTCTTCTCCAAGGGCCAAAAAGGCTCCTCGGCCATGCCGCATAAGCGCAACCCTGTGCTGACGGAGAACCTCACCGGCCTTGCCCGCCTCGTGCGCGCCGCCGTGATCCCGGCGCTGGAAAACGTGGCGCTTTGGCACGAGCGGGATATTTCGCATTCGAGCGTGGAGCGGATGATCGGGCCGGATGCGACGATCACGCTCGATTTCGCGCTTTCGCGGCTCACCGGCGTGATCGACAAGCTGGTGATCTACCCCGACAACATGATCGCCAATATGGAGAAGTTTCGCGGCCTCGTGCATTCCCAGCGGGTTCTTCTGGCGCTCACGCAGGCCGGTGTGAGCCGCGAGGATGCCTATCGGCTGGTGCAGCGGAACGCGATGAAGGTTTGGGAAGCGGGCGCCGATTTCCGCGCCGAGTTGAAGGGCGATGCGGAAGTGACCGCAGCGCTCAGCGATGCCGAGATCGATGAAAAATTCGACATCGGCTACCACACGAAGCATGTGGACACGATTTTCGCCCGCGTCTTCGGGCCGCAGGGGGCTGCAGGGGTTTGACGCCGCCGATCACGGCGCTAGCCTTCTGTCCATTGCGGGGCACAGACCTTGAAGGAGAGACCGATGAAGACGAAACAGATCGCGTTGGCCGCTCTGGCTTTGACCACACCGACGGCGCTGGCCGTTGCGGCGCTGAGCTTTGCGCCGGCCCCGGCACAGGCTGCCGGGTGCAACTACACCAAGAACGATATGGCGATGTCTTGCGCCGTGGGTTTTGCCTGGGATGAGGCGAAGGAAACCTGCGTGCCGGAGACGACGAGCTAAGGGTTTTCCCGCGCCGCGACCCGGCGCGCGATTTTTTCAAAGGGGCGGTTCTGCCGCCCCTTGTTGTTTTCAGGCCCGCCCTATCTGTCATTCACTGTCTGCCCCGGAGCCGCCCTATGCGCCGCACTGCCCTCGCCTTTGCTGTTGTTGCCCCCGTTCTCGCCTATGCCGCGGGCTCGGAAGATCCCACCCCGCCGCAGCCGACAAAGACGACGACGGAATGCACCGACGGGCTGGTCTGGGATGCGCAGGCGGGCGCCTGCGTGGCCCCGCAGGAGAGCAGCCTCGATGATGACGGGCTTTACGATGCGGCGCGCGAATTTGCCTATGCCGGGCAGTTCGAACACGCGCTCAACGTGCTTACCGCAATGTCGGATCCCACCGAAGACCGCGTACTCACCTATCTGGGCTTTGCCCATCGGCAGAGTGGCGATGCGGCCCTGGGCATGCGCTATTACGAACAGGCCATCGCGCAGAACCCCGACAATCTTCTGGCGCGCTCCTATATGGGGCAGGCGTTTGTGAAGCTGGGCGTGATGGATGAGGCGCGGGTGCAACTTGCCGAGATCCGCGCCCGCGGCGGCGCGCGCACCTGGCCCGAGCTGGCGCTGGAACGCGCCATCGAATCCGGGCGCGGCTACCGCTACTAACCCCCCGCGAACACCGGAAATTAACGCCCTGCCCCGATGCTGCGCGCAGCCCTAGAGGACCGCGCAACCCATGGCTTCCGACCTTCCCGACCCGGCCGCGCCGCTGCCGGATTTGGCCGGTGCGCCCGGCAGCGCCCCGCTATCGGGGGCGCCGCTGCTCGACAAACGCACGAAGGCTGCGATTGTCGTGCAATTTCTCATGCGCGAAGGCGTGGAGCTTTCGCTGACCTCGATGCGCGATTCCGCGCAGGCCGAGCTGATCCGCGCCGTGGGCACCCTGGGGCCGATGGATAGCGCAACCGTCAACGCGGTTCTCGACGAGTTCGCCGATGCGCTTGAGGCGGGCGGCATGCCGGGCGGCGGCGGCCTGGCGGCGGCGCTGGAACTGCTGGAAAGCGCCGTGAGCCCGGCCATCGCGCATCGGCTGCGGGCCCAGGAAGGTATCGTCGCGGGCGGCGACCCGTGGGCGCGGATCATCGAGCAGGAGGCCGAAGCCCTGGTGCCGATATTCGAGCGGGAAAGTGTGGAGGTGGCGGCCGTTCTGCTTTCCAAACTCGCCGTCGGCAAGGCGGCGGAGGCCCTGGGGCTTTTGCCCGGCGCGCGGGCGCGGCGGATCACCTATGCGGTCAGCCAGATCGGCGCCGCGCGGCCTGATGCGGTGGCGCGAATCGGGCAGGCGCTGGCGCGCGGCTTCGATATTGTCACCGAAACCGCCTTCTCCAGCGGGCCGGTGGAGCGGGTGGGCGCAATCCTCAACTCCACCCGCGCGATGACCCGGAATGACGTGCTGGAAGGGCTTGAGGAAACCGATGCCGCCTTTGCCGAAGAAGTGCGCCGCGCAATCTTCACCTTCGCCAACATCCCCGGCCGCCTCGATGCGCGCGACATTCCGAAAATCGTGCGGCAGGTGGATCAGGAGGTGCTGGTGCAGGCGCTTGCCGCCGCCAAGGCCGATCTCGAAGAGGCGGTGGAATTCATCCTTGGCGCAATGTCCAAGCGGATGGCCGAGGCGCTTCGGGGCGAGATCGACGAGCTTGGCGAGGTGGATACCGAGGCGGGCGAGGATGCCATGGGCGCCTTCGTCGCCGTGATCCGGGAGCTTGAGGAAGCCGGCGAGATTCACCTGATCGCGGACGGGTAAGGGGGCCCATCGACAGTGCGCGCCCGGGGCGATAGCGTTCCCGGGCTTGACCGAACCGCCCCGGATCGCTGCCGATGCCCTGCCCCGCCCATGCCCCCTGATCGCAGCGCCGCCCGCGGGATCGCGCTGATGATCGCCGCGATCTTCTTCTTTTCGCTGATGGATGTGGCGGCCAAGGCGCTTGGCCAGCGGTCGGATACGGTGATGGCGCTCTGGGCGCGCTATTCCGGGCAGATGCTGATCGTGATCGCGATCATCGCCCCGCGGGCGCGCGCGGTCGTGGCCACGCGCTTTCTTGGCCTGCAGATCCTGCGATCGGCGCTGTTGCTGATGGCAACGGTGTTCATGTTCTTCGGCCTCGCGCGGATCGGGCTGGCAGAGGCCACGGCGGTAATGGCGGTGAACCCGATCCTGATCACGCTTGGTGCAGCGCTGTTTCTGGGCGAGGCGCTGGGCTGGCGGCGGATGGCGGGCATCGCGGCGGCGTTGCTGGGCGCGATGATCGTGATCCGCCCGGGCACCGAGGTGTTCACGCCCAATGCGCTTCTCCCCTTGGCCGCCGCGATCTGTTTTGCGGGTTACGCGCTGGTCACACGCCGGGTGGGGCGCGACGAAGATCCCTGGACAAGCCTGTTTTACACCGCGCTTGTGGGCGCGCTGGTGCTTTCAGCGGCGGTGCCCGCCTTCTGGCAGCCGCCCGATGCGATCACGCTGGCGCTTATGCTGGTGATCGGCGCCTTCGGGATGGCGGGCCAGCTTTTCCTGATCCGCGCGCTCACACTCGCGGATGCAAGCACCGTGGCGCCCTTCGCATATTCCGGCGTGATCTTCGCGACGTTCTGGGGCCTTGTGATCTTTGCCGAGCGGCCCGATGCGGCCACGATTCTGGGCGCGCTTGTGATCGTGGGGGCGGGCCTCTATGTCTGGCACCGCGAAACCCGGGCCCGGCCAGCGCGTGCGGCACCCCGGGGGGCTTGAGACGAGGCGCGATGAAACCCCGGCACGGCGATTGGCGCGATTTCACGCAAAACCTGGCCATTCGCGCGATCTTGGGGGTGGTTCTGCGCATCCCTTACCGCGCGCGCGTGCCGATCATGGGCTGGATCGTTTCGCGCATCGTGGCGCCGCTGGCCGGATGGGACCGGCGGATTGAGGACAACCTCAAGCGGGTATGCCCCGAGCTTGGCTTTCGCGAACGCCAGGCGCTGATCCGCGCGGTGCCGGATAATGCCGGGCGCACGCTGATCGAGATCTATTCGGGCGCGGATTTCGTGAACCGGGTGCGGGAGACCGAGATTGCGGGGCCCGGTGCGGACACCTTCCGCGCCCATCGCGCCGCCGGGCGCGCGGTGATCTTCGTGACCGGGCATTTCGGAAATTACGATGCGCTGCGCGCGGCCCTTTTTGCGCAGGGCCACCCGCTGGCCGCGCTTTACCGCGGGATGCGCAATGCCGGCTTCAACGATCACTATGTGCGCGCGATCTCGAAGATCGGCGAACCTGTTTTTCCCGCCAATCGCGCGGGCCTGGTGGGGATGGTGAAGCATCTGCGGGGCGGCAACATCCTGGGCATTCTCGTGGATGTCTTCGCGCTTCACGGGCCCGAGCTTTCGTTTTTCGGCCAGCCCGCGCCCACCGCGCTCAGCGCCGCCGAATGGGCGCTGAAATACGACGCCGCGCTGATGCCCGCCTTCGCGATCCGGAAGGAGAGCGGGCTGGATTTTGAGATCTTCATCGATCACGAGATCGCCCGCGGCGCGCCCGAAGCGATGATGCAGGCCTTTAATGACAGCCTTGAGGCGCGCGTGCGGGCGCATATGGGGCAATGGTTCTGGATCCACCGGCGCTGGAGCGGCAGCAAGTACTAGGGCCCTGCGATTTCCCGGGCGTTGCGTCTAAGGCCTGGGCGGCGGCGCCCCGGCCCCATCACTCAGGAACGCGGGCCGCGGCCACGATGGCGCCGGGGCCCGAGCGCTGGATCAGGATCGCATGCGGCCCGTCATCGGGGATCTCGGCGGTAATGGCGTGGCGCCCCTGCCCGTTCCACTGCCCGATCTCCACGAGGCGGGAGACGATATTGTGGTAGGTCAGCGTGCGCCCGGCATTCTCGCCCCGGCGGATCGCAACCTCGGCGCTCGGCCGCCAGCTTACAAGCTGGATCAGGTAGCCGCCGGTGAGCGTTTCTTCCGCTTCGGCCACGATGCGAAGGCGATTGCCGGTGCGGGTGAGATCAAGCGCAACCGGGGCGGCCTGATCACCATGCTTTTCAATGATCATCGCAAGCTTCATCGGCTTGTAGCCGATCACGTGATCGGTGCCGCTGACGATCATTTGCGGGGTATAGATGGTGCGATCGCCCGCCTGGCGGGCATAGCCTTTCTGCCGCTTGGTATGGGCGGGATCGGCAAACTCATCCTTCCAGCCGATGTAATCCCAGTAATCCACGTGGAGCGCCAGCGGCAGAACATCGTCGCGCGCCGAAAGCTCGCCCAGAAGCGCATCTGCGGGCGGGCAGGAAGAACAGCCCTGCGAAGTGAAAAGTTCAATAACCACAAGCCGATCAGCCTGTGCCGCGCCGGCAAACGCCCAAAACGCGGCAACCGCCGCCACCAACCAGTTCCGCATATCCATACCCTTTCGTCCGGCCGCACACTTACCTAGGGGATCGCGCCAAACCGCTCAAATAAAGGTTTTGAGAGAAATCGTAACACGCCGATCTCGGGTTTGAGAGCGGCAGGGGCGGATTTTGCGGCAGCGCCGGCATGCATAGGGTCGCACCTACTTGAATGCGGCGGCTTGCGATGTCTACTGGCAGGGCAGAGGATACCCGCAGCAGCCATACGCCAGGGAGGCCCCATGCCCATCACCGTAGGACAGGATAGTTCGAACACACGCCGCACGCTTGAGGTGGGCGGCTCTACATTTGCCTATTACTCGATCCCCGCCGCGGAAGAGGCCGGGTTGGGGCAGTTTTCGCGGCTTCCCGCGGCGCTGAAAGTGGTGCTCGAAAACATGTTGCGCTTCGAGGATGGCAAGACGGTGCAGGTGGACGATATCCGCGCCTTTTCGGATTGGGCGGCGCAGGGCGGCAAGAACCCCCGCGAGATCGCCTATCGCCCGGCCCGCGTGCTGATGCAGGATTTCACCGGCGTGCCCGCAGTGGTCGACTTGGCCGCGATGCGCGACGGCATCGTGGCGCTTGGGGGAGATGCGGAAAAGATCAACCCGCTGAACCCGGTTGATCTGGTGATCGACCATTCGGTGATGATCGATGAATTCGGCAACCCGCGCGCCTTCCAAATGAATGTGGACCGGGAGTATGAGCGGAATATGGAGCGCTACACGTTCCTCAAATGGGGGCAATCGGCCTTCAACAACTTCCGCGTAGTGCCGCCGGGCACCGGCATCTGCCATCAGGTGAACCTTGAGTACCTGGCCAAAACTGTGTGGTCAGACGCCGATCAGAACGGCGATCAGGTGGCCTACCCCGATACGCTTGTGGGCACCGACAGCCATACCACGATGGTGAACGGCGCCGCGGTGCTGGGCTGGGGCGTGGGCGGGATCGAGGCGGAGGCCGCGATGCTGGGCCAGCCGATTTCAATGCTGATCCCCGAAGTGGTGGGCTTCAAGCTGACCGGCGCGATGAAAGAGGGCACCACGGCCACGGATCTTGTTCTGAAGGTCGTGGAGATGCTGCGCGAAAAGGGCGTGGTGGGCAAGTTCGTGGAGTTCTACGGACCCGGGTTGGATAGCCTGCCATTGGCGGATCGCGCAACGATCGGGAACATGGCGCCGGAATACGGCGCAACCTGCGGCTTCTTCCCGATCGACGGGGAAACGCTGCGTTATCTCACCCAGACAGGGCGGGATGAGGCGACGATTGCGCTGGTTGAAGCCTATGCCAAGGCCAACGGGATGTGGCGGGATGCCGATTACGACCCGGTTTATACCGATACGCTCGCGCTTGACATGGGCGATATCGTGCCCGCGATCTCGGGCCCCAAGCGCCCGCAGGATTTCCTTCCGCTTACGGACGCAAAACCTGCCTTCACACGCGAGATGGCGGAAACCTTCAAGCGCCCGATGGATAAGGAAGTGGCCGTAAAGGGCGAAGACTACACGATGAAATCGGGCAAGGTGGTGATTGCCTCGATCACTTCCTGCACCAACACTTCGAACCCTTACGTGATGATCGGCGCAGGGCTCGTGGCGCGTAAGGCCCGCGAATTGGGGCTCAACCGCCAGCCATGGGTGAAAACCTCGCTCGCGCCGGGAAGCCAGGTGGTGAGCGCCTATCTAGAAGCGGCGGAGCTGCAAGACGATCTCGATGCCATCGGCTTCAACCTCGTGGGCTATGGCTGCACCACCTGCATCGGCAACTCGGGGCCGCTGCAGGCCGAGATTTCCGATGCGATTGCCGAGGGCGATCTGGTGGCCGTTTCGGTACTGTCGGGCAACCGGAACTTCGAAGGCCGGATCAGCCCGGATGTGCGCGCCAATTACCTCGCCTCACCCCCGCTTGTGGTGGCCTATGCGCTGGCGGGCACGATGGATATCGATCTGACGAGCGAGCCCCTGGGCACCTCCAGCGATGGCACGCCCGTCTACCTCAAGGATATCTGGCCCTCGCAGCAGGAGATTGCGGAGCTTGTTGAGAAGACGGTGACGCGCGCGGCCTTCCAGGAGAAATACGCCGAGGTCTTCACCGGTGACGAGAAGTGGCAAGGGGTGGAGACGACCGACAGCCTGACCTACGACTGGCCCTCAACCTCCACCTACGTGCAGAACCCGCCGTATTTTCAGGGCATTACGATGGAAACTGGAACCATCACCAATATCGAGGGCGCCAAGGTGCTGGCGATCCTCGGCGATATGGTGACGACCGACCACATCAGCCCCGCGGGATCTTTCAAGGATACCACGCCCGCGGGCCAGTACCTCACCGACCGGCAGGTGACGCCGCGGGAGTTCAACTCCTACGGATCGCGGCGCGGGAACCACGAGGTGATGATGCGCGGCACCTTTGCCAATATTCGCATCAAGAACGAGATGCTCGATGGCGTAGAGGGCGGCTATACGCTGGGGCCCGATGGAGAGCAGACCTCGATCTTCGATGCCGCGATGGCCTGGAAGGCGCAGGGCGTGCCGCTCGTGGTGTTCGCGGGCGAGCAATACGGCGCGGGATCGTCGCGCGACTGGGCCGCGAAGGGCACCGCGCTTCTGGGCGTCAAAGCGGTGATCGCGGAAAGCTTTGAGCGCATCCACCGCTCGAACCTCGTGGGCATGGGGGTGATCCCCTTTGAGTTCACCGGGGGCGATACGCGCGCCGCGCTGGGCCTGACAGGCGATGAAACGGTGGCGATCCACGGGCTGGATAACATCGCGCCGCTTGCCGAAGTGCCCTGCACGATCACCTTTGGCGATGGATCGGAGAAGACGATCACGCTGAAGTGCCGGATCGATACGGCGGTGGAGATCGAATACATCGAGAATGGCGGAGTGCTGCACTACGTGCTGCGCAACCTCGCGAAGGCCGCCTGATGGTGCGGCCGGTTGCCCTGATCACCGGGGCGGCCCGGGGCATCGGGCGTGGGATCGCGGAGCATCTGGCAGCGGATTTCGATCTGGCGCTGACGTATCACACGTCAGATCCGGATGCGGTGCTCGCCGCCTGCGCGGGCGCCGTGGCAATCAAGGCCGATCTGGCGGAGGCGGCGACGGCAGAGCACATCGTGGCCGAAACCATCGCCGCCTTCGGGCGGATCGACGCGATCGTAAACAACGCCGGCTACGTGGCCGAGTTGCCGGTGGAGGCGGCGGATGCGGAGGCCTATCGCAAGACCTTTGCGATCAATACCGAGGCGCCGATGGCGCTTCTCGCCGCCGCCCTGCCCCATCTTGAACGCGGCGCGGCGGTGGTGAACATCTCATCGGTGAATTCCCGCCTACCGCCTGTGAGCGCACCCGCCTATGCGGCGAGCAAGGCGGCGCTTGAGACCTTCACGGTTGCGGCGGCGAAGGCGCTTGGGCCCAAGGGAATCAGGGTAAACGCGATCGCGCCAGGCGCGATTGAGCGCACCGAATCTCCCCGCTCGGATGAGCTGATCGGCAAATTTGTCGAAAATACGGCACTGGGGCGTGTAGGCTTGCCTGTGGATATCGCGCGGGGCGTGCAGTTTCTTGTGGGTAAAGATGCCGATTTCATCACCGGACAGGTGTTGTGCATTGACGGCGGCTACCGGCTCTGACCCAAAACTTGGATGGAATTTCCGGGGCTTGGAAACAGTTTTACCCTTTGGCAACCACTGAATTCCGGGTCGGCAAGATTCCGCAAGAAACAAATTGTTTCCTCGCACAGCCCACGGAATAAGGCGATTGTGTGGCCACAAAGGGGGCAAAACATGAAGAGTAACGAGTTGTACCGAGTACGGTCGTCTCCTCGCCGATGGTCCTTCAATGTTCCGTTTCCGGTTTTCGAACTGGGGGTGTTTATAGTGTTGGCTGTCGCGGGAACGATATAACGGTTTATTGCTGCCGCGGGGGCAACCCCGCAAACGGCTCCTTTTGGGAAGGCTGCCTTCGCGCCCGGTTCCTCAACGGTCTTCGGACCAGCGAGGGGCCGGGCGCACCCCGTTTAGGGCCCCGCGCTTAACCACATCATCCGGTCGTCTTGAGGCCGCTGAGGCCCGCCCCGCAGCGGGGTCAAGAGCCCTGGCGCGCGGCGTCGATCGCAGGGCGGATCTGGCCCTCAAGCACACGTTCGGTGATCGGGCCCGCGAAGCGGAAGGTCACCGTGCCGCTGCCATCGATCACGAAGGTTTCGGGAACACCGTAAAGCCCCCAATCCAGCCCCGTGCGCCCGTTCGCATCGGCCCCGATGGCGGTATAGGGGTTGCCGAGTTCATCAAGGAACGCGAGCGCCTTTTCGGGATCATCCTTGTAGTTCACCCCGAAGACGGGAATGCCCTCATCGGCCAGCGCCTGGATATTGGGGTGCTCCACCCGGCAGGGCGCGCACCAGCTTGCCCAGTAGTTCACCAGTTTCACCCCGGGGGTGCGCAGGATCTCATCCGTCAGCACCGGCTCGGGCCCCAGCGCCACAAGCGCCATGGCGGGCGCCTGCTGGCCAATGCGCACCGAGGGCAGCGCATCGGGATCCTCGTGCTGCATGCCGAGGTAGAACATCACAGCAAGCCCTGCAAAGATCAGCGGGGGCAGGATCACAAGGGGCGAAACCTTAGCCATTTCTGAGCCGTGCCTCCGCATCTTCAAGCGCGCGCTTGACGCGCTTGCCGCGCCAGACGCTGAAGATAACGAGCGCCGCCAGCAGCGCCAGCGAAACCGCGTAGGCCGAGATCACTTCTACGGCATAGGCGCCAAGATCGGGCATCAGACCATCCGCTCCTTCAACCCGATGGCATAGAGGCGGCGGGCGCGGATCTCCGTTCGGGTGCGGTAGAAGACAAGCGCGATGAAGAGCAGCACGAAGCCCGCGATGCAGACGAGCAGCGGAAAGTAGAATACATCCGCAATGTTCTCTTCCTTGTCGAGCGAAAGCGTGGCGCCCTGGTGCAGGCCCTGGTTCCAGAAGATCAGCGCGTAGCGTGAGATGACAGCGAAGACACTGCCGACAAGGCAAAGAACGCTGGTGAGATCAGCGGCGGTATCGGGATCTTCAATCGCCTGCCAAAGCGCCATGTAGCCAAGGTAGAACAGGAACAGGATCAGAAACGAGGTGAGCCGCGGATCCCAGGCCCACCATGTGCCCCACATCGGCTGCCCCCAGATCGCGCCGGTGGCCAGCGCAATCACCGTGAAGGTCACCCCGATGGGTGCCGCGGCCTTGGCCGCGAGAGCGGAGACGTGATGGCGCCTCACGATCCAGATCAGCGAGGCGAGCAGCATCATGATCCAGGCGTTGATCGCCATCATCGCAGATGGCACATGCAGGTAGATGATCTTCACCGTCGATCCTTGGCGAAAATCATCCGGCGTGAAGAAAAAGCCCCAGACGAGGCCGATGGCCAGCGCGGCGCCCGCGAGCGTAAACAGCCACGGCAGCGCCCTGTCGGACACCGCCATGAACTTTCGCGGATTAGCAAATTCCCAAACCGACGCCATGGAGCGTACCTAAGCCGCCTCCCCTGTTCGCTCAAGTCGCATCCCCGCGCGCCCTCAGCGCAGATTGACGCGGAGCGCGGCGGCGGCTGCGAAGGGCAGAAGCGCCGCGGCGCCCAGCGTGATCCCGGCGATGAGCGCCAGCGGGGTTTCCACCGCCTGTCCCTCGGCCCCCCGGCGGGTGAGCTCGGCGCCGAAGATCAGCGTGGGCACGTAGAGCGGCAGCACCAGAAGCGAGAGCAAAAGCCCCCCGCGCTTCAGCCCCACCGTGAGCGCTGCACCGAAGGTGCCGATGATCGACAGTGCCGGCGTTCCTGCGGCGAGGCTGATCGTGAGCCAGAGGTATCCGCCGGGCGCGAGGTTCAACAGCACGCCCAGCAGCGGCGCGGCCAGGGTGAGCGGCAGGCCGGTGGTGACCCAATGCGCCGCCGCCTTGGTGGCCACCACCGCTTCAAGCGGGATCGGCGCGGTGGCCAGAAGGTCAAGCGAGCCGTCTTCGTAATCGAGCGCGAAGATCCGATCGAGCGAAAGAAGGCAGGCCAGCAGCGCGCCGACCCAGAGGATGCCGGGGGCAATCCGGGTCAGAACGCCGGTGTCGGGCCCCACACCGAAGGGCACAAGCGCGGTGACGATCAGAAAGAAGGCCAGTGCAAGGCCGAAGCCGCCGCCCGCGCGGATCGCAAGCCGCAGATCACGGGTGAAAAGCGCTAGCATGAGGCGCAGCCCAGGCCGGATGGGCGCGTCATGCGAACGCCTCGTCAAACGCGCCGGTGCCCGCGCGCGGCCTGGCGCGGAAGGGCGTGACATCGAGCACCTGCGCCGCGATCCCCAGATCGATATGCGTGGCGATCAGCGCCGCGCCGCCGCCCGCCAGATGCGCCTTCAGCGCCGCGCCAAACCGGCTGACCGAGGCGGTATCGAGCGAAACGGTGGGCTCATCAAGCATCCAGAGCGGACGGCCCGTAACCGCAAGCCGCGCAAGCCCGAGGCGGCGCTTTTGCCCCGCAGAGAGGTTCTGGGCCGGACGCGTTTGCAGAGCGGCGAGATCGAAGGCAGCGAGCGCATCGGCAATTCCGTGCGTGCCGTAGATCGCCGCCCAGAAGCGCAGGTTTTCGGCCACGGTGAGCGTGGGCTTGATGCCATCGGCATGGCCCGCATAGGCCACAGCCTCGGCAGGCATCGAGACGCTGCCTTCCAGCGGCGGCTGCAGGCCCGCCAGCGTGCGCAAGAGCGTTGTCTTCCCCGATCCGTTGGGGCCCCGCAGGATCAGCGCCTCCCCGCCCCGAAGCGTGAACCCCACGCCTTCCAGCACGGGCACGCCGCCGCGGGCAACGGTGAGATCGGCAACCTTCAGTTCCATTGGCGTGACCTAACGCGCTCTGCGTACGAGGAAAAGCGCCGTCAGACGGGGATCAGCGCCAACGCAATGCGGCGGCCCTCGCTGAGAAGCACATTGTAGGTGCGGCAGGCGGCGGGTGAGCCCATGATCTCCACCCCCACGCCCGCGGCCTCAAGGGCGGCGCGAAAACCCGCGGGGATCTGCGCAATTTCGGAACCAGTACCTACGAAAAGCACATCGATCTCATCGGCGATGGCTGTAAGGGCCTCGGTATCGCCGTAGCCGCCCCAGGCGGACACGCCCGTGGGAAGCACGGCCACCGGCCCCTCATGCACCTTGCCGCCGATACGGAAGAAGCCGGGGCCATAGCCCTCCACCGGCACCGCATCGGTATAGGTGACCTCGTTCATGCGCATGGGCGAACCCTAATCCCAAACCGGAAGCCCGGAAAGGGCGGAGGCGGCAATGATGGCATAGGCCACCGCTCGATAGGTACCCTCGCGGCCCGGCACAAAAAGCCAGGAGCCGATGAGGTTCCCGGCCACATAGGGCACGATCAGCGCCGCACCGAGGGCAAGCGCGGGCGCCACGAGCTGGCCAAAGCCCCAGAGAAGCGCGAGAAGCGCCAGATCGGCCAGGATGAGGTAGAGCGTGATATTGGCGCGGATCGCCGCGGCGGGCAGAGGGCTCGCCATATAGAGCAGGATAACGGGGGGCCCGGGCAGCCCGACCGAGCCGCCGAGCGCGCCGCCGAGCGCCCCGGTGCCCACCACCATCGGCGGGGTCAGCGGGCCGGTGTAGCGCAGCCCCGCCATCAGCACCGCGAGAAGCCCCAGCGCAAAGAGCGAAACGCCGTAGCGGAACACATCCGGCTCCACCAGCGTCAGCACCCAAACGCCGAGGGGCATCGCAAGGGCGAGGCCAAGGCCGAGGCGCAGCACATCCGCCGGCTGGCCCGCCTTCAACGCGCGGGGCACCATCACGAGCGGGCCCACGAGATCCATCACGACCATGGCGGTGAGTGCGGCAAAGGGGCTGAGATGCTGGCCCGCAACGGGCAGGAAGATCATCGCCGTGCCGAAGCCCGAAAACCCGCGCACAAGCCCGGCCACGAGCGCCGCGGCCCCGATCCAGATCAGCGCGTCCGGCGCATATGCCTCAAGCAGTGCCACGCCCGCGCCCTCCCCAGCCGCTGCCCCGGGGGAGGGCCTACAGGAACTCCCGCACCCCCGCCAGCACGGCAAGCGCGATAATCGCATAGGCCACAAGGCGGTAGGCGCGCTCATGGGCGGGGTTGAAGAGCCGCCGGCCGATCACCGTGCCCGCGCCGTAGACGGGAAGGAGGATCAGCCCCAGCCACATGGCCTTCGCCGTCAGCAGCCCCTGAACGGCCATTTGGGGCAGCACGAAGAGGCTTCCGAGCGTGAGGAAGATCAGCGTGTTGGCGCGCACCCGCGCCGCTTCATCGCCACTGGCGAGGTTGAAGAGAATGACGAGGGGGCCGAGAAGCCCGGTGGCCCCGCCCACCACGCCCGCAGCGCCCGCCACGGCGGTGCTGGCCGTGGCGCCGGGGCGCACGGGCAGCCGGAAGCCGGTGATGAGCGCAAGGAGGGTCAGCCCCGCAAGAGCGGAGATCGCGAGCTGCATCGCACGCGGATCGGCGATGCGGAGGACATAGACGCCAAACGGCAACGTTACCGTGGCCGCCGCGATCATCAGAAGCGTGACGCGCTTATCACAGACGGCCCAGGCCTTCGGCACCAGCGTTACAAGCGAAGAGAGGGCGCCAAGCGAGAAGGCGGCGATCGCGGTTGCGGGATCAACGGCGATGCTTGCCACCGGCAAAAACACCAGAGCCGCGCCGAAGCCCGCAAAGCCGTAGACGATGCCAGAGATCAGGGTGACCGCGATGATGATCGGGGTTCCCGGCAGCGCGAGCGCCGCCAGAAGCCCTTCAGGCATCGGCGCTACCGAATTGCGTGCCCGCATCGGCATCGGGTTTCGACCAGTCGCGTTTGACACCGAGGAAAAGCAGGATCGCCGAGGCCACGAAGACCGAGGAGTAGGTGCCCACGATCACGCCCCAGATCATCGCAAAGACAAAGCCGCGGATCACATCGCCGCCCAGCATGTAAAGCGAGATGAGCGCGAGCAGCGTGGTGACCGAGGTCATCACCGTGCGCGAAAGCGTTTCGTTGATCGAAAGGCTCAGAACCTCCTTGAGATCCTTCTTTTTGTATTTGCGCAGGTTCTCCCGCACCCGGTCAAACACCACCACGGTATCGTTGAGCGAATAGCCCACGATGGTTAGAAGCGCCGCGATGATCGCAAGATCGAACCGGATCTGCAGGATGCTGAAGATCCCGATTGTGAGCACGATATCATGCACAAGGGCGGCCACCGCCCCCAGCGAGAATTGCCATTCAAAGCGCAGCCAGATGTAGATCAGCACCGCGCCGATGGCCATCAGCACCGCGATGATCGCGGTTTGCACAAGCTCGCCCGAAACCTTTGGCCCCACGCTTTCCACCGAGGGGAAGGTGATGCTTGAATCAACCGTCTGCAGCGCCTCTTCCACGGCGAGCACCGTTTCGGGGCTGACGCTTTCCTGGCCCTCCTGCGCCTGAATGCGCACCATGGCCACGTTTTCATCCGCCGCGAAGGTGGGGTCGAACACCTCGGTGATCGTTACATCGCCCAGGCCGAGGGGCGCGATGGCATCGCGGTAGGCACCCACGTCAACGGCCTGCGTGCTTTCGGTGCGGATGGTGGTGCCGCCGCGGAAATCGATCCCGAAATTCAGGCCGATGACGAAGAACACCAGGATCGAGGCGATCATCGCCAGTATCGAGGCACCGAAGGTGACGCGCCAGTAGCGGAAGAAATCGTAGGCCGTTTCCTTGGGAACAAGGCGCAGGCGCATGGGCTATACCTCAATGGTGCGCGGGCGGCGCCGTTCGAACCACATCACCAGCATCAGCCGGGTCACGAAGATCGCGGTGAATACCGATGTCAGGATGCCAAGCCCCAGCGTGATCGAGAAGCCGCGCACGGGGCCCGAGCCCATGGCAAAGAGGATCACCGCGGTGATGAAGGTGGTGATATTGGCATCGAGGATGGCTGAAAGCGCCTTCTCATAGCCAAGCTCAATCGCGCGGGCCGGGCCCTTGGCTGTTTTCAGCTCTTCCCGAATACGTTCGAAAATCAGCACGTTGGCATCCACCGCCATCCCGATCGTAAGCACGATCCCGGCGATGCCCGGCAGCGTGAGCGTGGCGCCGATCAGGCTGAGAAGCCCGAAGATCAGGGCCACGTTCAGGATCAGCGCGATATTGGCGAAAAGCCCGAAGAGCCCGTAGCTGAGCCCCATGAACACCAGCACCGCGATAAAGGCCACGATACAGGCGACGGTGCCGGCGTCGATACTGTCCTGCCCCAGTTCGGGCCCGATCGTGCGTTCCTCCAGGAAGGTCAGCTCCGCCGGCAATGCACCGGCGCGCAGCAAAACGGCGAGGTTCGTCGATTCCTCAATCGTGAAATTGCCGGTGATGATGCCCGCGCCGCCGGGGATGTGGGATTGGATGACGGGAGCCGAAATCACCTCTTCATCCAGCACGATGGCGAAGGGCGATCCGATATTGGCAGCGGTGTAATCGCCGAACTTGCGCGCGCCCGAGGGGTTGAAGCGGAAGTTTACCGCCGGAAGCCCGTTCTGATCGAACGCGGGCTGCGCATCGGTGAGTTCCTCACCGGTCACCACCGGGGTTTGTTCGAGCACGTAGAAGAGCCCCGGCTCATCAAGCGACGGATACACAACCTGGCGCCCCGTCGTGGCCGCATTGGCATCGCTTGCCACGCTGACAACGGGGTTGAAGGTAAGCTTGGCAGTGGTGCCGATCAGCGCCTTCAGTTCCCCCGCCGATCCGATGCCCGGCACCTGGATCAGCACACGCTCGGCGCCCTGGCGCTGAATCGTGGGTTCGCGCGTACCCACTTCGTCCACCCGGCGGCGAATGATCTCAACGGTTTGCTGCATGGTGCGGTCATCGGTGGCGCGGCGCTCTTCTTCCGAGAGTTGCACGATGATCAGATCGCCCTGCCCCGCCGCCTCGATATCGGTGGATCCAACGCCGGTGAGCGAAACAACCGGTTGCGCCAGCGCCCGCACCACCTCCAGCGCGCGGCCCATCCCCTCGGGCTGGGAGATGCGCACATGAAGCTCATCCGCCGGGCTTTGCTGGCGCCGGATCGTGCCGACCGTATTGCGCTCCTCACGCAGCGCATCGCGCACTTCGGGCCAAAGCCCATCCATCCGCGTGGCGTACACATCGGCCAGCTGCACCTCGGCCAGAAGATGGGCGCCGCCGCGCAGATCGAGGCCGAGGTTGATCAGGGATGACGGCAGGAACCCGGGCCATTCCCCGACCGCCGCCTCGCGTTCGGGCGTGGAGCCCAGAACCTCGATCTCGGCCAACGCATCATTGTGGCGTTCAACCTGGCTGTAGAAGGCATTTGGCATCGCCAGAAGCAGCCCGGCGGCGCAGGTCGCCCAGATCAGAACCCGTTTCCACAGCGCAATTTGAAGCATGCCAGGGGGCGCCCTTACGAGGCCGGTTCGGTTTTGTTGAGCACCTGGGCCACGGTCGTCTTGATCACCTGAACCTTCACGCCCTGGGCGATTTCAACCTCAACCTTGTTATCTTCGAGAACCTTGGTGACTTTTCCGACAACGCCGCCTTGAGTGACGATCTGATCGCCCCGCCGCAGCGATTCCACCATCGCCTGGTGTTCCTTGAGCTTTTTCTGCTGCGGCCGGATCAGCAGAAAATACATGATGGCGAAGATCAGAATGAGCGGGATGAAGCTGGCGAATGCGCCGCCGGCCCCACCGGCCGCTTGCGCATAGGCAGGCGTTGCGAACATCGGGAATCCTTGTCTTGCACAGGGGCTCTACGGCCCCCCCTGTTGGAATGGCGCGCACCCTATCTGTGGGCCGGATGCTTGGCAAGCAAGGGGGCGCGGCACGAAAGGCCGCGGAGCGGCGCGAGTTATTCGCCGGCAACAACGCCCAGTTTGGGCTTGCGCGGGCCGGGGCCGGGGCGCTCGATCTCCGGCAAGAGCTCGGCCAGATCCTCGCGCAGCCGGTCAAGCCGGGCGCGCACCACATCCTCATCGATCTCAACGCCTTGCAGCGCGTGCCTCATCTCGGTGATGGCGGCATTGGCGGTGGCGATGCGCTCCTCCATCTCTGCTGCCTCCTGCTGGCGCAGGGCGAGCATCTCGCGCGCGCGGGTCACCTTCTCGTCGGCATAGATGCGGGCAAGTTCGCGGGACTCGTGGCTCATCTGCGCGGCAAGATCGAGGATTTCGGGATCGAGCGCGCCCAGATCGGGATGGGCGCGGAGAAAATCGAAGCGCTCGCGCACCGCATCGAACTCGCGCCGCAGCGTGAAGGTGCCTTCCCGATCTGCGGCATGGGCCGCCCAGTAGGCGCGGCCCACATCCTCCATCTTCAGGCGAAACTCGCGATGCGCGGCTTCCAGGCGCATCACCCGCAGGCTGGAAGGCAGGAAGCTGCTGAGCGCCACCAGAAGCGCAGCGCCGGCCATCTGCAGCATCGGGCCGGGATCGCCGCCCGAAGCAAGCGGAAGCGAAAGCCAGGGCAGATACCCCACCGCGGCCAGAAGCACCGAACCTGCGAGCCCAAGCGCCAGCCCCGCGATCAGCGTGACAGAGGCGATCTGCGCCACACGTTGAAAATCGGAAAACGCCCTCATCCAAGCCGGGTTCATCACACCGCTCCCACTACCATTACGCGAACACTGCCCATAGTCTCGGCCAAGTTGCGTGGTTTTGGCCACAGCAACGATGCAGACATGCATCGAAACAAAGCGTTTCCGCGGCCTGCCCCGGGCGCATGCGCCCCGGTTTTCCCCGCGCCGAAAATGCGCCATACGGGCGGCGCAAGACAAAGCGAGGTTCCACCAGATGCACGACATACGCGCGATCCGCGAAGCCCCTGACGCCTTCGATGCCGCAATGGCGCGGCGCGGGCTTTCGGGCGTGTCGTCGGAGCTTCTGACAATCGATGCCGCTCGGCGCGAAACCATCGCCGCTGCTGAAGCGGCGCTGGCCGCACGCAATGCGGCCTCGAAAGAGGTGGGCGCGGCGAAGGCGCGGGGCGACGAGGCGGAATTCGAACGCCTGCGTGCGCTGGTGGCCGAAAAGAAGGATGAAATCAGCCGGTTGGAAGAAGAGGCGCGGAAGAAGGATGCCGCGCTTTCCGAGGCGATGATGGGCCTGCCCAATGCGCCGCATGAGGATGTGCCGGATGGCGATGGCGAAGACGATAATGTGGAGCTGCGCCGCTGGGGCACGCCACCGGAGTTTGACTTCGCGCCGAAAGAGCATTTCGAGCTTTCCGGTGCCGCCCCGGGGCTGGATTTCGAAACCGCCGCAAAACTCTCGGGTTCGCGCTTTGCGGTGATGCGCGGGGCGGTGGCGCGGCTGCACCGGGCGCTCGCGCAATTCATGCTTGATATCCACACCACCGAGAACGGGCTGACGGAGACGAACACGCCCGTGCTGGTGCGCGACGAGGCCATGCTGGGAACGGGACAGTTACCAAAGTTCGCCGAGGATAGTTACCAAACAACGAACGGGTGGTGGCTGATTCCCACCTCGGAAGTGACGCTGACCAATACCGTGGCGGGCGCGATTCTCGAAGAAGGCGTGCTGCCGATCCGGCTTACGGCGCATAGCCTCTGCTTCCGCTCGGAAGCGGGCAGCGCGGGGAAGGACACCGCGGGCATGCTACGCCAGCACCAGTTCGAGAAGGTCGAGATGGTCTCGATCACCCATCCAGATCAGAGCCGCGAAGAGCTGGAGCGGATGACCCGCTGCGCCGAGGATATCCTCGAACGGCTGGGCCTGCCCTACCGCACGGTGGTACTCTGCACCGGCGATATGGGGTTTGGCGCGCGACGCACCCACGATATCGAGGTGTGGCTGCCGGGGCAGAACACCTATCGCGAGATCAGCTCCTGCTCTGTCTGCGGCGATTTTCAGGCGCGGCGGATGAATGCGCGGTACCGGCCCGCAGGCGGCGGCAAGCCTGCCTTCGTGCATACGCTCAACGGATCGGGCCTCGCCGTGGGGCGCTGCCTGATCGCGGTGCTGGAAAACGGGCAGAGGGCGGATGGTTCGATCCTTCTGCCGCAGGCGTTGGGCCCATGGCTGGGCGGCAAGACGCAGATCACGGCCGACGGCGCGCTGGTCTGAGCCGTCGGGGCCGCGCGGGAGGGCAGCGGGATGGATGATCAGACCGATACGCGCCGGATGAAGGCGGTGCTGGTGCTGGCGGCGGCTCTGGCCTTCGTGTCATCGCCCTTCTGGTCTTCCGGCTTCGGCGGATTTGAC
This sequence comes from Paracoccaceae bacterium, assembly GCA_028285485.1. GTDB lineage: Bacteria > Pseudomonadota > Alphaproteobacteria > Rhodobacterales > Rhodobacteraceae > JANQPC01. The sequence continues at coordinate 31,745 of JANQPC010000018.1, read as the reverse complement.
CCCAACGCCTACCCCGTGCCGCAGGTGGATCCGCCGGTGCAGCCCGCGGGATACGCGTTTTCGATCTGGGGCGTGATCTACCTTTGGCTTCTCGCCTCGGCGGGATACGGGCTTTTCGTGCGGGCCGAGAGCGCGGGCTGGGATGCCACGCGCTGGCCGCTGATGGTGAGCCTTGTTGTGGGCGCGCCCTGGATCAGCGTGGCGATCCTGAGCCCCGTCTGGGCAACCGTGATGATCTGGGTGATGCTGGGAAGCGCGCTTCTCGCGCTTCTTCGCGCGCCTGTGGAAGATCGCTGGCTCCTGCAGGCGCCGATTGCGCTTTATGCGGGGTGGCTCACGGCGGCGAGCTTTGTGGCCACGGGGCTTCTGGGCGCGGGATACGGGGTGATCGCCGGGGGCGTGGGCTGGGCCTGGGCGATGCTTCTGGCCGCCCTTGCCGTGGGCATCGCAGTGCAGCGCAACCTGCCCGGGCAGCCCTTCTATGGGGCCGCAATCGTCTGGGCGCTGATCGCGGTGGCGGTGCAAAACATTGACGGTTCGGTGGCCGTGGCGGCGCTGGCGCTGATTGGCGCGGCAGGGGTGGGCCGGGCTGCGTTTCTGGCGATCCGGCCTGGCTGATCGGCGCGGCCTAAGTTAGCCGCTGGCGGGGCGGCGCCTGCCCAGCAACGATCGGTTAACCCGGCGCCTTCTTCCCCAGATGCTTGCGCAGGCGGGACGGCGTGGATTTCTTGCGATCCTTGTAAGGATTGGCCTCCGATTGCGAGCGCATCCAGAGACGGATCGGCGTGCCCGGCATATCGAAGCTCTCGCGCAACCCGTTGATGAGGTAGCGCGAATAGCTTTCCGGCAGCTTGTCAGGGAAGCTTGCCATCACCACAAAGCCGGGTGGCCGGGTCTTGGCCTGGGTCATGTAGCGCAGCTTGATGCGGCGCCCGCCCGGCGCAGGCGGCGGATGCGCCTCGACCATCTCCGAAAGCCAGCGGTTGAGCGGCGATGTGGGGATGCGGGTGTTCCACACCGCATAGGCGCGCTCCACCGCTTCGCGCAGCCGGTCAAGCCCCCGGCCCGTCTTGGCCGAGACCGTGACCATCGGCGCGCCCTTTAGCTGCGGCAGAAGCCGTTCGAACTGTTCGCGCAGATCGCGGAGCTTCTGCTGCTTCTCGGGCTCAAGATCCCACTTGTTGACCGCGATGATCACCGCGCGCCCCTCGCGTTCCGCCAGATCGGCGATCCGCAGATCCTGGCTTTCGAAGGGGATCGCGGCATCAAGCAGCACGATCACCACCTCGGCGAATTTCACCGCGCGCAACCCATCGCCGACGGAAAGCTTCTCGAGCTTCTCCTGCACTTTGGCCTTTTTGCGCATGCCTGCGGTATCGAACATGCGCACCGGCAGGCCCGCCCAATCGAAGCTGAGCGAAATCGCATCGCGGGTGATCCCGGCCTCGGGCCCAGTAAGGAGGCGGTCTTCGCCCAGCAAGCTATTGATCAGGGTTGATTTTCCCGCATTCGGGCGGCCAATCACGGCGATCTGCATGGGCCGCTCCTGCGTGGGCGTACGGGGCCCCTCGTCATCGCCCTCAACGGCGATATCGGTCTCAGGCGCCGTGTCTTCGGCCCGGGCGGCGAAGGTTTCGGCCAGGGGTGCGAGAGCCGAATAGAGCTCATTCAACCCCTCGCCATGTTCGGCGGAGAGCGCGATGGGCTCGCCAAGGCCCAGCGCGTAGGCTTCCATCGCCCCGTCGGCCCCGGCGCGGCCCTCCGCCTTATTGGCGGCCAGGATCACATGGGCCGATTTGCGGCGCAGGATATCGGCGAATATCTCATCGGCGGGCAGCAGCCCCGCGCGGGCATCCACGAGGAAGAGGCAGATATCGGCCATCTCCACCGCCCGTTCGGTGAGCTTGCGCATCCGGCCTTCAAGGCTTTCGTCGGTTGCCTCCTCCAGCCCTGCGGTATCGATTACGGTGAAGCGCAGATCGCCGAGCCGCGCCGCGCCTTCGCGCAGATCGCGAGTCACGCCGGGCTGGTTATCCACCAGCGCAAGGCGCTTGCCCACAAGCCGGTTGAACAGCGTGGATTTGCCCACATTGGGGCGGCCAACAATGGCGAGCGTGAAGCTCATGCGCCCCCTCCGATGGCGTGCGCGTGATGGGTTAGGCGGCGCGTGTAGCGCAGATTGGCGGTTAGCGGAAGGCGTGCAGGCGGCCGTCGCCCGTCACCACATAAAGCGTGCCATTGGCCACGGCGGGAAGCGCCGTGCCACCGCCGCGCAAGGGATAGGTTGCCGTGACCGCGCCGGTTTCGGGATCAAACGCACGCAGCAGATCGTCGCCCGACGCCACGTAGAGCCGCCCGCCTGCCAGAACCGGCCCGAAATGCGGGTAGATATCGCGCAGGCGCCGTTGCCGCTTGGTGGTGAAAAGCGGCAGGTCCACGCCCCAGATGCGCGCGCCCGTTTCGGCATCAAGCCGGATCAATTCGTTCTGATCGCTGATCAGGAAGACCGATCCGCCAGCCACCTGAACGGGGCCAAGCGCGCCATCCCGCGCTGTCCAGAGCCGCTCGCCGGAGGCGGCGGAAAGTGCCACGGTGCGGCCCGTGGCATTGCCCGCATAAATCCGCCCACCGGAGACGACGGGATCGCCGGTGATATCGTTGATGCGGGAATACACCTTGCCATCCCGCCCGCCCTGAAGCGGCGCGGCCCAGATCCGAAGGCCGGAGCGGCGCAGCGTTGCCACAAGTTCCCCGCTTGGCAGGGGGAAGACGGCGATGCGCTGGGTCACCGCGGGTGCGGCGGCGCCGAGCACGGCAGAGGGGCTGGGCGCGCCGGGAAGTTCCCACTGAATCCGCCCGGTTTCGGCATTGATCGCCCAGACCCGGCTATCGCGGCTGACGGCATAAACGGTGTTGCCGAACACGGTGGGCGCGGTGGTGATCGAGGCGCCGAGGCGCTGGAGCCAGAGCACCTCGCCGGTGGCCGCATCAAGCGCGGCGAGGCGGCCAAAGCCGGAGGTGGCGAAGATGCGCCCGTCTGCGGCGGCAAGCCCGCCGCCCGACGCATCATCGGGATCGTCGGTGGCAGGGGTGAGATCAGCGCGCCAGGCCACCTGCCCCGCGGTGGTAGTGGCTGTGATCCGGGCGCGGCTGTCAATCGTGAAGATGCGGCCACCGGCCACGATGGGATCGGCGGTGATGCGATGGCGGCGGCTGTTGCCCTCGCCGATATCCACGCTCCATGCCTCCGAAAGCCGGGCGCCGAGCGCCGGGTGGGGCACGAATTTGTCGGCGTCGCCTCCCCGATGGGTCCAATCCCGCGTGGCCACCTGTTGCGGCGGGGTGAAGGGCACCGCGATATTGGCCGTCACCTCAACAGGGCGCACAGCTTCCCGGGGCCCGGACAGGAGTTCTTCCTGCTGCCCGCAGCCTGCAAGAAGGCCCGCCAAGACGGCCCCCGCAACCAAACACAATCGGCGTGTCATGACCCCTCTACCCTGCCCGGTGGCATCCGATCAGGACGCCCCCAGCGCCCCCCCAAGGGCAACAATCAACTGAGATGCCCGGCGGCGCAAGCCTTCGGGCGATGCGCCATCGGCGAGTACATCGTTCAGCACCGTAAGCGCCGCCTCGGTATCGCCCGCATCCACATGGGCAATCGCGATAAGCTCCATTGCAAGTGGGCGATAGGCCGCGCCGGGCGCCGAAAGCGGTTCCAACCGCGCGATCCGATCCGCAGGAGGCAGATTCTCGCCCGCAAGCGACACCGCCTTCAGCGCCGCCAGATCGCGGTAAAGCGGATCGATCGCGCCGTTTCCGGCAATGGCCTCAAGCTGGGTGCGCGCGGCGGCGCGATCCTCTGCCGCAGCGGTTTCCGCCGCCGCAAGCATCGCCACAATCGCCGCCGCATCGCCTTCGGCGGGAACGGCGGTGAGCGCGGTGCCGCGGGCGGCGGGATCGGAGGCTTCCAAAGCCGAAAGCAGCGCGTTTCCAAGCGATTCCGCCGCAGCCCGCTCGGTTGCCTTGCGCCATTCGTTCCAGGCCGCGCCGCCAACGATCACCACGATCAGAAGAACCGCGATCCAGCCATAGCGGCGGAGCATGCGGTAAAGCCGCTCCCGGCGTACCTCTTCCGAGACTTCCTTGATGAAACTGTCTTCGCTGGCCAAGGCCACCTCCACATTCTGGGCGCTCTCTTATCCGCTTGGGCGCGGCTATGCAAAGACCCGCGCACAATCTCAAGCGATGCCCTTGAAGATCGGCGGAAAACCGGCTAATTTGAACTGAACGGTTTAGCCCAGTGGGGCATCCGACGCCCGGATTGCACCGTAAACGGTAACGAAAAGACTGATGGGGCTGCCCGGTGCAGCCCTTTCCTGCGAGAGACACGCCGATGCGCCTGATATCCATCCTGACCGCGGTTGCGGTTATGGCCACGCTCTATCTGTTTGTGTTTGAACGCGAACGCCTGCTGGGGTTTGCCGGGGCCGATGCGCCTGAGGCCAGCGCTGCCGAGATGGCGGCGGCAGAGGCGCCGGAGACGCCAGGCGCAGCGGCGGATTCCGATCCCGGCATCGTGGCCGTGGTCGCGCGCCGCAGCCAGGCGGAAGTGATCGACAGCGCAGTGATCGTGCGGGGCCGGACGGAAGCGGCACGGCAGGTAGATGTGCGTGCGGAAACAAGCGGGCTTGTCGTCTCCCCCCCGCTGCGGAAGGGCGCCGCGGTCGATGCCGGGCAGCTGATGTGCCAGCTCGATACCGGCACACGGGATATCGCGCTGGCAGAGGCTCAGGCGCGCCGCCTGGAAGCCGATGCGCGGCTTGCGGATGCCGAGATCAACCAGCGCGCCGCTTCGCAGCTCAGCGCCGATGGCTTTGCCTCGGAAACCCGCGTGACGGCGGCCAATGCGGCAGCGCAATCGGCGCGCGCGGCTGTGCAATCGGCGGAGGCCGCGATTGCCTCGGCGGAAAACGAACTTGAAAAACTTCAGATCGCGGCACCGTTCTCGGGGCTTCTCGAATCGGACACGGCGGAATTGGGCGCGCTTTTGCAGCCCGGCGCGTTGTGCGGCACGGTCATTCAGCTCGACCCGATCAAGCTGGTAGGCTTTGTGCCGGAAACCGAGGTGGACCGGGTTCAGGTGGGGGCGCAGGCCGCGTCACGGCTGGCCTCGGGGCGCGAGGTTCTGGGGCAGGTGACGTTCCTCAGCCGCTCCGCCGATGAAAACACCCGCACCTTCCGCGTTGAGGTGGAGGTCGCCAACACCGATCTGGCGATCCGCGATGGCCAGACCGCCGAGATCCTGATCGCCTCGGACGGGGCCACGGCGCATCTGCTGCCGCAATCGGCGCTCACGCTCAACGATGAGGGCCGCCTTGGCGTGCGGCTGATCGATGGCGAAAGCCGCGCGGCCTTCGCCCCGGTAAGTGTGCTGCGCGATACCACCGATGGGATCTGGGTGGCTGGCCTTGAAGAAGAGGTGGCCGTGATCATCGTGGGGCAGGAGTTTGTGACCGACGGGGTTCCGGTTGCGCCCGCCTTTGAGGAGGCCGCGCGATGACCGGCATCGTCAGCTGGGCCGCGGGCCGCGCCCGCATGATCCTCGCCTTTATCGCGCTGTCGCTGCTGGCGGGCGGGATTTCCTATGTCGGCCTGCCGAAGGAAGGCGAGCCGGATATCGAAATCCCCGCGCTGGTGATCTCCGTCCCCTTCCCGGGCATCTCGGCGGAAGACAGCGAGAAGCTTGTCGTCAAACCGATGGAGACGGAGCTTTCCGATCTTGATGGGCTGAAAACCATGACAGGCACCGCGGCGGAAGGCTACGCCAACGTGGTGCTTGAGTTCGAATTCGGGTGGGACAAGACGAAGATCATCGCCGATGTGCGCGACCGGATGGATAGCGCCGAGGCACAGTTTCCAAGCGGGTTCGAGCGCTACTCAATCTCGGAATTCAATTTCTCCGAGTTCCCGATCATCATCGTGAACCTGACCGGCGCCTTGCCGGAGCGCACGCTTCTGCGTGTGGCGAAGGATTTGCAGGACAGGCTTGAGGGGCTTGAGCCGGTGCTGGAAGCCTCGCTTGCGGGCCATCGCGACGAGATGCTCGAAGTGGTGATCGATCCGCTGCGGCTGGAAGCCTACAACGTGACGGCGGCAGAGCTGGTGAACGTTGTCGTCAACAACAACCAGCTGATCGCGGCGGGCGAGGTGGAAACCGACAGCGGCGCCTTCGCGGTCAAGATCCCCTCATCCTTCGATGAACAGCGCGATGTCTACGATCTGCCCGTGAAGGTTGATGGTGACCGGGTGGTGACGCTCGGCGATCTGGCCGATATCCGGCTGACCTTCGAGGATCGTGCGGGCACCGCACGGTTTAACGGGGAAAACACGGTGGCCCTGCAGGTGGTCAAGCGCAAGGGCTTCAACCTGATCGATACGGCCGAGCTGGTGAAAGCCGAAGTGGCCGCGGAGATGGAGACCTGGCCGCCGGAGCTGCAAACGGCAATCGATGTCGGCACGTCGAACGACCAGAGCCGGATCGTGGATTCGATGGTGACCCAGCTTGAGGGATCGGTCCTGACCGCCATTGCGCTGGTGATGATCGTGGTGCTGGCCACGCTCGGCTCCCGCTCCGCCCTCCTGGTGGGCTTTGCGATCCCCACATCCTTCCTTCTGTGTTTCGCCTTCCTGGCTGTAATGGAGGTGAGCGTTTCGAACATCGTGATGTTCGGGCTGATCCTCGCCGTGGGCATGCTCGTCGACGGCGCCATCGTCGTCGTCGAATATGCTGACCGGCGGATCCGCGAGGGCCAGGGGCCGATGCGCGCCTACGTGGAAGCGGCGCAGCGGATGTTCTGGCCGATCGTTTCCTCCACCGCGACCACGCTCTGCGCCTTCCTGCCGATGCTGTTCTGGCCCGGCGTTCCGGGCCAGTTCATGGGCATGCTGCCGGTAACGCTGATCTTCGTGCTCTCGGCCTCGCTGATCGTGGCGCTGATCTACCTGCCGGTGATGGGCGGGATCGCGGGGCGCATGAGCCGCTCGTTCGAAGGCGGATCGGCCTACCTGACGCGCACCCTACCCTTCTGGGCCCGCGCACTTCTGGTGCCGGTGGTGCTTTACACGATGTTCCTTGCCGCGATGCAGGTGCTGAACCCAAGCTACCTGCTTCCCGAAAGCGTTCCGGCAGCGATGGGTTCGATCTTCGGCGCCATCCTCTTCGTGCTTGCCGCGATTGCGGCCTCAACGGTTCTGGGCGCGGTGAAGATCGAGCATCGCGCGCGCCGCATCGAGGCCGGCTATCGCCGCACCGCCTTTGGCCATTTCATCAAGTTCATCGCGGGCAACCCGATCATGCCGCTTGTGGCCATCGCTGCCGTCGGCACCTTCGTGGTGCTGACCTTCATGACTTACGGGGCCAATAACCGGGGCGTTGAGTTCTTCGTTGAAAGCGAGCCCGAACAGGCGATCATCTATGTGCGGGCGCGGGGCAACCTATCTCTGGCCGAGAAGGATGCTCTGGTGGCCCAGGCCGAGGCGATCACGCTTGATACGGTGGGCATTCAATCGGTCTTTGCCTTTGCCGGCTCCGGCGGCCTGAACCAGAATACCGGCGGCGCCTCGGGCCCCCGCGATGCCGTCGGCCAGGTGCAGATCGAGCTGATCCCATGGGAAGAACGCGCGGCCTTCGCCGCCGGGCATGAGGGCGTGGAACTTGCCGATCTTGATGGCGATGTGGTGCTGGCCAATCTGGAGCGGCGGTTGGCGCAGATCCCGGGAATCGAGACCGAAACGCTGGATCTGGCCCAGGGCCCTGCGTCTGGCAAACCGGTGCATCTGCGGCTTAAGGGCGACGATCGGGGCGCACTTCTCGAAGCCGCGGCACTGGCGCGCGGCCAGTTCGAGGCCACGCAGGGGCTGACCGATATCGAAGATACAAGGCCCCTGCCGGGCATCGACTGGCAGATCGATGTGGATGTGGAAAAGGCGGGGCGCTACGGCGCAAGCGTGGCCACGGTGGGGGCAATGGTACAGCTCGTCACCCGCGGCATCCTGCTGGATACGATGCGTGTGGACAGCTCCGACGAAGAGATCGATATCCGCGTGCGGCTGCCCGAGGATGACCGGGTTTTGAGCACGCTCGACACGCTTAAGGTGCGCACCAATGACGGGCTGGTGCCGCTTTCGAACTTTATCACCCGGCAACCGGTGGAGAAGCTGGCGCAGATCGATCGCGTGGGCCAACAACGGTATTTCGACGTGAAAGCCGATGTGGCGCCGGGGCTGACCAATGCCGAGGGCCAGCCCATCAACCCCAATGAGCGGATCGCGCTTCTGACCGAATGGTTGGAAACCGAGGCAGAGCTTCCGCCGGGCGTTGAATATGAATGGACAGGCGATCAGGAGGATCAGGCCGAAAGCCAGGCCTTCCTGCAAACCGCGTTTGCGGGCGCGCTGGGGCTGATGTTCATCATCCTGCTGGCGCAGTTCAACTCGTTCTACAACGCCATGCTCGTGCTTCTGGCGGTGGTGCTTTCCACCACCGGGGTTCTGATCGGGATGCTGGTGATGCAGCAGCCCTTCTCGATCATCATGACGGGCACGGGGATTGTGGCGCTGGCCGGGATTGTTGTGAACAACAATATCGTGCTGATTGACACCTACCAGGAATACAACCGCTACATGCCGCGGATCGAGGCCATCGTGCGCACCGCCGAGGTGCGCATCCGCCCGGTGCTTCTGACAACGATCACCACGATGGCGGGCCTGGCTCCGATGATGTTCGGCCTCAGCCTGGATTTCATCGGCGGCGGTTACTCGATCGACAGCCCCACCGCGCTCTGGTGGAAACAGCTGGCCACCGCTGTGGTGTTCGGGCTGGGGATCGCGACGGTTCTGACGCTTGTCTTCACACCCTCGATGCTGGCGCTGCGGGTCTGGGTGACGACCTACGCGAACTGGCTGTCGCGCGGGCTTGCGCGCCTCTCGATGGGCCGCGCCAGCCAGGCGGCGCAGGATTGGGCGCTGCAGCGCGCTGCACGCCGGGTGCGCGCGCCGGAGATCCTTTGGGATACCGATGCAGAGCCCGAACGCCCCGCCGCGCCCGCTGGCCTGCCCCTGAAGGCCGCCGAATAGGGCCACCAAGAAGGGGCACCGGAAGGAGCGCGGCCGGGCCATTGCCCGCAGTTCCCTTCCCGGGGCCTTTCTGACATGGTGCGCCCAAATCTTCTGGGCGTATCTCAAAGGCTTTATCCGTGCTTGATCATTCCGATGCCGCACCGGCGCTTGCGTTCGATCCCGAAACCCTGAGCCTTAGCGTGGATGAGGCGCGCGCGGCCGCAAAGCCCCATGCCGCCGCCTATCAATCGGCCGCGCCCTACAATCACGGCTGCATTGACGGTTTCATGGATCCCGCCATCCTGCGCCGCGTGAAGGCGGAGGTGGAAACGCTGCCGGAGGCCGAAGCCTCCTTCGCGCGGGCGCAGGAGAACCTCAAAACCTCCTACAACCCCGACCGGCTGCCGATGTATACCCGCGCTGTGTTCAGCGCGCTGAATGCCAAGCCATTCCTTCTGTTCCTCGAAGAACTCACGGGCATCGAGAAGCTGATCCCCGACCCGTATTTCGCGGGGGCGGGCATCCACCGGGTGGGCAATGGCGGGCATCTCGATATCCACGCCGATTTCAATTACCACGGGCCGCTGAACCTCGAACGCCGGCTCAATGTGCTGATCTACCTCAACGATGACTGGCGCGAAGAATGGGGCGGTTCCTTCGAGATCTGGGATAAGGCGATGACGCGGAAGGAGGCGAGCTTTGTGCCGCTGTTCAACCGCATGGTCTGTTTCTCGACCGGGTCTGACACGTTCCACGGCAATCCTGAGCCGGTGAACCACCCCGAGGGCAAGCCGCGGATGTCAATCGCGCTTTACTACTACACCGCCACCTGGGACGAGGGCCGGAAATCGCATTCCACGATCTTCAAGCCGCGCCCCGGCACGGTGGACGAGGCTGACGGGCGCAGCAAGCGCCGCGCACTGATCAAGGATATCCTGCCACCGATCCTCTATCGCCGGGTGCAGGGGCCGCTGCGCCGCATCGGTTTCTAGAACAAATACATCCGAAACGCTTCGGCGCGGCTCCCGCCCCGCCTATGCAGCATCTTCGGTGGCCGATGCCTGCCGTTCCCAAAGCGCGGCGTAGCGCCCGCCGCGGGCCAGAAGCGCGGCATGGGTGCCGCGTTCGATCACCTCGCCCTGTTCGAGAACCACGATCTGATCGGCATCGACTATGGTGGACAGCCGGTGTGCGATCATCAGAACTGTGCGGCCCTCGGCCATCGCGCGAAGCTCGCCCTGGATTTCACGCTCGGTCTCGGTGTCGAGCGCCGATGTGGCCTCATCGAGAAGCAGGATGGGCGGGTTCTTGAGGATCGTGCGCGCGATCCCCACGCGCTGTTTCTCACCGCCGGAAAGCTTCAGGCCGCGTTCGCCCACCATTGTATCGTAACCCTCGGGCAGGCCGTTGATGAAATCATGGATTTTCGCGGCCTTGGCGGCGGCAATGATGTCTGCCTCCGTAGGCGCTTCCTGCCCGTAGGCGATGTTGTAGCGGATGGTATCGTTGAAGAGCACCGTATCCTGCGGCACAACTCCGATGGCCGCGTGAAGGCTTTCCTGCGTTATGTCGCGCACATCCTGCCCATCGATCCGCAGCGCGCCGCCGCCGGCATCGTAGAAGCGGAAGAGCAGCCGCCCGATGGTGGATTTGCCGGAGCCCGAGGGGCCCACAATCGCAACCGTCTGCCCCGCTTCAACACAGATCGTCACGCCTTTGAGGATCGGGCGCGCGGGCTCGTACCCGAATACAAGCGCATCGAAATCGATCTGCCCGCCCGTTACCTCCAGTGGCTTGGCACCGGGCTTATCCTCGATCTCCCGCGGCTGTTCGAGCAGATCGAACATCTCGCCCATATCGATCAGAGATTGACGGATCTCGCGGTAGACCGTGCCGAGGAAATTGAGCGGCATGGTGATCTGGATCATGTAGGCGTTGACCATCACGAAATCGCCCACCGTGAGCGACCCGTTCGCCACGCCGATGGCGGCCATGACCATTACCATCACGAGGCCCGTGGAGATCAGAAGCGACTGGCCGAAATTGAGGAAGGCAAGCGAGTAAGAGGTTCTGAGCGCCGCCTTTTCGTACAGCGCCATGGCGCTGTCATAGCGCGCTGCCTCACGGCCTTCGGCCCCGAAATACTTCACGGTTTCGAAGTTCAGCAGGCTATCGATCGCCTTCTGGTTGGCGTCGGTATCCTGATCGTTCATCTCCTTGCGGATCCGCACGCGCCATTCGGTGACCTTGAAGGTGAACCAGATGTATAGGCCGATGGTTGCGGCGACGACGAAGAGGTAGCTGACATCGAACACCACGGCGAGGATCACGCCGATCATCAGGAGTTCCAGGATCAGCGGGCCGATGGAAAACAGCAAGAAACGCAGCAGGAATTCCACCCCCTTCACCCCGCGCTCGATGATGCGGGAGAGGCCGCCGGTTTTGCGGGTGATGTGGTAGCGGAGCGAAAGCGCGTGGATATGCGAGAAGGTTTCAAGCGCAAGCTGGCGAAGCGCGCGCTGGCCCACGGCGGCAAAGATTGCATCGCGCAGCTGCTGGAAGCCCACATTCATCAGGCGCGCGACACCGTAGGCCACGGTCAGGCCAACAGCGCCTAGGCCCAAGGCCCAGGCGGGATCAACCGTATCGCCCGTCAGCGTGTCGACCGCCGCCTTGTAAAGGAAGGGCGTGCCCACCGCGACGAGCTTTGAGACAAACAGCGCGATCAGCGCGCCGATCACCCGGCGCTTTACCCAGGGCTTGTCATCGGGCCAGAGATAAGGGGCCACCTTGCGCACCGTGCGCCAACCGCTGCGGCGGGCCTCGCTATCAAAATCGGCGATATCGGCAGGGGCGGTCACGGGGAGGCGGTCATGGGGCGGCGGGCGCTTTCGGCGGGCTGGCGGAGGCTGGCGTTGGAAGCGAAAACCTACTGTGCAGCGGAGGGGAAGACCAGTGCCACTTGCGCACAGGGCAGGCGCAGGATTTGCGGAGGTGCGGTGCGCCGGGGCGGCGGTTTCACCCCGCCGCTAGTTGGGCACGCTGAAGACCTGGCCGGGGAAGATGAGGTTCGGATCAACGATCCGATCGGCATTGGCCTCGAAGAGCTTCACGTAGAGAAGCCCGTCACCATAGGCGCGCGAGGAAATGCCCCAAAGCGTGTTTCCGGGCTGCACGGTGACAAGGTTCAACCGGCGCGTCTGATCGATCTGGGCGCTTGCAAGCGTTCGGATCGCGGCGGCATCTTCGCGGCGGAAGGGCGTTTCGATGCGGGAGGTGACAAGCCCTTCGGCATCCACCTCATCCACCCGCAGCGTGTAAACACCGGTATCCACATCCGGCAGCGCCGCGCGCCAGTTCCCATTCTCATCCACATCCGTGAGCTCGATCGGGGTGTTATCGAGGTAGAGGCGCACGAAACCTTCGCCGGCGCCGCGGCCCGAAAGCTCCACGCTGCCCTCGGAATCGTAGGTGATGGCATCGATCACCACGGTTTCGGTGGCCTCGCTCGGCAAGTCGGGATCCTGGAGCACCCGAACACCGCCTTCGTCGGCCAGGATCACGGCGGGGGCCTCGGCGGCAGGGTCAGTTGCAGTTTCTGCGGTGTCTTCGGCAGCCGGTTCCGCAGCCTCGGCCTCAGCTTCAGGCGTGGCTGCCGCCACGTCCTCCCCCGCCGGTGCGGGCGCTTCCTCTTCCGCCGCCCCTTCGGGCGTGGGCGCGATCACCACCACCTGATCGGACGCGGTTTCTGCGCCCGCCTCATCGGTGGAGCGCAGGGTCAACGCGCGGGGCGCATCGGCGCTATCGACATCGAAGAGCGCGACGAACCCGCCGGCGGCATCGGCCTCGGTGGTGCCGACGGTTTCGCCATCGATTTCCACCGCAACGGTGCTGCCCGGCTCCGCGCGCCCGGCCACAAGCCCCTGGCCCGCGGGATCCACGCGCACAACATCGAAGCTCGGCGCATCGGGTTCGTCGGTACCTTCCTCTGCGGGTTCAGCGGGCACGCTTGCCTCTTCTTGCGCCTCCGCCTCTTCGGCGGGCGGGGCCGCCGCGGCGGGTTCCGCCGGTGCTTCGGCAGCCTCAGGCACGGCCCCCGGCGGCGCGACGGCAAGCGAGGCGGCGCGTTCGCCCACGCCGGTGACCGTCAGCAGCGAGTAGCCGACAATCGCAAAGAAGGTGGCCGCGGCCACGAATATGATCACGCCCCCTGCCTTCCGCGCAGGGGCGGCGGCTGGTTTCGGCGGTTCCGCCGGTTCGGCAGGCTCTGTCATTCTTTCATATCCCCGTGCACCCCGGCCCACGTGAGGCGCTTGAGCGACGTTATCAACACCTTTAACAGGGGTCAAAACCCCGAACCGAAAGGCCGCAACATGGCTCAACCGCCCTTCTCTGTGTGCGTTTTCTGCGGCTCCCGTATGGGCGAGGATCCGGCCTTTGCCGAGGCTGCCGATGCGATGGGGCGGGCGCTGGCAGAGGCGGGGCAACGGCTGGTCTACGGTGCCGGCGATGTGGGGCTTATGGGCGTGGTGGCGCGGGCCGCAATGGCGGCGGGCGGCGAAACCATGGGCGTGATCCCCGCCCACCTGATGGGGCGCGAGATGGCCAGCGGGGAGCTTACGCAGCTTGTCGTGACCGAGAACATGCATGAGCGCAAAAAGGTCATGTACATGAACTCGGACGCGATCGTGGTGATGCCGGGCGGCGCGGGATCACTCGACGAATTCTTCGAGGTGCTCACCTGGCGGCAACTGGCGCTGCACGGCAAACCGATCTTCCTGCTGGATGTAAACGGCTACTGGGCGCCGCTAACCGGGCTTCTGAGCCACGTGGTGCAGCGTGGTTTTGCCGATGCAAGCCTGCTGAGCTTCGTGGAAACGCTGCCCGATGTGCCCGCGGTGATGGCCGCGCTGACCCGCGCGGGGCGCCAAAGCGTCTGACAAAACCCCAAAAACAGCGCGTATCACTTAACGCGCTGAAATCTCTGACTTCCGGCGGCGTTGAGTGGGCCAGTTCTTTCGCATAACGCGGCAGGCGACGCTCAAGCCCGCCGACGGGCCTATCGTGGCCCGGCGGCGGTGCGTTTGACATGCCCGTGCGTTAGCCCGCGAGGCGCGCGGCCACGTTTTCCCAGTTCACCAGCTTGTCGAGGAAGTTCGACAGGTAGGCCGGGCGCTTGTTGCGGAAATCGATGTAATAGCTGTGCTCCCAAACATCGCAGCCCAGAAGCGCGGTCTGGCCGAAGCAGAGCGGGTTCACGCCGTTTTCGGTTTTCGTCACTTTCAGTGCGCCGTCGCTATCCTTCACAAGCCAGGCCCAGCCGGAACCGAACTGCCCCGCACCTGCCGCAGAAAACTGCGATTTGAACTCATCGACCGAGCCGAAAGCCTCGGTGATCGCGCTTTCCAGCTCACCCGGCATCGCGCTGTCGCCCGGCCCCATCATCTCCCAAAACTGGTTGTGGTTCCAAAGCTGGCTGATGTTGTTGAAGATGCCGTTCTGGGCCACGGCGCCCGCATCGTAGGTGCCCACGATGATTTCTTCGAGGCTCTTGCCCTCCCACTCCGTGCCCGCGATCAGCTTGTTGCCGTTATCGACGTAAGCCTTGTGGTGCAGATCGTGGTGATATTCCAAGGTTTCCTTGGACATGCCGAGATCGGCGAGCGCGTCATGGGAATAGGGAAGATCGGGAAGGTCGAAAGCCATGTTTGGGGGCCCCTCTGTTGGATGGTGTTGTTGCGGCATACCTGTGCTGCCTGCGACATAACGTCAAGGCCCCGGGGCCGGTTCGGGCGCGGCGGCTAGTACCGGCCGACCGGGGCGGCGGGGTTGGCGGCACCTACCAGAAGATCGAAGACGTAAGCCGCCATTGAACGGAAGGCGATGATCTCGAACGTTTCTGCATCGCGCATCCAGTAGGCCGCGGGCGCCTGGGCAAGCCGGGTGCGGCGGAACTGGCCGGGGCGGAAGCTATCGGGGTGCAGATCGGCGGGGGTGAGCTTGGCCAGCACCTCGCGCGCCGCCGGGCCCGCGGCGGTGAAGATCACGCGGGCGTCGGAGACGTTGGTCACAAGGTGATGGGTACCCGCAAGCGCCGTGGCGATGGCCGCACTATCCTCCGCCGCCCGCGCGTAGGGCACCAGGATCAATAGCTCATCGGGCGCCATCCAGCAGAGCCCGTGTTCGCCCACGCAATTGGCCTCGCCCTGCCCGGGGAAATCCACCCCCGCCACGCCGGTGGCGGCGCTGTGAAGCCGGGTGGCGGCCAAATCGCCCTTCAGCGTGATCATGCCGCGCAGGCCCGCTTCCTCGATCAGAACCGCGCCATCGAACCGCGCGCCCGGCAATGCGCTTGTTGTTTCAGCCATTTTGGCGCTCCCCATCGGGATCATAGAAAACCGGGCTCACGATCCGCGCCTCCACCGGTGCGGCGCCGATGCGGGTGAATTGCAGGATCTCGCCCATCCGGTTCGGCCCCTCGCGCACGAGCCCCATGGCGATCCCCCGGCCCAGCGTGGGCGAGAAGTAGGTTGAGGTGACGCGGCCCTCAACGCTTTGCTGCCCATTGGCATTGCGCCCCTCCCCGATGGCATAGGCGCCGTCTTCGAGGACAGAGCCATTGAGCGTGCGCAGGCCCACAAGCTGCCAGCGCCCCGGATCGGCCATATGCGTGCGTTCCTGCGCCCGTTTGCCGAGGAAATCGGCCTTCTTCTTCGAGATCGCCCAATTGAGCCCCAGATCCTGCGGGATCACGGTGCCATCGGTTTCATCGCCGATCATGATGAAGCCCTTTTCGGCCCGCATGATATGCAGCGCCTCGGTGCCGTAGGGCATGATCCCGTAGGGCTTGCCCACGGATAGAAGCCTGTCCCAGAACGCGCGGCCCTGCCCTGCCGGAACCGCGATCTCGTAGCTGAGTTCGCCGGAGAATGAGATCCGGAAGACACGGGTATCGAAGCCGCCGATCTGGCCCTCCGCCCAGTGCATGAAGGGCAGCGCCTCGGCGGAAAGATCCATCCCGCCGATATCTTCCAGCAGGTTGCGCGCTTCGGGGCCAACAACGGCAAACTGCGCATATTGCTCGGTGATGTTGGCGGTGAACACCTTCATGTCCCACCACTCGGTTTGCAGCCATTCCTCCATATGCGCATGAATCCGGTCTGCGCCGCCGGTGGTGGTGTGGCAGAGCCAGGATTCCTCATCGATCCGGGCAACCACGCCGTCATCGATCAGGAACCCGTTCTCGGAACACATCAGGCCATAGCGGCAGCGGCCCGGCGGAAGGGTCGACATCATGTTGGTATACATCATGTCGAGAAATGCGCCCGCATCGGGGCCTCTGACGAGGATCTTCCCAAGCGTTGAGGCATCTAGCAAACCAACGGCCTCACGGGTGTTCCTCACCTCGCGCTGCACGGCTTGCTCAACCGACTCCCCTTCCCGCAGAAAGGTATAGGGGCGGCGCCAGTGGCCCACGGGCTCCCAATGCGCGCCGTTGGCTTCGTGCCAGTCATGCACCGGCGTGCGGCGCACGGGCTGGAAAAGCGCGCCGCGCGCCTCGCCTCCGATCGCGCCCATGGAGATCGGCGTGTAGGGCGGGCGGAAGGTGGTGGTTCCCACCTCCGGGATCGGCTCGCCCAGACTGTCAGCAAGAATGGCAAGGCCATTGATATTGCTGAGCTTCCCCTGATCGGTGGCCATGCCGAGCGTGGTGTAGCGCTTGGTGTGTTCCACGCTCTGATATCCCTCGCGCGCGGCCTGCTCCACATCCGAAACTTTCACATCGTTCTGGAAATCGAGCCACATCTTGCCGCGCGCCTCGGGTGTGGCGCCTTGCGGCATCACCCAGACGGGGGTAAGCGGCCCTTCTGCCGGGTCGTCGGCCATAGGTGGCTTTACCGCTTTCGCCTTGTGGCCGGTGCGCCGCGCGGCTTCGGCCCCCGCCTCGGCCCCGCTCGCAAGCGCATGTGTGGTGGTGAAGCCCGCATCGCCCGGGCCTGCCGCCGCCCCTGCGGGGATCACGAAGGGCTGACCATCCGCGCCCTTTGGCGCGGCATCGGGATCCGGCGCGAAAAGCGCATGATCGGCATTCCACACCAGCTTGCCGCCCGGGTGGGACCACAGATGCACCACCGGCGACCATCCGCCCGACATCGCGACCGCATCGCAGGCAATCTCTTCGGTCACGGTACCGTCGCCCCCCTGGCGGCAGACCGCGACGCCCTCGACCTTCGCGGCGCCCTTCACTTTGGCGATCCCGGCGCCCGCCTCAACACGGATGCCGCGCGCGCGGGCCTCATCCGGCAAAGCGCCAGTGACCTCATCGCGGGCATCGAGGATCGCGGGCACGTCCAGGCCCGCGTCGAGCAAAGTGAGCGCGGTGCGGTAGGCATCGTCATTGTTGGTAACGATCACCGTGCGCGCGCCCGCGTGAACGCCCCAGTTGACCACGTAATCGCGGATCGCCGAGGCGAGCATAACGCCTGGAAGATCGTTGCCGGCAAAGGCCAGCGGGCGTTCGATCGCGCCTGTGGCGGTTACGATCTGGCGGGCGCGGATTTTCCAAAGCCGGTGGCGCGGCGCGCCATCCTGCGGATCGTGATCGCAAAGGCGCTCATAGGCGAGCACATAGCCATGATCGTAAACGCCTGCTCCCATGGTGCGGGGGCGCAGATCCACGTTTTCCCGGGCCGCAAGCGCCTCGGTTGTGGCCTCAACCCAGGGCTCGGCCCCCTGCCCTTCGATCACCGCGCCATCCACCATGGCGCGCCCGCCCCAGGCGGCGGTCTGTTCGATCAGCATCACGCGGGCCCCTGCCGCCGCCGCCGATTGGGCGGCGATGAGGCCCGCCACGCCGCCGCCGATTACCAGCACATCAACGGTGGCATAGCTGTGTTCATAGATATCGGCATCGCGCGCGTTCGGCGCCGGGCCAAGACCGGCGGATTGGCGGATCACCGGCTCGTAGACATGCTTCCAAAAGGCGCGCGGCCACATGAACATCTTGTAGTAGAAGCCCGCCGTCAGAAACCGCGAGAGCCGGGCATTGAGCGCGCCGATATCGAACTCCAGGCTCGGCCAGTGGTTCTGGCTCCGCGCCTCGAGCCCCGCGAACAGCTCTGTGGTCGTGGCGCGCTGGTTCGGCTCTTCCCGCCGCCCGTGCCCGGTGGTGAGAAGCGCATTCGGCTCTTCCGCCCCGCTGGCCACCACGCCGCGCGGGCGGTGATATTTGAAGGAACGGCCCACAAGGCGCTGGCCATTGGCCATCAGCGCCGACGCCAGCGTATCGCCCTCAAGCCCCTCCATCCGCTTGCCGTTGAAGGTGAACTCAACGGGCAGGCGCCGGTCGATCAGGCGCCCGCCGGTGGGAAGCCGCCCGCTCATGACAGCCACCGCGAGAGCCAGCCGGGCCGCTTGCCGGAGATCTTCTGGCAAAGCTCCTTCGGAGGCGCCGTCACCTGCGCCGAATAGGTGCCGAACACCTCGTTGGTTGCCGTGCAGCGGGCGGCGTGGAACCACTTCCCGCAGCCGTAGCTGTGGCGCCAGCGTTCAAAATGCACGCCCTTGGGGTTTTCGCGCAGGAAAAGATACGCTTCGAATTCGGCATCGCTGCTGCCGGGCCCGGCGCGGGTGATGTGCGCCTCACCGCCCGGGGTTAGTTCGGTTTCATCGGCATCGATGCCGCAATAGGGGCAGCGGAGGATTAGCATGGCGGGCGGCTCGTCTGGATCATGGTACTCACGGGGTGGCCCACCGCAGGAAGATATCGCCGAAGCCCCATTGGAGCGTGGCCACGGTGAGCAGGAAGATATTGCCCGCCTGGATGCGGGCGGAGCGATCGCGAAGGCGGTGAAATTCGCCCTCTTCATCGAGAAAATCGGTGTCATAGCCTTTCTCGGGCAGTTCTTCAGGCGGCAGGCCCGCGGCAACCGCCTCAAACCTTAGGCCGTATTCATGCAGCATCCGCTCCACCGCCCGCTGGCGGTTGAGTTCGATCTCAAGAAGCCTGTCGGTGAAAAAGAGGATCGCGGCGGCCACGCCGAGCGAGCCGAAACGCTGCACGAATTCGGCATGGCTTGTCAGCAGGGCCCAAAGGGTGCCCACAACATAGACGGCAAGCGCCACAAGCGCGATCGCGCGCGACAGGCGCGATAGCCGCATGATACGCCGGCGGCTCACGCCGCCGCTCCGCGCAGATTAGAAGTTGGGGTAGATAACCGTGGCCGGCGTGGGATCTTCGCTGAGCCCATAGCCGGTATAGGCCACCTGGAAGAGCGCCACGACGACAAGCGGCACAATGATGCCTGCGGCAAACCCGGCGAGTTTGCCCTTGTTGCGCTCAAGATCATCACTTGATGGGAAGCGGCGCAGGATGGCTTGCATGGTGGGGTCTCCCTCAGAACACGGTGGGGAGATATGCGGCGGGCGCGGGCGGTCAACCCTTGGGGCGCGGCGCGATCAGGCGGATTTTCGCGGCCCGAGGCGGGCGCGTTGCCACGCCCGCCTGGCCCCAACCCGAATGTTCGGCTTGAGTTACTGCCCGGTTCCCTCCGTTGGCAGGGCCGTTGCCGGGGCGGTTTCGGCCCCCGTTCCTGCGCCGGTTGTGCCGCCGTCCGGCGTGCCGCTGGCCGCGCCGAAAATGATGAGCCCCAGAAGCGCCAGCACGGCGACAAGGCCGATAACGGCCCAAACCCCGCCACCAGCATCCGGATCGCGAGAGTAGTCCATCGCGCGGGTGCCACGTTCGTGGGTTGGCCGATAGTCGTAATCAGACATGGTTGGTCCTCCTTTCGCGCCTCCAAGGATGGGGGCTTGGGGAGGCCGCGCGAAGGGGGCGCAGGGGCCCGGGCGGGGGATCGGCCAAATGTGGCGGGTTTCGGCACTGCAGCGCGGCCAGCCTCCGCCGATGGCGCGGGAGTTGGGGGAACGGGGGGAATAGAAGGTAAACCCAGCGGAGAGAGAGAACCGTCTCCACGCCGTTTCCCACCACGCCTGGAATTTGCCACGAATCCATCGCGGAAAACGCACACGGCATTGCAACGATCCAGCCCGCAGAAAGCTGAAAGGATCAGCGATGTCGCACGAAGGCTTCGAGATTTGGGCTCATGCGCATCCCGATAATGAAGTGCGCACTTCGCAAAGCGAATGGGAAGCCCGGATGGAAGATATCGCACGCCACAATGAACTTCTGGCTGCGTATGCGCTGCACCTGAAGCGGCCGGAAAGCCCCTTTTGGGATGGCTGGCCAACGTAGCTTCCCTCAATGCGCCACCCCCGCCGCCACTGACTCGTCGATGAACCGCCCCTCGCGGAAGCGCTCAAGCCCGAAGGCGCTGGCGAGAGGCCCCGGGGCGCCGCGCGCGATCATCTCCGCCGTGGCCCAGCCAGAGCCCGGGATCGCCTTGAAGCCGCCGGTGCCCCAGCCGCAGTTGATGAAGCACCCCCCCAGCGGCGTGGGTGAGATGATGGGAGAGCGATCGCCCGTCATATCCACGATCCCGCCCCATTGGCGCAGCATCTTCAGCCGTGAGATGATCGGAAAGGTTTCGACGAGTGCGCGCACCGTTTCCTCGATATGGAGGAACGAGCCGCGCTGGGTGTAGTTGTTGTAGCCATCCGCCCCGCCGCCAATCACCATCTCGCCCTTATCGGACTGGCTCATATAGCCGTGCACCGTGTTGGCCATCACCACCACATCCATGCAGGGCTTGATCGGTTCGGAAACCAGCGCCTGCAGCGCCACGCTTTCGATCGGCAGCCGGAAGCCCGCCATCTCGGCCAGAACGCCGGAATGGCCGGCAACAACGATGCCAAGCTTGGCGCAGCCGATGGGGCCCTTTTCGGTTTCCACCCCCGTGACGCGCCCGTTTTCCTGGCGCACGCCGGTCACCGCGCAATTCTGAATGATGTCCATCCCCATCGCCGAACAGGCGCGGGCATAGCCCCAGGCCACGGTATCGTGGCGTGCGGTGCCGCCCCGCGCCTGCCAGAGCGCGCCCAGAACCGGGTAGCGGGGGCCGCGGATCTCGATAATCGGGCAAAGCTCTTTCACCCGTTCGGGCCCGATGAACTCGGTGCTGACACCCTGAAGCGAATTGGCATGCGCGGTGCGCTTGTAGCCGCGGATCTCATGCTCGGTTTGCGCCAGCATCATCACGCCCCGGGGGCTGAACATGACATTCATGTTCAGATCCTGGCTCATCGTCTCATAGAGGCTGCGGGCCTTTTCGTAGATCGCGGCAGAGGGATCCTGCAGGTAGTTCGAGCGGATGATCGTGGTGTTGCGCCCTGTATTGCCGCCGCCAAGCCAGCCTTTTTCCAGCACCGCGACATTGGTGATGCCGTGGTTCTTGCCAAGATAGTAGGCCGTGGCCAGGCCGTGGCCGCCTGCGCCCACAATGATCACATCATATTGTGCCTTGGGCTCGGGTGCCGCCCAGGCCCGTTCCCACCCGCTGTGGTAGCGCAGCGCTTCGCGGGCCACGGCGAAGGCAGAGTAGCGTTTCATGGGCGGTGTTCCTTCCTCGCGCGTTCCGTATTTCTCTCGCCTCGTCCCCCCCTTGCCAAGCCGCAACCGGCGCTTTCGGCCAAAATGCGACATCTGGCCGGGGCATAGGGGTTTTTCCGCCCTGCCACGGCCTATAGATACGCGGGACGGAGGGCGGGAACGCATGATGTTCTGGATTGTCAGCGGCGCGATGGCAGGGCTTGTGGCCCTGCTTTTGGTGCTGGCGATCCTGCGGCGCGGCGGCGCCGATGGATCGGCGGCCTTTGATGTGCAGGTCTATCGCGACCAGCTCAAGGAGGTGGAACGCGATCTGGCCCGCGGCGTGATCTCTGACAGCGAGGCCGAACAGATCCGTATCGAGGTGTCGCGCCGGCTGCTGGAGGCCGATCGCGCGGCTGCAGAGGGCGGTGCTGCCCCGGACGGCGCACCCCGCACGCTCTCGGCGGTGATGGCCGGCCTCGTGGCACTGGCGGTGGCGGGCGGCGGCCTTGCGCTTTACGCGCGTGTGGGCGCACCGGGCTACCTTGATCTGCCGCTGGCGGCCCGGCTGGAGATGGCCGAAGAGGCGCGCCTGAACCGGCCCAGCCAGGCGCAGGCCGAGGCGGATGCGGCGGGCGAGGCGATGCCGCGGCCAGAGGCCGATGCCGCCTACCTCGATCTTGTTGAACAGCTGCGCACGGCGGTGGCGGACCGGCCCGATGACCTTCAGGGCCATATGCTGCTTGCCCGCCATGAGGCCGCGCTTGGCCGCTTCGATGCCGCCCACCGCGCGCAGGCGCGGGTGCTGGCGATCAAGGGCGATGCGGCCACCGCGGCTGACTATTCCGATTACGCCGATCTTCTGGTGCTTGCCGCGGGCGGCTTCGTTTCGCCCGAGGCGGAGGCGGCGGTGGGCGAGGCGCTCGCCCGCGATCCCGCCAATGGCACCGCGCGCTATTACTCGGGGCTTCTGGCGGCGCAGACGGGGCGCGCCGATGTGGCGTTCCGGATCTGGCGGGCGCTTCTGGAGGCCAGCCCGCCCGATGCGCCCTGGGTGCCGCCGATCCGCGTGCAGATCCTTCCGCTTTCGCAGGTGGCGGGCGTGGATTATGTGCTACCGCCCCTCGATGCGCCACCCGTGGGCCCGACCGCGGAGGATATCGAGGCCGCCGAAGATATGAGCCCTGCGGCGCGGATGGAGATGATCCGCGGCATGGTCTCGGGCCTTTCGGAACGGCTGGCCACCGAAGGCGGGCCGCCGGAGGATTGGGCGCGCCTGATCCGCGCCTATGGCGTGCTCGGGCGCCGGGATGCCGCCGCGGCGATCTGGGCCGAGGCGCAGGAGGTGTTTCCCGACGATATCAACCGCGTGCCGATCCTGCGCGCGGCGCGCGACGCAGGCGTGGCCCAGTGACGTTTGACGAGATCGAGGGCTTTGCAGAAGCGCTTCCGGCGGGGCGCGCGCTTGCGGGGCTGGATTTCGGCGAAAAGACGATCGGCGTTGCGGTCTCGGACCTCACGCGATCGGTCGCCACGCCCCTTGAAACCGTGCGGCGGAGGAAATTCACCCACGATGCCGCCCGGCTTTCGGAGATTTTTGATGGGCGCGCCATTGGCGGCGTGATCCTCGGCCTTCCGCGCAACATGGATGGCAGCGAAGGGCCTCGCTGCCAGAAAACCCGCGCTTTCGCGCGCAACCTGTCCGGCGTGATCGCGCTGCCAATCGGGTTCTGGGATGAGCGGCTTTCGACCGTGGCGGCAGAACGCGCGCTGCTGGAAGCCGACACGTCGCGCGCCCGCCGCAGCGATGTGATCGACCATGTGGCGGCAAGCATTATATTGCAGGGCGCGCTCGATCGGCTGGCGCATCTGAGGCAGAGCAAATGAGACGTGACAACGATGGCTTGTGGCGGCGGGAAGAGATTGCCTCGCCCTGTATCAAGATCTGCGTGATCCATCCCGAAACCCGGCTTTGCACGGGTTGCCACCGATCCATCGAAGAGATCGGCGCCTGGTCCCAGATGAGCGCCGAGGCGCGTGCAGAGGTGATGGCCGATCTGCCGGGGCGCGAGGCGCTCTTGCGCAAGCGGCGGGGCGGGCGCGCCGGGCGCGCGGCGCGCATGGGTGCTACGCCCAAGCGCTGAAGGGGATCTCCGGGCGGAAATAGGCGATGATGCGGGGCGGCCCCTCGGGCGCATCGGCCCAGGGCGCGATCCCGTGCAGGGTGTGGCGATGGATCACGTAGGCTTCTCCGGGCCGCCCGAGCATCGGCACCGGGCGGCAGGTTGCCAGCGCCTCGCGCCGGGCGGCATGGTAGGGTTCGGTGAGATCGATCTCCGGCCACCGCTCCGGCGGCGCGCCCGCAAGCGCGGCGGTGAGCGCCTCGCCGATAATCCGGTGGCTGCCGGCCCAGGCCAGCATCGGGCTGCGCCCCTCGGTAACCTCTGTCAGCGGCAGGCCCAGAACGAAGCCATGAGCCTCTTTCAGCATCCGGCGGCGGGCGGGCCCCACGGGCAAAAGCCCATCGACATGGGCGCCCGCGCGATCCCGGCGGAACCGGTGCTGCGCCTCGCTTTCGCCCGGATCGCGCCCGGGATAGCCCGGGGCCACCGCTGAGATCTGCGCGCGATCCCAGCATCGCGGGGCCTGCCCGCCTACGGCCAGATGCCGGATCACGGCACCGTCAAGCGGGTGGCCCGGAAGCCCGCCATCGGGCCCGTTCGGCAGCGCGTTGACCCCGGCAAACCAGGTGCCGCCATGGCGCCAGGCCGCGCCGGGCGCGGCAAGAGCGGCCTCCGCAAGCCCGCGCGCCGCGCCGGCCCAGGCGGCCATCCGAGGATCATGGGGAAACTGCGCGAAGCCCTCGGGCCAATCGTTCATGCCGCGGCGGCCTGCGGCACCCGGCCCAGCGCATCGAGCAGATTGGCCACACCGGCGCCTTCGCGCGCGCCCGCTTCCGACAATGCGCGGCGCCAGGCGCGCGCCCCGGGCTGACCGGCGAAGAGGCCCAGCATATGGCGGGTAACGGCATGAAGCCGCCCGCCCTCTGCCAGATGCGCCTCGATATGGGGCACCATCGCCTCGACAACCTCATGCGCCGTGGCCGGTGGGCGGGCCTCACCGAATATGAGCCTGTCCGCCGCGCCGAGAACGGCCATAGGCGCCTGATAGGCGGCGCGCCCGATCATCACTCCATCGATCCCTTCAGAAAGGAATTTGCGCGCCTCCTCAAGGCTTTGGATGCCACCGTTGAGCGAGATATGAAGATCGGGAAAGGCGCGCTTCATCTCGAAAGCAAGCGGGTAGTCAAGCGGTGGGATATCGCGGTTCTCCTTGGGGCTCAGCCCCTGCAGCCACGCCTTTCGCGCATGGATCGCAACGCGGCGCACGCCCGCATCCCGCACGGTTTCCAGAAAGGCCGGAAGCACCTCGCGCGGTTCCTGATCATCCACGCCGATCCGGCATTTCACCGTAATCTCCACCGGTGAAGCGGCGATCATCGCCGCCGCACATTCCCCCACCAGCGCCGGGGTTTTCATCAGCGCCGCGCCGAAACAACCCGACTGCACCCTGTCCGACGGGCAGCCCACGTTGAGGTTGATCTCGTCATAGCCTTCCTCGGCCCCCATCCGCGCCGCCTGCGCAAGTTCCGCGGGATCGGCGCCCCCAAGCTGCAACGCAACGGGGTGCTCGTGCCGATCAAAGCGCAGCAGATGCCGCGCCCCACCCCGCACCAGCGCCGGGGCCGTCACCATCTCGGTATAAAGCAGCGCATGCCGGCTGATCCGGCGATGCAGCGCGCGGCAATGGCGATCCGTCCAATCCATCATAGGGGCGACGGACAATCTGGCGCTTTGATCAAGGGTCATTTTCGGTTGTCTGACAGGCTGTTGGCGGCGTTGGCCTTACCTGCCCCCCTATAGCGGATATGGGGAAGATTGGGAAACCGGCTTGGGCAGCGGGGCCGTGTCGGCGGGCCCGGCGGCGGCGGGCGCCGAGAAGGCCGGGCCCAGTTTCTGCCCTGCAACCGGTTGCACAGATTGGCGAAGCATCCGACAGTTACTCAAAATACCAAGAAAAGAGGAAGCGCCCCGTGAACAAGATCCCCGTTGCCACCTATAGCCAATTGCCGGACCGCGCGCCGCAATATGCCCTTGTCGCCGAGGTCGATCTTGTGGTCGTGCGCTTCGATGATGAGGTTTCAGTCTTCTATGGCCGATGCCTGCACCGGGGCGCGCTGATGGCAGACGGGCATGTGCGGGACCGCAATCTGATCTGCGGGCTGCATGATTGGGATTACCGGCTCGACACCGGCGTTTCGGAATATGCCAACGAGGAAAAGCTGCCCAAGTTCGCCTCCTGGATCGAGGGGGATGCGGTGCTTGTGGATGAAGACGAGATTGCCGCTTGGGCGCAGGCCAACCCGCAACCTTTCAACCGCGATGCCTATCTTGGGCTTTATGCGGACACCTCGCATGGCACAGTGGAAGAGCCGCACAACGGGCTCATACAGCAATATGCCCGCGACGGGCTTTCGAAGACGGGCCATCACGGCAAGGTCGAATCCATGGGCGTGCCGCGCGATGAGCTGCCGGGATGGGACGATCTTCAGATCCTGACAGCACAGCTTCAAAAGGCCCCGCTTCTTGATGACGATCCGGTGGGGACCGAGGTGGTGATCGGCCCCAACGCCCAGAAGCCGCTGGCGCTCGACATTCCGCTTTTTGTCTCCGACATGTCCTTCGGCGCGCTTTCAGAGCCTGCGAAAGTGGCCCTTGCGCGGGGGGCCGAACTTGCGGGCACCGGGATCTGCTCTGGCGAAGGCGGGATGCTACCGGAGGAACAAGAGGCCAGTTCCCGCTATTTTTATGAACTTGCCTCGGCCCGGTTTGGCTTTTCCTGGGAGAAGCTTTCGGGCGTTCAGGCGTTCCACTTCAAAGGCGGGCAAGGCGCAAAAACGGGAACGGGCGGCCATCTTCCGGGCACCAAAAACAAGGGCAAGATCGCTGCGGTGCGCGGCATCCCGGCGGGCGAAGACGCGATCTCTCCGCCCCGTTTTCCCGATTGGACGGAACCGGCCCAGATCAAGGATTTCGCCGATGAGGTGCGCGATCGCACAGGCGGCATTCCCATCGGCTACAAACTTTCGGCCCAGCATATCGAAAAGGATATCGATGCCGCGCTTGAGGTTGGCGTCGACTACATCATCCTGGACGGGCGCGGTGGCGGCACGGGCGCGGCGCCGATCCTCTTTCGCGACAATATCAGCGTGCCAACCATCCCGGCACTGGCCCGCGCGCGGCGGCATCTGGATCGGACAAACCCGGACGTGACGCTGGTGATCACCGGGGGCTTGCGCAAACCGGCCGATTTCATCAAGGCGATGGCGCTCGGCGCCGATGCCATCGCGCTTTCGAACTCTGCCATGCAGGCCATCGGCTGCCTTGCCATGCGCGCCTGTCATACAAACAACTGCCCCGTGGGCATCGCCACGCAGAAGCCGCATCTTGTGAACCGCCTTGTGGTTGAAAAATCCGCCCGGCAGTTGGCGAACTTTTTCGAGGCCTCGGTTGAGCTGATGCAGGTGATGGCGCGCGCTTGCGGGCATGCGCATCTGTCGCAGTTCAATCGGGATGATCTGACAACGTGGAAAAAGGACATGGCTGCACTGTCGGGCGTGGCCTACGGAGGGGTGGCATGAGCGATCTGGATTGGGTGAGTGTCGGTCCGGCGGACCTGCCGGAGGGTCGCGTAAAGACAGTCTCTGCCCGCAACCTCTACCTCTGCCTTTCGCATTTCGATGGCAAATGGGCGGCGATGGACAATCACTGCCCGCATCAGGGCGGCCCGCTCGGCGAGGGCACGATCGAGCGCGGGATCGATGACAAATGCTGGATCCGCTGCCCCTGGCACGGCTGGGATTTCGATCCGCTGACCGGCGCGCCGCCGGGCGGGCATGAGGATAAGGGGCAAAAAACCTACCCGGTAGACGTACGGGACGGCGAGGTTTTTGTGGGCCTTGAGGCCGAGCCCCCGCATCCGCGCACCGTGACCGATGCCATGGCCGAAACCATGGTGAACTGGGGCGTCAGGCGGGTGTTCGGGATGGTCGGCCATTCGAACCTCGGCCTTGCCGATGCGATCCGCAGGCGCACGGTTGATGGCGAGATGTCTTACATCGGTATCAGGCATGAAGGGGCGGCGGCCTTCGCGGCCTCGGCCTATGGCAAGCTCACCGGCAAACCGGCCGCTTGCCTGACGATTGCGGGGCCCGGCGCCACGAACCTGCTGACCGGCCTGTGGGATGCCAAGGTGGATCGCGCGCCGGTGCTGGCGCTGACGGGCCAGGTGCAAACCCAGGTATTTGGCCCAGGCGCGTTTCAGGATATCGATCTCAAATCCGCCTTCGATGCCGTCACCCGGTTTTCGCAGCCGGTGCTCAGCACATCTCGGCACAGCGAACTGGCCTCGCTCGCGATCAAGACGGCGCTGATTGAACGCGACGTGGCGCATCTGATCTTCCCCGATGATGTGCAGACGCAGCCGAGCGACGCGCCCGCCGGATCACCCGAAGGCCGGATGAGCGGGCCGGTCGTGAAACCCTCAGACAGCGATGTTGAGGCGGCGCTTGCGATGATCGCGAACGCCAAGCGCCCGATCATCATCATGGGGCACGGGGCGTGGGAGGCGCGGGATGGCATCATCAAGCTTGCCGAAGCGCTTGGCGCGCCGGTGGTGACCACCTTCAAGGGCAAGGGGCTGATCCCTGACAGCCACCCCAATGCCGCGGGGGTGCTCGGACGCTCCGGCACGCCGATTGCAAGCTGGTTCATGAACGAATGCGATCTGCAGCTGGTGCTGGGCGCCTCATTCTCGAACCACACCGGCATCAACCGCAGCAAACCCACGATCCAGGTGGATTTCGAGCGGATGCAACTTGGCAAGTTCCACCCGGTGACCCTGCCCGTCTGGGGCGAGATCGGGGCGTTTTGCGCGGCGATCACACCACAGGTTGCAGGGGGCGACGGGCCCGACCAGATCGCCGAACTTGCCGAGCGCTGGCGGATGTGGCGCGAGGAGAAGCAGGGCCGCCTTGCCGAGGAAGGCAGCCGCGGCGTTCACTCCGTCGCCGTCTTCGAGGCGCTCTCGCGCGTGGCGCCCGCCGATGCCCTCATCACAGTGGATGTGGGCAACAACACCTACTCCTTCGGGCGCTATTTTGAAACCAAGGGGCAGCGGGTGATGATGTCGGGCTATCTCGGCTCCATCGGCTTTGCCCTGCCCGCCGCGATGGGCGCCTGGGCAGCCACGCAGGATTTCGAGGCGTTCCGGGGCCGCAAGGTGATCTCGGTCTCCGGCGACGGGGGCTTCGGCCAATACGCGATGGAGCTCACCACGCTTGTCAAATACGGCATGGATGTCACCCATGTGCTTTTGCACAATGATGAGCTTGGCAAGATTTCCAAGGAACAGCGTTCGGGCGAATGGCCGGTTTGGGAAACCTCGCTGGTCAATCCATCCTTCTCGGCCTTCGCGCGGCTCTGCGGGGCCCATGGTGCGAAAGTGACGAAGGGCGCGGATGTCGAAGCGGCGCTGGCGGATGCGCTCGCTGTCGAAGGCCCCGCACTCGTTGAGATCATGACGGATGCGGAGCTTGTTTAGGCCGACGCCCTCGTTGGAGGGCGGTCGGGAGCCGGTGGCCCCGCCCCTTTACGCAAGCGCGCCCTTGAGGGCGGGGTAAAGCGCCAGGTAGCGCGCGTAGATGTCTTCATATTGGCGCACGGCCTCAGGGTTCGGCTCGATCACCCGGCCCGGTTTGACCATGGCGTCAATGCCATCGTCGATCGTGGCGAAATGGCCCGCGCCATGAGCGGCAAGGATCGCCGAGCCAAGCGAAGGGCCATCGGTTGAGGCCGGAATGCGCACCGGCAGGCCCGCAGTATCGGCATGGATCTGCATGAACAGATCCGAGTTTGTCGCGCCGCCCCCGGCCACCATCTCGCTGCCCTCGTAGCCGCCCTTGGCAAAGGAATCGAGGATCGCGCGGGTGCCCATCGAGATCCCTTCGATGATCGCGCGGAAGACATGATGGGGTTCATGCGCAAGCGTGAGCCCGGTGATCGCCCCGCGCGACAGCGCATCGGTATAGGGCGTGCGGTTGCCCTGAAAATGATCCTGCACAATCAACCCGTCTGACCCGGGCGGGAGCGCGGCGGCCTTGCGGTTGATCTCATCGAAATCGAACCCGCCGCCCACGAACCGGCGCAGCCAGTTGATGATCGATCCGGTGGAGGTTTGGCCGCCTTCGATGATGTAGCGCCCGGGATAGACGATATCGGCATAGGCCCCCCACATGCCGGGGGCGTGAAAGGGCGCCTCGGTGACCCCGAATTGCAGGTGCGACGATCCGGTGATCAGGCAAAGCTGGCCGGGTTTGGCCACGCCAAGGCCGATCATGCCGATCAGCGCATCGGCCCCGCCCTGCACCAGCCTAGTTTTTGTCGTCAAGCCCAGCGCTTCCGCGGCCTCGCCGGTCAGCGGGCCGACAATCTCGCCCGGGGCGGCCACGCGCGCGGGCCATTTCTCAACAAGATCGGCCATGCCGAGCGCGCTGACGAGGCTTTCGGCCCAACCGCCATCGCGGTTGGCATAGTGCCAGCGCAGGCCAACGTTGTTGAGCGATGCGCAGCGTTCGCCCGTGAGGCGCAGGGTCAGATAATCCTGATACTCGCAGATGGTTGTCGCGGCGCCATATACCTCCGGTTCATGGCGCTTGATCCAGAGCGCCTTGGGGATCATCCATTCGGCAGAAACCGGCCCGGCCCCATCGGAATTGAGCTTCAGCCGGCCATCCCCCGTGGCCAGAACCGCTTCGGCCTCCTGATCGGCGCGCACATCCATCCACATGATTGCAGGCCGAAGCGGCTTGCCCGCCGCATCGAGGGCCACGACGGTGCAGCAGGTGGTGGCATAGGCCATCGCCTCGATCTGATCCCCCGAAAGCCCCGCCTCGGCAAGGCAGGCGCGGGTGGCCTTGCAGAGGCAGTCCCACCAATCTTCGGGGTTCTGCTCGGCGCGGGCACCGGGATAGAACGCGGTCTCATAGGGTTCGGCGTGGGAGGCCACGCAGGCGCCGCTCAGATCGTAGATCCGTGCGCGCAGGCTTTCGGTGCCGCCATCGGCTGTCAGAAAATAGGCCATACGCTTCCTCCCTCTCCCACTCTCTCAATCCGCCGCGATGATACGCGCAACCTCCTCCACCGCATCCCAATGCGGCATGTGGCCGGTATTGACCATATGGCAGGCCACATGCGGCGGCATGTTGAAGGCATGCGCGCGGGGGATGAGACGATCCGTCAGCCCGAAGATTGCGCGGGTGGGCACATCTGCCAAGGCGCTCAGGGGCGCGATTGTATCGATGCGCTGGGTCTCACCTTGCACCATATCCTCGGCCAGCGCCTCCAGGCGGCCTGTTCGCAGGCTTTCGGCCATCGCGCCGAGGGCCTGCGCGTCGAGCGCCTCGGCCTTTGGGCCGAGAAGCCGCATCAGATGGGCGAGCGCCGCGGCGTTCGGCGACTGCGCCATGCCGCGGGTGAAGCTGCCGTTGAACTCCGCCCCGCAGCCCGCGGGCGCGATCAGCGTGAGGCGGGCAACCTTCGAGCGCGCGCGCAAGGCCGCCTGCGCCGCCACATGGGCGCCAAGGGAATGACCGATGAGGTGCAGGGGCTCGGGCTGGCGCGCCAGGTCCTCCGCCAGCCAAGCCACCAGCGATGAAACATCCGGTGCCTCTGCCGCGTTGGCGCCGTGGCCCGGAAGATCGGGGGCAGAGGCCGAGAGGCCCGCGCTTTGCAGGGCGGCGCGCAAAGCGGCCCAGTTGGAGCCCAGGCCTGCGAAGCCATGCACGAAGTACACATGGCCAACCGCAGCGGGCGCCATCTGCGGCGCTGACACGCCCGCGCCCGCAATCCGAGCGCGCACGTCGCTTGCTTCGATCCGCTGGCGGCGGCCCGTGCCGGTGACCGCGGTCAGGTCGATCCCGTTCTGCTTGGCGATGCGGCGCGCGAGCGGCGTTGCCCGGGGCCGCGCGGTCTCACCCGCAGGTATACGCGCAGTGGGCGGCGCGGGCGCGGGCTCTGCCCGA
>JANQPC010000014.1 GCA_028285485.1 Paracoccaceae bacterium | reverse complement strand
CACGGCCCGCGCGTGGATGAACGCATAGATCCCACCCAGCCCGACAAGGCAGAACAGCGCGAAGGCGCAACTTGCGATGGCTTTGGCGAGCGCGTTCTGATCCCGGCCTTCCCAATATTCCTTCAGGGTCGTGCCGCTGTTTCGCGAAAGGTTTTCCATCGCCCCAAGCGCCTCGTTGGAGAAGGCGAAGAAATCCGGAAACGAGATCGGGTAGGTTGGCGCGGCATTAACCGGCGCCCCGCGTGACGCGGCTTCGAGCTCTGCAATCAACGGCACGTATTCCCCGAAGTAGAGGGCCTCTGCGGCGGCGATTTCACGTTGCAACGCTGCAGGTATCTCCGAGACACCGTCAACGCTGTTCAGAAGGGAGTTCCAGGCTTCCTCGGCCCTGGCATTATCGATCGCAAGAAGCGCCAGATCGGCTTGGCCGATCGCTTCCTGATTGAGGGTAGCGATCGCGAAATACGTTCGCGCGCGGCCCCCAAATTCCCGTACCTCCCACGCGCGCAGCTGGGCGGCCTGCAGGGCCCCGGCCACACGGGTGGACACGCCCACCCGATTTCGCAACAGATCCGTTGCGTTTCTCAGTTTGACGACCTCTGCCTCCAGTTCGAACGGCAATTGATAGGCCCGCCTCGCATCACGCTCATCGATTGGAAGCGCCAGAAGCGCGTCAATCTCCCGGCGAAGATCGCCGACTTCCGAAAGGCTCGATCTTGTCTGCGCAACGAACGCGTCTGCTGTCGGAAGAAATGCTGCGGCATCCGCAAGTTGCATCGCCTCACGCAGCCCCGAATCCGCCGTGCCCCGTTGCGCATCGATCAGGTCGCGGAATGGCTGCGGAATGGGGTCGGGATAGGCCAAGGCCACCTGCGCCACGCTTCTTTCAAGCGACATCGCCACGGTGGCGCTGACGGCGGTTGTGTCGATCTCGCTCACGATCGCGGCGCGGCGCACATCCTGCAATTCGCGAACCGATTGTGAGGCGATGAGCCATCCAAGGAAGGCAATCACGATTCCGATGATGGCGAAGACAGCCAACAGCAGTGACGACAAGCGCATATGGGGGCCTCGATCCGGATCGCAAGCGCCTGCCGTGTAGCGGGACATGAGTTAAGGATCGCCTAGCCGGGCACAGCGGGCGGTCAGAGAACACTAAGCGGTTGTTCAGTGGACGTTGCGGGGCGTGCGGGTGCGATCACTCCGCCTGTGGGCGGCGAAAGTAGGCTGCCCCGCCAGGGATTCCAACAATCACAAGGGGCACGGCCACCGTGCGGGGCCGTGCCTTTGGGGCGCGTCAGCCCGCGCTTGCCACGGCGCGGCTGGCCATAACGCCCACCAGATGCGCCCGGTAGGCCGCACTGGCGTGGATATCGCTCAGCATCCCATCGGCGGAAACGCTGACGCCGCTCACCGCCCCGGCCGAAAAATCGCTTCCCAACGCCGCTTCAAGCCCGTCATGGCGGAAGACGCCATCGGCCCCTGCGCCTGTTACGGCCAGGCGTACGCTTCCACCAGTTTCGGCGACGAAGACGCCCACCATCGCGTAGCGCGATGCGGGGTTGGGGAACTTCGAGTAGCCCGCACGGGCGGGCACGGGGAAGCGCACCGCGGTGATGATCTCGCCCTCATCGAGGGCGGTGGTGAACATGCCTTGAAAGAAATCATCCGCTGCGATTTCGCGCTTGTCGGTGATGACGGTGGCGCCGAGGCCCAGCACGGCAGAGGGGTAATCCGCCGCCGGATCGTTATTGGCGATGGAGCCGCCGATCGTGCCCATGGCGCGCACTGCGGGATCGCCGATTCCGCCCGCAAGGGCGGCAAGGGCCGGGATATGCTGGCGCACATCGGCGTTGCTGGCAACATCGGCATGGCAGGTTGCCGCGCCGATGGTGATGGTGCCGTCGCCCGCGCTAACGCCCTGCATCCCCTCGATCCCGCGCACATCCACGAGGTCGGTAGGTGCGGCGAGATGCTGCTTCATCGTTGGCAGAAGTGTCTGGCCGCCTGAGAGCACCTTGCCCTCATCCGCACCCGAAAGGGCGGCCACGGCATCGGCCACGGAGCCAGCTTTGTGATACTTCGTCTCGTACATCGCGCCTCTCCTTATTCTGCCGCCATCGAGGGGTTCGTGGCCTGCAGCGCGCTCCACACCGCTTGGGGCGTAGCGGGCATCTGCAGATCGTTGGTGCCAATCGCATCAGTGATCGCGTTGATCACCGCGGGCGGCGCGCCAATCGCCCCGGCCTCCCCGCAGCCTTTGATGCCAAGCGGGTTGCCCGGGCAAACGGTTGTGTTGTGCTCGATCGTGTAGAACGGCACATCGGCGGCGCGCGGCATGGTGTAATCCATGTAAGAGCCGGTGATGAGCTGGCCGTCATCATCATAGACAACCTGTTCCAGCATGGCCTGACCGATCCCCTGGGCCACACCGCCATGCACCTGGCCCTCCACGATCATCGGGTTGATGATGGTGCCGAAATCGTCGGCGGCGGTGAATTGCACGATCTCGGTCACCCCCGTTTCGGGATCCACCTCCACTTCCGCGATATATGCGCCAGCGGGGAAGGTGAAGTTCACCGGGTCATAGAACGCGCCTTCCTTGAGGCCCGGCTCCAGCCCATCGGGCAGGTTGTGGCCGGTATAGGCGGCCAGGCCCACTTCGTGCCAAGCCATCGCCTTGTCGGTACCCGCAACCTTCACCTCGCCACCTTCGATGACGATATCGTCTTCGGCGGCTTCCAGCGTGTGGGCGGCGATCTTCTTCACCTTGGCTTCCACCTTATCCATCGCCTTGACGATGGCCGAGAGCCCCACTGCGCCGGAGCGGGAACCGTATGTGCCCATGCCGAACTGCACCTTATCGGTATCGCCATGCACGATGGAGACGTTGTCGATCGGCACGCCAAAGCGTTCGGCCACCACCTGGGCAAAGGTCGTCTCGTGCCCCTGGCCGTGGCTGTGCGATCCGGTCAGAATCTCGATGGTGCCCACCGGGTTCACGCGCACTTCCGCGCTTTCCCAAAGGCCCACGCCCGCGCCAAGCGAACCCACCGCCGCCGAGGGCGCGATCCCACAGGCTTCGATGTAACAGGAATAGCCCATCCCGCGCAGCTTGCCGCGCGATGCGGCTTCGGCCTTCCGGGCGGCAAAGCCCGCCACATCCGCCGCCGCCAGCGCCTTGTCGAGATTGCCGTCAAAATCGCCCGCATCGTAGGTCATGATCACCGGCGTTTCGTGGGGGAAGCTCTGAACGAAGTTCTTCCGCCGCAGATCGCCCGGATCAACGCCCATCTCGCGCGCCGCCGTCTCCATCATCCGTTCGATGAGGTAGCAGGCTTCAGGCCGCCCGGCGCCGCGATAGGCATCCACCGGAACGGTGTTGGTGTAGACCGCGCGCACGTTGCAATGGATGTTCGAGATATCGTACTGGCCCGACAACAGCGTGGCGTAGAGGTATGTCGGCACCGCGCTTGAGAAGAGCGACATGTAGGCGCCGAAATTCGCGATCGTATCCACCTTGAAGCCAACGATTTTGCCATCGGCATCAAAGCCCATTTTGGCCGTGGTCACATGATCGCGCCCGTGCGCATCGGTCATGAACGCCTCGGAGCGATCCGATGTCCACTTCACCGAACGCCCGGTTTTCATAGAGGCCCAGAGGCAGGTAATCTCTTCGGGGTAGATGTAGATCTTTGACCCGAAGCCCCCGCCCACATCGGGCGCGATCACCCGCAGCTTGTGCTCGGGTGCCACGTTGTAGAAGGCCGAAAGCACCAGCCGCGCCACGTGGGGGTTCTGGCTGGTGGTGTAGAGCGTGTAGTGATCTTCCGCAGCATCGTAGGTGGCCACGGCAGAGCGCGGCTCCATCGGATTGGGGCTGAGGCGGTTGTTGGTGACCTCAAGTTCGGTCACATGCGCCGCGCCCGCGATGGCGGTATCCGTCGCGCCCGCTTCCCCGATTTCCCAATCATAGATCAGGTTGCCGGGCGCATTGTCGTGGATTTCCGGCGCGCCGCCTTCCAGCGCCTTGTCGGCAAACGCCACGGCAGGAAGCTCATCATAGCTCACCTCCACTGCTTCGGCGGCCAGTCGCGCCTGCGCCTGGCTTTCGGCGATGACCACGGCCACCGCATCGCCCACGTAGCGCACCTTCTCGGTCGCAAGCGCCGACC
>JANQPC010000005.1 GCA_028285485.1 Paracoccaceae bacterium | reverse complement strand
GATATCCTGCCCTGCGATGCGATTGCCGAAAGGGTGGCGCTGGGCGAGCTTTCCCTTGACGGCACGCTTGTGCCCGTGGCCGGCGCGCCCCCCGCGGCAATGGCGGCAGCCGCCGCCGACAAGGCGCTGCTCTGCCCCTCCGGCTGTGGGGCAGAGGCCGCCTGGGTCGGTGCTGCCGCGGTGATCGCGCCAGATAGCCTCGGCGCGGCCGTGCGGCATTTTACGGGGCAGGCCCCGCTCGCGCTGGCCGAGCCGGGCGATGTCACCGGGCACGCGGAGGCATTGCCCGATTTCGCCGAGGTCAAGGGCCAGGAGCGGGCCAAACGCGCCCTCGAGATTGCCGCTGCCGGGCGCCACCATGTGATGATGGTCGGGCCGCCGGGATCGGGCAAATCGATGCTTGCGGCGCGGATGACCGGCATCCTGCCGCCCCTGAGCGCAGGCGAAGCCCTTGAAACCTCGATGATCCACTCGCTCTCGGGGCTGATCGAAGAGGGCGGCATTTCGCGCCTGCGCCCATTTCGCGAACCCCATCACACCGCCTCCATGGCGGCAATCGTGGGCGGCGGGAAGGGGGCGAAACCGGGCGAGATCTCTCTGGCCCATAACGGTGTTCTTTTCCTCGATGAGTTTCCCGAATTTCCCCGCGCCGTGCTGGAAACCCTGCGCCAGCCCATCGAGACGGGTCGCGTGACCGTGGCGCGGGCGAATGCCCATGTGCAGTATCCCTGCCAGTTCCTGCTTGTTGCTGCGGCCAACCCCTGCCGGTGCGGGCATCTGGCCGATCCCGCGCGCGCCTGCGCCAAGGCGCCGCTTTGCGGCGAAGACTACCTCGGGCGCATCTCGGGCCCGCTGATGGACAGGTTCGATCTGCGCATCGAGGTACCCGCGGTGGCCTTCGCCGATCTAGACCTGCCGCAAAACGCCGATCGATCTGAAACAATCGCGGCGCGTGTGGCTGCGGCGCGGGTGCGACAGGCGGCGCGGTTTGCCGGGCACCCGAAGATCCGGCTGAATGCCGATGCATCGGGCGATGCGCTGGCCGAAATCGCTGCGCCCGATACCGGCGGCCGCACTCTGCTGGAGCGGTTGGCGAACCGCTTCGGGCTTTCGGCCCGGGGCTATCACAGGGTGCTGCGCACTGCGCGTACCATCGCCGATCTCGAGGGCACCGCGCGGGTGCGCGAGCCTCATATCGCCGAGGCGGTAAGCTTTCGCCTCTCTGTCCCCGTGGAAGCCTAGAGCGCTATGCGACAGAGATTACTCACTTAACGCCACCTGAAACCAAAGATTTCAGAGCGTTAAGTGGGTTCGGTCTGTTCCAAGCATTTCGTCAAACGCTGTCGGCGACCCGGCGCTCCACCGCCTCCCAGATCTGGGCGGCAACGTTCACGCCGTCGAAGCGCTCAAGCTCCTGGATCCCGGTGGGAGAGGTCACGTTGATTTCGGTCAGATAGTCTCCGATCACATCGATCCCCACGAAGATCTGGCCTTTTTCGCGCAGAAGCGGGCCGATGCGGGCACAGATGTCGCGATCGCGCTCTGTCAGCCCCACGGGCTCTGCCCGCCCGCCCACATGCAGGTTCGATCGTGTCTCCCCCTCGGCAGGCACGCGATTGATCGCGCCTGCCACTTCGCCATCGACGAGGATGATGCGCTTATCGCCCTTACCGACAGCCGGGAGGAAGCGTTGGGCGATAAGCGGCTCACGGTTCAGGCTTGAGAAGAGCTCATGCAGGCTCGTGAGATTGCGGTCTTCCGGCGTCAGGCGAAACACGCCTGCGCCGCCATTGCCGTAGAGCGGCTTGAGAATGATGTCGCTATGAGCCGCGCGGAAGGCGCGCAGGGTAGCGAGATCGCGGGCAATGCAGGTGGGCGGCGTGAGATCGGGAAATTGCAGCACTAGCAGTTTTTCGGGGTAGTTGCGCACCCAGAACGGATCGTTTGCAACCAGAGTGCCGGGGGCCAGATGATCCAGCAGATGGGTGGTGGTGATATAGCCCATGTCAAAGGGCGGATCCTGGCGCAGCCAGACCACATCGCAACTGGCCAGATCAAGCGGCGCTTCGGCCCCAAGCGTCACGTGATCGCCCTTCACGCGGCGCACTTCGAGGGATTGCGCCCGCGCCGTGATCCGGCCCTCCTCATAGGCGAGCTTATCGGGCGGGTAGCAGTAAAGCCTGTGGCCGCGCGCCTGCGCCTCTTCGGCAAGGCGGAAGGTGCTGTCGGCCTCGATATCAACCTCGGTGATCGGGTCCATCTGGAAGGCGACGGTCAGGGGCATGGGCAGGCTCCACAGCGATTTCGGCCCCTGATGGCCCAGCCGCCGCGCGGGGGCAATGGCCCGCTTAGGCCGCCATCACGTTTTCGATGATCGAAAGTTCGCCCGCCCCGTCCACAAGCGCCACGTCGATCCGCGCCTCGGCATCCGTGCTGCCACAACGTTCTCCAAGCCAGATCTCCGCCGCCTGCGCAATCCGCCGGAACTGCTTCGGGCGCAACCGTTCTGCCGCCACCGCGAAATCGCCCGCCTTCTTCACCTCAATAAACACCGTGCGCTCAACCGAGCGCGCGATCAGATCAATCTCGCCCGCCGCGCTGCGCCAGCGCCGTGCAACAACCGAATAACCCCGCGCCAGATATGCCTTTTCCACGCTCGCTTCCGCGGCCACCCCGGAATGATAGGAGGTTGCCCCGCTCATGACCGCTTCGCCAGTTGCAGCGCGGCCTGGTATACCTCCCGCCGCGGCAGGCCCAACGCTTCGGCCACATCGCGGGCGGCATCCTTGACCGTTTGCGATTGAAGCGCCGCGAGAAGCGCCGCATCGCGATCCGCCTCAGAGGCGGCCTTCTGCGCACGGTCGATCACGACGACCGCCTCCCCTTTGAGAGGCATGGTACCAACCTGATCCGCAATCTCCAAAAGCGTGCCGCGCATCACCGTTTCATACCGTTTTGTCAGCTCGCGGCACACCGCCGCCCGCCTGTCACCCCCCAGTTCTTGCACCGCAGAGTTAATGAAATCCGAAAGCCGCTTGGGGGCCTCGAACAGCACGATGGTCGCCGGAACGCTTGCGATCTCCTGCAAAAACCGCGCCCGTGCCCCGGGGGACGGCGGAGGGAACCCGGCAAAAAAGAACCGGTCCGTTGGCAGGCCCGAAACGGTCAGCGCGGCCAGAACGGCCGAGGGCCCGGGGGCGGTATGAACAGGGTGCCCCGCCTCAATCGCGGCCTGCACAAGTTGAAACCCCGGGTCCGCCACAAGCGGCGTGCCGGCATCGGAGGCATAGGCCACCGATCGGCCCTCCTCCAGATAGGCCAGGATCTTTGGGCGTTGCGCGGGGCCATTGTGATCGTGATAGGCCAGCACCGGGCGGCCCGCGCGCGCGATTCCGTGGATTTCCATCAGCCGCCGCAGCGTGCGCGTGTCTTCCGCCGCGAGAATATCGGCGCTTGCCAGTACATCGATCGCGCCCAGCGTGATGTCGCGGGCCGCGCCGATGGGCGTGGCCACGATGTAGAGCGCGGGCGCCAGCGCGCGGGCTTCCGGCATCACCGTTCCTTCCTCGGCCGCCGGCGCGATTTACACGCGGCGCCGATGGGCATAGGTTGCCGCCAAACGGCGCGCAAACAGATAGGATGTTCATGTTCGCTGCAATTTGCCTTGCCCGCAAGCTTCGGCTCATGGCCCTGGCGCTGGTTGCGCTGATCACCCTGGCGGCCTGCGATGCTGTCACGTCCGGCGTAAGCCTCAATACACGGAACGCCGTTCCGGTGGCCCTTCTCGTGCCGCAAAGCGCGCCCGATGGCGGCGCGGCCCTGGCCGCGAGCTTTGAGAATGCCGCGCGACTGGCGATTGCGGATCTGGGCGAAGGTGTGGAGATCGATCTGCGGGTTTATGACACGGCGGGCCAGGCCGCGACGGCCGCAACCGCAGCGGGCCAGGCGGTGAGCGACGGGGCGAAGATCATCCTCGGCCCCGTTTTCGGCGATGCCGCCGCGGCCGCCGGTTCTGCGGTGGCGCCCCGCGGCGTGACGGTTCTTTCCTTCTCGAACAACCCCGCGATTGCGGGCGGCAACGTCTATATCCTCGGCTCGACGTTCCAGAACACGGCCAACCGGCTCGTAGGCCACGCTGCCCTGCAGGGCCGCCGGGATATCGTGATCGCCCATGCCGACAGCCCGGCGGAGGCGGCGGGGCGCGACGCAATCTCCCGCGCCATCGCCGCAAACGGGCTTCGCCTCGCTGGCACAACCTCCTTTGCCCTGAACCAGCAGGCGGTAATCGAGGCGGTGCCGCGGATCTCCGATCAGGTTGAGATTTCCGGCGCCACGGCGGTGTTCATGACCTCCGGCAATGACGGCGCGGTGCCGTTTCTGGCCGAACTTCTGCCCGAGAACGGCGTTGATCCCGCCGAGATCCAGTTCATCGGGCTGCAGCGGCTCGATATTCCGTCCGGCGCGCTGGCGCTGGACGGGCTGCAAGGCGCCTGGTTCGCCGTGCCCGATCCGGGGCTCGGCGCGCAGTTCAACGCCCGCTACCAGGCGGCCTTCGGGGCGGTGCCGCACCCGTTGGCGGGCCTTGCCTATGATGGTGTTGCCGCGATCGGCGCGCTGGTCAGCGCCGGCGGCACGCAGCCCTTCTCGCAAGCCGCGCTCACGCGCCCCAGCGGATTTGCCGGCGTTAACGGCGTGTTCCGTTTTCTGCCCAATGGTACGAATGAACGCGCCCTCGCAGTGGCCCAGGTTCAGGACAGACAGGTCACCTATATTGACCCCGCCCCAAGAAGCTTCGGCGCGCCGGGCCTCTAGGCCCGCGCCGCGCAACGCCGCTGATGCGCGGCTGATCCTTCCGCCAGAGGAGATTTTCGATCGTGCCACGATAGGCACCGATCTCGCGAGCGCCGCGCTTGGGGCCGAAAACCCGCGCGCCTTGCGAAACGCAGCCGTCGCGCAGCTGAAAAACCGCATTCAGGCCGGGCGCGCGGCAATCGATGCGGCGTTTCAGGCCCGCCCCCTCGCATCGCGCGAGGCGGTTGCATCCTATGCCTATCTTACTGACTCGGTGATCATCGCGGTTTTTGAAACCGCCACGCGCCATCTTCACCCAAAGCCCAACCCAACCGAAGGCGAACGCCTCGCGGTGCTGGCCGTGGGCGGCTACGGGCGGGCCGAGATGGCGCCATTCTCCGATGTCGATCTGCTTTTTCTCACGCCCTACAAGATCACCGGCTGGGCGGAGAGCGTGATTGAATCGATGCTCTATATCCTCTGGGATCTGCATCTGAAGGTTGGCCATGCCAGCCGCACGGTGAAGGATTGCCTGCGGCTCGGGCGAGAAGACTACACGATCCGCACCGCGCTTCTGGAACACCGCTACATCGCCGGGCAGGAGGCCCTCGCCGCCGATCTCGGGCGTCGGCTTTGGAAGGATCTCTTCAAATCAACGGCGGCCGATTATGTGGAGGCCAAGCTCGAAGAACGGTCTGAGCGCCACCGCAAGCAAGGCGGCCAGCGCTATATGGTTGAGCCCAATGTGAAAGAGGGCAAGGGCGGGCTGCGCGATCTGCAAACGCTGTTCTGGATCGCGAAATACGTCAATCGCGTGGATGATGCCGCGGAACTTGTTGGGCTTGGCACCTTCCGCGCCGAGGAATACGAGAATTTCCGCAGTGCCGAGACGTTCCTTTTGGCGGTGCGCTGCCACCTGCACCTGATCGCTGGCCGCGGCGTGGACCAGCTGACCTTCGACATGCAGGTCGAAGTGGCCGAACGGATGGGCTACCGCGATCGCGGCGGCCGCCGCGCAGTGGAACATTTCATGCAGGATTACTTCCGCCATGCCACAAAGGTGGGCGAGTTGACGCGCATCCTGCTCACCGCGCTCGAAGCTCAGCACGTGAAGACCGCGCCTTCGCTTACCCGCTTTCTCAAGCGCAAACGGCGGGTGAAAGAGGGCTACGTGATCGTGAACAACCGCCTCGGCTGGGCCGAGCCTGAGGAAGCGGTCAAAAACAAGCTGAACCTCCTGAGGATCTTCGAGGAGGCGCTGCGCACAGGCTACCTGCTTCACCCCGATGCGATGCGGCGGATCGCGGCCAATCTTGACCAGTTCGATGATGAGATGCGCGCCTCGCCCGAAGCACGGCGCATTTTCCTCGATTTGCTTCTAAAGCACGGCAACCCCGAACGCGCCCTGCGGCGGATGAACGAGCTGGGCGCGCTGGCGGCCTTTATCCCCGAATTTGCGCCCATCGTCGCGATGATGCAGTTCAATATGTATCACTCCTACACGGTGGACGAGCACACGATCCAATGCGTCTCCACCCTGGCGCAGATCGAACGGGAAGAGCTTGTGGAAGCGCTGCCGGTAGCCAGCCGGATCCTGAAGGAAGGGGTCAACCGGCGGGTGCTTTACGTGGCGCTTCTTCTCCATGACATCGGCAAGGGGCGGCCAGAGGATCATTCGGTTCTCGGCGCACAAATCGCACGCAAGGTGGCACCCCGGCTGGGGCTGAAGCGGGAAGAATGCGAAACGGTTGAGTGGCTGGTGCGCTATCACCTGCTGATGTCGGACATCGCGCAGAAGCGCGATCTCTCCGATCCGCGCACGGTGCGCGATTTTGCCAAGGCCGTCAAAACGCGCAAACGGCTTGATCTGCTGACGGTGCTGACGGTGTGCGACATTCGCGGGGTCGGGCCAAATACATGGAACAATTGGAAGGCCCAGCTGATCCGCACGCTCTACCGGGAAACGGCGACGGCGCTTGAGCATGGGCTTGAAGATGTGAACCGCGAGGCCCGCGAAGATGAGGCCAAGCGCGCGCTGCGTGAGGCGTTGGCCGATTGGGCAACGGCGGATCTGCGGGCCGAAACCGCTCGGCACTACGGGCCCTATTGGCAGGGCCTGCCCACATCCGCCCATGTGGTGTTTGCCACCCTCCTTAAGAACGCGCGCGAAGGCGCGGTGGGAATCGACCTGCTTCTTGACGAGGATCGCGATGCTACGCGTGCCTGCTTCGTGCTGGAGGATCACCCGGGCATCTTCGCGCGCCTCGCGGGCGCGCTGGCGCTCGTGGGCGCGAATGTGGTGGACGCGCGCAGCTACACCTCGAAAGACGGGTATGCCACGGCAGTGTTCTGGGTGCAGGATGCCGAGGGCCATCCCTTTGCCGAGGCACGCATGCCGCGCCTGCGGTCTATGA
The DNA here is from genome assembly GCA_028285485.1 of Paracoccaceae bacterium. Lineage (GTDB taxonomy): Bacteria > Pseudomonadota > Alphaproteobacteria > Rhodobacterales > Rhodobacteraceae > JANQPC01. The sequence goes on along the minus strand of JANQPC010000005.1, from coordinate 58,627 downwards.
TCGAAAAAACCCTGCGGGGCGAGGTGGTCGCCCGCGATGCGCTCAAGGATCGCGACAAGCTCAAGAAACGCGAGCGCGCCTTCAAGGTGCCCACCTCGATCACCTTCGACAACGATGGATCGGAGATTTACACGATCATCGAGGTGGATACCCGCGATCGGCCCGGCCTCTTGTACGATCTGGCCCGCGCGCTGACCGAGGCGCATGTGAACCTTGCCAGCGCCGTGATCGCAACCTACGGGGAACAGGCCGTCGACAGCTTCTATGTGAAAGACATGTTTGGCCTGAAGTACCACAGCGCCGCCAAGCAGAAATCGCTTGAGAAGAAGCTGCGCCAGGCCATTGAACGCGGCGCGGAACGGGCGCAGGGCTGATGCGCCAGATCCGGCTGGCGAGCGCCTTTCTTACGGTGGGCGTGTGGACGATGGCGAGCCGCATCCTTGGCTTCCTGCGCGATATCGCCATCGCGGCGCTTCTGGGCGCCGGGCCGGTGGCCGAAGCTTTCCTTGTGGCTTTCACACTGCCCAACATGTTCCGCCGTTTTTTTGCGGAAGGCGCCTTCAACATGGCCTTCGTGCCGCTCTTCTCGAAGAAGCTCGAGGCGGGCGATGGGCCGGAACGGTTTGCGCAGGATGCGTTCTCGGGGCTGGCCGCCGTGCTCATCGCCTTCACGCTTCTGGCGCTGGCTTTCATGCCGTGGCTCGTGCTTGCCATGGCCTCGGGCTTTGCCGGTGACGAACGCTTTGATTTGGCGGTGGATTATGGCCGCATCGCCTTCCCGTACATCCTCTTCATTTCACTCGCCGCCCTGCTTTCAGGCGTGCTGAACGCCACGGGCCGCTTCGTGGCCGCCGCTGCGGCGCCGGTGCTGCTGAACGCGCTTTTCATCGCGGCGATGGTGCTGGCCGACCGGCTTGGGTGGCCCGTGGGCGATACCCTCGCCATCACCGTGCCAATCGCAGGGATCGCGCAGCTTGCGCTTGTCTGGTGGGCGGCGCGGCGGGCCGGGTTTGCCATGCACATCACCCGCCCGCGGATGACGCCGGAGCTAAAACGCCTTGCCATCATCGCCGCCCCCGCAGCGCTCGCAGGCGGGGTGGTGCAGATCAATCTCCTGGTCGGTCGGCAGGTGGCAAGCTTCTTCGAGGGCGCGATTGTCTGGCTGAGCTTTGCCGACCGGCTCTACCAGCTGCCACTCGGCGTTGTGGGGATCGCGATCGGCGTGGTGCTCTTGCCGGATCTGTCGCGCAAGCTTCAGGCCGATGACAGTGCGGGCGGGCAACACGCCTTCAATCGCGCCGCCGAAATTGCGCTGGCGCTGACCATTCCCGCCGCCGTTGCGCTGGCGGTGATCCCCCTGCCCGTTGTCTCGGTGCTGTTCGAACGGGGGGCGTTTACTGCGGAAGACGCGCGCGCCACCGCCCTTGCAGCCGCCGTCTATGGCTTGGGCCTTCCCGCCTTCGTCATGCAGAAGGTTTTGCAGCCGCTCTATTTCGCGCGGGAGGATACGAAGACGCCGTTCTACTTCGCGCTTGTGTCTCTTGTGGTGAACGCCGCCGTCGCGATCGGGCTCGCGCCGGTGATCGGCTATATCGCCGCGGCGATTGGCACCACTGTGGCCGGGTGGGCGATGGCCTGGCTTCTCTGGCGCGGCACGCGAGGGATGGGGGCGGCAGCCGCGTTCGATGCCCGCTTCCGTGACCGTGTCTGGCGGATCATCCTCGCCTCGCTCGCCATGGGCGCCCTGCTTTGGGCGGCGGCATATGGGGCAGGCGATGCTTTCGGGGCCGGCGCCCAGCGTTATCTGGCGCTCGCCCTGCTGGTGGCTCTTGGGCTTCTGGCCTACGCGCTGGCCGCCCGCGCCCTTGGCGCCTTTACGGTGGCAGAGCTGCGCGCGGCGCTGAAGCGCTAGCGCTGGCGCAAACGGGCCAGCATCCGGGCCCAGCCCCCGGGGCTGACAAGGATCGAGGTGCCGAAGCCTGCCGCAAATCCCGCCAGATCGGCGATCCAGTCCAAGCCTGCGCCGAAAAGCAGCCCGAAGAGAAGCTGGATGAACATCAGTATCGCGATCAGGCTGAAGGCCTGCGCCTGCGGCCCGCCGGTTTGCCCGATCCGCACCCACAGAATGAAGGTGTAGCCGCCGATCAGCCCATAGACGGCCGGATACCCGCCCGCCAGCGGCGTGGGATCATCGGTGACGAGGGCAAAGACGACGGCGCCGAAGATGGCCGAGGCGAAGAAGATCGTTGCCACGGCAACCGATCCGAACACATCGCCCACAAGCTTTCCCAGCGCCAGCAGAAACACCAGCGCCATGATCATGTGCAGAAAGCTCAGATGCACGAAGGGGTATGTGAGGAGCCGGATCACATGCTCAAGCGGCCAGACCCAGTTTTCAAGCATCAGATCGAAGAGCGGGCCAAAAAACGCGTAGCGCTCTAGCGCGGCGATGCGCCAGCCCACCCCCTCGGCCCCGCCGATAAAACCCTGCGCCCCGGCGCTGAAGGCAAGCTCCACGAGCACCATCGGAAGCGCAAGCAGGATCACCGCGGGCGGCAGCGCGTTGATGGGCGAGGCGTTGGGATCACTGCTCATGCCGATTGGGCCTTTCTTGACGGGCTCCTGCCCCATGGGTAAGCGAGCCGGGCTGATAAATCCACTACGAGAGCCTGTCATGCCCCTACCTGCGTTCACGCCGCGCATTCTATCCGGCATCCAGCCTTCGGGAGGTCTGACGCTGGGCAACTACCTTGGCGCTGTGAGCCGGTTTGTGGAGATGCAGGAGTCTGGCCAGTACGAAACGCTCTACTGCATGGTCGATCTGCACGCGATCACCGTCTGGCAGGATCCCGCAAACCTGCGGCACAACACGCGCGAACTGGCCGCGTTTTACCTCGCCGCCGGTATCGACCCGGCGAAATCGGCGCTTTTTGCCCAAAGCCACGTGCCCGAACACGCGCAGCTCGGTTGGGTTCTCAACTGCGTGGCGCGCATGGGCTGGATGGGGCGCATGACGCAGTGGAAGGACAAGGCAGGCAAGAATTCCGAGAACGCCTCGCTTGGCCTATTTGCCTATCCCGCGCTCATGGCGGCTGACATTCTGATCTACCATGCCACCCATGTGCCGGTGGGCGAGGATCAAAAGCAGCATCTGGAGCTTACCCGCGATATCGCGGCGAAATTCAACAATGACTACGGCGTTGAGTTTTTCCCGATCACCGAACCGGTGATCGAAGGCACGGCAACGCGGGTTATGAGCCTGCGCGACGGCAGCAAGAAAATGTCAAAATCCGATCCCTCGGATATGGCGCGCATCAATATGAGCGACGATGCCGATACGATCGCCAAGAAGATCCGGAAGGCAAAAACCGATCCCGAGCCCCTGCCCGAGACGGTCGAGGGCCTTGAGGGCCGGGCCGAGGCCCGCAATCTCGTCAACATCTACGCCGCGCTGGCCGGTGTGGGGCCCGAGAATGTGATCGCCGAGTTTGGCGGGCAGCAGTTCGGGGCCTTCAAACCGCGCCTGGCAGAGCTGGCAGTTGAGGAGATCGCGCCAATTACCGGCGAAATGCACCGCTTGATGGCGGATGAGGCGGAGCTTGACCGCATCCTGGCGCAAGGCGCTGCGCATGCGCGCGGTATCGCCGCCCCGATCCTGGAAGATACGTTCCGGATCGTGGGCATGCTTCCGCGCCAGTAGCCGCGTCACAAAAGGGCAGCAATGGCACGGTAAGGTCCGTGCGTGTGCGGCGTTCAGGAGGCGCCGTGCCCCCTTGCCGGGCCGTGCCCGTCCCCGCATCGTGGCTCCGCCCATTCGTCTGAGCCCCAGCCCGGCTATTCGCGGCGCGCATCATGCATCCGCCTGCGCCGCGGCCCCCCGGCGCTTTCGCCGGGGGGATGGCGGGCGCCTTGCACAGGCGCTGGACACCACCCGCACTCAAGCCTAACGTCGCGCCGCTGGGGAGGTTTGCCCATGGCCGTTGGCACCAATATTCGCACCTATTTCGAGGGGCGCTGGCACGATGGCGATATCGCCGTCTTGCGGGCCGCCGATCACGGCAGTTGGCTGGGCTCGAACGTGTTCGATGGCGCGCGCTATTTCGATGGGGTCGCACCGGATCTGGCCGCGCATTGCGCCCGCGTGAATGCCTCGGCCGAAGCGCTGATGATCACCCCCACGATGGCGGCGGAAGATATGGTGGAGATCGTGCGCGAAGGGCTTGCCGCCTACGCCAAAGGCAGCGCCGTTTACATTCGCCCGATGTATTGGGCGATTGATGGCGATGAAACCGCCGTTGCCCCGAAGGCGGGGAAGACCGGCTTTGCGATCTGCCTCGAAGAGATTCCAATGCCCGCAGAAAGCACCACCGTGCGGCTTGGGATGACCCAGTTCCGCCGCCCGGTTCTGGAAAGCAGCGTTGTGAATGCGAAGGCCGGCTGCCTCTACCCCAACAACGGGCGGATGCTGCGCGATGTGCGCAACCGCGGATTTCAGAACGCGCTTGTGGCCGACGCGATGGGCAACGTGGCCGAAAGCGCAACCTCGAATGTGTTCATGGTGCGCGACGGCGAGATCCTGACCCCTATCGCAAACGGCACCTTCCTCGCGGGCATCACCCGCGCGCGGCACATGGCCAACCTGGCAGCGGATGGCACCCCGGTGCGCGAGGCGGTTTTGAGCTTTGCGGATTTCCGTGAGGCCGATGAGGTCTTCCTTTCGGGCAACATGACGAAAGTCACTCCGGTGACGGAATTCGACGGCTCCCATTACCAGGTTGGGCCGGTCACGCGCCGGGTGCGCGAGATGTACTGGGATTGGGCGCTGAGTGGCGCGTAACGCGTGGGGATTGCGCCGGCTGCGCAGCCCCGCCATGATCACCTGAGGGGAGGGCCGGCCATGCGCAAGTTTCTCGTTGTGCTCGACGACAGCCGCGAATGCCTCAATGCGATGCGGTTTGCCGCGATGCGCGCGGCCCATACCGGCGGCGGTGTGCAGATCCTCTCCGTCGTGCCGCCGGACGAGTTCAACCACTGGATCGGCGTTGGCGATATCATGCGGGAAGAGGCGCGCGAGCGCATCCACGCGCATTTCGAAGTGTTCGCCAAGTGGATGCGCGACAAGCAAGGCATCGATCCCGAGCTTGTGATCCGCGAAGGGGAGGCGGTGCCCGAAATCCTGGCACAGATCCGCGAAGACAATGATATCGGCGTCCTCGTCCTTGGCGCGGGCACCGATAAAAAGGGCCCCGGCCCGCTTGTGGCACAGCTCTCAAAAAGCTCCGGCACGCTTCCGGTGCCGATCACCATCGTGCCCGGCGAGCTTTCAAAAGAGCGGCTCGAAGCGGTAACCTGAGCGTTCCGGGCTGGACTTCGGCGCCGTTTAGAATAATTCTAATCCTTGACAGCACCCTGCCCCAAACGCATATGCGCAAGGTTACGGAGGACACGCACATGTTCATTCAAACCGAATCCACGCCCAACCCGGCCACGCTGAAGTTCCTTCCCGGCCAGCCGGTTATGGAGGCGGGCACGGCGGATTTCCCGGCCCCCGAGGCGGCAGGATCTTCGCCCCTTGCCCAGCGCGTGTTTGCGGTGGAAGGCGTTACGGGTGTGTTCTTCGGATTGGATTTCGTGACCGTCACCAAAGCGGAGGCGGTTGAGTGGGATCACATCAAACCCGCGATCCTCGGCGCGATCATGGAACATTTCCAGTCCGGCCAGCCGGTGATCGAGGGCGATCAGGAGCAAACCACCGGCCACGCCGCTCATGACGGGCCCGATGGCGAAATCGTCACCCAGATCAAGGAGTTGCTCGATACCCGCGTGCGTCCCGCCGTGGCGCAGGATGGCGGCGATATCACCTTCCACGGGTTTGATCGCGGCATCGTGTATCTGCACATGCAGGGCGCCTGCGCCGGCTGCCCCTCCTCCACGCTGACGCTTAAGATGGGCATCGAGAACCTGCTGCGCCACTACATTCCTGAGGTTGTAGAGGTGCGCCCGGTTGCCGCCTAACGCAGCGGTTCTCGCGTTTGACACATCGGCCGCGCATTGCGCGGTCGCTTTACGTTTGGGCGGTGAGATCGTTGCGCAACGGTTCGAACCGATGGCGCGCGGCCAGGCCGAACGGCTGATGCCGATGATCGAGGCGGTGCTGGCCGATCGCGGCGCGTTGTTCGAGGAACTCGATGCAATCGGCGTTGGCATCGGCCCGGGCAATTTCACAGGTCTGCGCATCTCTGTCGCAACCGCACGGGGCCTTGCGCTGAGCCTTGGCGTTCCGGCGATTGGCGTTTCGGGTTTTGACCTTGTTCTCGGCGGCGACGCTGCAGAAGTTACCCGGCCCCGCCTTGTATCCATCCCAGTCGCGCGAGAGGAACACATGGCTTATGTGCGGCTCTATCTTGGCCTCGAGCCGCGTGGCCAGGCAACCAAGCTTCAGGTTCCCCTAGCAGGCAGGGAAAGGCCAACGGGTACAAGCGGCATTTCAGATCTTCCGGAAGACGCCAGCGTTCTTGGCTTTGAAGCTTCCGCTATTGGCTGGATTACGGGGCAGAATGGCGCTTGCCGGGATTATGAGCGCCGCGACCTGCCCGAAGACCCGGCACCCGGCATCGCGGCCATCGCCGAGGCCAAGTTGCATCTGTACGGCAGTGCCGTCCCGCGCCCCGCGCCGCTCTACATCCGCAGCGCCGATGCGGCCCCGCCGCGCGACCCCGCGCCGCGCATTCTGAGTTGAGCCCCGAAGCGCTTGCCGCGTTTCATGCACGCGCCTTCCCGCCCGGCGCGCGGGCATGGAACGCGGCGGAATTCGCAGACCTGCTGGAAAGCCCCGGCGTGCTTCTCGTTACAACCCCCAATGCCTTTGCCCTGGGCCGGGTTGCCGCGGGCGAGGCGGAGCTCTTTCTGATTGCAACTGATCCCGAGGCCCGGCGTGCGGGGCACGGAGCGGCGTGCCTTGCCGCCTTCGAGGCCGATGCGCGCGACAAGGGCGCCGCGGACGTGTTTCTGGAAGTCGGCGCAAAAAATACCGCGGCCCGCGGGCTTTACGTAGCGGCAGGCTATGCGGAACTTGGCAGGAGGCCCCGCTACTACCGGCGCCCGGGCGGCTTGCGGGAAGACGCAATCCTGATGCGCAAACCGCTTTCCGCCCCACCCGCTTCCACCTGATGCGCAATCTCCGGGCATTTGCCCAAATCGCAGCGTCAAGGGGAGAAAAGCCGCTTGACCCTTTCTTGCCCCTGCGGCCTTAATCGCGATGATCTTTATGATCTGTGACTGTTGCGGCCCCGCGCGCTGCGTTCGGGGCTCGCAGATGTATAAAAAACAGGGAGCTACCAATGACCCTCATGAAATCCCTTCTCGGCGCTGCTGCCGGGCTGGCGATCACCGCCGGCGCGGCACAGGCCGAGCCCGCGATCATCTTCGATCTCGGCGGCAAATTCGACAAATCGTTCAACGAAGCCGCCTTCAACGGCGCAACCCGCTGGGCCGAAGAAACCGGCGGCTCGTTCCGCGAGATCGAAATGCAATCGGAAGCCCAGCGCGAGCAGGCCCTGCGCCGGTTTGCTGAAGCGGGCGCCAACCCCGTTGTGATGACCGGTTTCGCCTTCGGCAACGTGCTGGGCGAAGTTGCGCCGGATTACCCCGATACGCAGTTCGCGATCATCGACATGGTGGTGGATGAGCCCAATGTGCGCTCCGTCGTCTTCTCTGAACACGAGGGCTCGTTCCTTGTGGGCATGATGGCCGCCAAAGCCTCGGAATCCGGGACGGTTGGCTTTGTGGGCGGGATGGATATTCCGCTGATCCGCAAATTCGCCTGCGGCTACGCCCAAGGCGTGAAGCATGTGAACCCCGATGCCGAGATCATCGCCAACATGACGGGCACAACGCCTGCGGCATGGAACGATCCTGTGAAGGGCGGCGAACTGACGAAGGCGCAGATCAGCCAGGGGGCCGATGTGGTCTATGCCGCCGCTGGCGGCACTGGCGTCGGCGTTCTGCAGGCCGCGGCCGATGAGGGCATCCTCTCGATCGGCGTTGATTCCAACCAGAACTACCTGCACCCCGGCTCGGTGCTCACCTCGATGATGAAGCGGGTGGATAATGCCGTCTACGAAGCCTTCAAGATGGGCGAAGAGGGCAATTTCGAAACCGGCGTTGTGGTTATGAACCTGGCCGCCGAGGGCGTGGGCTACGCTGTCGACGAGTTCAACGCAGAGCTTGTATCCGATGAGATGCAGGCCGCGGTTGAAGAGGCCAAGGCCGCCATCATCTCCGGCGATCTGGCCGTGCATGACTATATGTCGGACGACAGCTGCCCGGCACTGAACTTCTGATCGCCTACGGGTGACAGATTCCGGGGGCCGTGCGAGACTGCTCGCGCGGCCCCTTTTTAGAATTTCGGAAGGCTGAACCACAGATGTCAGACACGGCGCCCGCCATCGAACTCAAGGGCATCTCGAAAGCCTTCGGGCCGGTGCAAGCCAACAAGGATATCTCGATCCGGGTCATGCCCGGCACCATCCACGGGATTATCGGCGAGAATGGCGCGGGAAAATCCACGCTCATGTCGATCCTCTATGGCTTCTACAAGGCCGATGCGGGCGAGATTTTCATCAATGGCCGCGAAACGGATATTCCCGATAGCCAGGCCGCGATCCGCGCCGGGATCGGGATGGTGTTTCAGCACTTCAAGCTCGTCGAAAACTTCTCGGTTCTCGAAAACGTTGTTCTCGGCGCCGAGGATGGCAGTTTGCTGCGCCCCTCGCTTGCCAAGGCGCGCACGTTGCTGACGCAGCTTTCCGAGGAATACGAACTCAGCGTCGACCCCGATGCGCTGATCGAGGATATCGGCGTGGGCATGCAACAGCGCGTGGAGATCCTGAAGGCCCTCTACCGCCACGCGGAAATCCTGATCCTCGATGAGCCTACGGGCGTATTGACCCCGGCGGAGGCCGATCACCTCTTCCGCATCCTCCGCGGGCTGCGCGACGAGGGGAAAACGATCATCCTGATCACCCACAAGCTGCGCGAGATCATGGAGGTGACCGATACGGTCAGCGTGATGCGGCGCGGCGAGATGACGGCGACGGTGCGCACCGCCGATACAAGCCCCGAGCAATTGGCCGAGCTGATGGTGGGCCGGAAAGTTCTGCTGCGTGTGGACAAGAAGCCCGCAACCCCGGGCAAAACAGTGCTGGAGGTCGAAAACCTCCGGATCTCCGATGATAAGGGCGTGGAGCGCCTGAAGGGCGTTTCGCTGAACGTGCGGGCCGGCGAGATCCTCGGCATCGCCGGGGTCGCCGGCAACGGGCAATCGGAACTGCTTGAAATTCTGGGCGGCTACGCCAAGGGCACGGGCACGATCCGTGTGAATGGCGAAGAGATCGATCTCACCGGCGCGCATTCCGATGGCCAGTCGCGCCGCGCGCGCGGCATCGCCCATGTGCCCGAAGACCGGCAGCGCGAGGGCCTGATCATGGATTTCATGGCGTGGGAAAACATCGTGTTCGGCTACCACCACGACCCAGCCTATCAAAAGAGCGCCTATGTGATGGATAACCCCGCCATCTACCGCGAAACCGAAGGGAAGATGGAGCGCTTTGACGTGCGCCCCCCGAACCCCAGGCTCACAGCGAAAAGCTTCTCGGGCGGGAACCAGCAGAAGATCGTGCTGGCCCGCGAGATCGAGCGTAATCCCGACCTGCTGCTCATCGGCCAACCCACGCGCGGCGTGGATATCGGCGCCATCGAATTCATCCACCAGCGGATCGTGGAGCTGCGCGATCAGGGCAAGGCAATCCTGCTTGTTTCGGTGGAGCTTGACGAGATCATGTCGCTCTCCGACAGAATCGCGGTGATGTTTGATGGCCAGATCATGGGCGAACGCGATCCGGCCCAGACCGATCAGAAGGAACTGGGCCTTCTGATGGCGGGGATTACAGATACCAACGCGCCGATGGCCGCGGCAGCAGGGGGGCACTGAGCGATGCAGAAGATGCCGCAATGGGCGGATGTGTTCCTGATTCCGCTGATCAGCCTTCTGATCGCCTTCTTCCTTTCCGGCCTCGTGATCCTCGCCATCGGCGAAAGCCCGATCGAGGCGGTGCAGATCATGGTGACGGGGGCGCTCGGCTCCACCTATGGCTGGGGCTACACGCTTTACTACACCACGAATTTCATCTTCACCGGCCTCGCGGTGGCCGTGGCCTTCCATGCCCGGCTTTTCAATATTGGCGGCGAAGGCCAGGCGATGCTCGGCGGGCTGGGCGTGGCGCTGGTGTGCCTGTCGATCAACTGGCCGCACTGGCTTCTGGCGCTACCGATTGCGATTGTGGGCGGCGCGCTCTTCGGCGCGGCCTGGGCGGCAATCCCGGCCTATCTGCAGGCCAAACGCGGCAGCCATATCGTGATCACCACGATCATGTTCAACTTCATCGCCGCGGCGCTTCTGAACTACATGCTCGTCAACGTGATGCGCCCGCAAGGCGCGATGGATCCCGCAAGCGCGCGGTTCCCCGAAGGCGCGAGCCTGCCCACGTTTCAGGATCTCTTCGCCACGGCGGAGAACCCGCTCTTCCGTGGCGCGCCGATCAACGTCACCTTCTTCGTGGCCATCGCGGCCTGCTTCCTCGTCTGGTGGCTGATCTGGCGCACCCGTCTGGGCTACCAGATCCGCGCCTTCGGCCATTCGGAAACCGCAGCGGTCTATGCCGGGATCTCGCCCGTGAAGATCACGATCATCGCAATGCTGATCTCGGGCGGGCTGGCGGGCTGCATGGCCATCAACAATGTGATGGGCGAGGCCGAGCGGCTTGTTCTGAACTCCGTCGAAGGCGCCGGTTTCATCGGCATCGCCGTGGCGCTCATGGGCCGCTCGCACCCCTTCGGCGTGTTCCTCGCGGCCCTGCTCTTCGGCTTTCTCTACCAAGGCGGGGCGGAGCTTAGCCTCTGGTCCAACATACCGCGCGAATTGATCGTGGTGATCCAGGCGCTGGTGATCCTCTTCACAGGCGCGCTCGATAACATGGTTAGGATGCCACTGGAGCGCATGTTCCTTGCCATGCGGCGGAGCGACACTGCGCAGAGCGAACGCAAGCCGGAGGCCGCGGAATGATTGAGTATCTGCCCGGTTTCATTGCAGCCTATGCCATCCTGCTTGTCGGCGCGTCTTCCCCCGGCCCTGCGGTGGCGATGCTTCTGGGCCTTGCCGCCAGCTCCGGCAGAACAGCAGCGCTCGTGGCGAGCTTCGGCATCGCCTTCGGCAGCGTCGTTCTGAATCTCGGCACGATGGCGGGCGTCGGGCTCCTCCTCACCCAAGCTGCCTGGGCCATGACGATCCTGAAATTCATCGGCGCGGCGTATCTTGCCTGGCTCGCCTACGGCGCCTTCCGCAAGGCCGCGCGCCCCCCGGAAGTGAACGCTATCACCATGCCAAAGCGCAGCCTTTCGAAAGCCTTCGCCTATGGCTTCCTGCTGCAGGCAACGAACCCCAAGGCCCTGTTCTTCTGGCTGGCCATCGCGGCGATCGGTGCCACGCAGGGTGGTGGGCCCCTCGTGGTGACCGCCTTCGTACTCGGCGCCTTCGTGATTTCGTTCGGATGCCATGCGGCCTGGGCGCTGGTACTCTCATCCTCCCCGGCCCGTAAGGCTTATGCCACGGGGCGGCGATGGATAGAGGCGGGGCTTGGCGCGCTTTTCGCCACCTTCGCGATCCGTCTCGCGATGGAAAGGATCTGAGGCCATGGATTTTGCAACCGCCCTTCAGATCCTCGATTCCACCATTCGCCTGGCCACACCGTTGCTGCTGGCCTGCCTTGCGGGCCTTTTTTCGGAACGGGCGGGGATCTTCGACATCGGCCTTGAGGGCAAGATGCTGGCCGCAGCATTCTTCTCTGCCGCCTTCGCCGCGATCAGCGGATCGGTCTGGGTGGGGCTTCTGGCGGGAATTGCCGCCTCGATGGTGCTCTCAGGCATCCACGGCCTTGCCTCGATTACCTTCCGCGGCAATCAGCTGATCTCGGGCGTTGCGATCAACTTCCTTGCGGCGGGCCTTACCGTTCTGGTGGCGCAAGCATGGTTCAACCAGGGGGGGCGCACCCCCTCGCTTGCGGGCGATGCGCGCTTTAACCCCATCGAGTGGCCCTTGGCGGGCGTGATGGAAAACATCCCGCTTCTTGGCCCGGTTTATGCAGAACTCGTCTCGGGCCACACCTTCCTTGTTTACATCGGCATTCTTGCGGTGCCCGCCAGTTGGTACGTGCTCTTTCGCACCCGCTTCGGGCTGCGCCTGCGCGCGGTGGGCGAAAACCCCGGCGCGGTCGATACCGCCGGCATCTCGGTCGTGCGCCTGCGCTACACGGCGGTGGCCATATGCGGGCTGCTTTGCGGGCTTGCCGGGGCCTATCTGGCCACCGGCCTCGCGGCGGGCTTTGTGAAGGATATGAGCGCCGGGCGCGGCTTTATCGCCCTGGCCGCGCTGATCTTCGCGAAATGGCGGCCGTGGTACGCGCTCTCCGCCTGCCTGCTCTTCGGGCTGCTCGAAGCCATCGGCAACCGCTATCAGAACATCGAGGTGATCGGGATCACGCTGCCGGTGCAGTTCATGCAGGCCCTGCCCTATATCCTGACGGTGGTGATCCTTGCAGGCTTTGTGGGCAAGGCGATCCCGCCGCGCGCCGGGGGCGAACCCTACGTAAAAGAGAGATAAGTGTCACAAACCGGCCATCGATCCGATTTGTCGCAAGACTAACCCTACCCGTAACGTAGGGCATTCGTTAAGGGATTTGCACTGACGTAAGGCCACCCATGCAAATCTACCTGCCCATCGCCGAGGTTTCGGTCAATGCCTTCCTGCTTTTGGGATTGGGCGGGATGGTGGGCGTGCTGTCGGGCATGTTCGGCGTGGGCGGCGGCTTTCTGATGACGCCGCTATTGTTCTTCATCGGCATCCCGCCCGCCGTGGCTGTGGCAACCGAGGCCAACCAGATCGTCGCCTCTTCCTTCTCGGGCGTGCTGGCGCATCTGAGGCGCAAGACCGTGGATTTGCGGATGGGCACGGTGCTTCTGGTGGGCGGCCTGATCGGCGCCGCGCTGGGGGTGCAGATCTTCAACGCGCTCAAGGCGGTGGGCCAGGTCGATCTGCTGGTGCGGCTGAGCTACGTGGTTTTTCTGGGGATCATCGGATCGCTGATGTTCGTGGAAAGCCTCAATGCGATCCGGAAAACCCGCGCCGGCGCCCTTCCCACGCGTCGCAAACACACCTGGGTGCACAGCCTGCCCTTCAAGATGAAATTCCGCACCTCGGGGCTCTATATCTCGGTGATCCCGCCGGTGATCGTGGGGATCTGCGTTGGCATCCTCGCCGCAATCATGGGGGTGGGCGGAGGGTTCATCATGGTGCCCGCGATGATCTACCTTCTGGGCATGCCCACGAAGGTGGTGGTGGGTACATCGCTCTTCCAGATCATTTTCGTGACCGCCTTCACCACGCTGCTGCATGCCACCACGAACTTCACCGTCGATATGGTGCTGGCTGTGCTTCTGCTGATCGGCGGCGTTGTTGGCGCCCAGGTGGGCACGCAGATCGGCACGCGCCTAAAGGCCGAGCAATTGCGCATTCTGCTCGCGATCATGGTGCTCGCCGTCTGCGGAAAGCTCGCGCTCGACCTTCTGCTGATGCCAGAGGAGCTTTTCACGCTCGGCAATGGAGGGCACGGATGATCCGCCTCGCTCTCCTGATCTGGATCGCCGTGTTTGGCACGGCGCAGGCCGAAGAGGTTGTTGCCGGGCTTTCGCAGAACCGGATTTCGATCACCACCAATTTTGACGGCTCCGAGATCCTGATCTTCGGGGCGGTGAAGCGCGAGGCGGCGATCCCCGATAGCGGGGAACTTGGGGTGATCGTCACGGTCTCCGGGCCCTCAGAGCCCGTGGTCGTGCGCAAGAAAGCACGGCGGTTGGGGATCTGGGTCAACGCTCATGCGGTGGAAGTGGATAGCGCGCCATCCTTCTACGCCGTAGCCACTTCGGGCGACTGGTTCGATGTGATCCGCGATGTAGAGGATCTGCGCCACAAGCTTTCGGTTGCCCGGGCCATTCGATCTGTCGGCGCGCCCGCGGATGTGGAGAATGCCGCGGATTTCACAAGCGCGCTGATCCGGATCCGCCAGGAAGCCGACCTGTACCAAACGAAGATCGGCGCCGTGGAGCTCACCGAAGAGACGCTCTTCAATACCTCGATTGCGCTTCCGGCCAATCTGACCGAGGGCGATTACAGCACCCGTTTTGTACTCACCCGCGATGGCCGCGTCGTGGATATCTACGAAACCGTGCTCTTCGTGCAAAAGGTTGGGCTTGAGCGCTTTCTTTATAACCTCGCCCATGAGCAGCCACTGGTTTACGGGCTGCTTTCGATTTTCATCGCCATCGCCGCAGGATGGGGTGCCTCCGCTATCTTCCGTTACGTCCGCGGCTAAAGCGTTTGACGAAAAACCCGGATCGTCGCGTATCACCTAGCGCCTTGAAACCTGCGATTTCAGGCAGCGTTCGGGGATGCAGCCCGTTCGCATAGCGCTTTAACCGCGGCCGATATAGGCCATCTTGGTGGCCATCACCGTCATGAACTGAACATTGGCCTCGGGCGGGCAGCTTGCCATGTGCAGCACGGCCTTCGCGGCATCGGCCACGTCCATCGTCGGCACGGCGGGCTTGCCTGCGGCTTCTGCGCGATCGGCAATCGCCTCCACAATCGGCGTGCGCGCATTGCCGATATCGATCTGGCCGCAGGCGATATCAATGGCACGGCCATCAAGCGAAAGGGATTTGGTAAGCCCCGTGATCGCGTGTTTCGTGGTGGTGTAGCAGATCGAACCTTCGCGCGGGCTGTAAGCCGAGATCGAGCCATTGTTGATGATGCGCCCGCCCTGCGGGTTCTGCCGCCGCATCTGGGCGAAGGCCACGCGGGCCGCGTTGAACATACCGGTAAGATTTACGGCGACGGATTGCTCCCAATCGCCATAATCGATCTCATCGATGGTGCCCGGCGGCGTGAAGATACCGGCGTTGTTGAATAGAACGTCGAGCCGGCCCCATTGGGCGGCGATCTCGGCCGCGGCGCCTTCCAGATCCGCGATCCGGGTCACATCGCCCGGCAGCACGAGCGCCTCGCCTTGCGCTGCCACCTCCTCAAGCGGGCCGCTGCGCCGGGCGAAAAGGCCCACGCGCCAGCCTGCCGCCAGCGCCGTCTCCGCCGTGGCGCGCCCGATGCCCGAGCTTGCGCCCGTGATCAGCATGGTTCCGGTCATGTCCCCTCCTCCGCAGGTTTCAAGGCCAGTTTCGGCGCGGGCACCGGCAGATCCTCTGTTCCAAGAACCGCCTGAGGCCGCGCCAGCCTGTTTCTCACAACCCAGTGCAGCCGCGTCTGCGCCCGGGTGATCGCCACATAGGCCAGGCGTTTCCAAAGCGCGATGCCGGCCTCCACCCGCCCGGCCCGCGCCGCGGCCCAGAGATCGGGCGCGAAAACCTGAACGTCATCCCATTGGGAACCCTGGCTCTTGTGGATCGTCACCGCCGCCCCGTGCAGAAAGGCCGCCCCCATGGTGGCGGCAAAGGGAATGAATGGCTCATCCTCTTCGGGCATCTCGATCTTGATGATCGAGGCAACGGACAGGCGCGGATCATCCGATCCGATCAGATGCAGCCGGGAAAATCCGGGCCGCCTTCCAGGGCCAAGGTAGATCGTCTGCGCGCCTTTCACGAGGCCGCGCGCCTCAAGTTCAATCCGCCGCTTGCGGTGCTTGAGAGGCAGTTCGATGCCATCGCAGATCAGCGGCTCGCCGGGCAGAAGCGTATCGCTTGGCGCCTCGTGGGCGGCTCGGAAGGCGTGGATTAGCCGAATGCGCGTGGTGTTGCGCCACACAAGCACCGGCGACCGCGCCATCATATCGGCATCCACACGCTGCGAGAGCATTACGCGATCATCCCGTGCCGCGGCTTCCGATACCATCGCCTCGAAACGTTCGAATTCCAGCCCCGGATCGGAAAGCGCATGGGCCAGATCGAGGATCGGATTGCCCTCCACCTGCCGGTGAACCTGCTCCAGCACGATCTTTCGGGGGGCGGCGAGCTTATCGAACACCATCTCGCCAGATTGGTTAACCGGGGCAAGCTGCGCAGGGTCGCCAAAGAGGATGAGCAGCGGAAAGATCTCCTTGAGATCCTCGAACTGCTTGTCATCGAGCATCGAGGCTTCATCGATAAACCCGATATCAAGCGGGTCTTCCCTGCGTTTCCATCCGGTGATGAAATCGGAGCCGCGCAGCCCCGCAGCGGCAAGCGCCCCGGGGATCGACCGGTTGGTTTGATAGAAGGCATGGGCCCGGTCGAGCGCCTCGTCGGTCAGGCCCTCAACGGTCGGGCGATCCCCCTCGCCCGCAAGCCAGGCCGCCACTTTTTCGAACTCCGGGTCATAGACGGGGGTGTAGATGATCCGGTGGATCGTTGTCGCTGGCACACCCCGCATCCGCAAAACGCTTGCGGCCTTGTTGGTGGGGGCGAGAACCGCAACGGTGCGGCGTTCCCGCGCGCGGCGGCTTTCATAATCGCCCGTCACGGTTTCCACCCCGGCGGCCGCCAAGGCTTCCACGAGCTGCGCAAGAAGCAGCGTTTTACCCGTTCCGGCCTTGCCCAGAAGCGCGAGCACCGAGGGGTTTCCCGCCTCTTGGCGCGGAAGCGTGGTTTCCCGTGTGAGGTCCACGCCTACGCCCTTCAGCACGTCGGCGATCCGGTCGTAGGCTTCGGACTGATCTTCCGAAAGGGCGAGGGCGGCCTGCGTCATCGCCCGTTACTTACGCCTGCCGCCGGGCCGGCGCCAGACGGTTCAGGCCGTCGCGCCCGCAAGGCCTTTCATGGCCCGCCACTCGGCCAGTTCGTCCGGCGACAGGCCCGCACGCGCCAGAAGCACAGGGCGCAACGCGGCCTCAAAGCTCCAGAGCCCGGCGCTAATCGCATCGCGCCCGATACCCTGCGTGCCGAGAATGGCAGGCGGCCACCCGAGCCGCTTGTAGATCCGCACCATCCGCGCATCGAATACGCCAATGGCATGAGAGAGCCCGTGCGCGAGCCCGATCTCCAGGCCGCCCAACATCAGCGCCGCAGCCACATGCGCAGGTGCCTCGGGCGCTACACAGAAACGCGTGCATTCCCAAATGTGGGGCGACCGGAAGGTGACCCCGTCGGTCAGATGCAGAAAATGATCGGCCAGCATGGTTGGCCCCATCGTGGGGAGGAAGCGAAGCGATCCGCCGTGACGCCCACCCTCACCCTCCCAGATCACGTAGAATGCGTTGAGAGCCTGCGCATCATAGGCATCG
Organism: Paracoccaceae bacterium; assembly: GCA_028285485.1. Taxonomy (GTDB): domain Bacteria; phylum Pseudomonadota; class Alphaproteobacteria; order Rhodobacterales; family Rhodobacteraceae; genus JANQPC01. Next base: position 41,249 of record JANQPC010000005.1, on the reverse strand, counting down.
CGCTCCTCTCCCGCCGCATTCACGGTTACCGCCCATCCCAGCCGATCGCGAAACTGCGCCGCCCGATCCCGGAACATCGAATGCGCCAGCCGCGGATGATCCCGCAACTCCCTCGCCCGCAGATATCGCAGCATGCCCGTTCCCCGCCTGTTTCAAGCGGGAGAACGGTCTGAAACTTCGGTTAACGGGCCGGAACCAGGCCGTTCGGTGGATCAGAGCGCGATCTTTCCTGACACAAGCGCCCGCGCCACCGCATGGGTGGTATTGGCGGCCTGCAACTTTTGCCGCGCGTTCTCGATATAGACGCGTAAGGTATGCTCCGAGATGGATAGGATGTCTGCCGCTTTTGCACGGCTATGGCCCAGCGCCAGAAGCCGCAGCGTATCGGCTTCGCGCGGCGACAGCGGGCTGTCGGGCAGAAACTCGGCGCCCTGCTCGATCTCCAGCGCCTTTTGGTGAAAGAAATGTGCGGCCAGAATGAGGGTTGGAAGAAACTCGGCGGTGTATCGTTCCCACGCGCCATCACCAATCCGATCGTTAATCGTGAAGAGCGCGAACTGCCCGTTCGGGCCGCGGATCGGCACCGATATCCCCTGCTGGCCAACGCCTGCATCCCTGGCCTCTCCCAGAAAGGCCCGCACCGCGCGGCCGTTCCAATCCAGCCTGCGCCAATCCACGGGATCGAAGCTCTGCTGACAGCCCAAAACCACGGGATCGATCCGGGCGTAGTTTTGCGAAACGTAGCGTTCCACCCAATCCGGGCCGTAAGTGAGCGCGGCGTATTCATCGCCCGCGTTGTTGACCGAATGGTAGATGAGGTGTTCAACGCCCAGCCCGTCCCGCAGCGCGTTGATTTCGGCACTCAGGTCATGAAGGGTCTTGGCAGCGTCGAGACTGTCCAGAAACGGCGCGAGAGGGGGTGGCATGACCCGTCGTTCTCCTCGCCGGGGGGCGCGCGGCCTGCGCAAGCTCTTCCGCAGCAACTTCGGAGAGCTCCTCCAGCTTTTCGTGGATCTTCACGTACCCGTTTTTCCCCGCGAACTGACGCAGATCGTCGAGCACATCCATGATCCAGTTATTGTTCATATCGAGCCTCGAACTGATTGGTTAACGAGAAGTTAATGCGCGGCGTGCCTCCCATTGCAGCGCACGCCGCAGCCTGGCGCAACTCGCCGGATTCGGCGAGTTGCAGACATTAACTACTTGTTTTTGAACAACTCAAGGTTGCAGATGCCATCGTCGCGGCACCTTGTCGCAGAACCGTTCGAGATGTCAGCGGTAGGGGCTGGCTTCAAGCGCATCCTCGATCGTGCGCAGCCCCGTAACCGGCGCCTGAACAAGCACAGACATATTGCCGGGCTTATGCTCGTTCCGCATCATCTTGGTGTGCGATTGAGGAAGCTCATCCCACGGAAACACCTCCGACATGCAGGGATCAAGCCGCCGCTCCAGCATCAGCTTATTGGCCGCGCTGGCCTGCTGCAGATGCGCGAAGTGGCTGCCCTGCAAGCGTTTTTGGTGCATCCACATGTAGCGCACATCAAAGGTAAGGTTGAATCCCGTGGTGCCTGCGCAGATCACCACCATGCCGCCCTTTTTCACCACGAAGGTGGAGACGGGGAAGGTGGCTTCGCCGGGGTGTTCGAACACCATATCGACGTTTACGCCCTTGCCGGTGATCTCCCAGATCGCCTTTCCGAACTTCCGGGCTTCCTTGAACCACTCGGCATATTCCGGGCTACCCACCGTGGGCAACTGGCCCCAGCAGTTAAACTCCTTCCGGTTGATCACACCCTTGGCGCCAAGATCCAGTACGAACTGGCGCTTGTCTTCATCAGAGATCACGCCGATGGCATTGGCACCGGCGGTATTGATGAGCTGGATCGCGTAGGATCCAAGGCCGCCCGAGGCGCCCCACACAAGCACGTTTTGGCCCGGCTTGAGATCATGGGGCTCATGGCCGAAAAGCATCCGGTAGGCGGTGGCCAGCGTCAGCGTGTAGCACGCCGCCTCTTCCCAGGTGAGGTGCTTCGGCCGCGGCATGAGCTGCTGCGCCTGTACCCGGGTAAACTGGGCGAAGGAGCCATCGGGGGTTTCATAGCCCCAGATCCGTTGGCTCGGCGAATACATCGGATCGCCGCCGTTGCATTCCTCATCATCGCCATCATCCTGGTTGCAATGGATGACAACCTCGTCACCCACCTTCCAACGCTTGACCTTATCGCCCACGGCCCAGACGATCCCGGCAGCATCGGAGCCCGCGATGTGAAAGGGTTCTCCATGGCCATCGAATGGGCTGATCGGCTGGCCGAGCGCGGCCCAGACACCGTTGTAGTTCACGCCTGCCGCCATCACCATCACGAGCACTTCGTGGCTGTCGATTGCAGGGGTATCCACCACCTCTTTCAGCATCGCCTGCTCAGGCTCGCCATGGCGTTCACGGCGAATGGCCCAGGCATGCATCTGCGCCGGTACGTGGCCAAGCGGCGGGAATTCTCCCACCTCGTAGAGATCCTTCACCGGGGCGTCATAGCCGGCTTCGGGGGCGTTGGTATCCAGTGCCATATCTCTCTCCACTCAAAGAGGCGCAGTTCAAAGAAGCGCGGTGCCGCAACGCAGAATCGTTGCGCGATTGCGAGTGAGTTAGAGGGCGGGAAGCAACTTTGCAAACCAATTTGCATGTCTTTTTGAAATTTTATGTCGCAGCGGGCGCTGTTTCGGCGGAACTTGGCGCGATTGTTTCTGCGCCTGCATCGAATAGCGGCCCGATCGAGGCCGCGTAAAAGGCCAAAAGCGGCGCCTGCCCGGGCAGGATGCGCACCTCGTCGCCAGACACCGCCACGATTTTTCGCAAGGCCAGATGCCTCAGGGCGAACTCCATCGTGTAGCGCGCATCGTCATGCGCCACATGCAGCGCCGCCCCAGCCGCGCGAAGCCCCGTGACATCGCGATCAATCGCGGCTTTCAGGTCGCCCTTGGTCATTGCGCCCGCCACTCCGCAGAGGATCCGCGCAACAAGCGGCACAGGCAGCACCGGCATCACCCGTTCTATCCGATGCATCAGTTCTTCGGCCAGCGCCTCGGTCACATCACCCGTGGCGGTCTCGGCAAAGGACTGCAACGATATCGGCGTACCGAAAGACACCGCCGCATAGCCGAACCGATGCGCCGTGCCCCGCAGCCGGCGCCAGAGATACCGCGCAGTAAAGGCAATTGAAGAGGGCACAGTACCGCGAAACCGGCGCTTGCCCGTTGCCTTTGCCTCGATGAGAATCCGGTCTTCGATCACCCGATCGTAGTTCAGCGCCACGGGCACGAACACGATATCCCGCGCCCCGCTGCCGTGGCCGGCAACGATATAGCTGAGAAGGCCTAACTTCGGCGGGGCAAGTTCGCCGTCGAGGCTAAGCCCCCCTTCGGGAAACACCGCCTGGGCCACCCCGGCCTCTGTGGCAAGCTGCACGTAGCGGGCCAGCACCCGGCGGTAGAGCGCGTTCCGTTCGCGCCGCCGGATGAAATAAGCGCCCATCGCCCGAATAAGCTGTTGAAGCGGCCAGATCCGCGCCCATTCACCAACGGCGTAGGAGAGCGCGGATTGCTCGGCCACTAGATAGGTGACGAGCACGTAATCGAGGTTGGAGCGGTGGTTCATCACGAAAACAACCGTCGCCTCGCCATCGATCGCCGCCAGTTCCTCGGCATCGTACTGGCCGAGGCGCACGCGGAAGAGCCGGGTGGAAAGCCATTTGGCAGCCCGTGTAGCAAACCCGAAATAGGCCAGCGCGCTGAAGGCCGGAACAATCTCGCGCGCATAACGGCGCGCTTCCTCGAAGGCGACATCCTCGCGCACCCCGGTTTCGCGCGCATGGGCGCCCACCGCGGCCGCCACTTCGGGATCGTAGATCAGGCGCTGGATCATGTCTGTTCGCCGGGCAAGCTTGAAGGGCTGAATCGGCCGTTCGAGCCGTTTGTTAAGCTCATCCACCAGGCGTTCCGCCCGCCGCCGGAAAAACCAGCGCACCGAGGGAAACAGGAAATGCGAGGCAAAGGTGACCGCCGCGAACAGGAGGATCAGGACCAAGAGCCAGATTGGGATCTCGACAGTGCCAAACACGCCCTGACGGTCGCATTGATCACGGGCCCGGTAAAGTTCCCCATGCCGCAACGCGGCGAATTGACAACGCCATATTATTTTACGTACTAACGCCCGAACGAAAGAAAATTGCTCAACCTCGCCCGGAGAGCCCGCCAATGCCGCAGACGCAAAAAGATCGCCCCTGGCTGTTTCGCACCTATGCCGGGCATTCCACGGCCAAGGCCTCGAACGCGCTTTACCGTGGAAATCTCGCCAAGGGGCAGACCGGCCTTTCGGTGGCCTTCGATCTGCCCACGCAGACGGGGTATGACAGCGATCACCAGCTGGCGCGTGGCGAAGTGGGCAAGGTTGGGGTGCCGATCGCCCATCTGGGCGATATGCGCACACTCTTCTCCGAGATCCCGCTTGAGGACATGAACACCTCGATGACGATCAATGCCACGGCGCCCTGGCTCCTGGCGCTCTACATCGCCGTGGCAGAGGAGCAGGGCGCCGATACCTCCAAGCTCCAAGGCACGGTTCAGAACGACATCATCAAGGAATACCTTTCGCGTGGCACCTATGTGTGCCCGCCCGAACCCTCGCTGCGGATGATCACAGATGTGGCCGCCTATACCCGCGCGCATCTACCAAAATGGAACCCGATGAACGTGTGTTCCTACCATTTGCAGGAAGCGGGCGCGACACCGGAACAGGAACTGGCCTATGCGCTGGCAACGGCGACGGCGGTGCTGGATGATCTGAAGGGCAAGGTACCCCCCGAGCATTTCCCGGCCATGGTTGGGCGCATTTCGTTTTTCGTGAACGCCGGCATCCGGTTTGTGACCGAGATGTGCAAGATGCGCGCCTTCGTGGATCTCTGGGATGAGATTTGCCGCGAACGCTACGGGGTGGAGGACGAGAAGTTCCGCCGCTTCCGCTACGGCGTGCAGGTCAATTCGCTGGGGCTGACAGAGCAGCAGCCGGAGAACAACGTCTATCGCATTTTGCTGGAGATGCTGGCGGTCACGCTTTCAAAACGCGCGCGCGCCCGCGCCGTGCAATTGCCCGCCTGGAATGAGGCGCTGGGGCTGCCGCGCCCGTGGGATCAGCAATGGTCGCTCAGAATGCAGCAGATCCTGGCATTGGAAACCGACCTTCTTGAATACGGCGATCTATTTGACGGCAGCCCCGTTGTGGAGGCGAAGGTCGAGGCGCTGAAAGAGGGCGCGCGCGCGGAGCTGGCGCAAATCGATGCCATGGGCGGCGCGGTTCAGGCCATCGAATACATGAAGTCGCGGCTCGTGGAGTCCAATGCCGAGCGGATCGGGCGGATCGAAGATGGCGACACCACGGTTGTGGGCGTGAACCGCTATACCGCGGGCGAGGAAAGCCCGCTGACCTCGGGCCCCGAAGCGATCATGGTTGCGGATGCCGATGCCGAGGCCGATCAGATCGAACGGCTCATCGCCTGGCGGGCGGCACGTGACGAGGCCCGAGTTCAGGCCGCGTTGAGCGACCTGCGGGCTGCAGCGTTAGAGGGCACAAATATCATGCCGTCTTCCATCGAGGCCGCGAAGGCCGGGGCGACAACGGGCGAATGGGGTGACATCGTGCGCGCTGCCTTCGGCCAGTACCGTGCGCCCACCGGGGTGAGCCGTAATCCATCGAACCGAACAGAAGGGCTCGACGATGTTCGCGCGCTTGTCGATGCCGCGTCTGATAAGCTGGGGCGGCGGCTCAAATTCCTGGTGGGAAAGCCGGGGCTTGATGGCCATTCCAATGGCGCCGAGCAAATTGCCGCCCGGGCGCGGGATTGCGGAATGGATATCGCCTATGAAGGTATTCGCCTGACGCCGGAAGAAATCGTCACCGCCGCGAAAGCGGATAAAGCGCATATCGTGGGCCTTTCGATCCTGTCGGGCAGCCACATGCCATTGATTGAAGAATTGATGAATCGCATGCGCGCGGAGGGCCTCGCCAATATACCCGTGGTTGTGGGTGGTATTATACCAGACAACGATGCGGAGAAATTGCGCGCATTAGGCGTGGCGAAAGTTTACACACCGAAAGACTTCGAATTGAACCGCATCATGTTTGACATTGTAGAACTGGTGGACCCGGCTGCGGTGGCGGCAGAGTAAATTTCCGGCCCGCGTTATTGCATTATTTGCAATTCATGCCTAATGCTCCCTGAAAAGAGGAGAGCGCTATGGCTATGGATCTAAGCAAGAAAAGCGAAAAAGAGCTGCTGAAGCTTCAATCGGATGTCGAAAAGCAGCTGAAAACACTGGAGAAAACGAAGAAGACGGCTGCGCGGAAGGCCGCGGAAGCAGCCGCCAAGAAGCATGGCTTCAGCCTGAACGATCTTGTTGGCGCCGTCAGCGCGGCGAAGAAATCGCCGCCCAAGGCAAAGTATCGCAACCCCGAAGACCCCTCCCAAACCTGGAGCGGGCGGGGCCGGCAACCGGGCTGGTTCAAGGATGCGATGAAGGCCGGCAAATCGGTTAACGATTTAGCAGCCTAAGGTCACTGCAATTCAGCGCTCTGGTCGGAACGGCCAGAGGCTGAATTTTTTGATCTTAATACAATCTCGGATGGTATTTGATCTCGGCTGGCCCCTGCCAGCCGATTGGCTATAGTCACGCCATTAATTCCATCTGCGAGGCCCTTCCATGACAATCCATATCGGCGCCAATCCCGGCGATATCGCCGAAACCGTCTTGATGCCCGGCGATCCGCGCCGCGCAAAATGGGCCGCCGAAACGTTTCTCGAGGATGCAACCTGCGTCAACGAGGTGCGCGGCATGCTGGGCTTCACCGGCACCTGGAAAGGCCATCGGGTAACGATCCAGGGCTCGGGCATGGGGATGCCCAGCCTATCGATCTACGCCAATGAGCTGATCCGGGATTACGGCGCGCAAACCCTGATCCGCATCGGATCCTGCGGCGGGATGCAGGAGGCCGTGAAGGTGCGCGACGTTATTCTTGCGATGACATGCTCCACGCTCTCAACCCCCTCGCGCGGCATCTTCCGGGAATTGAACTTCGCGCCCTGCGCCGACTGGGGCCTGCTTCAAGCCGCCCAGCAATCCGCGCAGCGCCGGGGCGTGGGCCTTCACGTGGGCGGCATCTATTCATCGGATGTATTCTACGATGAGCGGCCGGATCTGAACGAACAGATGATCCGGCACGGGATCCTCGGGGTAGAGATGGAGGCGGCCGAACTCTACACCCTTGCCGCCCGCCACGGCCGCCGCGCGCTGGCCGTTCTTACGGTCAGCGATCACCTGATCACCGGCGAAGCGCTGCCCTCGGAAGACCGCGAGCGCAGCTTCGGGGACATGGTGGAAATCGCGCTTGAGGCCGCCTTCGCGTGACCTTCGCTGCGGCAAAGATCGAGCTGTCTTACGAGCCCGGGCGGATGGATCTGGAGATGATCATCCCGGTGATCCAGGCGTCCTACTGGGGAAAGGGGCGCAGCGCCGCGGGCATTCGCCGCGCATTTCAGAACAGTTACCTCGCGGGCCTTTTCGATGGGCCCCGCCAGGTTGCCTTTGCCCGCGCCGTCTCAGACGCCACGTATTTCGCATATATCTTCGATCTCTTCGTGATCCCGGACGCCCGCGGCCAGGGGCTTGGGCGGCGGATGACCGAGGCGATCCTTGATCATCCGGATCTGCGCGGGGTCAGCGGCTGGATGCTGGCCTCCCGCGATGCACATGACCTTTACCGCAAGTTCGGATTCGCCGATGCCCCACCGGGCCGCTACATGGCCATGACACGATAAGGAGCCCGAAGCGATGGAACCCCGCCCTCTTGCCGGCCGCAATGTGTTTCCCGTGGGCCTTGGATGTATGAGCTTCGGCGGCATCTATGGCGCGACGACGGAGGAGGAAAGCCTCGCCTGCCTCAGCGCCGCGCTTGATGCCGGGATCGATCATCTCGATGTGGCCGAGATCTACGGCGCCGGGCGCTGTGAACAAATCATCGGCACCTTCCTTACCGCTGAAAAGCCCGATGTGACGATCGCCACGAAGGCGGGGATCTATCAGACGCCGACGCGCCATTTTTCAAATGCGCCCGGCCGCCTGCGCGCCTCCCTTGAGGGCTCCCTCAAACGGCTGGGCCGCGATCATGTGGAGCTTTTCTATATCCACCGCCGCGAGGCGGAGCGCCCGATCGAAACGGTGATGGAAACGCTCGTTGGGTTCATCGAAGAGGGGCTGATCGGGGCCATCGGGCTATCGGAGATTGCTCCGGCCACGCTCCGCCGCGCCCATGCGGTGCACCCCGTCGCCGCCGTTCAGAACGAATACTCGCTCTGGTGCCGCCAGCCGGAACTGGGGATGATACAGGCCTGCGCCGATCTGGGCGTAACCTTCGTGGCGTTCTCCCCCCTCGCCCGCGGGATGCTGGCAGATCGCTTCCCCGATCCTTCCGCCTTCCCCAAGGGCGATTTCCGATCTCCGATGCCACGGTTTACCGAGCCGAATTTTAGCGCCAATTGCGAAGCGCTCGCGCCTTTTCAGGCGTTCTGCGCGGCGCGGGGCTGGGCCACGGCCGCCGCGGCCCTGGCCTGGACGCTTGACCAGGCGCCGCACATCTTGCCAATCCCCGGCACCCGCACGGCAGAACACGTGCGCATTTGTGCGAGTGCCACCGAGATCGCGTTTTCGGATGCCGATCGGGCCGAGATCGCTCGGCTCCTCCCCCCTGGATTTGCACATGGGGACCGCTACGCGGACAGCCAGTTGCCCGGCATCGAACGCTACTGCTGAGGCCTGAGGCAGATGCGAGGCGGGCCCTCGGCCGTTTCCGCCCCGCAGGCCGCGCAGCGCCAAAGGCCCCGGCGGCGATCCTCGCGCCAGCGGCATTCACGCGTGAGCCCAAACGCCCGCCAGCGCCACCAGAGGTAAAGGAATGTGCCCGCCGCCAGAAGGATCAGCAGGATGGGCATGGGGCCAGCGGGCCTAGACGATACGTTCCACCATCATCTTCTTGATTTCCGCGATCGCCTTGGCGGGGTTGAGGCCCTTGGGGCAGGTTTTCGCGCAGTTCATGATGGTGTGGCAGCGGTAAAGCTTGAAGGGATCTTCAAGCTCATCCAGCCGCTCGCCCGTGGCCTCATCCCGGCTGTCGATCAGCCAGCGATAAGCGTGAAGCAGCGCGGCGGGCCCGAGATAGCGATCCCCGTTCCACCAGTAGCTCGGGCAGGCCGTGGAACAGGAGGCGCACATCACGCATTCATAAAGCCCGTCGAGCTTCTTGCGATCCTCAATGGATTGCCGCCATTCATGTTCGGGCCGCTGCGTTTTTGTCTCCAGCCACGGCATGATCGAGGCGTGCTGGGCATAGAAATGCGTCAGGTCGGGGATCAGATCCTTCACCACCGGCATATGCGGCAGCGGGTAGATCTTCACATCGCCCTTGATCTCATCCATCCCGTAGATGCAGGCAAGCGTGTTGATCCCATCGATATTCATCGCACAGGAACCGCAGATTCCTTCGCGGCAGGATCGGCGGAAGGTGAGCGTGGGATCGATCTCGTTCTTGATTTTGATCAGCGCGTCCAGAACCATGGGCCCGCAGGTATCCATATCTACAAAATAAGTATCGACGCGCGGGTTTTCCCCATCATCGGGGTTCCAGCGATAGATCTGGAACTTCCTTACATTCGTGGCGCCCTCGGGCTTCGGCCACGTCTTCCCCGTTTTGATACGGGAGTTCTTGGGAAGGGCGAATTCTGCCATGGATCTAGCTCCCTAAGGCCGAACCGGCCAGGATTTGCGGCAACACTGCGGGCCCGGCTTCTTCAACAAAACACCGCACCGTATCTGGCCTGCTGGCGATCTCGACCACCAGTTGCACCGTTTCAGGCGAGGGCTGTTGACGGATCGCGTCGCCAGCGATCGAGACGATTTCGTCACCAGTCGCGTTATTTATCACGCAATCGGTTACGGGGGTGATCGGCACACCCGGGAACCGCGCCTCTACCACATCGTTCACCACCGCCCGTGCCGATGCCCGCGCAACCTCCGTGCCAATGGGTGTGCTGCATGCCGACAAGGCCAGCCCGGCAAACAAAGAAAGCGCGAACCGCATCAGTAAACCCGCGCCTTGGGCGCGATCTTCTTCAGATCGATGCCGCCCTCATTATGGCCCAGAAGCGGGTTGAGATGCACAGGGCGGTAATCAAGATCGACCTTCCCGTTCACCCATGAAAGCGTGTGCTTGCGCCAGGTTTCGTCATCGCGATCGGGATAATCCTCATGGGCATGGGCGCCGCGGCTTTCCTTGCGCGCCTCCGCCGAAACGATGGTGGCCAGCGCGTTGGGCATCAGGTTGGTCAGCTCCAGCGTTTCCATCAGATCGCTGTTCCAGACCATGGAGCGATCCGTCACCGCGATATCGTCCATCTTGCCCGCCACGGCATACATCTTCTCCATACCCTCGGCGAGGGTGGCATCGGTGCGGAACACAGCCGCGTCCTGCTGCATGGTTTTCTGCATCTCAAGGCGCAACTCCGCAGTGGCGACCGTGCCCTTGGCGTGGCGCAGATCGTCAAAGCGGCCCAGCGCCTTGTCGACAGAGGCCTGGTTCAGCGTGGGGTTGGGGCTGTCGGGATCCACAACCTCGCCCGCCTTGATCGCCGCGGCGCGGCCGAACACCACAAGATCGATCAGCGAGTTCGATCCAAGCCGGTTTGCGCCATGCACGCTGGCGCAGCCCGCCTCGCCCACGGCCATCAGCCCCGGCGCGATGGCATCGGGGTTCTCTTTCGTGGGGTTCAGCACCTCGCCCCAGTAATTCGTGGGGATGCCGCCCATGTTGTAATGCACGGTCGGCAGCACCGGGATCGGCTCTTTCGTAACGTCAACGCCCGCAAAGATCCGCGCGCTTTCAGAGATGCCGGGCAGCCGTTCGGCCAGAGTCTCAGGCGGCAGGTGGTTGAGATGCAAGTGAATGTGATCACTCTCTGCCCCCACACCGCGGCCCTCTCGGATTTCCATCGTCATGCAGCGCGACACCACGTCCCGCGAGGCGAGATCCTTGTAGGTGGGCGCATAGCGCTCCATAAACCGTTCGCCTTCGGAGTTTGTGAGGTAGCCGCCCTCGCCGCGCGCCCCTTCCGTGATCAGGCAGCCGGCGCCGTAGATGCCGGTGGGGTGGAACTGCACGAATTCCATATCCTGAAGCGGCAGCCCGGCGCGCGCCACCATGCCGCCGCCATCGCCGGTGCAGGTATGGGCCGAGGTGGCCGAGAAATAGGCCCGGCCATAACCGCCCGTGGCCAGCACCGTCATCTTGGCATTGAAAACGTGGATCGTTCCGTCTTCCAGCCGCCAGGCAACCACGCCCTGGCATTGGCCGTCTTCCGACATGATCAGATCGATCGCGAAGTATTCGATGAAGAACTCAGCCTTCTCCTTCAGGCTCTGGCCATAGAGCGTGTGGAGAATGGCGTGGCCCGTCCTGTCCGCCGCCGCGCAGGTGCGCTGCACCGGGGGGCCTTCGCCAAATTCGGTGGTGTGGCCGCCGAAGGGGCGCTGGTAGATCTTGCCTTCCTCGGTGCGGGAAAACGGCACCCCGTAATGCTCAAGCTCGTAAACGGCCTTGGGCGCCTCCCGCGCGAGGTATTCCATCGCATCGGTATCGCCCAGCCAGTCTGACCCCTTCACGGTGTCATACATGTGCCACTGCCAGTTATCGGGCCCCATGTTCCCAAGCGAGGCGGCGATGCCGCCCTGCGCCGCAACGGTATGCGAGCGGGTTGGGAACACCTTCGTGATACAGGCCGTCTTCAGCCCCTGTTCGGCCATCCCGAGCGTGGCCCTCAGGCCGGAGCCGCCAGCCCCCACCACAACAACATCATACGCGTGGGTCTCGTAGTCGTATTCAGCCATGGAGGGCTCCTTAAAGCGCGATCCGGGCGATGGCGAAAAGCCCCGTCGCCGCGGCCGCGTAGCTGAGGCAGATCATCGCGATGATCAGCACCTTGCGCGTCAGGCCATGCACGTAATCTTCGATCAGAACCTGAACGCCGTTCTTGAAATGCATGAAGCCGATCAGGATGGTGAGCGCGGCCACAATCGCCGGGAATGGCCGCGCGAAATAGGCGATCACTTCCTCATGCGGCCGCCCGAGCATGGCGCCGAACATGAAGACGAAAAGGGGCACAAGGATGAGAAGGCCAACGGAGCTGACCGTCATGTTCCAGAAATGATGCGTGCCTTCCTTGGCAGAACCAAATCCCGCGGCGCGCTTTCTATCCGTCAAAAATGCCATAGCGTGCCCCTCAGATCACGATCAGCGTGAAGGCCGTCAGAACAACTGAGCCGCCGATGCAGGCGAGCCCCAGTTTTTCGGCCGTGGGAACATCAAGCGCGCGCCCGGTATCCCAGATCAGGTGCCGCACGCCCGCCAGCGTGTGATACCAAAGCGCCAGGAGCGAGAGCGTCATAACCAGATCGCCGAACCAGGAAGTGACGAACCCGTCGGCCACCGCGAAGTATTCAGGCGAGGTTGCCGCGGCGAGAAACCACCACACCATGAGAAGCGCCGCCACGATCAGCGCGTTTCCGGTAATCCGGGTGAAGATCGACGTGATCGATGTTAGCTGCGGGCGATAAATCGTCAGATGCGGTGAAAGCGGTCGGTTCCCGCGGTTCACATCGGCCATGGTATGCTCCTCCAAACGGCGCTGGTTCGCGCTGAGGCCCCCCAGAGATACCAAGCTCAACCGTGAAGTCACGCGCTGAGCCGCCGATTCAGCGCGGTGTTTTGGCGCAATCCGACAATAACTTGCACTTTGTGATCACGCTTCTTTTTTAAGTGATCACAAACTACTCAAGCCGGGCGATGATCTCACCAAGATTGGCCGAAAGCGCGAAATCCGTCACGAAGCTTTTGCCCCGCAGCACCGCGCCCTGCAGGTACAGGCCAACTGGCGCGCCGCCCGTATCGAACAGAACGACCTCCTGAAAGAAGCCCGGGAGTTCGCGCCGCTGCACCACAACGGCGCATTCTCGAAAGCCGTTCGGAAAACTGTTTGAAAGGCCGCGCAGATCGTCCGCGGCAGCCTGATTGCGCGGGCCCGAAAAGGGGTTCACGATCCGATCAAAGCGATCGAATTCGCCCCGAAAGAAGGCATCCTTCGCGCGTTCGAAGGCCTCGACCGTTTGCTTGGAGCTTGGCGTGCAGCGCGCCTCGAACGCCTCAGCGGGCGCCACAACACTTAGCGATAGTGTGATAGCCAGTAGGTGCCGGATCATTCCGGCATGAGAGCCCAGTAATCGAGATCAAGCAACACATCCGGGGCGTAGCGCCCATCAGATCCCTTCAACTCTCCGGCACTGCCCTTCGTGGCCACAAGCCGCAACCGCATCGCAGCCACGCCCGGCGCGGCGGTCTCCGCGATATCAAGCACCTCTGACCAGGCGCGCACCGTATCGCCTGCAAAACAAGGGTTGGCATGGGCGCCCCCGTTTAACCCCACGATCATTTGCGCATTCGCCAGGCCATTGAAACTCAGGGCGCGGGCGAGGCTGATGATATGGCCACCATAAATCAGGCGCTTGCCATCCTCGCGCTGGGTCGCATCGAAATGCACCTTGGCGGTGTTCTGCCACAGCCGGGTGGCCAGCATATGCTCGGCCTCTTCGATGGTTACGCCATCAACGTGATCGATCACTTCGCCCACCGCATAGTCGCGCGCGCGGTGCGGCTCGCCGGCAAGGCCAAAGTCATAGCCGTTGAAATGCAGCCCTTCCGGCACAATGAGCGCATCGGCGGGCACAGAAGGGGCAAGTTCGGGGATTACTGGCGCAGGCGCTTCGGCCTCGGCATCCCCTTTGCGCACCATCACCCAACGCACATATTCCAGAACCGGCTTGCCATCGGCGTTCCGCCCGGTCGTGCGCACCCAGACAACCCCGGACTTTCCGTTCGAGTTCTGCTTCAGACCGATGACCTCGCTTTCGGACTGCAGCGTATCGCCGGGCCAGACCGGGGCCAGCCAGCGGCCCTCCGCGTAGCCGAGATTGGCCACGGCATTGAGCGAGATGTCGGGCACCGTCTTTCCGAACACCGTGTGGAATACGGCGAAATCGTCAAAGGGCGCCGCGGGCAGCCCCACGCTTAGCGCAAAGGCATCGGAAGAACAAAGCGCGTGCCGGGCCGGATAGAGCGCGTGGTAAAGCGCCCGTTCCCCACCCGAAAGCGTGCGCGGAACGGCATGGCGGATCACTTCGCCCAGGCGATAATCCTCGAAGAACCGGCCCCGGTTCGTCTTACTCATTCACAGGTCTCCGAGTTTCGCGCCGGGGTCATAGGGGCCCTCGACCTCTTTCACCACCGCCTGCGCGCAGCGCATCACGCCATTGGCAGCGTCAAAGGCATAAGCGGGGCTGCCGTGAAGCACCCAACCCTTGTCCAGCGCCGCCGTTACCTTGTGGCAGAAGGCCGAGGTGTCATCCCCCGTGAGAAGCCGGTACGCCTGCATCGCGTTACCCGGGGAACGGGTAGTAGCCGAGCCAGGTATGGATCGCTGCGATGATCGCATAGAGCACAAGTGCAATCACGATCAGGCGCACATCCCCGGCGGGCGTGCCCGGTTCCGGCCGCTCCCACGGCCCTTCCTTTGCGTTGATCACAACCATCTCAAGCACAGCCCAGACCGCGATGGAGCCGAAAAGCAAGACCGATGCGGTATCCCCCCGCACAAGCAGATGCGCGACGGCCCATGTAAGCGCACCGGTCAGCATCGGGTGTCGCAGCCAGGCCCGCATCCGGCCTTTCGAGCTGCCCATCCCGAAAAGGATCACGGCAAAGAGCATCAGAAGGTTGTTGAGATGCCAGCCCCAGGCGGGCGGCGCGTAAAGAAAGCCACTCGCGGCGCCGCGATAGCCGATCACCATCAGCACGAGCCCGGCGAGGATGATCACCGCTGCAACGCCTTTGCCGGGATCACCCAGCCCCTGCCGCACACCCGGCAAAACGCGCTTGAAGAAATGCCCGGCGTACCAGAGCAGAATGCCAAGAATGAGAAGTGTCATGCCGCCTCCAGAGCCGCGATTGCCTCGGCCTTGGCAAGTGTGGCGCGCGCGGTTTCCACGTGCAGGTTCTCCACGATCTTGCCATCCACCACGGCCACACCCTCGCCTTTCGCGAGGGCGGCGTCAAAGGCTTCGATCTGGCGCCGCGCAAGATCAACGTCCTCCTCCGACGGGCGGAAAACATCATTGGCGATGGCGATCTGCGCGGGGTGGATCAGGGTCTTGCCATCCATTCCCAGATCGCGGCCCTGTTCGCATTCTGCGCGCAGCCCGTCTTCATCCCTGAACGCATTGTAGACGCCATCCACGCAGACGATCCCCGCCGCCCGCGCCGCCAGAAGGCAGGTTTGAAGCGCGGTTTGCAGCGCAAGCCTGTCGGACCGGAAGCGGCTGCCCAGATCCTTGGCCAGATCGTTTGTGCCCATCACGAACCCGCCCATCCGGGGCGCTCGGGCAATCTCACCGGCATTCAAAATGCCATCAGGCGTTTCCATCATTGCCCATATCCGCGTCTCCGCCGTCTCGGCCCGAGCATCGAGGCGGCGCGCGAGATCCTCAACCATCGCGGCGGAACCCACCTTGGGCAACAGGATCGCCTCGGGCCCTGCGGCTGCGATCACATCGAGATCGTCGGCGCCCCAGGCGGTATCGAACCCGTTGATGCGCACAAGCCCCGCCCGCGCGCCATAGCCACCCGCCGCAAGCGTTTCCGCCAGAACGGTGCGGGCGGCGGGCTTCTCATCCGCCGCAACGGCATCTTCGAGATCGAAGATGATCGCATCGACCGGCAGGCCCTTTGCCTTTTCGAGCGCCCGTTCGCGGCCCCCGGGAATATAGAGCACCGATCGCCAGGGCCGCGCCGTCCCGTTCATGATTCTCACCCTTCGCAACTTTGTTGCGGCAAACAGCACATTCACGCACCAATCCGCAAGAACCGATATTCTGCGCCGCAGCAGAGCGCCCCGTTAACCACACCTTTGCCCGCGCACGGCACCGTTCGGCGCATTGGTTACCAGTGGGGGGCGCATGGATCGTCAGCTTATCATTCTGTCTTTCGGCGTCGGCGCGCTGATTCTGGCCGCGGGCCACGCTTTTTCGCAAACGCCGCGGCCCTGCGCCGAGCGCGCCCAAGTGATCGAGCGCCTCGCCTCAGGCTATGGCGAGGCGCGCCACGCCATCGGGCTTGCCGCAAATAACCATGTGATGGAGCTATACGCCTCAGAGGAAACCGGAAGCTGGACGGTTGTCATGACCACGCCCGAGGGCGTCACATGCTTGGTGGCCGCCGGGCAAAGCTATGAGCGGATTGAAGCCCCTGCGATCGACGCGCCGCCTCAGCTTTAGGTCAGCGCATCCCAGATCAGCTTCGCCCCGGTGCCGGTGAGCAGGGTATAAGTGATCGCGAAGAAGAACCTCTCAGGCAGCAGGTAATGCGCCTTGATCCCGAGCCATGCGCCGATCAGCGCAACGGGGGCAAGCGCCAGGTTCAACAGCAGCGACTCGGCGGTGAAGATGCCCAGAAACGCATAGGGCACGAACTTCATGATGTTCACTGCCCAGAAGGTCAGCACCGTAGTTGCCTGATAAGTTGTCTTCGAAAGCCCGCGCGCCAGCAGGTACACCGCCACGGGCGGCCCGCCCGCATGGCTGACAAAGCTTGTGAACCCGGCAACCGTTCCAGTGAAAAGGCCGATCCAGGCGGGAAACGGGCGGGCCCGCGCCCGCGCCGCCGCCCTGGCCCCGAAAAGCTGGTAGGCCACGAACCCGATCGAGATCGCGCCGATCAGCAGGCGGAACACATCCGCATCGGCCACCTGGTAGAGCCACGCGCCAAGCGCCACGCCCGGAAGGCCGCCGATGATCAGCGCCTGCGCATCGGGCCAGCTCCACCGCTTCCAATAGGGCCGGAGCGTGACGGCATCGACGAGCATCAGGAGCGGCAGCATGATCCCCAACGCAAGGCCGGGATCAACCATGAGCGCCAGAAGCGGCGTTGCAACAAAGGCCGCGCCCGATCCGAAGCCACCTTTGGAAACACCCGCAAGAAGAACCGCTGGAACAGCAAGCAGGAAAAACGTCGGATCGCCCAGCATCGGCCCCTGTTAGCGCGCCGGGCGGCGGCACGGAAGCCCGGCCCCGCAATTCGCCGCACAGGCCGCACCTTGCGCGGGCCGGGCCCACTGGCTACCCAACGGGGAAATTCAGTGGATCGGAGAATTCCCATGGCCAGACCGAAGATCGCTCTTATCGGCGCGGGGCAGATTGGCGGCACCCTCGCCCATCTCGCCGCTTTGAAGGAACTGGGCGACGTTGTGCTCTTCGACATTGCGGAGGGCATTCCCGACGGCAAGGCGCTTGATATCGCCGAAAGCGGCCCCTCGGAGGGCTTTGACGCAGCGCTTTCGGGCACCGGGGACTATGCCGATATCGCCGGTGCAGATGTGTGCATCGTTACCGCCGGTGTGCCGCGCAAGCCCGGGATGAGCCGCGACGATCTTCTCGGCATCAACCTCAAGGTCATGAAATCGGTCGGCGAAGGCATTGCCAAGCACGCGCCCGACGCCTTCGTGATCTGCATCACTAACCCGCTTGATGCGATGGTCTGGGCGCTCAGGGAGTTTTCGGGGCTGCCGCATGCCAAGGTCTGCGGCATGGCGGGCGTGCTGGATAGCGCCCGCTTCCGCTACTTCCTGAGCCTCGAATTCGAAGTGTCGATGAAAGACGTGACCGCCTTTGTGCTGGGCGGCCACGGCGATACGATGGTGCCGCTTGCGCGCTACTCCACGGTCGCCGGTATCCCGCTGCCCGATCTGGTGGATATGGGTTGGACGACGCAGGAAAAACTCGATGGCATCATCCAGCGCACGCGCGATGGCGGGGCCGAGATCGTGGGGCTTCTGAAGACCGGATCTGCCTTCTACGCGCCCGCAACGAGCGCCATCGAGATGGCCGAGGCTTATCTGAAGGATCAAAAGCGCCTCCTGCCCTGCGCGGCCTATTGCGATGGCGAGTTCGGGCTGAACGGCTTTTACGTTGGGGTGCCCACGGTGATCGGCGCGGCGGGGATCGAGCGTATCGTCGACATCAAGCTCTCCAAGAGCGAGCAGGAGATGTTCGACAACTCGGTGAACGCCGTGAAGGGCCTTGTCGAGGCGTGCAAGGGGATCGACTCGAGCCTCGCATAGCCACGCGGGCCGCGTCCGGCGGCCCCGGGCCGCGGCAGCTTCCCAAGCACCCGCCGAATCCGTGGCGGGTGCGGCCTTCCTCAGTGATTCGCGCTCTGCAGCATGAAGCACACCGGATCTTGTGATCACACTTTTTCAAGCTGTGATCACAAGATGCCGAAATCCCCCTAAAATCCCTATACTGCGACGAAAAGCCGTTTCGGCGCGATCATGTCCCGTGGCATGGAACTGGAAACAGACAGAGACGGGACAGCCCCATGAACATCCACGAATATCAGGCCAAGGCCCTTTTGCGCGATTACGGGGCCCCGGTCTCGGACGGGCGCGTCGTTCTGAAAGCCGAAGATGCGAAGACAGCGGCGGGGGAACTTGATGGGCCCCTCTGGGTCGTCAAGGCCCAGATCCACGCAGGCGGCCGCGGCAAGGGATCGTTCAAAGAAGCGGATGCGGGCGACAAGGGTGGCGTGCGCCTGGCCAAATCGGTGGAAGAGGCGGCAGCCGAAGCCAAGAAGATGCTCGGCCGCACGCTGGTCACCCACCAAACCGGCGCGCCCGGCAAGCAGGTCAACCGGATCTATATCGAAGACGGCTCCGGCATCGAGACTGAGATGTACCTCGCGCTGCTGGTGGATCGGCAAAGCTCGCGCATCTCCTTCGTCTGCTCCACCGAGGGCGGGATGGATATCGAGGAGGTGGCCGCCGAGACGCCCGAAAAGATCCTGTCCTTCAGTGTGGATCCGGCCACGGGCTACCAGCCCTATCACGGCCGCCGCATCGCCTTCATGCTGGGCCTCAGCGGCCCGCAGGTGAAGCAATGCGTGGCGCTCATGGGCACGCTCTACAAGCTGTTCACCGAGAAAGACATGGAGATGCTGGAGATCAACCCGCTGATCGTTACCGATGGCGGCGATCTGAAATGCCTAGACGCGAAGATGGGTTTTGACGGCAATGCCGTTTACCGCCACCCCGATATCGCCGCGCTGCGCGACGAAACGGAAGAAGACCCCAAGGAACTCGCCGCCTCGAAATTCGATCTCAACTACATCGCGCTCGATGGCGAAATCGGCTGCATGGTGAACGGCGCGGGCCTGGCCATGGCGACGATGGACATCATCAAGCTCTACGGCTCGGAGCCCGCGAACTTCCTCGATGTGGGCGGCGGGGCCACGAAAGAGAAAGTGACGGAAGCCTTCAAGATCATCACGTCGGATCCGAATGTGAAAGGCATCCTCGTCAACATCTTCGGCGGCATTATGCGCTGCGACATCATTGCCGAGGGCGTGATCGCGGCGGTGAAGGAAGTGGGGCTCGAAGTGCCCCTCGTGGTGCGCCTTGAAGGGACGAATGTGGAACAGGGCAAAGAGATCATTGCGACCTCGGGGCTCAACGTGATCGCGGCGGATGATCTGAAGGACGGCGCTGAGAAGATCGTGCAGGCGGTGAAGGGATAAGACAATGGCCGTACTCGTAGACGAAAACACCAAGGTTATCTGTCAGGGCTTCACCGGCAGCCAGGGCACCTTTCACTCCGAACAGGCCATTGCCTATGGCACCAAGATGGTGGGCGGCGTGACGCCCGGTAAGGGCGGGCAGACCCATCTTGATCTGCCGGTCTTCAATTCCTGCCACGAGGCTGTGGCGGCCACCGGGGCGAATGCGAGCGTGATCTATGTGCCGCCCCCCTTTGCCGCGGATTCGATCCTGGAAGCCCTTGATGCCGAGATCCCGCTGATCTGCTGCATCACCGAAGGCATCCCGGTACTTGACATGATGAAGGTGAAGCGCGCGCTTGAGAACTCCAGAAGCGTGCTTGTCGGGCCCAACTGCCCGGGTGTGATCACGCCCGATGCCTGCAAGATCGGCATCATGCCAGGCCATATCCACAAGCGCGGCTCAGTGGGCGTTGTATCCCGCTCGGGCACGCTTACCTACGAGGCTGTGAAACAGACAACCGATGTGGGCCTCGGCCAATCGACCTGCGTGGGAATCGGCGGCGACCCGATAAAGGGCACCGAACATCTTGATGTGCTGGAATGGTTCCTCGCGGATGATGAGACGCAATCGATCATCATGATCGGCGAGATCGGCGGCTCGGCGGAAGAAGACGCCGCGCAGTTCCTCGCCGATGAGAAGAAGAAGGGCCGCTGGAAGCCCACGGCGGGCTTCATCGCCGGGCGCACCGCCCCACCGGGCCGCCGCATGGGCCATGCAGGCGCTATCGTCGCCGGCGGCAAAGGCGGCGCGGAAGACAAGATCGAGGCGATGAAATCGGCCGGCATCGTTGTGGCCGACAGCCCGGCGGGGCTGGGTGAGGCCGTGTTGGAGGCGATTGGGTAGCAATGGGGCCAGGCGCCGCCATCGCGACATCCCTCAAGCGATCGCTTGATTTTACGGGCCGGTCCACCCGTTCCGAGTTTTGGTGGACGTGGGGCATGCTCTACCCGGCCGCCTTGCTGATCCTGTCATGGCGCGCGCTACCGTTTCATGGCGCGGTTGCGAGCGGCGTGGCCACGGCCCTCCTCTGCGGCATAGCGCTCACGATGATGGCTGTTGGCACCCGACGCCTGGCCGATGCGGGTGTCTGGCGCTGGCTCTTTGTTCTGGTTTTCCTCTTCGGGGTGTTCGCACAGATCATCTACCGGATCCCGGTGCCCTCCGAAGAGGCGCTCAGCAACCTGACCGTTCAGTTAGATGATGCGAGCGTGCCAGCCTCAGACCTTGGGTACTATCCTTACTTGCGTATGCTGCGTGAGATCATGCCCTGGATCGGCCAGCCGCTCGCCATCCTGTGCCTGCTCCTGGCGCTGTTGCCATCGCGCCAACTGATAATCGACCCCGAGAGCCCGGAGGTAACGACATGACCGAACAATCCCCCAACGACATCTTCCATGCCTCGTCGTTTATGCAGGGCCATAACGCCGAGTATCTCGAACAGCTCTATGCGCGATACGCCAGCGATCCCAATGCGGTGGACGAGGCGTGGCAAAGCTTCTTCCGCCAACTCGGCGATACCGAGATCGATGCCAAGCGCGAGGCGGAAGGGCCCAGCTGGGCGCGGGCGGACTGGCCGCCGCAGCCCACCGATGAGCTGACCGCGGCGCTCGACGGCCAATGGGGCGATCTCGGGCCAAAGGCGGAAAAGCAGGCGGGCGAGAAGATCAAGGCAAAGGCTGCCGAGAGCGGCGTTGCGGTGACCGACGAGCAGATCAAGCGCGCGGTGCTCGATTCCATCCGGGCGCTGATGCTGATCCGCGCCTACCGGATCCGCGGCCATCTAGTGGCCGATCTGGATCCGCTTGGGATGCGCGATCAAACTCCGCATCCGGAGCTCGATCCCAAATCCTACGGCTTCACGGAAGCCGACATGGATCGCCCGATCTTCATCGACAAGGTGCTTGGGCTCGATATCGCCTCGATGCGCGAAATCCTCGAGATCGTGAAGCGCACCTATTGCGGCACCTTCGCGCTGCAATACATGCACATCTCGAACCCCTCCGAAGCTGCCTGGCTGAAGGAGCGGATCGAAGGCTTCGGCAAGGAGATCGCCTTCACCCGCGAAGGCCGCCGCGCCATTCTGAACAAGCTTGTCGAGGCCGAGGGCTTCGAAAAGTTTCTACATGTCAAATACATGGGCACCAAGCGCTTCGGCCTTGATGGCGGCGAAGCGCTGATCCCGGCGATGGAACAGATCATCAAGCGCGGCGGCGCGCTGGGGATCCAGGAGATCGTGATCGGCATGCCGCATCGCGGCCGCCTGAGTGTTCTGGCGAATGTGATGGGCAAGCCCTACCGCGCGATTTTCAACGAATTTCAGGGCGGCAGCTTCAAGCCCGAAGATGTGGATGGCTCAGGCGACGTGAAGTATCACCTCGGCGCCTCGTCGGACCGGGAATTTGATGGCAACTCGGTACACCTCTCGCTCACCGCAAACCCCTCGCATCTTGAGGCGGTGAACCCCGTCGTGCTGGGCAAGGCGCGGGCCAAGCAGGATCAGATCGGCGGCAGCGACCGCACGAATGTACTCTCGGTTCTGCTTCATGGCGATGCGGCCTTTGCGGGCCAGGGCGTGGTGGCCGAATGCTTCGGCCTTTCCGGCCTGAAGGGTCACCGCACAGGTGGCACGATCCATCTTGTGGTGAATAACCAGATCGGCTTCACCACCGCGCCGCATTTCTCGCGCTCGTCGCCCTACCCCACCGATATCGCGCTGATGGTCGAGGCGCCGATCTTCCATGTGAACGGCGACGATCCCGAAGCCGTGGTACACGCCGCCAAGGTGGCCACCGAATTCCGCCAGAAATTCGGGAAAGACGTGGTGATCGATATCTTCTGCTATCGCCGCTTCGGGCATAACGAGGGCGACGAGCCCATGTTCACCAACCCGATCATGTACAAGCGGATCAAGAAGCACAAAACAACGCTTCAGCTTTACACAGAACGGCTGGTGCGTGACGGCCTGATCCCCGAAGGCGAAATCGATGACATGAAAACCGCCTTCCAGGCGCATCTGAACGAGGAGTTCGAGACGGGGAAGGACTATAAGCCCAACAAGGCGGACTGGCTGGATGGCCGCTGGAGCCACCTCGATCGGGAAGGCGAGCAGTACCAGCGCGGCAAAACCGCGATCAAGGACGAGACGCTGACGGAAATCGGGCAGGCGATCACCCGCGCCCCGGAAGGCTTTCCGCTCCACAAAACTGTGGGCCGGCTGCTCGAAACCCGCGCGAAGATGTTTGAGTCCGGCGAGGGCTTCGATTGGGCCACCGCCGAGGCGCTCGCGTTCGGCTCGCTTCTCACCGAAGGCTACCCGGTGCGGTTGGCGGGGCAGGATTCCACCCGCGGCACCTTTTCCCAGCGCCACTCGGGCCTGATCAATCAGGAAACCGAGGAACGCTACTACCCGCTCAATCACATCCGCGCGGGCCAGGCCGCCTATGAGGTGATTGACTCGATGCTTTCGGAATATGCGGTGCTTGGCTTCGAGTATGGCTATTCGCTTGCCGAGCCGAATGCGCTGGTGCTGTGGGAGGCGCAGTTTGGCGATTTCGCCAACGGCGCGCAGATCATGTTCGATCAGTTCATCTCGTCGGGTGAACGCAAATGGCTGCGGATGTCTGGCCTCGTCATGCTTCTGCCCCACGGCTTTGAGGGCCAGGGGCCCGAGCACTCCTCTGCCCGGCTCGAAAGATTCCTGCAGATGTGCGCAGAGGATAACTGGATCGTCGCGAACTGCACGACGCCCGCGAACTATTTCCACATCCTGCGCCGCCAGCTTCACCGCAGCTACCGCAAGCCGCTGGTGTTGATGACGCCGAAATCGCTGCTGCGCCACAAGCTGGCCGTGTCTACCGCGGCGGATTTCACGAACGGCTCATCGTTCCACCGCGTGCTGTGGGATGATGCCGAGCAGGGCAACAGCGATACCAAGCTCGTGGGCGACGACAAGATCAAGCGCGTAGTGATGTGCTCCGGCAAAGTCTATTACGACCTGCTTGAGGAACGCGATGCGCGGGGAATCGACGATATCTACCTTATGCGCGTGGAACAGTTCTATCCGTTCCCGGCGCTCAGCCTTGTCAAAGAGCTTGAGCGTTTCGGGAACGCCGATTTCGTATGGTGCCAAGAAGAGCCGAAAAACCAGGGCGGCTGGTTCTTCATGGAGCCGAATATTGAATGGGTTCTGACCCGTATCGGCGCAAAGCACACGCGGCCCCGCTATGCCGGCCGGGCCGCCGCGGCCTCGCCCGCCACAGGCCTTGCCTCGGCCCACAAGGCACAACAAGCAGCGCTGGTGAACGATGCGCTGACACTGGAAGGGAACTGACATGAGTAGCGAAGTTCGCGTCCCCACACTTGGGGAAAGCGTAACCGAGGCCACCGTGGCCACCTGGTTCAAGAAGGTGGGCGATAGCGTGGCTGTCGATGAAATGCTCTGCGAGTTGGAGACGGATAAGGTGACGGTCGAGGTGCCCTCGCCCGCCGCCGGCACGCTCGATCAGATCGTGGCCGAGGAAGGGGCCACGGTGGGGGTAGACGCGCTTCTGGCCATGGTCGCCGATGGGGCGGCGGGTACGGAAAGCGCCCCGGCAAAACCGCCCGCGGAAACACCCGCGCCCGCCGCGCCAGCCAATGGCGCTTCGTCAAATGGCGCAGGTGCCTCTGTGGATGTGATGGTGCCCACGCTTGGGGAAAGCGTGACGGAAGCCACAGTTTCGACCTGGTTCAAGAAAGCGGGGGATGCGGTCGCGCAAGACGAGATGCTGTGCGAGCTGGAGACGGATAAGGTTTCCGTCGAAGTGCCCGCCCCGGCGGCGGGAACGCTGGCCGAGATCCTCGCCGCCGAAGGCGATACTGTCGAGGCGGGCGGCAAGCTTGCGATCCTGTCCGCCGGTGCGGGCGCGGCAGTGGCCGCCCCTGCGGCCCCGGCCGCGCCAGAAGCACCGGCCGCCGAAGCCGGCAAAGGCCGCGATGTGGAAGATGCGCCCTCGGCCAAGAAGATGATGGCGGAGAACAAGCTCGCGGCCGGGCAGGTCTCTGGCTCCGGCCGCGATGGGCGCGTGATGAAGGAAGATGTGCAGAAGGCGCTCGCAGCGGGCGCCACCGCCGTGAAGGCGCCCGATCCCGGGCCCGCCCCGGTGCCCCGCGCCCCGGTGGCCGCCGAGGATGCCGCGCGCGAGGAGCGGGTGAAAATGACCCGCTTGCGCCAGACCATCGCAAAGCGCCTGAAAGATGCCCAGAATACCGCTGCGATCCTGACGACCTACAACGAGGTCGATATGTCGGCGGTGATGGCGCTGCGCAGCGAATACAAGGAGCTGTTCGAGAAGAAGCACGGCGTGCGCGTGGGCTTCATGTCATTCTTCACCAAGGCCTGTTGCCACGCGCTGAAGGAAGTGCCCGAGGTAAACGCCGAGATCGACGGCACCGATATCGTCTACAAGAACTTCGTCCATATGGGCATCGCCGCCGGCACGCCCCAGGGCCTTGTCGTGCCGGTGATCCGGGATGCAGACCGCATGTCTTTCGCTGAAATCGAGAAGGCGATCGCCGAGAAGGGCAAGCGCGCCCGCGACGGCAAGCTTTCGATGGCCGAAATGCAGGGCGGCACCTTTACGATCTCCAACGGCGGGGTCTACGGCTCGCTGATGAGCTCACCGATCCTCAATCCCCCGCAATCGGGCATCCTGGGCATGCACAAGATCCAGGAACGCCCGATGGTGATCAATGGCGAGATCGTGGTGCGCCCGATGATGTACCTCGCGCTCAGCTACGATCACCGGATCGTGGACGGCAAGGGGGCGGTAACCTTTCTCGTGCGGGTAAAGGAAGCGCTGGAAGATCCGCGGCGGTTGCTGATGGATTTGTAGATGCGCGAACTCGAAGGGAATGCAGAGGGTTGGCACACCGATCGGGCAGGCACCTGCCCGGTCGCCTCCAGGGTTCGCACCGGTTCATTCGGTGACGGGTGGTGACACGCAGCGATTTGCCAGCCACTCTAGAATGCGGATAGCAAAAGCCAGACAACGCAGATGACCATCCCCACAGAATTCCTCATCGCCGCCCTGATCGTCGTCCTGATCCCCGGCACAGGCGTGCTCTACACCGTTGCCACCGGCATCGGGCGCGGGTTTCGGGCGAGCGTTGCGGCCGCCTTCGGCTGCACGCTTGGTATCCTGCCCGCCATCTTTGCGGCCCTTCTTGGCCTTTCGGCGATCCTCCACACCGGGGCGCTGGCTTACACGGTGCTGAAATACGCGGGCGCCGCCTACCTGATCTACCTTGCCTGGCAAACGTGGAACGATCGGGGGCCCGTGAGCCTGTCGCGCGATGTGCCGATCAACCCCTTTCAGATCGCACGCACGGGGATGCTGATCAACGTGCTGAACCCCAAGCTTTCGGTCTTCTTCCTCGCCTTCCTGCCGCAATTCGTGGATCCCGCAAGCGCGCAGGTGACCGCGCAGATGATTCTTCTCAGCGCGATCTTCATGGCGATGACCTTTGCGGTCTTCCTCCTGTACGGTGCGCTTGCCACGGCTGCGGGAAAGGGCCTGCGCAGCCCGCGTGTTACCGCCTGGATCCGGCGTATTGCGGCAGGCGCCTTCGCAGGCCTCGGCCTGCGGCTCGCCACAACCGACCCGTAACGCGAAAGGCCAGGCGATGTTTTCCGATGAGCTTTCGATCCTTCTCGTATACGGCCTGATCACCGGCCTGCTTCTTGGCGCGAAGGTTACGGGGATGCTCGTCACGGTTGACATGGGCTACCTGCTCTCTTCCCGCGATGAGAACCGCACGCTTGAGGGCATGCTGGGCCGCGCCGACCGGGCGCTGAACAACTCGATCACCGCGCTGGCGCTGATTGCACCGCCGATCCTTGTGATCGCGCTTCGCGATCAATCCTCCGCCAACTCGCTTCTGGCCGCGCAGGTGTTTCTCGCGGCCCGCGTGATTTACATCCCCGCCTATGTGTTCGGCATCCAGGGGCTGCGCACGCTGGTCTGGACGGCGGGCTTTTTCGCCACGCTGATCCTCTACTTTCTCGCGCTATGACCCCCGAGCTGACCGTTCTTGCGCTCGCCGGGCTGCTCCAGGCCGTGCAATTCGTTCTGATGTCGGTGCCCGCGAACCTCGAACTCGGGGTGGGCAAGACCCTCAGCCCGCGTGATCGCGAACGGCTGGGCGGCGCCCTAGAAGATCAGCTCTCTGCCAAAACCGCCCGGCTTCTGCGCGCGCTCAACAACCATTTCGAGGCGCTGATCCTCTTCACCCTTGCCGTCGTGGTTGTCTCGCTTTCGGGGCAGTCCACCGCGCTGACCGCGGCCTGCGCCTGGATCTACCTCGCTGCGCGGATTGCCTACATTCCCGCCTACTATTTCGGCCTCAGCCCCTGGCGTTCGCTGATCTGGATGGTGGGGTTTTCGGCCACGATACTGATGATCGTGGCGAGCTTGCTATGACGCGCCCTGCGCACCGGAATTTCGAAGGAGTCTACCCATGTCCAGCTATGACGTGATCGTAATCGGCAGCGGCCCCGGCGGCTATGTCTGCGCCATCCGCTGCGCCCAGCTGGGCCTCAAAACCGCCTGCGTGGAGGGGCGCGAAACGCTGGGCGGCACCTGCCTGAACATCGGCTGCATCCCGTCCAAGGCCCTGCTGCATGCAAGTCACCAGCTTCACGAAGCCGAACACAACTTCGCGGCCATGGGCCTGAAGGGCAAAGCCCCCTCTGTCGATTGGCCCCAGATGCTTTCCTACAAGACCGATGTCATCGGGCAGAACACCAAGGGCATCGAGTTTCTGTTCAAGAAGAACAAGATCGATTGGCTGAAGGGCTGGGGATCGATCCCGGAACCCGGCAAGGTGAAAGTGGGCGATGCCGTGCACGAGGCCAAGAACATCGTCATCGCCACGGGATCAGACGTATCGACCATCCCGAATGTGGAGATCGACGAAAAGATCGTCGTCAGTTCCACCGGGGCGCTGGAACTGGCCAAGATCCCGAAGAAACTGGTGGTGATCGGCGCCGGTGTCATCGGGCTTGAGATGGGATCGGTCTACGCGCGGCTCGGATCCGATGTGACGGTGGTGGAGTATCTGGACGATATCACGCCGGGAATGGATGCCGAGGTGCAGCGCAGCTTCAAGCGGATCCTCGAAAAGCAGGGGCTCACTTTCATCATGGGCGCAGCGGTCCAGGGGGTTTCGGCTACCAAGACGAAGGCCAAGGTGGCCTACACGCTCCGCAAAGATGAAAGCGGGCACGAGATTGATGCGGATATCGTGCTCGTGGCCACGGGGCGCAAACCCTATACCGATGGGCTTGGGCTCGATGCGCTGGGGGTGGAGATGACCGAGCGCGGGCAGGTCAAGACCAACAGCCATTGGCAAACGAACGTGGCGGGCATCTACGCCATCGGCGATTGCATCACAGGCCCGATGCTGGCCCATAAGGCCGAGGATGAAGGGATGGCGGTGGCCGAAACGATGGCGGGCCAGGCGGGGCACGTGAATTACGGCGTGATCCCCGGCGTGATCTATACGCACCCCGAGGTGGCAAATGTGGGCCAGACTGAGCAGGAGCTCAAGGAGGCGGGCCGCGCTTACAAGGCCGGCAAGTTTTCCTTCATGGGCAACGGGCGCGCGAAGGCAAACTTCGCCGCTGACGGCTTCGTCAAGATCCTCGCCGATGCGGAGACCGATCGCATTCTGGGTGCCCATATCATCGGGCCGATGGGGGGCGACCTGATCCACGAGATCTGCGTGGCGATGGAGTTTGGGGCGGCGGCCGAAGACCTGGCCCGCACCTGCCACGCACACCCAACCTATTCCGAAGCGGTGCGCGAGGCCGCCCTTGCCTGCGGCGACGGGCCGATCCACAGCTGAGGCGCGTGGGGCGGGGCCCCCGCAACCCTAAGGTTCCCGGAAAAGAGAGCGGCTCGCCTTAGCCCGCGAGCATCCGCAGGCCCTGGGTCACGTCGCTGCGCACGGCAAGGCGCAGCCCGGGCTCATCCCCCGCCTTCAGCGCAGCAAGGATCAGGCGGTGGTGCGGCGGCACTTCCGCGCGCCGCATCCGCCCGTAGAGCTTGCGCATGGTGGGCCCGAGTTGCAGCCAGACAGTTTCGGCAACCGCCAGCATCGCAGGCGCCTGTGCGCGCAGATAGAGCGTGCGGTGAAATTCAAGATTGGTGCGTATGTAACCCACCGCATCGGCGCGCGCGATTGTCTCGGCAAGACTTGCATTGATTGTCTGCAAACGCTCGATCAGCGCCATATGTGCGCGCGGCAACGCGCGGCTGGCAAGCTCTGTCTCCAGCAGCGCGCGAAGCGCCGCAAGCTCTTCGATCCGATCATTGGAAAGCTCCGGCGTTGCCACCCGGCCCGAGGGCGAAAGGGTGAGTGCCCCTTCGGCCACGAGGCGGCGCACAGCCTCCCGCGCCGGGGTCATCGATACCGAGAACTCCTTTCCGATGCCACGCAGGGTCAGCGCCGCGCCCGGCGCGATTTCGCCATGCATGATGCGCGCCCGAAGGCTTCGGTAGACGCGATCATGGGCCGCGGGCACGGCCTCGCTCGGGCGCGATTGGATCAGCATGCCGAGAGAGTGCGGGCCGCAGACGCCCGCGTCAATCCTCGAAGCGATAGCGATGCAGGCCAAGCCCCTCGCGGCGAAGCCAGTCGCGCTCTGCCCGCCAGCCGGGCATCAGCCGCTCAACCGTGGCCCAGAAGGCCGGCGAGTGATCGAGATGCTCAAGATGGGCGGCCTCATGCACCGCCACGTAGCGCAGCACGGACGGTGGCGCGAGGATCAGGCGCCAGGAATACATCAGGCCGCCCTGGGCAGAGCACGAGCCCCAGCGCGACCGGGGGTCGCGCAAGGTAAGCTTGGTGTAGCGGCGCCCCAGCGCCTCTGCCGCCGCGTTGGAGACTGCGGAAAGATCGTCCCGCGCCAGAGCGCGCAAAACGCCCTGCGCCGCCCGGCCCGCCCGGTGCGCAGGCACGATCAGCGCGCCGCCGTCAAGCCGCGCGCGCACCTGATCCCGGGCCACCACCGTGGTGGGCTGCCCCCGCACCGGCAGAACCGTGCCTGGGCCCACAGAAAGGGGTGGCGCCGCGCGGCCCCGCGCCTTTGCGATCCACTCCAGCCGCGAGTTGGCAAATCCCAGCGCCTCGGCCTCGGGAACGCTCGCGGGCACGGAAAGCGTTACCCGCCCATCCACCTGCGAGACACGCAGCGAAATCCGCCGCAGCCCGCGCCGCCGGCGCAGCACCACCTCGGTTTCCCCATCACCCAGAATGCGCCTCTCGCCCACGCGGCCGCCCCACAATGCCTCTTGGCGCAAACTTATGGCGCGCAGCGCGGGGCGGCCAGAGCGCGGCGCGGGAAAAAGGCTTTGACACCCCGGGGCCGTTCTGGCAGACGCGCCTGCGTTCCCGTGAAGATGCATCACAGCGATGAGGCCAGACATGCCCAAGGAAGAATGGGGCACGAAGCGCGTTTGCCCGACCACCGGAAAGCGCTTCTACGATTTGAACCGCGATCCGATCGTGAGCCCTTATACCGGCGAAGTGGTAACGCTTGACACCGGCAAGGCTAACCGCGTGATGGTGGCCGACAAGGCCGATGCCCAATCGGTCAAGGAGGAAGAAACCGAAGACGATGATGTGGTTCTCGAAGATGACGAGGATACCGCGGATGTCGATCTCGGCGACGATGTGCTGGAAGAAGAGGATGACGATAACGTCTCCCTCGACGAAATCGCCGATGTTGCCTCGGAAGACGACGAGAGCTGACCGCCGATTTCACTTGAACTGACAGGGTCTTTTCCCATAGAGACCTGCGAGCGGGTGAAATGCCCGCCCCGGTGGGGCCATAGCTCAGTTGGGAGAGCGCTTGCATGGCATGCAAGAGGTCAGGGGTTCGACTCCCCTTGGCTCCACCAAATCAACCATAGCAGTTGCTGAAAGTATGCGGCGCACCGGGGAGCGACCGTTGCGGCACGCCGTTTTTCGCCGCCGATGCCGCTTTGGACGGGCGAATAGGGCCCAAATTCAGCACCAGCGGCGGCCCCGGGCCAAATTGGCGCGACCGTTCCCGGATTTCTTCGGCGGGCGTTACCTCGCCGCAATTCCCGCCCTTAATGCGCGAGCACTTTGAGCAGCGACACGAGCAAGCCCAGCCCCCCTGTCAGAACGGCCCCGAAAACCAGCCCGGATACCGTTCCGCGGATACGCCATCCGATGCGCCCGCCAAACCAGCTTAGAAGCCCTATGGCGACGATCTGCGCCAGGATAAGGGCGGTATCGGCGCTGTAGAGGCCCAGCGCAGCGAGGGCGAAGGCCAGCGTTGGCCCGTTTGCGGCCAGAAGAACCGTTCGGCTATGGCCCCAAACCGCCCGGGCGTCGGCCCAGGTGGCGGGGCTTCCCGATTTGAGCATGCGCTCGCAGATCTCGGCATAGGCCTTGGCGACGGCCACCGCAAAGACCGATCCAAAAAGCAGCAGGGCAACGCGGCCCGGATCCTCCACAGGCGGATGCTTCGCCATGAGAAACGCCATGACGGCCACCGAGCCGTAGACAACGCCAAAGGCCGCCTCGTCAATCCGCTGCGCCCGCGCCGTCATCCGTCCATTTCGCATCGTAATGTGAGCCGTCGCAGAATGGCTTGTTCTTGGACAGGCCGCATCGGCAAAGCGAGTATTTCGCGCGGCTTGCGCCAGCACCGTTGAACTCTGCGTCGAGGGGAATGTTGCTCACATGATAGGGGCCGTTCTTTTCCACCTCGATCGCGATGTCGCCCGTTGTCATATGCTGGGCGGTCTGTTCCCCGAAGGAAACGCGCAGGGCGCCTGACGGGCACGCGGCAATCACATCGGCGATGCTTTCCAGCGTTCCGTTCTCCGGCTGGATCCAGGGCCGTTTCTTGGGGTCGAAAACGGCGGCCGCCTTGGCCTGGCAGCGCGCGGCATGGGTGCACAGAACCGGCGTGTAGCTGATCGTGACAGCCACCCCGCTCACCTCCCCCGAATAATCCAGCGGCGCGTTACGGATCTTGCTGTGGTCCGGCGCGCTCTCAAAACCTGCCTTGGCATGCGCCCCGTCGCAGAAGGGTTTGTTCGCGGAGGCGCCGCAGCGGCAAAGCGCAACTTTTTCCTTCCCATCAAGCTCGGCCGGGGCCGCGCCTGAAAGGTTCGGCGGAGAGTCCACAATCAGTGGGCCGTTGTTCATCGGGGTGATCTTGGAGGAGTGCGTCATTGGATGGGCCAACCTTTTCTTGTCTCACAATATGCAGTCTACACGGATCGCCGCCGGAGGATGGCCTCCAATCGCACCTTTGCTGGGCCACCTCGATGCGGTTTGATTGGAACTTCCATCGCCACAGCGCTCTCTCATGGCGATTTCGGCATCCAGGAGCGGCTTTGAAGCCATGCGGCACTGGCGCTCCCAACCGGCCGGTCAAACATGCCACCAGGGCGGTTTCCGGCCAGATCTTCCAGGCGCTCGTCCACCACCAGCCGGTACTCCGCACGTATCCACGGATCGCTCGGCGTAAAGATCCAGGCGCGCTCCGCAGCGCCAAGCGCGATCCGCCCGGCAACAGGGGCGCCGTCAGCCGTCTGCACCCTTATGCGGTAGGCCATCGAGAGGTGATCATGGGTGTCGCCCAAATCCACGTTCAGTGGCGCGCGGCTACCGGCGGACGGGATCGTGAGCGCCCAGGATTCTGGCGAAGGAGGTTCTATGTCTGCTGGCCCCGCGGTGAAGGCATGGGCCACACCGGCCCCCAGAGGGCAACCCTGCGCATCGGGCGCGGTACCCGCCACGGAGAACGCATACTGCGCCCCCTCCTCCAGGGCCCGGCCCATCGCCGCATGGGCGGCAAGGCCGGTTTTCACGCGGCCGGGATCCAAAAGCAGCGTTAGGCGGCGGTAATCGGGCGACCAGAGATCAAACCTGTTCGAGAGGAACACGCCATCGATCTCTTCGCCATTGGCATCGCGCAGCGCGATATGATCCAGGATGCCCTCCCGCGCCATGGGGCGGGGGAAGTACACATACATCCGCAACAGGTTGGCCGGCAGCACCGGCGCGGTCGGGTAGATCTCCACGCTCCCGCCCTGCTCCGGCGCCTGGCAGGCACCGGACATGCCTGCAGTAAACGCCAGCAGGGCGGATGCGAAGGCTCGGCGCAGCATGGGCATCAGCGATGCTGGTCGGGAAAGCCCTCATCGGTTTTGAGCATGTTCTGGAACATGCGGGTTTGCTGCGCGAATTGTTCGTCGGCGTATTCGTAATCGGGGAAGTTGTATTCGCTGATGAAATCGCTCAGCCGGAAGAATGCGCCCTTGCGGAATGAGACCAGCTCCATCGCACCGCTATCCAGATTTCGGCGCATCGCGAGGATGAACTGATCGTCCTGATCCGCCGCATGAACAACGCCTGAGAGCGGCAGAGGGATGGTCGTAACGCCAGACGTGGCGCCGAGATAGGGCACGGGTTCGCTGATACCCGGGCCGGCAGCCGCCTCTGTCAGCGCATCATAGGCGATCAGGTCGGCATCCATCTCCCGGTTCACGACCAGAACGTAGTTATCCAGACCACCCTCCCTGTTCTGGGCCGCGAATGAAATAACGTCGAGCGGTGTGTTGCCATAGCCTAACTCGGCAATGGTTTTGCCGCTGATATTGGCACCATCCTGCAGATCGCCTACGGGAATCGTTACGAGCGGCGTGCAGGTATAGGCCGCCACCACCGTTGCCGCACCATCGAGATCAACAACCGACATGGCGCGGATGGGCGCCCGGGTTTCCGTTTGGCCATGGGCGGCATGGTAGATCTCGATTCCGGTCGCGCTTCCGCTCTCGCCGAAGGGGAACGGGATCCGGCGGAGCGTCGAGGCAAATTCACCGGTCGACAGGCCGGAGACGAAAAGCTCGCCATCCACATAGTCAAGATCCGTAACGGTAAGTGTTGGGGCCGGGATATCGCGCCAGAAGGAAACGCTCATATCGGCCGGATCTTCCAGGGTGAAGGCGCTCCCATCGATTGCGGAGAGATCCACCTCGGTGACCGCACCCGCACGGTCAACCGTGACCAAGGCTGTGCGTTCGACCCCGCTTATCACGGCTGTCATCGAGATATAGGCATCCCGCGTAACCGGGTGCACGGCGAGATCGTTGTAGCGGATGGTTCCGCGCTCGGCCCCCAATGCCTCGATCATCAGCGCGTCGACATCCAGCAGGTTGTAGGGCGCATCTTCCACCGGGGCCGCGCCGGTATCGGGAAGGTCATAGGCGTGGATCGAACCGCCAACCGAATCCGCCACAAAGAGCGTGCTCTCGTCGCCAAATTCAAGCACGCTGGCCGATTGTGGGGCGGCGGCATGCGCCAGCCCCGAAATCAGCGCGAGGGATGAAGTGGATGCAGCCAGTCTTAGCGTGTGCATTGCATACTCCTTGGCATGGGGATTGCGATGGCCGAAGGCCCGTCTCCGCCTCAGGCTGCATCTGAGCAGGGGCCCGGACAATGCATCGAGATGCGCATAGGCTGCGCGTTGTAGACCATGCGCCATCCCACTAAGCCGAACCCAAACCGCCAAGGTGACCCATGAAGTACTGGACCGAGATGCGCACCGCCCTCACCCTTGCCCGCACGGGCACGGTCAGCGCAGCGGCGAGCGAGCTGGGGGTTCACCGGGCAACGGTTAACCGCCACATCGATACTCTGGAGGCCGTCTTCGGTGGCGCATTGTTTCAGCGCCATGCGCGCGGATACTCTCTCACCGAGGCGGGCCAGGATATGCTCGAGGTTGCCTCGCGCGTGGATGAGATGCTGGGCGAGTTGCAGGGCCGCAGCCTGACCCGCTCAAGCCAGGTGTCCGGCAAGCTGATCGTGACCGCCATCGCAGGGGTGGCCCCGCGGATCATGGAGGCGATTGCCGCGTTTCGCAGCGCCCATCCCGGTATCGATCTGGAATTCCGGGCAGATAACCAGCTTGCGCGCCTGGAATACGGCGAAGCTCATATCGCGGTGCGCACCGGGCCAAAGCCGACAGAGCTGGATTACGTTGTGCGGCCCTACCGCCCGATCCGGTTCGGGCTGTATGCCAGCAAGGCTTATGTGGAGCGCGAGGGCATGCCGGATCTGGCCAATCTTGGGGGCCATCAATTCGTGGCGCCGATGCAGGCAACGGGTTCATCCCCCTATGCCGCGTGGCTCTCAAAACATGTGGATCCCGCCGCCTTCGCAATGCGCACCAACGATTATGCGGTGCGCCGGATCGCCATTTGCCATGGCATCGGAATCGGCTTCATCGATGATCAGGAAGCACAGTTCGTTGACAATCTTGTGGAGCTAATGCCGCCGAGCGATGACATCGCGATCGAGATGTGGGTTGTGACCCATGTTGATTTGCACCGTTCGCCCAAGATCCAGGCGTTTCTGGAGTTCTTGAAGTAGCCTGCGCGCCTATCCGGGCCCGCGCAATTCCCGCAGCACATCTTCGAAGCGCTCACCAGCATCGGCGCGGGCGATGAGGGTGAGAAGCCCCTCGCGCCCGATCTGGGCCTCGATACCGGCCACTTCGGAGGCGGCAGCACGATAGGTGAGGCCCACGCCGATCTCGCGAAACGCATCATCGAGTTTCCAGAAGCGATCGACCGTGCGCACCCGCTGGCGCGCCGCATCTGTCACCTGCCCCGGCCAGCGCGGGTGATCGGCCAAATGGGTGGCCAGCCCCTCATCAAACCACGTTGGGAAGGGCTGGTGCCAAATATTGCGCAGGCCCATCTGGCGATGCAGGCGCGCATGGGTCATCTCATGGGTGAGCGTACCGCGGGTAAGGCCGCCGGGGCTGACCATGATCAGGCTGTCGGCCATCGAAAGCCCGTTTCCGCCCACCCCGAACCGGGCCGCGCATGCGCGTGTTGCACAGAGGATGAGCGTGGGGCTCGGCGGGCGATCCCCGAAAAAGGCCGCCACATTGGCGCGGGCCTCTTCCACCAGGGCGAGATATCGCGCGCCCTGCCCCGGCGCATCCGTCCAGACCCGCGGCGCGATCTCGGAAAGCCCGAAGGCTTCAGGCGCCAGCGCGCGATGGGCGCCGGGAAATGCCATGCCAAGGATCAGGGCGGCCAAGAGGGTGTTTGTCAGCGCCGCAAATCCCCAGGCCAGGCGGCGGATCATCCCCGCCCGGCCTAAACGGTTGCCGCCAGCACTGCGGCAATGATCGTGAGGCCCAGGGTCAGGCGGCTAATCCTGTCTTTCATCGCGAAGACGATCGGATCATCCGTCATCTCACCCCGATGCGTTTTGAAGACAGCGCGGCTCAGCCAATAGAGCAGCAGAAGGCAGATCGCCCAGAGCATCGCGGGCTCGCTGTAAAGCCGCTGTACCTCGGGCGTGTTGATATAAAGCGCCATCACAAGCACCGAGACATAGGCGGAAGAGAGCGCCATCTGGGTCACAAACACCAGGTCGTCCGATGTATAGCCGCGCCCCATCGTGTGGCTCTTCCCCCGGGCGAGGTTATCCACAAGCTCGGCCTGCCGCTTCATTGCGGCGAGCGAGAGGAAAAGGAAGATCGAAAACGCCAGCATCCAGACTGAAAGCGAAATACCCGCTGCGGCGCCGCCCGCCACGATGCGCAAGGTGTAAAGGCCCGCAAGCGTGCAGATATCGATGATCGGCCGTTTCTTGAGGCCGAAGGAATAGAGCAGCGTAACGATGTAGTAGCCTGCGAGCACCACAAGGAAGGCGGGCCCCACGAAGGCGCCCACCGCCACCCCGGCAGCCAGAAGGCCAAGAAGCATCCAGCGCCCGTAGCTAAGCGGCAGGGCGCCCGAGGCAAAGGGGCGTTCGCGTTTGCGCGGATGGGCCCGGTCGGCCCGCAGATCGAGCAGGTCGTTCAGCACATAAACGCTTGATGCCGTCAGCGAGAAGGCCACGAAGGCCAGAAACGCCGCAAGAAGGCTCGGCCCCTCCAGCGCCTGGCCAGCCGCCACGGGCAGAAAGATCAGCAGGTTCTTCAGCCACTGATGCGGGCGCAGGGCGCGCAGGAAGGCCGTGATCTCGGGCGGCGATTTCGCGATATGGGTGGCCCCGCCGGGATGCGCATCGGCCATGGCCACCGCATCGGCCCGGCCCCCGACGGTGACAATATGATCGGCCTCGTTCCAGAACCCGTGGGGATCACGCGGCCCGAGATAAACGAAGCCGCGCGCCCCGAACCGCGCCTCGATCTGTGCGGGCAGCGGCACGCCCGGATCATCCGCACGCGTCAGCACCCCGTCGAACACCTCAAGCCGTTCGGCAAGCTCGTGACCGAGCGCGCCATCATTGGGCGCCGCCAGCAGAACCGTTTTGCCATCGGCGCGCGCTTCTTCGGCCAGTTTGAGAACGCGCATATCGCACCCCAGCGCCTTGGCCAGCGGGTAGGCGGCGGTATCGTGCAAACCGGCCATGCGTTCGGCCGCCGCGGTCACACGATGGGCGATTTCGGTCCAGGCGCGTTCGTCGGAAAGGCTGTTTGGAAGCAGGCCGCCCTCAAGCGCGATCACAAGCGCACCAGCCTCCGCCCGCGGGGCGGGCGCGGCATTGGGCACAGCGTGAGGGTCCGTGCCGGGCTCTGCGGGCCTGCTATCCATCGCTCGATCTGCTCGCATGGGCCATGCCGCTTGTTGGCGGGCCATACAGTTTGTTGCCCCGTGTCATACCGCGCTTTCGCGGGCCGTCAAAGCGGGAAGGCGCGATGCGCCTTAGCCCGGCCGGGTGAAGCCGAGTGCAAGCGTTGGATCAAGCGCAAGGCGTTCGGTCAGCCCAAGCTGCGCCGCGGCGCTTTCCAGAGGCGCTGGATCACCAGTGGCCCTCAAAAGCGCGCGCCCGACAATCAGAAACGATGCGGGAGCAGCCCCCCGGGCTTTCAGCGCCTCGAACACAGCGCCAACCGCCATCGAAGGCGAGCCCAGCACCAGAACATCGGCGGCGTGGCCCTTAACTGCCTCCACCTCCGCCTCTGCGAACGTGATGCGCCCGAAGGCGCCGTT
This sequence comes from Paracoccaceae bacterium, assembly GCA_028285485.1. Lineage (GTDB taxonomy): Bacteria > Pseudomonadota > Alphaproteobacteria > Rhodobacterales > Rhodobacteraceae > JANQPC01. Next base: position 3,394 of record JANQPC010000005.1, on the reverse strand, counting down.
CCGCTCCGCAATCCGGCGCGCAACGCCCGCCAGCGCCGCATCGTCTTCGGCAAGGGTCACCGGCACATCTTCCCGCGAAAGTGCCGTTTGCAGGCTGAGGAATCCGCATCCCGCGCCAATCTCCAGAAGCCGCCCGTTGCGGGGCACAAGCCGCGGCAGAAGCCGCGCAAGGTTGCGCTGGAACTTGCCCTCCTGAATTTGCAGCAGGGCTGGCGGGGTGAAGACGCGCGGATCTGCCGGTAGATCCACCTGGTGATTTGGGCACCATTCAAGCGGCGGGTCCGCGCCCAGATCGGGCGTTGCCTCGACATAAAGCGCCACCGGCATCGGCGGTTGCTCGGCCCGGGGCTTTGACACCGTACTGCGCCGCGCCGCATGGGTACGCTTTTCGATGGCAGACATGCTGGCGGCGATCTTGGCGGGGTCCCGCGCCTTGGGGGGCTTGGCCGAGACTTGCGTGATCGGCACCTCCCCCGCCTTCCGCAACCCGTCAACGAACTCCGCGTAATCGGGCCCGGCCTTGAACGCGCCCAGCGCCGCCTCGGCCCGTTCAACCGCCGCCCGGTGAAGCCGCGCAAGCTCCGGATCGCTCAGAAGTGCCGCGATGATCCGATCCCGGTCCGCCTTGTAGCGCAGCATCGTATCGTCGCGCACCTCGTTGCGATCCTGAAGCGCCCAGTATTCGGCATTGTATTTGTCGGCCTTGTTGTTCACGTTGCCGCGCAGCCGGCGCACTGCATAGGCATCGATTGACTTCACGGCGTAGTGGTTCATCTGCGCCCAGTCATAGCCCACAGTGCGCAGGATCGATCGCCAGCCGCGGAACTTGAAATAGTCTTCCATCGGCTGGCCTGATCCGTTCAGCCATTTGATCTGGTTGGGAAAATCTGTATCGAGCACCTTGTTGCGAAACTTCGGGCGGTGGATGCCCAGCTTCCATTTCTCCGGATCGAACTGAAAGAGCGTTTTCACACCCCAGCCCTTGTTCCACATCGGCGGGGCGGCCATGCGGTATTGCTCTGTCACGGGATCGCGCGACCATTTCTGGATGTCGCCCGATCCGAAGATGCGCCAGGTGATGACCATCCCGTTCGCGCCCCGGGCCTCGATCGCATCGATCACGCCGTCAAGACGCCCGTCCCCGTGCCTTAGGCACAAAAACTCATCGGCATCGAAGGTGAGAAGCCAGTCGGCCTTGGCGACCTCCGGCTCAACCTGCGCCAGTTTCAGCGCCGAGGGCTGCGGCTTCATGCCTTTTGGAATCCGGTTTTCGCGGTGCTGCACGAAGCCCAGCGCCTCGAGCCGCCGCAGCATGGCATCGGTGCCATCCGTGCAATCGTTGGTGTAGATCACGAAATCCGTGAACCCCACGGCGATGTGGTGCGCCACCCATTCGATCAGGTAGGGCCCCTCATCTTTCATCATCGAAAGCGCGGTGATGCGCCCGTGCTTGCTTCGGTTCGGGCGCAGCCCGTCAAGGGCGCGGGGTTCGGATATACCTGCGATGCTCATTCGCCCCGGTTCTCACATGGCCGAGTGGCGCAACGCCTAACACGTTGCCACCGCAGAATGAAGCGGCGGCGGGTGGACAGGGGCGGGCCGCTCCGGCAAGTTGCCGTGAAACGCCGGGCAACGGCGCAACAGGTGCAGATCCCGAGGCCCCATGCCGCAAGCCGAACGCCGCCCCGTCGCCTCGCTTTGGATCGGTTCGCGGCTGGGCTACCTCAATCAGCTGTGCCTGCTGAGCCACCTGCGCCACGGGCATCCAACAACGCTCTATTGCACGGATACGGTGGAGAACGTGCCCGAAGGCATCACCGTGCGCCCGGCCTCCGAGATCATGGAGATCGATCGCGCGCTTGTGGAGCTTACAAGCGCCTCCTTCCTCTCCAACGTTTTCCGCTACAAGATGATCCGCGCCACCGGGGCGGTCTGGATCGATTGCGATGCCTTCTGCCGCCTGCCCTTCCCCGATGAGATGACCCATATCTATGCCGGGCACGGCTTTCGCGGCGCGCTGAATTGTGGGGTCGTGGCGATCCCTTCAGACGGCGCGCTGATGGAAAGCCTTCTGGACTACTACGAAAATCTTCCCGACGCGCCGCCCTGGTTTAACGACCGGCAGCGCCGCAAGCTGGCGCGGCAGCCGGACGATCTGCCCCAAGCCGCCCGCATCTACAAAGCGGAACGTACGGCTTTCGGGCCGCAGGCATTCACATATTTCGCAAAACAGTCAGGCGATTTTGAGCGGGCGCTCAGCGCGGACTATCTCTACCCCGTGCCCTTCCAGTTGAATGACATCTTCTACGATCCCCATGGGCGGGTCGAGGGGCATTTCACCGACAACACGCTTTCGGTGCACCTCTACACCAATGGAACCCGGCCCTGGTGGCGCAAGAACCCGCCGCTTCCGGGCTCTTACGCTGCGCGAATGTGCGCGGAGGTGGGCGTTGATCCCGCGCTGGCGCTAGAGGTTGGCTGAGCGGATCGTCTCCAGCATTTCCAACGCAACGGCCTCCTCGGGCGGGCGGCTGGATGGGAGCAGGCTGAGCCGTGTGAAAAGCCGGGCTTCCCCGGGGTCGCGGAGCGCCTCAGCGATGTGCCGGCGGTGGGCGGCCACGCAAGCCGCATGCGCCTCGGCAACACCCGGAAGTGCCGCAAGCCGCGCCCGCTCTTCCGCCGTAGCCGCGGCATGCCGATCAATGCTCGGCTCTTCGACAAGGTTGAAGTTGCGCTCGGCCCAATAGGTGGCATCGAGTGGCTTGGAGGCGCGGTTCGGCAGCCCGCGCCGGCGTTTCGCCAGAAACTCCTCGGCGCTTTTGAGGGAGTAGTGGTTGATCTGAACCTCCGCACCATTGGCGTGGTCCGGCGGCAGTATGATCCGGGCGTCATCCTCCGCAAATTCAGCCCCCAGCGGCCGCCCCGCCCCATCGCGCCAGCGCGGTGTGGCCGCGCCGCGGGTTTTGGGGCGGTGCACACCTGGCCGTGCAAAGCCCCGCGCCTTGGCGTTGTAAAGCGATTTGCAAAACCGGCTGGCGGCCGGAAACAGCATCCGCTCGGGCGCCGCATGGCGAAAACGCTGCGTGACCGGAAGATCCTCAAAGCGCAACTGACCGTCACTTCCGAAAAGCCGCCAGGGCAGCGCGAAGGCTTCACAGCCAGGATACGCCCCGAGAAACTCCGGCAGGCGCGCCGCCCCGCCGCGAAGGGTAACGAATTCATCGCTATCCAGCGCAAGCGCCCAGTCCGCCGCCACATAGGCCGGGTGATCCCGTGCGGCCCGCAGCGCCGCCCATTGAACGGATTTGCCGCGCGGCGCGTGGCGCACATGCTGCACCACCCCGGCACCGGCCAGCAGATCCAGCAGCGCATCGCTGCCATCATCACAATCGTT
>JANQPC010000002.1 GCA_028285485.1 Paracoccaceae bacterium | reverse complement strand
CCTGTTCCTCGATGAACCGCTCTCGGGGCTTGATGAGGCCGCCAAGGGGCAGTTGATGCCGTATCTGGCGCAGGCCGTCGCGGGCTCGGGCATCCCTGTGCTTTATGTCACCCACGCGCAGGCCGAGGTGATGGCGCTGGCCGATCGGGTGCTGCTTGTCTCCAACGGGCGGGTTCGGGGCTGGGGCGTGCCGCCCGCCGCGCTTTCCGTGGCGCTCATCGGCCCTGCCGGGGGCGGGGCGGTTCTGGTGGAGCTTGGGGGCGCCCGTTTCGCACTGCCCGGCCGCGGGCAGCCCGGCGATGCGCGCCGGATCGTGCTGCCGCCCGAAGCCACGTTGCTGAGCCGCCAGCATCCCGGGGAAACCGCGGGGCTCGCCGTTCTTCCCGCACGGGCGGAGCACTGGCGCCGCGCGGGCGACGGCGCCGAGATCGCGCTTGCGGTCGCGGGCCAGCCGCTCACCCGCCACGCCGCGCCCGGAACCCAGCTGGCAGAGCGCGAGATCCGGGTGGGCGAGGAATTGTGGCTGACGATCCTTTCGGCGGTGCTGCGGTAATCTGCTTGGGTGAGATCTGCGCGCCGCTTGCATCGGTCCGGCGTCCGTGAACGCCGGAATACGGGCCCATGGCACCATCGCTCGAATCGCCTTTCGCGCCCCCATTGTGCGCCCCCGCTCCCCCAATCGCGAAGTCCGCCGAAAATTGCTCGATGCCGCCGAACAATGCTGCAGCGCCAATAGGGGCGCGGTGCGGCGGCGGCGCCGCCGCGCGCGCCTGTTGCCGAATTGGAAACGCCGAACCCCCTGAACCGCCCCAAACGGGGCCTGCCGGGGGAGAGTGCGCCGCAATTGTCTCTTTCTTGCGAACAATCGCCCGCGCGGCGCCGCGCGCTGCCCCCAGGAAACCCATGCGATCCGGCACGTTTTCGCCCCGCCACCGCCACATTCCTGCCGGTTTTCCTTCCGCCGCCCGGCTGCTGGGGATAAGTTTTTCCTCGTGTGGGGGCACATCCGGAGCCGGGGGGCTTCGGCAAAAGTTAGGCGGAATTCGCGCCGGTGGGGGCCGCGTTTCCGTCTCGCCGCGTCGGGTTGGGCTGCAACCCGGCGCGGCACTCTGCCAAGAGCGATGTATCCCCGAAGACTTTGTGCGCGCGGCGCGGCCCAACCCATCGGCGCGCGGGTAACACGTAACCGGCCAATCTGTGGCCGGACGAGTAGGGGGTATGCGATGGGGAAACTCGCGCAGTGGGAGTTCGGCGTTGAAACGATATTCGACGGCGAGCGCGATTTTGCTGAGATTGAGAGCGCGACGGTCTTCGCCCGCGCCACCGGCCGGCTGGTGATCTGGGCCACGCCGCTTTCGGAAGGTGCGGCGGTGCTTCTGGCTCATAGCGCCGAGGCGGGCGAGGTGGAGATCGGCGTTACCGATGCCGGCGCGGCTTATGTGGCCGGGGATGGTATCTACACCGAAAGCGCCGCGGGCGCGTTTCGAACCGGGGAGCCTACGGAGATCACGCTCGCCTGGGGCAAGGAGGATACGCCCGACAGGATGAGCCTTCGGCGCGCCGGGCAGCAGGGCGTGCGCCATGAGGTGGCGCTGCCCGAGGGGCTTACGCTTCAGCGCCCCGGCGGCGGCACGCTGGTGGTAGGCGCGGGCCCACGGGGGCAGGCGCCCCATTTCCATGGCCGGGTGCACAAGATCACGTTGTGGGATTCGCCTGGCGCCACGCGCCCCGCGACCCACAAGGATGTGCTTGATCTGAGCGGGCAGGGGCCCTTCCAGGTCCGCTTCCCCTCCGATCGCGATGCCCCGGGCTATGTGGATCGCACCGCGGCCAACCGGCCCGTGACGGTGCCGATCGATGATCCGGCGCGTGTTGTGCCCTCGTTCACCTTCGGCACCGATGTCGCGACGCCCGAAGGCCCGCGCCGGGTGGAACTGCTTCGCTCGGGCGATGACGTCAACACCCGCGACAACGGCGTGCGCCCGCTGCGCTGGGTGGGGCACTCCACGCTCGATTGGCCGACGCTGCGCGCCAATGCGCATCTGCGCCCGATCCTGATCCGCCGCGGCGCGCTGGGCGACGGGCTGCCTTTGCGCGATATGCAGGTGAGCCCCAACCACAGGCTCTGGGTCCGGCCCGAACTCAGCCGGATCGAGAGCGACGAGAAGATCATGCTGATCGCCGCCAAGCACCTTGTCGATAACCGCGGGGTCTACGAGGTGGATGCGATGGGGGTTACCTATGTGCGGCTCATGTTCGATCAGCCGCAATCGGTGCTGATCAACGGGATCTGGGCAGAATGCTACCAGCCGGGCGCCGAACCCGCGCCGGAAAGCAATGCCCAGCGGGCAGAGCTTTATGAGCTGTTCCCATCGCTGAAACGCCCGCGGGGCAGTGCGTATTTCGATTAAGCGCGGGGCGCGGCCTCGGGTCTGAAATTCACCGGGGTCGGGCCGCATGCGTTCTTGGGCGGGCGCCGAAAGCCGCGCCCATTAACGCCGCCGCAGGGCAATGGTGGTACCGCCCGCCCGATGGAACTTCGCGATGGGTTCGGGCAGCAGGCGCGCGCTGCGGGCGTGCTGGCCACGGCGCCGGTGGAAACGCCGGAGGGCCTGCGCCGCCTGGGCGATCTGCGCCCCGGCGCGGCTCTTCGGCTGGCCTCGGGCGATTGGGCGCGCTTGCGCGCCCTGATCCCCGCGCCGGCCCCGCGGCTCGCCGCGGCACTGCCGCCACCCCGCGGCATCCCCGATCCGATCTGGATCGCGCCGCATCAGCCTATCGCCCTCGCGCCCCCCGGCGCGCCCGCACTGGTCGGCGCGCGTGAGGTTCTGGTCTGCCCCGCAGTGCTTGGTTTGCGGCTCACCTGGGCGCATCCGCCCGACGGGCCCTGGTGCGAACCGCTTCTGGATCGTGCTGGTGCCATCGCCATGGGCGGCTTCGGGGTGGAGGGGTTTCGCCCCGGCCCGGGCGCCATCGCCGCCCTCGCGCCGCCTGCGCGCGCCGCGCTCTACGCTGCCGTGCCCCGGGCGCGCCATGCCGCCTTCGCCGCCGCCTATGCAAGCAACCGGCCCGAACTGGATACCCGTGAAACGGATGCGCTCTTCAAGTTTTGCTCGACGGGCGCGGGCGGCCACGGCACTCTTCGCTTCGATGTGATGTGTGAAGGAGTGCCGCCCGCATGCCCAGCCTCGCCCCGCGCCCCTGGCATTTCTGGCCGGTCGCCCTGCTAGCGCTGCTCTGGTATCTCGTCGCGCTGGCCGATTACGTGCTCACCCAATACGCGCTGCCGCCCTATACCGCACTCTTTACCGCCGAACAGGTGGCCTATTTCACCAGCCTTCCCGCCCATGTGGATGGCGCCTGGGGCCTGAGCGTGGTGGCCGGGCTTCTGGGCGCGGTTGCGATGATCTTCGATTGGCGGCAGTCGGCGGTGATGCTTGCGGTTTCGGCCTTTGCGATGGGCTATCTCACGCTTTGGCTCACGGTGTTGGCCAGCCCACCCATGCGCAGCGTTACCGGCGCGCTGGGCGATCAGGTGATGATCGGCGCGACGGTTGTGGGCATTGCCCTCTGGGTCTACGCCCGCATGCTTCACGCGCGCGGATCAATCGCCTAGCGGCGGGCGCCCATCCTCCCGCGCCGGGTCATCGGGGTTGCTGGAGAAAAGCGCGATCTTGTTGCCCTGCGGATCGCGCAGGTAGCCCACGTAGAAACGAGGCCCGTACGCGGCCCGAAAACCCGGCGCCCCCTCGTCCGACCCGCCTGCAGCCAGGGCAGCGGCGTGAAGTGCGCGCACCTCAGCCTGGTTTCGCGCCTCAAAAGCCACCATCGCGCCATTCCCGGTGGAGGCGGGGCGCCCATCGAAGGGTGGTTTGACGTAGAACTCCGGCAGCACCGGCGCTTGCCCCGGCACCTCGGGCAGCGCGAAGCTAAGCCCCTCGGGGCCCTCTTCCAGCCCATAGCCCAGGGCGGGCAGGAAGGCGGAGTAGAACCGCCGCGCCTTCGCGATGTCATCGGCGCCCACTGTCACATAGGAAATCATGCTGCTTTGGCCTTTCGGTTCGCCCTGGCTCGCTGCGGCTGGGTAGGTCAGAACCGCCCGCGCCTCAACAGATGGGGCCGCTGCGGGGCCTAATGCGGCGGCCGCATGGCCAGGGGCAAGTCGCCGAACAGCCCGGGGCCCGGGCCAATCTCTGCGCCCTCAATCTCCAGCATCCGCAGCTTCATTGCCACCCCGCCATGGGCCGAAAATCCCACAAGCTTGCCATCGGCGCCCAGAACCCGGTGGCAGGGCACGATGATCGGCAGCGGGTTGCGCCCCAGTGCCTGCCCCACGCGCTGGGCGAGGCGCTTGTCGCGCATCTCGAGCGCGATGTCACCATAGGTGACCGTCTCGCCCGGGGGGATCGCCCGAGCCCTGGCGTAAACTTCGGCCGAGAAGGGATCGCTTTCGCCGAGGTCGCAGGCGATGCCAGACAGATCCCGCGGCGTGCCATCGAGCAGGGCGGTGATGGCATCGATCGCGGCGCGGATCGCTGCGGGCGGCGGCGCCGCGCCCGCGCCGGTTCTGGCGCCGAGCCGCCGCGCCGTTTCCTCCCGCGTCTCGTCCGGCAGGCGTGTGGCGATCACAGTTTCGCCGCGCCAGGCGATCCCGCAAGCGCCAAGCGCGGTGTCGAAGAGACAATAGCCCGTCATGGCGCGCAGGCTAGCGGGGTTTCGCCTGGGGCGGAACCGGCCCGGAGCGCGCCTGGAGCGTTAGACGACATACCTGAAACAACATGTATCGCCCAACACTTTGAAATCGCTGGATTCAGGCCGCGCTGGGCGATTCACGTCTTTCGCATAACGCTTTAGCGCTCCGGGATCAGCCCGCGCGGGCTGAAGCGCAGCACCAGAAGCAGGATAACCCCCATCGTCAGCAGCCGCATATGCGCGGCACTGTCCAGCAGATGATCCTTCAATGCCGATCCGTCGGGCATGCCCGCCGTGATCAGCTCGATCAGCGCGAGCCCATAGGGCTCCACCATCACCCAGAGGAACCAGATCAGAAAGCCCCCGAGGATCGCGCCGAAATTGTTCCCCGATCCGCCGACGATCACCATGACCCAGACAAGGAAGGTAAAGCGCAGCGGCTGGTAGGTGCCGGGGGTAAGCTGGCCGTCCAGCGTGGTCATCATCGCGCCCGCAAGGCCACAGACGAAGCTGCCGAGGATGAAAATTTGCAAGTGGCGCTTGGTGACATCCTTGCCCATCGCCTCGGCCGCGGTTTCATTATCGCGGATCGCGCGCATCATCCGCCCCCAGGGCGATTTGAGCGCGGCCTGCGAGGCCCAGAGGAGCGCCAGCAGCACCGCGAGAAACAAGGCGCTATAGGCGAGCTTCACGGTGATCGACGAGGCGATCACCGGATCGTAGCCAAGGTTGGTGACCCGCTCCACAAAGGCCGGATCGTTCTGCAGATCGATCTCATAGGGCACGGGGCGGGGCAGGCCGATCACGTTCTTCACGCCGCGCGCAAGCCAGTCTTCGTTCTTCAGGATCGCGATGATGATCTCCGCAATCCCCAGCGTGGCAATGGCGAGGTAGTCGGAGCGAAGGCCAAGCGCCGTTTTCCCCACGATCCAGGCCGCCCCTGCCGCGAGCGCGCCGCCCACGGGCCACGAGAGAATGATCGGCAGGCCGAGCCCGCCCAGATACCCCGTGGTGGCGGGCGATACGGCCTCCACCGCCGCCTTGGCGGGATCAAAAAAGGTGCGGTAAAGGGCAAACCCCACGATCAGGATCGCCAGCACCCCAAGCGTGCGCGCCAAGCCGGGCTTGGCCCAGGTGTAATACTTGATCGCCCCCACGATGGTGAGCGCCCCAAGGGCGAGGCCAATCATGATCCCGATCCCGCCCGCGGCCCAGGCATCGTTGACGGGCGGCATGGAAACGATCACGGCACCAAGCCCGCCGAGCGCCACAAACCCCATGACGCCCACGTTGAAAAGCCCTGCATAGCCCCACTGCATGTTCACCCCCAGCGCCATGATCGCGCTGATGAGGCCCATGTTGAAAATCCCCAGCGCCACGTTCCAGCTATCGGTGAAGCCGGTGGAGGCGATCAGCGAGAACACCAGCACGAAGAGCAGGCCATTCTTGGTGCGTTCGGTCATACCGCTTTCCCCCGGAAGAGGCCCGTGGGCCTGATGAGCAGCACGATGATCAGGATCGCGAAGGAAACCGCGAATTTGTAATCGGTGGAAAGAAGCTGCACGAGCCCATCAGGCTGCAGGCTTTCGGGCATCAGATAGCCCAGCACCTTGCGGAACGCGTAGGTGACGGTGACCTCTGAAAAGGCAATCACGAAGCCGCCGGCGATGGCGCCGATGGGGCTGCCGAGCCCGCCCACGATGGCGGCGGCGAAGATCGGCAGCAGAAGCTGGAAATAGGTGAAGGGTTTGAAGGATTTATCGAGCCCGTAGAGCACGCCCGCCACGGTGGCGAGCGCCGCCACGATGATCCAGGTGATCGCAACAACCCGTTCGGGATTGATGCCCGACAGAAGCGCGAGATCTTCGTTATCGGAAAACGCCCGCATCGATTTTCCGGTGCGGGTCTTGTTGAGAAACCAGAACAGAAGCGCCACCACCAGAACGGCAGTAATCACCGTGATCACGGTGGAGGTGCGAAGCGCCAGCCCTTCGGCCAGCCCCGTCATCTCGCGAAAATCGCGCGCCGAGATGATGAAGCGCTCGCCATCGGCAAAGCGTTGATCATCCACCCCGATGATGAAGCGCACGACCCCGTTCATCACGAACATCACGCCCATCGAGACGATGACCAGGATCACCGGCGCGGCCTTCTGCCTTCGGTAGAACTGGTAGACAAGCCTGTCTGTGCCCAAGAGGAACAGCGCGGTGATCGCGATCCCGATGGGCAAGGCCAAAAGCGCGGTGGGCAGGGGCCCGAGGCTCACGCCAAGGCCCTGCAGCCACCATGTGAACAGGATCGTTGCCATGGCCCCGAAGGCCATCGTGTCGCCATGGGCGAAGTTCGAAAACCGCAGGATCCCGTAGATCAGCGTCACCCCCAGCGCGCCAAGCGCCAGTTGGCTGCCGTAAGAGATCGCGGGGATCAGCACGAAGTTCGAAAGCGCGACGATGGCGTTCAGAAAGTCGATCATGCGCAGGATCCTGCGTAGGTCATCGCGGCACCGGGCGCGGGGCAGTGCGGCCCCTGCATCATTCCACCCATTGCGCGATGTAGCGTTCGTGGTTGCGGCACATGCCAGTGCGCGTCATCTGCTTGGGCGGGGCATCGGCGGGAAGGGCCCAGAGCACGTTGAGCGCCGCCGCCCCGCTTTCATCGAAGCCCAGCGTATAGAAGGTTTCGTTATCCCCCTTGGCGCGCACCATCGCATCACGGCCCGGCGTGTGGGTGATCGGCTGGGCGGCGCCGGGCAGCTCATCAACCCCGTTCATGGTGACCCGCACGCGGAAGAGGCCGGGGATATCGCGCAGGCTGGGATTTGGCGCGACCGTCACGCGGATCGCGGCATCCCCCGGTGCATCCGGCGGAAAGCGGCATTGCAGCGGCTGTGCGCCGAAGCCAAGAGTTTCCAAGAGGGCCGTTACCACGGCTGCGCTTAGTAATCCCGTCATCCCCCAAGGAAGCTACGGCGCACTTCATCGTCCGCCAAGAGTTCTTTTCCCGTGCCCGTGTAGGCGTTGCTGCCCTGCACAAGAACATAGCCGCGATCCGCGATTTCGAGCGCTTGGCGGGCGTTTTGTTCCACCATCAGGATTGAGATGCCGGTACGCGCCACCTCGATGATCCGGTCAAAGAGCTCGTCCATCACGATGGGGGAAACGCCCGCGGTGGGCTCATCAAGCATAAGCACCTGCGGTTGCGTCATCAGCGCCCGGCCCACGGCCACCTGCTGGCGCTGGCCGCCCGAAAGCTCCCCCGCCGCCTGGCGGCGCTTGTCTTTCAGGATCGGGAACAGGTCATAGACCTGATCGATCGTGGTGCGAATATCGTCGCGGCGCAGAAACGCGCCCATTTCGAGGTTTTCCTCCACCGTGAGCGAGGTGAAGATGTTCGAGGTTTGCGGCACGAAGGCCATGCCTTCGGCGACCCGCGCCTGCGGGGTAAGATCGGTGATATCCCGCCCGCCGATCCGCACGGTGCCCTGGCGCAGGTTCAGCATCCCGAAGACCGCCTTCATGGCGGTGGATTTCCCCGCGCCGTTCGGCCCCACGATCACGGCGATCTGCCCTTCCTCCACCGCGATGGTGCAATCGTGCAGGATATCGGCGCCGGAACCGTAGCCGCCCGTCATACTGTCGCCGATCAGGAAGGGGGCCTCGCCTCCCGCAGGTTTGGCCTCGGTGGCCTTGCCATAGGCGGTGAGGGTGCCCTGTCCCTCGGGGTTGGTGATCGAGCGATCCTTGTTGCCGCGATCATCCTGATAGGCGCTGCCGCTCATGCCTCTGCCTTCGCCTTGTTCTTCAGGCCGGTGCCCAGATAGGCCTCGATCACGGCCTCGTTCTGCATGATCTCCTGCGCTGCGCCCTTGGCCAGCACCTTGCCCTCGGCCATCACGATCACCGGATCGCAGAGGCGCGAGATGAAATCCATGTCATGCTCGATCATGCAGAAGGTGTAGCCGCGTTCCTTGTTAAGCCGCAGGATCGCGTCGCCGATGGTGTTAAGCAGGGTGCGGTTCACGCCCGCGCCCACCTCATCGAGAAACACGATGCGGGCATCCACCATCATCGTGCGGCCAAGTTCGAGAAGCTTCTTCTGGCCGCCCGAAAGATTGCCCGCCTTTTCATCCTTCAGATGGTCGATGGTGAGGAACTCAAGCACCTCGTCGGCCTTGCGCATCAACGCGCGCTCTTCCTCGGCGATCCGTCCGCGCCCGAACCAGGCGTTCCAGAGCGTTTCGCCGGATTGCTCCGCGGGCACCATCATCAGGTTTTCGCGCACGGTCATCGAGCCAAACTCGTGGGCGATCTGGAAGGTGCGCAGGAGCCCTTTGTGAAACAGATCGTGCGGCGGCAGGCCGGTGATATCCTCGCCCCGCATCGTCACCTGGCCGGAGGTTGGTTGAAGAACGCCCGCGACCACGTTGAAAAGGGTGGTTTTTCCCGCCCCATTGGGGCCAATCAGGCCGGTGATCGAGCCTTCCGCGATCTCCAGGCTTGCGCCATCGACGGCATGGAATCCGCCGAAATGCTTGTGCAGATCCCTGACCTCGATCATCGCTGTCTTCCCGCCCCGAAGGGCGGCCCGGCCTGCGCCGGACCGCCCGAATTCTTTGAACCGATCAGCGGAACTGAACGGTTTCGATCGAGCCGCTTTCCACGGTGATCTCGCGGTAGTTCCCGGCGGCTTCACCGGGCCCGATCAGTTCCACGCCCGAGGCGCCGACATAATCGACCTCACCGCCCGCGGCGAGGATCTCAAATGCCTTGTCAAGCTCGCCAACGCCAATCGGCTCGCCGGGCGCATTGGCCACGTCCATCACCTTGCCGGCATATTCCGCCGGATCGGCCGAGCCTGCGGCCTGCATGGCCAGCAAGAGCAGCGCCGCCGCGTCATAGCTCTCCGGCGCGAAGGGCGAGGTGGAATCAAACGCCCCGTCCACCAGCGTGGTAAAGGCCGCGGCCAGTTCGTCCGACGGGCTCGGGTGCTGGCCCGATGAGCCATCGATCTCGTCGCCAAACGTGTCCGACAGCGCCGTGCCGATCATCCCGTCGGGGAAGTGGAAGGTGTCAAAGGCGCCGGTGTCGAGTGCTGCGCGCACGATGCCTGCACCGCCCTGGTCAACATAGCCCGCAACAACAAGGCGCTGGCCGCCAGCGGCCGCAAGGGCGCCGACTTCGGCCGAATAGTCGGCCTTGCCGTCTTCATGCGCGGCGCTGATCGTAACGGTGCCGCCCGCGGCCTCGAAAGCCGCCTGGAAGCTGTCTGCAAGCCCCTTGCCATAGTCGTTATTGGTGTAGGTGACGGCGACTTCCATAATGTCCTGATCCATCAGGACTTCGGTCATCACAACGCCCTGGCGCGCATCCGAAGGTGCGGTGCGGAAGAACAGGCCATTGTCTTCGTTGTTGTTGTGGCTGAGGCCGGGCGAAGTAGCCGATGGCGAGATCATCACCATGCCGTTGGGCAGGGCCACGTTTTGAAGCGCTGCACCGGTCACGCCCGAGCAATCGCCGCCCACGATGCCGGCCACGCCATCGGCGGTGATCAGGCGTTCGGCAGCCGCCGTGGCCGCGCCCGCGTCAACGCAGGTCGTGTCAGCCCGGACCGAGCTGACCGAGGCGCCGCCCAGGAACTTGTCGCTCGCATTGGCTTCTTCGATGGCGAATTCCGCTGCCGGCCCCATCTCGGCCACAAGCGATTCAATCGGGCCGGTAAAGCCCAGGAACACGCCCAGTTTGACGTCTTCCGCAGAAGCGGCGGAGGCCATAAGCGCAGAAGCGGCCGTGGCCGCGAGAAGATGTTTCATTGATGTCTCCCTGACATGGTTTTTTTGTCTGGCAAGCAAGTTAGAGCGCTTATGTGCAATTGAAAAGATGCGATGCGCGCTGGTTTGACGGAAGCGTGAAACGCGTCCTGCGCGCCTGCCGGTGGAACCGGCATGCATTTGGCCCTATCTGCGGCGGAGAGGTTTTGTTTTTTCTGGAGTCCCCATGCGTATCGCTTTTTCCCTGACCGCCGCCCTCGCCGCGACCCTGGCGTTCACCCAACCCGCCGCTGCCCTGCAAAGCTCTGCGGGATCGCTCAATGTGCAGGCCATGGTCACAGGGCTGGATGAACCCTGGGGCATCGCCTTCCTGCCCGGTGGCGGGTATCTGATCACCGAACGCGGCGGGCGGCTTCTGCACTTCGGCGCCGACGGTTCGCAGCGCAGCGTGGGCGGCGTGCCCGATGTGCGCGACGATGGGCAGGGCGGGCTTCTCGATGTGATGGTGCCGCGCGATTTTGCCCAAAGCCGCGAGGTCTTCCTGAGCTTCGCCATGCCCCAGGGCCGGGGCGAGGGCACCGCACTTGCCGTGGGCCGGCTGAGCGCCGATCACGGCCAGCTTGAAAGCGTACGGGTAATCTTCGAGATGGAGCGCGGCACGAATGGCGGCCAGCATTTTGGCAGCCGTATCGTAGAGGCGCGCGACGGCACGATCTTCCTTACCATGGGCGACCGGGGGGATTGGAACACCTCGCAGAACCTCGCCATCGAGGCGGGCTCGATCGTGCGCGTCAACCGCGATGGCTCCGTGCCCTCTGACAACCCGTTTGTGAACACGTCCGGTGCCCAGCCCGAGATCTGGAGCTATGGGCACCGCAACCCGCAGGGCGCAGCGCTCGATGCCGATGGCACGCTTTGGATCAACGAGCATGGCGCGCGTGGCGGTGATGAGGTGAACCGCATTTCCCGCGGCGCCAATTACGGCTGGCCGGTGATCTCTTACGGTGTGAACTACAATGGCACGAAAATCGGTGAGGGCACCGCCAAAGAGGGCATGGAACAACCCGCCTTCTACTGGGATCCCTCGATCGCGCCTTCGGGCATGGCGATCTATTCCGGGCGGCTCTGGCCGGAATGGGAGGGCGATTTCTTCGTAGGCTCGCTGAAATTCGGCCTGATCTCGCGGCTCGAACGAGATGGCAACTCGGTGCAGGAGGTTGAGCGGATCGAGGGCGCGGAGACGGCGCGGGTGCGCGATATCGTCGAGGCGCCCGATGGCGCGCTTTGGATCCTTTCGGTGGGGCAGGGCGCGGCCTACCGCATCACCCCCGGCTGATGGAGATTGAACACCTCGTTTTCGGCGATGCGCCCGAGCGGGTGGGCCCGTTCAGCCATGCGGTGCGGGCGGGCGATTTTCTCTTCGTCACCGGCCAGATGCCCACGGTGCCCGATGATCCCGGAAAGCTCGCCAGCGGCGAGATCGAGGGCCAGACCCGGGCGGTGATGGAAAACCTGCAATCGGTGCTGGCCGGGGCGGGCACCACGCTGGATCGTGTGGTGTTTGCCCGCGTCTACCTCGTCAATTTCCAGGATTTTGACCGGATGAATACGGTCTATGCGAGCTACTTTGCGCCCGGAAAGCTGCCTGCGCGCACCTGTATCGGGGTGACCGGCCTTGCCGTGGGCGCGCTGGTGGAGATTGATTTCGTGGTGGCGCTTTAGGCCCAGGCCACACGTGCCTGGCCCGGGATTTGCGATCCGGCGCCTGAAGCGTTTGGCGAAATAGCCGAAACCTCACGCATCGCTTAACAGGTGGACTTCTTTGATGTCAGGCGGCGTAATGTGGTTCTGTGCTGCCGCATAGCGCTAGGCGCAGGCGGCGCGCTCGGCTTCCGCCATCGCCTCCGCGGTCGCCTCAAGCGCCAGCAGGATCGATCGGTGGCGGTTCTGGAACGCCTGCGCAGGGATCAGTACCGCAAGCTCCTCAAAGGGCGCCGCGGGGGCGGGCCCGTTCCCTTGCAGCATGGCGGCCAGTTCATCGCGCGCGCGCTCGATCTCGGCCCGGCTGCGCCCGATGGCATGGGCGCCCACAACGGAAGCCGCCGCCTGGCCAAGCGCGCAGGCCCGCACATCCTGCGCAAACTCCGCAATCCGGCCCTCGCGCAACACCACATCCACGGTCACGTTCGAACCGCAAAGCGGCGAGCGCCGCGTGACCCGCGCCTGAGGGGCGCTGAGCTGGCCTGTGCGCGGGATATCCGCCGCCAGTTCCAGGATGCGGCCCGAATAGAGCTTGATCAGATCGGTCTCGGCCATGGCTTTTCCTTTGCCCGCGTCCCGCCTAGATAGGCCGAACCGGTCACCGAGGAAAGCCTATCCCATGCCCTTCGATCCCGCGACCCTGCGATATGACGCAAATGGCCTGATCCCCGCCATCGCGCAGGATCACGCCAGCGGCGACGTTCTGATGATGGCGTGGATGAACGCCGCGGCGGTTGAAAAAACGCTGGAAACCCGGCGGGTCACCTACTGGTCGCGCTCGCGCCAGGCGTTTTGGATCAAGGGCGAAACCTCTGGCCATACCCAGGAACTTGTGGATTTCCGCGTGGATTGCGACCGCGATTGCCTGCTGGTCGTGGTGCGGCAAACGGGCCCCGCCTGCCATACCGGGCGGCGGGTGTGCTTTTTCACCGCCGTGCGCGACGGTGAGGAAGTGGAGCTGATGGCGCCCGAATAAGCCGGGCCGGGGAGGCGGCGCCTGCCCGCGCCAGAGGATGCGGGGCGCCGCCGGTGAATTTGGCTTACTAAGTGGCGGGCGGTAGGCCGAGCATGGCCCGCAGCGTCTGCGGCGTTTCCCCCGCCGCGCGGTAGGTGCGCAGGGCGCGCGCATCGTCGCGCTTGGCCAGGCGCTTGCCCGCATCGTCGCGGATCAGGCGGTGGTGGTGGTAGATCGGGGTGGGCAGGCCCAGAAGGCGCTGCAGCAGCACATGGATCTGCGTGGCCTCAAAGAGGTCTTCGCCGCGGATCACGTGGGTCACGCCCTGTGCTGCGTCATCCACCGTGACCGCCAGGTGATAGGAGGTGCCCATGCCGCTGCGGGCCAACACGATATCGCCCACCTCCCCGATCAGCGCGTTGCGGGAGATGCGGATGGCGCCCGCGCGGGTCTCCTCGTCAAAGGCAATGTCCTCCGCCGCGCGGGCCATATTGAGCCGCAGCACGGCATCCTGCGGGCGGGGGCCCGCAGGCGGCGCATCGGGCCGGCAGGTGCCGGGATAGACGGGGCCGTCGGGCCCATGTGCCGGCCCGGCGCCTTCCTGCGGGGCGCTGAGCGCCTCGGCGATATCGCGGCGCGTGCAGGTGCAGGGGAAGAGCAGGCCCGCCGCCCAAAGCCTGTCCAGCGCCGCGCCATAGGCGTTCATGCGATCCGATTGCCGCATCACTGGGCGTTCCCACGAGAGGCCAAGCCAGTGCAGATCCTCGAAGATCAGCGCCTCCCATTCCGGCCGCGCCCGCGCCCGGTCGATATCGTCCAGCCGCAGCAGGAAACGCCCGCCCTCGGCGCGCGCGCGATCATGGGCGGTGATTACGGAAAACGCGTGCCCCAGATGCAGCGGCCCCGTGGGCGAGGGCGCGAAGCGGGTGATCACGTGGCGCGCAGCACCCAGACGGTGGAGCCCATCTCTTTTTCCGGCAGATGCGGGCCGTATTCCTCAAACGCCGCCTCGAAGCCGCCCGTGGCCAGAAGCGCGGCCAGCGCATCGGTGTAACGCGCATCGGCAAGCGTGGCATCGTTGAAAGAGAAGGTGAAAAGGCCCCCGGGCGCCAGCGCCGCGGCCAGCATCTCAAGCGTTTCGGGAGGGGCCGCGCCAAGGCTCACCACGCCGATGGCGGCGATGATCGCGTAATCGCCGCGGCGCACATGGGCAAGGGTGCCCGGCTCCGCCTGGTAAAGCTGGCGATAGGCGCCCTTCGCCTCGGCCTCGGCCAGCATCTCGGGCGAGATATCCATCCCATCGACCACATCGAACCCCGCCGCCTTCAGCGCGAGGCCCGAAAGCCCCGTGCCGCAGCCGAAATCAAGCACCGGCTTGGCCGCGTTGGCACCGGCCTGCCGCAGGGCCAGGGCGCTGCGGGCGGGCGTTGCATAGCCCATGCCGGTCACGTCGGCATCGTAGCGCGCGGCCCAGTCGCGGTAGAGCTCCAGCGTATCGTCCACGCTGCGCGCCGTCCAAAGCTTGTCAGGGGTGGTGCCGGTCATGGCCCCAAGGCTAGGCGGGGGCAGGCGCCGCGTCTACCCGTTCCGGCGCAAGCCAGGCCGCCCAATCCGCCTTGGCGCGATCGGTATAGGCCTTGTAGCGGGTCTTGCGGCCCCGCCGCCCGCCTTTGGCATCGACCGGCGGGAAGAGCCCGAAATTCACGTTCATGGGCTGGAACGTCCTGGCCTCCGCACCCCCCGAGATATGGGTCACCAGCGCGCCGGTGGCGGTGGTGGGCGGCACCGACGGCAGCGCCTCACCCAGGATCTCGGCGGCAGCCAGGCGGCCTGCGAGAAGGCCCATCGCGGCGCTTTCCACATAGCCTTCCACCCCGGTGATCTGGCCGGCGAACCGGATATTGGGTGCCGCGCGCAGGCGCATCTCGCCATCCAGAAGGCGCGGGCTGTTCAGAAACGTGTTGCGATGAATGCCGCCGAGGCGCGCATACCGGGCGCCCTCAAGCCCCGGAATCATCCGGAAAACATCCGCTTGCGCGCCGTATTTCATCTTCGTCTGAAAACCCACGATGTTATAGAGCGTGCCAAGCTTGTTGTCGCGGCGCAGCTGCACCACGGCATAGGGCTTTTCCGCGGGCTTATGCGGGTTTGTCAGCCCCACGGGCTTCATCGGCCCGAAGCGCAGCGTATCGCGCCCGCGTTCGGCCATCACCTCAATGGGCAGGCAACCATCGAAATAGCCCGCCGTTTCGCCCGGTTTGAACTCGGTCTTATCGGCTGCCAGAAGCGCATCAATGAACGCCTCGTACTGATCGCGGGTCATCGGGCAGTTGAGGTAGGCGGTGCGCTCCTCCTCGGTATCGCCCTTGTCGTAGCGCGATTGCCGCCAGGCCACGCCCATATCAATGCTGTCGGCATAGGCGATGGGCGCGATGGCATCGAAGAAGGCCAGCGCATCCTCGCCGGTCGCGCCGCGAATCGCTTCGGCCAGCGCGCCGGAGGTCAGCGGCCCGGTGGCGATGATCCAATGGCCATCCCGGGGCAGGGCGGTAATCTCGCCCGGTTCCACCCGGATATTGGGGTGGGCGCCAAGCCGGTCCGTCACCGCCGCGGCGAAGGGATCGCGATCCACCGCCAGCGCGCCGCCTGCGGGCAGGCGATGGGCATCCGCCATCGCGATGATCAGCCCGCCCGCCGCGCGCATCTCCCAATGCAGAAGGCCCACCGCGTTTTGCTCGTCATCATCCGAGCGGAAGGAGTTGGAGCAGACCATTTCGGCCAGATGGCCCGTTTTGTGGGCAAAGGTGCCTACCGCGGGGCGCATCTCGTGCAGCACCACGCGCACGCCCCGTTCTGCGGCCTGCCAGGCCGCTTCGGAGCCCGCCATGCCGCCGCCGATGATGTGAAGCTCTGCCATGGCCCGCGATCTAGGGCATCGCGGGCGGGTTGGGAAGGGTCAGCGGGCAAGCGCGGCGGTGGGGCGCGGGGTGCGGAAGAGGTCCGCGCGGCCTGCGCCGAGATCGGCGGTCAGGCCGATCCGCAGGCGCGTGTCCTCGCGCCCGTCAAACCGGGCCTGCGCCAATTCGGCGAAAAGGCCCAGCGTGCGGCCCGGCGGGGTGTAGGCCAGCGAAATCCGGGCCTCACGGGCCGTGCCCGCCGCCGACGGGCCGTCAACATCGGCAAAAAGCAGCCCGGCCTCGCCCAAAAGCCCTGGCGCGATTTCGTGGCGGAGCGTGGCTTCGGCAAAGCCCATATCGGGGCCCCCATCGCCCGCGCCCCCGATCCCCGCGCGCAGTTCGGCCCAGCTACCCGCCGAGAGGGGCAAAAGCGCCTGGGGCCCCACCGCCCCGAAGGTGCCACCATCAAGATCGGCGGCCAGCAGGAACGCCCCGTAGCGCGCGCCGCCATCTCCGATAGCGGCCAGATGCAGCGCCCCCCGCGCCTCTGCCGCCTCATCGGCACCGCTGAGTTCGAGATCGAACTGCAGCGCGCGCGGGTCGTCCCCGGCCCCCACAATCCGCGCTGAAAGATAGCCGGAGCCCTCCAGGCTGCCCGCCTCGACAGCCGCGCCAAAGGCGGGCTCGGCCTTTGCTACGACAGTGCCCCAACCGATAGAGGCGGCGATCGCGAAAAGGATAACAGTGAAGATCATGCGCAGCATGGCAGGGCTCCGGCGATACTCGTTACTCAACAAAACCGCCGCGCCCCCTCGGCGGTGAGAAGGTGATACGCGACCGGGCGTATTTTTGGAAAGTTCAATCTTATCTATTGGTTAACGCAGCACGTTAACAAATCTCGTTAAGAAAGAGCTTTCCGGGGTTCGATGAGATCCCAGCGATTTCCATAGAGATCGCGAAAAACCGCAACGCGGCCATAGGGTTCGTCGCGCGGCTCCTCCTCGAAGTTCACACCGGCGGCGCGCATCCGGGCTGCCATCGCATTGAAATCATCGCAGTGGAGGAAGTAAGCCACCCGGCCGCCCGCGGCCTGGCCGAGGGCCGCGCGCTGATCGCCCACGGCCCGCGCAATCAGGAATTGCGTTTCGGCCCCCGCATGGGGCGCCATGCGCACCCAGCGTTTGCCGCCGCCCTGATCGGTGTCTTCCAGAAGTGTGAAGCCAAGCGCGGTTTCAAACCAGGCAATCGCCGCGTCATACTCCGCCGCGAGATAGGCCACGAGGGCGAGCCGCGCCTCAGCCACGGCCCGCGCTCATGCCGCAGCCCTCACGCCGCAGCCCTCACGTCTCAGTGGCCTCGCCGCCCTCATCCTCGCCCTGTTCGGCGATCCAGGCGACCGAGACGACCTCTTCACCCTTGGCGGTATCGAAGACTTTCACGCCACCGGCGCTGCGCGAGCGGAAGGAAATCCCGTCCACCGGCACGCGGATCGATTGGCCGTTCGAGGTGGCCAGCATGATCTGATCGTCGATCTGCACGGGGAATGAGGCCACGAGCGCGCCGCCGCGCATCGCCTTATCCATCGCCATCACGCCCTGGCCGCCACGCCCGCGCACGGGGTAGTCGTGGCTGGAGGAAAGCTTGCCGGAGCCGCCCGCCGTGATCGTGAGGATCAGGTCCTCGGCGGCAGACATGCCAGGGTAATCGATCTCCACGCCCGAGGCATCAACCTCGTCCTCATCTTCCGCCTCGGCCTCATCGGTGAGCCCCGCCATGGCGCGGCGCATCTTGAGATAGGCCACACGCTCTGCCGGTGTGGCCGCGAAGTGCCGGATGATGGACATTGAGACGACGCGATCGCCCTCTGCCAGCTTGATGCCCCGCACACCGGTGGAATCGCGGCCCTTGAAGACCCGCACCTCGGTGGTGGGGAAGCGGATCGCGCGGCCCATGGCCGTGACCAGCATCACATCGTCGTCTTCGGTTGAGATCCGCGCGTTCACCAGGCTTGTGCCCTCAGGCAGCTTCATCGCGATCTTGCCGTTGGATTTCACGTTGGTGAAATCGGAAAGCGCGTTGCGGCGCACATCGCCATCGGACGTGGCGAAGAAGATCTGCAGCTGATCCCACTCCGCCTCATCGCGATCCACCGGCATGATCGCGGCAATCGAAACCCCGGTGGGGATCGGCAGGATATTCACGATGGCCTTGCCCTTGGCCGTGCGCCCGCCCTGGGGCAGGCGCCAGGTTTTCAGCTTGTAGGCCATGCCATCGGTGGTGAAGAACAAAAGCTGGGTGTGGGTGTTGGCCACGAAGAGCGTGGTGACCACATCCTCATCCTTCGTGGACATGCCCGAAAGGCCCTTGCCGCCCCGCCGCTGGGCGCGGAATTCGGCCAGCGGCGTGCGCTTTATCCAGCCCGATTGGGTGACGGTGACGACCATATCCTCGCGTTCGATAAGGTCTTCGTCCTCCATATCGCCGGACCATTCGACGATCTCGGTGCGGCGCGGCACCGCGAACTGTTCCTTCACCTCGCGCAGTTCATCGGAGATGATCGCCATGATCCGTTCGCGCGAGCGCAGAATATCGAGATATTCCTTGATCTTGGCGGCCAGTTCCTCAAGTTCGTCCGTTACCTCTTTCACGCCGATCTGCGTGAGGCGCTGAAGGCGCAGGTCGAGGATCGCGCGGGCCTGAATCTCCGAAAGATTGTAGGTGCCGTCTTCGTTCATCGTGTGGCTCGGATCGTCGATAAGCCGGATGTAATCGGCGATGTCGGATGCCGGCCAGCGCCGCGCCATCAGCTTTTCGCGCGCCTCGGCGGCATCGGCAGAGGCGCGGATGGTGGCCACCACCTCATCCACATTCGAGACCGCCACGGCAAGACCGCACAGGATATGGCTGCGCTCACGCGCCTTGCGCAGATCAAACGCCGTGCGGCGTGCAACAACTTCCTCCCGGAAGCTTATGAAAGACGTCAGAAAATCCCTGAGCGTAAGCTGCTCGGGCCGGCCGCCGTTCAGCGCCAGCATGTTGCAGCCGAAAGAGGTTTGCATCTGCGTGAAGCGCCAAAGCTGGTTCAGCACCACATCGGGCGTGGCATCGCGCTTGAGCTCGATCACCACGCGCACGCCCACGCGATCGGATTCGTCGGCCACGCCCGAGATGCCTTCAAGCTTCTTCTCGCGCACCAGATCGGCGATCTTTTCGATCATCGCCGCCTTGTTCACCTGGTAGGGGATCTCATCGAGCACGATGGCATAGCGTTCCTTGCGGATCTCCTCGACCCGCGCCTTGGCGCGGATGATCACGCTGCCGCGCCCCTCCAGATAGGCCTTCCGCGCGCCGGAACGCCCAAGGATCACCCCGCCGGTGGGGAAATCGGGCGCCGGCACGATCTCGATCAACTGTTCGGTGGAAAGATCGGGGTCTTCGATCAGCGCCAGTGTGGCATCGACCACTTCGCCAAGGTTATGGGGCGGGATATTCGTCGCCATGCCCACCGCAATGCCGCCCGCTCCGTTGACAAGCATGTTGGGGAACCGCGCCGGAAGCACCGTGGGTTCCTGATCCTTGCCGTCGTAATTGTCCTGAAAATCAACCGTATCTTTCTCGATATCGGCCAGAAGCGCGGCGGCGGGCTTATCCATCCGCACCTCGGTGTAGCGCATTGCGGCGGGGTTATCGCCGTCCATCGAGCCGAAATTGCCCTGGCCATCCAGAAGCGGCAGCGACATCGAGAAATCCTGCGCCATCCTCACCAGCGCATCGTAGATCGCTCCATCGCCATGGGGGTGATACTTCCCCATCACGTCGCCCACGGGCCGGGCGGACTTGCGGTAGGACTTGTCGTGCGAGTTGCCCGTCTCATGCATCGCGTAGAGGATTCTACGGTGCACAGGTTTTAGGCCATCGCGCAGATCTGGGATCGCGCGCGACACGATGACCGACATCGCGTAATCGAGATACGAATTGCGCATCTCATCGGATATCGAAATCGTCGGCCCATCATGGGGCGGGCGTTCGGGAGGGTGCGTTTCGCCTGTATTTTCAGGCGGTTCTGGCGTGTCGCTCACGTAAGACTGCGTCTTTCTTGCGCTGCTCTATATCTTGTTGCTCTTGTTGTATCAGACCATTGATATGGGGCGCAACGGGCGGATTCACACCATATGCGCAGCCATCGGGCGTGAGTGCTAACAGCCTGTTTTCATTGAAAAGCCATAATCGAGTCGGCTCAATACAGGGGTAGAAACCACGCATGAGGCGATCATGGAGAAATCCGAGACCGAATTGATGCTGTCGGGATACGGGCTCACGACAGCCGAGTTCTTCTACCGGATGCCCGATTATCAAAACGTGCTAAACACGTTCGTCTGGCAGGATTACGATCTGGCACCCGATCACCCAAAGCTCTTCGGCTTCATCGAATATTGGCAGGATGCCATCGAGGGGCCGCTGCATTCGGTGCGCTTTGTCCACCGCAAGATGATCTCACCGGGCGAATGGCGCCATGTGACGGGCGAGCTGACGCTGCACTAGCGGCTACTCGGCCGCCGCGATGGCGCGGCCAAGGCCCTCCAGATAGGCCGTGACCGTCTCCTCATCGGGGCGGAGCGCTTCGGGCAGATCCGCCATCACGTCCTGCGAGACCTCGCGGGTCAGCGCCATGGTCTCATCCAGGTAATCGCTCGCGGTGCCCTGCGGATGCGCTTCCTGCCAGGCCCGGTAATCGGCATATTCAAAGGCTGAGGCGGCGCCCATGCCCAGAACCGGCACCGCCACCACAGCGCGCCGCAACCGCGCCCGGGCCTTTTCTTTCGAACGCGCCTTGGCCACGGCGGCCCGTTCGGCCACCTCCGCCTGCGCTTTTGTTGCCGCAACGGCGCTGGCCACCGCTGCGGCCTGCCAGATCGGCTGCATCACGAAGCTCAGCGCCCCAAGCGCGAGATTCGCCACAAGGCTCAGCGCCAGCACCAGCCCCCAGGAGAGTTTCAGCGTTTTCAGCATGATCGACGGCTCCCTTGCCTGCCGCCGCGATATAGGCGCGCGCACGCCCGGCTGCCACGGGCGGGCGCAAACCCGCTTGGGCCCGTGGCGCGAATGGCGCAGACTGCCGCTATGGCCGATTGGGCGATCCTCTATGATGTTGAGTTTCTGACGCTTGAAGAGTCCGCGTCCCGCTTCTGGTGCGGGCCCCATGATCCCGATCCGGTGATTGCCCAGATCGGGGCCGTGAAGCTCGGCCTCACGGGCGCCTTCAACGTGATCGATACGTTCCGCGCCTATGTCACACCCCCGGGCCGCGGCGGCACGGCCCAGCAGATGGATCCGTTCTTCACACGCCTCACCGGGATCACCGAGGCGCAGATCGCCGCGCAGGGCCAGCCGCTGGCCGAAGCGCTTGCGGCGCTCGATGCGTTCTCCGGCGGCGCGCGGCTGTGGTCCTGGGGCAAGGACGAATTCAACATGGTCGCCATCAGTTGCTATGTGGCGGGCATCGCACCGCCGATCCCGATCGAACGGTTCGGCAATGCTGCGGCGCTCGTTCTGAAGGCCGGGATGCCCTACGAGGATGTCAAACGCACGCGCAGCGACATGCTTGCCGCCTATTTCGGGCTGAAGATCGAAGGTCTGCGCGCCCATGACGGGCTGGATGACGCGCTTTCGCTCGCCCACGCGATGCGCCATCTCCTCACAGAGGGGCGCCTGACGGCCACGGATTTCGCTTAGGCGCAACGCCCCGGGTGGGCGGTGCAACATCGGGCCCGATCCGCGCAACGGCAGGCCCCCGCCTTCGCTCCGGCCCCGCCCGTTGTTCTCCCCCCGGTAACCCTGTACGAGGGGGCAAAAGAGCAGCCCGAGGCCCGCACGTGTCGTCGCCCGCCCCGTTTTCCCGCTATGAATGGCTGATCGCCTGGCGCTACCTGCGCGCGCGCCGCGCCGAGGGCGGCGTAAGCGTGATGACATGGATCAGCCTCATCGGCATCACGCTTGCCGTGGCCGCGCTGATCATCACGCTCGCGGTTCGCGCAGGGTT
>JANQPC010000108.1 GCA_028285485.1 Paracoccaceae bacterium | reverse complement strand
GATTCGAACCCTGGAGACGGTTTCCCGCCTACACGCGTTCCAGGCGTGCGCCTTCGACCACTCGGCCACCTCTCCGTGCCCGCCCGTCTAGCGCGGCGGGCGGGGCGCTCGCAAGCCCTATCGCGCGGTGCGGGTGTGCCTTAGGCGCCGCAGCCTTCCGCGGGCGCATCAAGCGAGGTGAAGATAGACGCGCCGGTTGCGCGCGCCCTTCTTTTCGATCTTGCCAAGCCGCAGCGCCCCGATCTCGCCGGTACGCGCCACATGGGTGCCGCCGCAGGGCTGCAAATCAACCGTCGCACCCCCTGCCCCGATGCGGATCAGTCGGATCCGCCCGGCGCCCCGAGGGGGCTGAACAGAGAGGGTTTTCACGAGACCCGGATTGGCATCAAGATCGGCCTCGGTAATCCACTCTTCACCAACGGGCAGATCGCGGGCGGCAAGTGCGTTGAGTTCGACCTCAAGCGCCGCCTTATCCTGCGGTGCCTCCGGCATATCGAAATCAAGCCGCCCCTTGCCCGCGCTGATCGACCCGCCGGTGACAGGCAGGGGGATGATGACGGAAAGAAGATGCAGCGCGGTATGCACACGCATGTGGCTTTCGCGGCGGTTCCAGTCGATCGTTTGCGTGATCTCGGCGCCAACGGGCGGGCGCGCTGCCCCTTCGGCGGGCACCAGCACGATGGCCGCGCCATCGCCCTTCACCGTTGTCGCGATCTCAGCCGCGCCACCCTCCCAGGCGATGCGCCCGCTATCGCCGGGCTGGCCGCCGCCCGTGGGGTAGAAGATCGTGGCGTCGGGAATGATCCCGCCCTCGGGTGTGAGCGCGGCAACCCGCGCGCGCGCCTCGCGCGTATAGGGAACGTCGCGAAACAGCGGCGTTGTCACGCGACATCCTCGAAAACGCTTGGCACGATCCGCCCCTCGCCCTCCATCCAGCCCGGCACGGGCAGGCCCTTTTCGCGCAAGAAGGCGGGGTTAAAGAGCTTCGATTGGTAGCGGTTGCCGTAATCGCAAAGGATGGTGA
The DNA here is from genome assembly GCA_028285485.1 of Paracoccaceae bacterium. Taxonomy (GTDB): domain Bacteria; phylum Pseudomonadota; class Alphaproteobacteria; order Rhodobacterales; family Rhodobacteraceae; genus JANQPC01. The sequence goes on along the minus strand of JANQPC010000108.1, from coordinate 80,076 downwards.
CGATCGTCTTGCCCGGCCCCAGTTCGCGCGCAAGATGCATGGCGCCGGCGATATTGATGCCCGAAGAACCGCCCAGGCAGAGCCCTTCATGCTCCAAGAGATCAAACACGATCGGCAGCGCTTCGTGATCTGAGATCTTGTAGCTGAAATCGGGTTTGAAGCCCTTGAGGTTTTCCGTCTCGCGCCCCTGCCCGATCCCTTCGGTGATCGAGCCGCCTTCGGCCTTGAAGGCGCCGGTGGCGTAGAAGGAATGGATCGCCGATCCCTCGGGATCGGCCAGTGCAATCTTCACGCCCTTGGGCTGAAGCGCCATGCCAACGCCCGAGATCGTGCCGCCGGAGCCCACCGCGCAGGCAAAGCCGTCCACCCGCCCGCCGGTTTGTTGCCAGATCTCAGGCCCCGTGCCTTCGAGATGGGCCTGGCGATTGGCCGTATTGTCAAACTGATTGGCCCAGATCGCGCCATTGGGCTCGGTCTCGGCCAGCCGCGCGGCGAGGCGGCCCGAATACCGCACGTAGTTGTTGGGGTTCTTGTAGGGCACGGCGGGTACGAGCACGAGCTCGGCGCCGCAGAGCCGGAGCATATCCTTTTTCTCCTGGCTCTGGGTTTCCGGCATCACGATGACAGTGCGAAAGCCCATGGAGGCGCCCACAAGCGCAAGGCCGATGCCTGTATTGCCCGCGGTGCCTTCCACGATAGTGCCGCCGGGGCGCAGCGTGCCGTTGGCGATGGCGGCACGGATGATGTAGAGCGCGGCGCGGTCTTTCACCGATTGGCCGGGATTGAGAAACTCGGCCTTGCCGAGGATGTCGCACCCCGTAGCTTCGGACGCAGCGTTAAGCCGGATGAGCGGCGTGTTTCCCACGGCCTCGGCCATGTTTTTGTGGATCGTCAAGGCGCGGCCTCCCTTTCGGCGGAACGGGACTTGTGTAGAGCAAAACCGGCGGGGAGTGAAAGGCATCGGATCGGGCGGTCATCCGCGCCTGCCGCCATGTGCCTGCCTACCCCAGCCCCGCGCGGTTCAGCGCCAGCCAATAGGCGCTCAGAACAAGCGGCGATGTGCCCGCTTCGCCCGTGGCAACAAGTTCCATCAGGCGTTCGAAGGGCAGCACATGGGCGCGGATATCCTCTTGTTCGCTCAAAAGCCCGCCGATGCGGCTGGCATCGTCGGGCAGATCCGCAAGGCCGACGAAACTGTGCAGAAATTCCGATACCGCACCGGGCGAGGGATAGTGGCGGCCGATCGAATGCAGCGCGCTGAGCGTGATCCCCGCCTCCTCTGCCGTCTCCCGGTGAGCGGTTTCCTCGGGGCTTTCGCCGGGATCGATGCGCCCGGCGATAGGTTCAAGCGACCAGGGCCTGGGATCGCCGCGCATATGCATGCCGTAGCGGTACTGTTCGATGATCAGAACGCGGTCGCGCTTCGGATCATAGGGCAGCACCGTCACCGCATCGGGCATCAGGAACGCCTCGCGTGTGACCGTTTCGCTCATCGTGCCGTCAAAACGCGGGAAGCGCAGATCGTCGCGGCTGACGGCGAAATAGCCCACATGGGGGCGCCGCCGCGTGGCGATTTCGATGGTTGAGCCTTTAGCGGGATTGCGCAGGGTCGCCGGGGCGGGCATCGCCTCGGCCCGCAGCGCGGATTGCGCGCGCATCATGATCTGCGGATAGGCGCGCGCAGCCTCTTCGGGCGTGTGGCCGCCATGAAGCGCCATAAACTCAACCGCAGCCTTGGCCGTCACGGCGCCCCAATCCGCAACCCAGGCCGCAAGATCCCACGGGCCATCCGCCTGCCAGGCGCCCGCGTTCGGGAAATAGACCTGCGCCTTTTCGGCCCCCGCGCCCGCCGCCACCTGCACTTCGCTGAGGGTAAAGCCATAGGCGCCCTCGTAGAAATCGAGCCGCGCGAGATCTTCAGGCGAAAGCCCCTCAAGCAGAACCCCGTCCGCCGCCGCGCCGGGATCGCGCACGATCATCGGAAAGGGCTCGGCCCGGACCGCCCGCACGCTGTGATCGGCAAGGTGCGCAGGCCGGGCCTGCACGGGCCGCCCAACCACCGTTTCCAGCAGCGGGCCGTGAAGCAACGTACCGTAAAGAAACAGCGATGTGCCGTGGCTCATGAGATAAAGCGCGAGGATGCCTTGGAGATCAGCGCGGTCATGATCCCGCCCAGCACGAGCGTGGTAATGATCTCGGGCGTCACGATCACCCTGGTATATTCCACCATCAGATCCGCCATGCCCTGCAGCGCCTCAATGGGCGTTTCATAGGCCCGCTTCCAGGCGCGTTCCATCATCTCATACCCGGCCCAGACCAAGATGCACCAGAAGGTGAGCGCGAAGCTGGAGGTCAACCCGAAGCTGAACACGGTGCCGAGCCCCGCAGCCGCATGGGGGCCAAGTACCCGCCAGCCCACGACAAAGCCGATCAGCGTGTTCACATGCGGCAAAAGCCCCGCCGGCGTGCCATCGGGCAGTTCACCGATCACCAGCCCCGTTGCAAACCACGCAAGGCCAGCAAGAAGAAGGGCTGCCACGAGTTTCGGGCCGGTTGTCATGGGGTTAGGTGGGTCGCGTTACCGTAATCTGAGTTACGTCGCAGTTTCGGGTCTCAAACCCGCTCGCGCAAGAGGTCAGGTATAAATTCCACATCCGGCGGAAGCGTTCGTCAAATCCAAGCGCGGCCACATCTTCCCAGCGGGCATTGAACGTCTCATGCCAGCGGCGCAGCGTTTGGCTATAACTTTCGGCAAACTCGATCGATCGGGCCACGCGCAAGCCGGCTTTTTCCACCTCGCTGCGCAGCACTTTCGGCGCCGGAAGCATGCCGCCCGGGAAGATGAATTTCTGAATAAAATCAATGCCTTTTCGATAGGCCTCCCAGCGGAAATCGGCAACCGTGATGATCTGCAGCGTGGCGTTGCGGCCTGGCTTGAGACAGCTTTTGACGGTATCGAAATAGACGGGCCAGTATTTCTCGCCCACGGCCTCGAACATCTCGATTGAGGCGATGCCGTCATACGTGCCTTTTTCGTCACGGTAATCCTGCAGTTTGATCTCCACGAGATCGGAAAGCCCCGCCTTGGCGATGCGTTCAACGGCATAATCGTGCTGTTCGCGGCTGATGGTGAGACCGGTGACCTTCAGCCCCCGATGGGCCGCGGCGTATTCCGCAAACCCGCCCCAGCCGCAGCCGATCTCAAGCACATGATCGCCCGGCTGCGCACCCATCTCGTCGATCATCGAGGCATATTTCTGCGCCTGCGCGGCCTCAAGGCTTTCCTGCCCCGTGCGAAAGAGCGCCGAGGAATAGGTCATCGTATCGTCAAGCCATAGACGGTAGAAATCGTTGCCCAGATCGTAGTGATATGAGATGTTCTTCTGCGCCTGCCGCCGGTTGTTCGATTGCAGCCAGAAGCGCATCCGCTCATAGGCCCGCACGAGCGACATGCCGGGAAAGCCGTTATAGATCACGTCATTATCGGTATTGAGCAGATCCATGAACGCCTGCAGATCGGGCGAGGACCACCAGCCTTCGATATAGGCCTCCGAAAACCCCAGATCGCCCTCGCGGATCAGGCGGGAGAACAGATCTTCGTTGTGAACCTCTACCACCGCCACCGGGCCCGGCGCGCCGCCCTCGGCGCGAAACTGGCGGCCATCGGGCAGGATGATGTCGAGCCGCCCGTTCTGCAGCCCCTTCGCGATCTCGAACACCGGCGCAAAATACCGCGGCAGGCGTGCCTGCCCCTTCGTCGATGTCAAAATCGCCATGGTGCCCCCCCGTGGTTCGCTGCACGCTAGCCAAGTGGCCGCCTGCAAACAACTGGTTTTGTTGCGTTAAAAGTCACGCCTTTCGTAAGCTGCAAGCGCGCGTTTGCGCCCCTCATCCGCGGCTACGATCGGTTCGGGATACGCATCATCGGCAGAGATGGACCAGTTTCGCGGGATCGCATCGAAGAATTGCAGCGCCTCGCGGGCCGGGTTCGCCTTCCCCTCAGCGATCCAGGTATCCACGTAAGTGCGCTGGGCATCGAACTTGTCAAGCTGGGTGACGGGGTTGAAAACGCGGAAATAGGGCGTGGCATCGGGCCCCGATCCGGCAGACCACTGCCACCCCATCGCGTTGGAGGCCGGATCCCAATCCGCCAGGCACTCGGCAAACCAGTTGAGCCCGATTTTCCAATGGCACATCAAGTGCTTGGTGAGATAACTTGCTACGATCATCCGGGCGCGGTTGTGCATATGGCCGGTCACGTAAAGCTCGCGCATCGCGGCATCGACGAAGCGCATGCCGGTGCGCCCTTGCTGCCAGGCGCGCACCTCTCGCGTCGCCGCATCGGTGTTCCAGGGGAAGGCATCCCATTCCGGGCGCCAGTTGCCGGTTGTGATGTGCGGCGTATGATAGGCAAGGTGGTGGGCGAATTCGCGCCAGACAATCTCTTTCAGGAAGGTCTCGGCGCCGTCCTTGCCCTCATTCAGTGCCCGGATGCCCGCATGCCAGCAACTGCGCGGCGAGATTTCCCCATAGGTAAGGTTCTCCGACAGGCGTGAAGTGCCTTGCACCGCTGGAAGATCGCGGGCGCGGCGATAATCGCCCACTTTCCCGGCAATGAAGGCGCCCAGCCGGTCCGCCGCCGCGCCTTCCCCGATATTCAGCCAGGGGCGCACGATCTCCGCGCCCCGGTTCATGGCGCGCGCGAGGCCCCATGTGGCGGGATCCTCGCTTTCCGGCCAACCAGTGGGCGCGGGCAGCGAGGTGACGGCGGGCAGCGGCGCGGGCACCTCGCGATCCTTCACCATTTTCCAGTAGGGGGTGTAGACTTTGTAGAAGGCGCCGGTTTTCGTCTCCACCTCCCAGGGCTCGAACAACACGTGGCCGGGGAAGCTTCTTGCCTCCACCCCATCGCCCTTGAGCGCGGATTTCACAGCGGTATCGCGCGCCACGGACTGGGCATCGTAGGTGCGGGCCCACCAAACGGCGCCCGCACCGGTTTCTTGAACTAGACCCCGCAAAACCGCAAGAGCATTGCCTTTTTTGAAGATCAATCGGCTGCCGATATTACCGAGGTTCGCGGCGAACGCCTCCGCCCCCAGCCCCATGCGCCAGCGCGGGCAGGCGCCGAAGCCTCCAGCCACCTCATCGAGGATGAAGACGGGGATCACCGGGCGCCCGCTGGCTGCCGCCGCGCTCAGCATCGGATTGTCCGACAGCCGGAAATCCCTCCGCACCCAGCAGATGATCGGTGATGTCATGCCCGCCCCCTTCCGGGGCCGTTCCCTCACCCCGGTTTACAGCACCTCATCTAGGGCGGTGATCAGCCGGTCAACCTCACCCCGCGTGGTGTAATGGGTGAACGACATCCGCAGCACGCGGTTCGCGGGATCAACGCCCAGCGCATCGAGCGCGCGCAACGCATAGAAATCGCCCCCCGCGGCATTGATGCCATGGGCGGCGAGATCGCCGGCAATCTCTGCGCCTGGGCGCCGGGCCTCAATCGCCACGGTGGGCGCGCGGTTAGCGGCCACGCGGGGGCCGATCAGGCGCACCGAGTTTTTGCTGCGAAGGTATTTCAGAAGCGGTTTCAGAAGCTTACGCTCATGCCCTTGCATGAGGTTGGCCACGCAGCGGGCCCGGGCGCGCGCCGGCGCCTCATCCTCCGCGCCAAAGTGATGGGTGTAGAGCCCATCCCAGTAATCGGCGATCCCGGCGCAGGCGGCGATCTGCGCGTGATCGGGGCCCGCGGGCATGAAGCGCTTGTAAAGCGTGCCTTCGTTGAAGAAATGGCACTGCGCCGGAAGCGCCTCGCCCAGATCCCGGCGGATCACCATCACCCCCTGATGCGGGCCGTAGGTTTTGTATGTGGAGAAGAGGTAGATATCGGCGCCCAGCGCGCCCACATCGGGCAGCCCGTGGGGCGCATAGCTCACCCCATCCACACAGGCAACGGCGCCCGCGGCATGCACTTTCTGGATGATCGCACGGGCATCGTTGATCTCGCCCACGATGTTTGAGCAATGGGGGAAGCAGACAAGGCGCACGCGACCATCGAGAAGCGTGTCGAGCGTGGCGGGATCAAGATGGCCCGTTTCCGGATCCATCCGCCATTCGCGCACCTCAACGCCCAGATATTCAAGCCGCCGCCAGGGGCCGGAATTGGCCTCGTGATCCTGATCGGTGACAATGATCGCATCGCCCGGCCCCAGCGCCTCCCCAAACGCCTGGGCAAGCGTGTAGGTGTTGGCGGTAGTGGAGGGGCCGAAGCTAAGCTCTTCGGTCTCCACCCCCAACATCGCGGCCAGGCGTGTGCGCGCCTCGTCCATCTCCTCGCCGGCGAGCCGCGAGGCGTCGTAAGCCTCGTAGGGCTGAACCTTGCGCTTCTTGTAGAAGCGCCTGAGGCGTTTGACGACAGGGCGGCAGGGGTAACTGCCCCCGGCATTTTCGAAGAACGCCTGGCGTTTGAGGGATTTCTGGGCGAATGCGGGAAACTGCCCGCGCACATACTCGGTATCTAGCTTCATGGCGGCCCAGAGTGAGGGCGATGGGCGTGCGGGTCAAGCATTTGGGAGGCTGGCCTCGGAGATCACCTTGCGGAAGGGCGCGGGTGAGCGGCAGCCTGCCCTAGCAGCGGGGCCAGGCGCTGCAGCGCAACGCGCGCGGTTTGCCAAGCTTGCTCCGGCACCCCCACACTCGGCCCGTCGAGCGCATCAAAATCACCCGATCGCCGCGAAAGGGGCGGGTGCAGCGCGCACCCGGCCCTTCTGCCCCACCTAGGCGGTTACATCCACCACCACGCGCCCCTTCACGCCGCCTTTCAGGATCGCCGCGCCCAGTTCGGGCAGATCGGCGAGCGTGGCGGGCTGGATCATCGCCTCCAGCTTCGCCATCGGCAGATCGCGCGCCACCCGTTCCCACGCCCGCACGCGGTTCTCATAGGGCTGCATCACACTATCGATCCCCAGAAGGTTTACCCCGCGCAGAAGGAACGGGATCACGGTGGCCGGCAGCCCCGCCCCCCCGGCCAGGCCCACCGCGGCGACCGAAGCGCCGTAGTTCATCTGCCCCAGCACGCGGGCCAGCATCGCGCCGCCCACGGCATCCACGCAGCCCGCCCAGGTTTCGCTCTCAAGCGGGCGTTTGACGGTTTCGGCAAGCTCTTCGCGCGGCACGATCTGGGTGGCGCCAAGCCCGGTCAGATATTCCGCCGTTTCCGGGCGCCCGGTGACCGCGGCCACCTCATGACCAAGCTTGGCGAGAATTGCGGTGGCAACCGAGCCAACGCCCCCCGCCGCGCCGGTTACCAGAACCGGGCCGCCCCCGGGCCGCAGCCCGTGATCTTCCAGCGCCATGACGGCAAGCATCGCCGTAAAACCCGCCGTGCCCACGGCCATCGCCTGGCGCGTTGTCAGCCCCTCGGGCAGCGGCACCAGCCAATCGGCCTTCACCCGCGCCTTCTCTGCATACCCGCCCCAATACGCCTCGCCCACGCGCCAGCCGGTGAGCACCACCTTATCGCCCGCCGCGTAGCGCGGATCATCGGAGGCTTCGACGGTGCCCGCAAAATCGATGCCCGGCACATGGGGGTAGGTGCGCACGAGCCCACCGCCCGGGCCGATGCACAGCCCGTCTTTGTAATTCACCGTGGAGTATTCCACCGCGACCGTAACCTCGCCCTCAGGCAGCCGGTCTGCGCCGATCTCCTGCACGGCGGCATGGGTTTTTCCTTCGTCGTCTTTCTCGACGATCAGTGCTTTGAACATCTATCCCTCCCTCACGCCGGGTCCGGCATCGCAAACAGATCGGTTGCGCCGGGTTTCGCCCCGGCGGCAGTGAGCATCGCATGCACCTGCCCGCGATGATGCGTTTGGTGGTTGAAAAAATGGGTGATGCACAGGCCGAGCGGCTTGTTGACCAGCTTGCCCAATGCGCCCGAGTGCCAGACGAGCCGTGCGTTCATATCATCTTCGCCAAGCCCCGCCGCCCAGCGCCCGATCCGGGCATCCATGGCGTTGCGGCTGGCCGAGAGAACCGCCCAATCGGTCACGAAAGACGGGCTTTCGGCAAGCGGCGTGGAAGGTGCCTCGCCGCCATCGAAGCGCGACATCCAGATCGTATCGCCCCAAAGCAGATGGCTGAGCGTGGCGCGGATCGATCCGAAGAATGCGCCGCAATCGGCTTCGCGCGGGCGTTCCCCGATCCGGTCCGCCGCGCGGTAGAGGTTTTCATTCTGCCACCTGTTGTAGCGCGCCATCACCCGGCAATACTCGGCCGTAATCATCACCAGCACCCCTGTTCGTGACGCCGTTCTCAGCGATGCGGGCCCGTGCGTCAAGGAACGGTTTGCCCAATCCTTCGGCAGGCGGGCCCGTTGCGGCGGCCGGGCGCACCGGTTCCGCTTGTGGCCGCTTGCGCGACACCGTAGCGTCCGCGCCGGTTCATATCCTTGGGAGGGATAGTATGACGAAGACACATGCATTGCTCGGGGCCTCCGGTTTCGCCATCGCAGCCGCTCTCACAACCACTGCGGCGTTTGCGGAAGACCCCGAACTGATCATCCTCGATTGGTCAGGTTTCGAGGAAGATGCCTATTGGGCGGTTTATGCCGAACAGCATGGCGTCGGCCCCACCTACAGCTTCTTCGGTGAGGAAGAAGAGGCGTTTCAGAAGCTGCGTTCGGGCTTTCGCGCCGACGTGGCCCACCCTTGCCCCCATTCGGTGGACAAATGGCGGCAGGCCGGGCTGATCGAACCGTGGGACATCTCGAAGATCCCGAACTACGCCAATGTGGCGGAAGAGCTGCGCACCGCCCCGGTTCTGACCGATGGCGATGACGTCTATATGATCCCCGCCGATAACGGGGCCACGGCGATTGCCTATAACACCGAAGAAGTGGCGGCAGAGGCTGTCTCGACCCTTCAGGTTTTCGCCGATCCTACCTATGCGGGCCGCATCTCGCTGCCCGATAACCCCGATGACGTCTATGCCCTGGCCTATCTGGCCACCGGGGTAAGCGATTGGACGCAGGCCACCGAGGCCGATCTCGAAGCCGCCAGCGCCTGGCTGCGCGAGGTGCATCCGAATGTACGCGCCTATTGGACGGATGGCGCGGAACTGGCGCAGCTGATGGCCACGGGCGAAGTTCTGATCTCTTGGTCGTGGAACGAAACGCCGGTGCAGATGTCCGCCGAAGGCCAGCCGATTGCGTTCAATCGCGAGCCTGCGGAAGGCTCTTCGATGTGGTTCTGCGGCTATGTGAACCTTGTTGACGGCCCGGGCTCCGAAGACAAGGCGCATGACTTCATGAACGCGTTTCTCGATCCTTCGGTGACCGAATACATCGTCACCGAATGGGGCTACGGGCACGGCAATGCCGCCGCGATGGAAGGGCTTGGCGCCGAAGTGCTTGAAGAGGTGGGGCTTGGCCCCGTGGATGTGCCGATCCTGCAGCAGGTGCCGATGGACAATGCGCTGCGCGAGGCACAGATCGCCGAGTTCGAGAAGATCAAGGCGGGCTTCTAAGCGTCCCGTGTGCTCCCTCCCCCTTACCGGGGAGGGGGACGCGCGCTGCCCGGGGCGGGCGGGCCCTCACCCGCCCTGCGGCATTCTGCCCACACGGCGGACTGAACCAAATCCGCCGCCTGCGCGTACCCCTGTGCAGACACCGGACAGGTATACAGGCCGTACCCCATGATCGACATTATGAACATCGCGCTCGCCCTTGTTTCTATTGGCCTCGGGGCCGTGGGATGGCTGGCGCCACGCTATACGATGGACCTTCTGGATATCTCCCCCGGCGGCACAACCATGGGGTTGTCCGAGATCCGGGCGGCCTCCGGCGCGCTTTTCGTGGGCATCGGGCTCGGCGCGCTTTTTCTCGCAACACCACTGGCCTTTGCCATGCTGGGTTTTGCCTGGGCCGGGGCCGCGCTTGGGCGGCTGACCTCGATCATGGCGGACGGGATTTCCACCTCGCGCAAGATCACCTTCTTTGCGGTCGAGGCGGTGGTGGCGGGCGCGCTTCTTGCCGCCAACCTCTAGGCGGGCACACCCGGCAGGGCGATCCTGGACGAGCGCCGCCAGAATCGCCAGCTGAAAAGCACGCCCGCAACGGCAAGGCCCACCACGAGGCCCGCCCAGATCCCCACGGCGCCGAAGCCCAGCGTGAAGCCAAGCGCGAGGCTCGCAGGCAACCCTACGCCCCAATAGGCGATCACCGCGATCACCATGGGCACGCGGGTATCCTGCACACCCCGCAACATGCCAAGCGCCATCACCTGCGCGGCATCGACGAATTGAAACACCGCCGCCGCCGCCAGCAGCAGCGCGCCGATGGCGAGAATTTCGGGGCGGGCGGGATCATCGGGCGCGATGAAGAGGCCGATCAGAAGCTCCGGGATCGTGAGAAACGCCACGATGGTGAAGAAGGCCGCAGCCATGGAGAGCGCCAGCCCCACCCCCGCACCCGCGCGCAGCCCCGCCTCATCGCGCCGCCCATAGGCGCGGCCTGCGCGCACCGTGACCGCCTGGCTGAGCCCGATATGGATCATGAAGGTGGCCGAAGCGATCTGCAGCGCGATGCCATGGGCGGCAAGTTCCTTCGTGCCCACCCAGCCCATCATGATCGATGAGGCGGAAAACAGGCCCACCTCCGCCAGGTTGGTCAGCCCGATCGGCCATCCCAGCGAAAATACGCGGCGAAACCCCTCCCAATCGGGCCGGAGCGCGTTGCGGAAAAGCGCGTATTGCGGGGTTTTCAGCGCTGCGTAGAGTACGAGCCAGATCACTCCCACGACCTGAAGCACAATCGAGGCGATCGCAGCGCCCACGATCCCCAGCTCCGGCGCGCCCCAGTTGCCGAAGATCAGCGCGTAGTTCAGCGCCACGTTCAGAAGCGCCATGGCGATCGTTACGATCAGCACGATGCGGGTGAGTTCCAGCGCCGAAAGATAGCTGCGCAGCACCACGATCACGAGATTGGGGATCATCCCGATGGAGGCAACGGCGAGGTAGAGCCCCGCCTGCTCTGCCACCTCCGGCGCCTGCCCGAGCGCCAACAGCAGCGGTTCGGAGAAAATCATGAACGGCATGGCCGCCGCGCCGAAGAGGATCGACAGCCAGATGCCCATCCGGGTCACGCGGCGCACCTGGCGGTCGTCATCCGTGCCCGCCGCGCTGGCCACAATCGGCATGACGGCCCAGCCGAAGCCGGACCCCACGATGAAAAACACAAAGAAGATCGTGCCGGCGATGGTAAGCGCGGCCAGGGCGGTCACGTCATACCAGCCGATCATCACCATATCGGTCAGATGCACCGAATATTGCGCAAGCTGCCCGCCAATCAGCGGCAGGCCGAGCGAGAGCAGCGAATGCGCATGGGCACGCGCCGTGAGCGCGCGCGGAGTGTCCGGCGATGTCGTCATGCCGAGCGCTCTAGCCGGGGCGGAAGCGCGGGGCAAGAGGGGTGTTCCGCCCCATGCGCCGGGGCGGTGGCGGGCCGGGATGCACCGGCCCTTCAGCGCGCGCCATCGGGTGAGGCCAGAGCGCTGTTACCTCACCCTTTTGTGGCGAAGGCGCGCCCTGTTCCAGCCGCGCGCGCCGGGCCGCCTATTCCGCGACGTGCCGCGTATCGGGATGCAGCGATGTGCCCAGGATATGATCGGTATCGGCCAGAACGGCCTCGGCGCGGCCCACGATATTGGGGTCGGGCGCCTTGGCGATCTTGAGGTTCTTGCCCGGGTAATCGAGCGCATTGAGAAAATGCGCCATGCATTCCAGCCGCGCGCGCTTCTTGTCGTTGGATTTGATGATCGTCCAGGGCGCATCGGCGGTGTCGGTGTAGAAGAACATCGCCTCCTTCGCCTCGGTGTAATCGCCCCATTTGTTGAGGCTCGCCTTATCGATGGGCGAAAGCTTCCACTGCTTCAGCGGATCGGTTTCTCGGCTCGCGAACCGGCGCCTCTGTTCATCCTGGGTTACCGAGAACCAGTATTTGAAGAGGCGGATACCCGAGCGCACCAGCATGCGCTCAAGCTCTGGCGTCTGGCGCATGAATTCCAGGTACTCGCTGGGCGAACAAAAGCCCATCACACGCTCCACGCCCGCGCGGTTGTACCAGGAGCGATCGTAGAAAACCATCTCACCTACAGTCGGCAACTCATTGATATAGCGCTGGAAAAACCATTGCCCCTTCTCCTCCCACGTGGGCTTGTTCAGCGCCACCACGCGGGCAGAACGCGGGTTCAGATGCTCGGTAAACCGCTTGATCGTGCCGCCCTTGCCCGCCGCATCGCGGCCCTCGAAAAGAAGCACGAACTTCTGCCCTGTCTCCTGCGCCCAAAGCTGCACCTTCAGAAGCTCTGCCTGAAGCTTTGCCTTGCGTGCCTCATAAGTGCGGCGCGAGAGCTTCTTGGGATAGGGGTATTCCCCGGCTTCAAAGGCCACCGCAAGCGGATCGGCAACGATGGTGGGAAACCCCGCATCGGGGTCGCGCAATGTATCGGGCATGGCGGTTCTCTCTCCACTGGAATTGCGCCCGCATACCGTATCTTCCCGCGATGCGCCTTGATCCCGCTCAAGGTTCGGATCTGACACGATATGCCGTTGCCCCGGCCCCCGCCCCTGCCCTATCTTGCGCAAAACGCCAAGAACGAGCAGCATATCCCATGGCCGACGATCTTCTCACCGGCGCCGCCGGCGATACCTATGATGCCACCTCCATCGAGGTGCTCGAAGGGCTGGAGCCGGTGCGCAAACGCCCCGGCATGTATATCGGCGGAACCGACGAGCGTGCGCTGCATCACCTTGTGGCCGAGGTGCTTGACAACGCGATGGACGAGGCCGTCGCGGGCCATGCCACGCGGATCGAGGTGGAACTGCACGCCGATCATTCGGTCACCATCCGCGATAACGGGCGCGGTATCCCGGTGGACCCGCATCCGAAGTTTCCGGACAAATCCGCGCTCGAGGTGATCCTCTGCACGCTCCATGCGGGCGGCAAGTTTTCCGGCAAGGCCTATCAAACCTCGGGCGGGCTGCATGGCGTGGGCGTGTCGGTCGTAAACGCGCTGTCCGATCAACTGCGCGTGGAAGTGGCGCGCAATCGCGAACTGTTTGCGCAGGAGTTTTCGCGCGGCCTGCCCCAGGGCCCGGTGAAATCGCTGGGCGCCACACCCAATCGGCGCGGCACCACAGTGACCTTTCATGCTGATGAAGAGATCTTCGGCAAACACCGCTTCAAGCCCGCCCGGCTTTTCCGTATGGCGCGTTCGAAAGCCTATCTGTTCTCGGGCGTTGAAATCCGCTGGAAATCGGCGCTTGAGGATGGCGAAACGCCCACCGAGGCCACCTTCCACTTCCCCGGCGGCCTTGCCGATTACCTGGGCGAGCAATTGGCCGGCGCCACCACCTATGCCGAACGCCCCTTTGCGGGCCGCGTGGATTTTACCGAGAAATTCGGCCAGCCCGGATCGGTGGAATGGGCGATCAACTGGACCCCTGCGCGCGACGGGTTCATCCAATCCTACTGCAACACCGTGCCCACACCCGAAGGCGGCACCCATGAGGCCGGGTTCTGGGCCGCGATCCTGAAGGGCATCCGCGCCTATGGCGAACTGGCCAATAACCGCAAGGCGGGCCAGATCACCCGCGACGATCTGATCACCGGCGGTGCGGCGCTGGTATCCTGCTTCATCCGCGAGCCGGAATTTGTGGGGCAAACGAAAGATCGCCTGGCCACCACCGAGGCGCAGCGCATGGTTGAGGGCGCGGTGCGCGACCATTTCGATAACTGGCTGGCGGCGGATACGAAATCCGCCGGAGCCATCCTCGATTTCCTCGTGCTGCGCGCAGAAGAACGCCTGCGCCGGAAGCAGGAGAAGGAGACGGCGCGCAAATCGGCCACCAAGAAGCTGCGCCTGCCGGGCAAGCTGGTGGATTGTTCGGCCACCGCGCGGGAGGGCACGGAGCTTTTCATCGTGGAAGGCGATAGCGCAGGCGGCTCCGCCAAGATGGCGCGGGATCGCAAGACCCAGGCGCTTCTGCCCCTCCGCGGCAAGATCCTCAACGTTCTCGGCGCGGCCTCCTCCAAGTTGGGCCAGAACCAGGAAATCTCCGATCTCTGCCAGGCCCTTGGCGTGGGGCTCGGCACCCGCTTCGCGCTGGATGACCTGCGCTATGACAAGATCATCATCATGACGGATGCGGATGTGGACGGCGCCCATATCGCCTCTCTCCTGATGACCTTCTTCTTCACCCAGATGCGCCCGATGATCGATGCAGGCCACCTCTACCTTGCCTGCCCGCCGCTCTTCCGGCTGACGCAAGGGGCCGAGCGCATCTATTGCCTCGACGAGGCTGAACGCGATGCGTGGCTGGAGAAGGGCCTGGGCGGCAAGGGCAAGATCGACGTCTCCCGCTTCAAGGGCCTGGGTGAGATGGACGCCAAAGACCTGAAAGACACCACAATGAACCCCGAAACCCGCAAACTGATCCGTGTGACGATCGATGAGGATGAGCCGGGCGAGACGGGCGATCTGGTGGAGCGGCTGATGGGCAAGAAGCCGGAACTGCGGTTCGAATATATTCAGGAGAACGCGCGGTTTGTGGAGGAGTTGGATGTTTGAGGTTGTGAAGAAAAGATGATCGAAATCAGCTCGCTTCCTAAGCAGCCAGCAGATGCATTGAAGGCCGCTCTCCATGAAGCTCTACGTTTTGTACCAGCCACTCAATTGACTTTCGGTAAGCTAAGCCAAAACAATCCAAATATATACCGAGGGTTGGTGTTACTCAAAGCAGTGGCAGACAAAACGACCGTTCGCTTAGAAAACCGAGAGCTTGGAGCAATTATCCAATCGTTGTTGACGTTCGGCGAGGAAGACGACCTCTCAATTGTAAGACAAAGGCTAGACGAAGCGCTTAATACATTGCTAGCATCCGAGTTAGACGATCACTTCATCGACGAAGAAAACGTCGACCAACTGGATCACGCCGAAGTCCCGACAGAGGAGCGCGAAGAAATTCGGAGTTACCTCGGGCAAGCCCGTGATGCAGCCGCGAAGGACAGTTTCCTATCTGATAAGGTCAGACAGCGCTTTTTGCATCGAATAAGCTTGGCCGAGAATGAACTTTTCAAAGAAAAGGTAGGTATAGAAGCCTTTTTTGCGGTTGCTTACGAGGGGAGCAGGTTGCTTCGGAAATTCGGTGAAGATGCAAAACCAATGGCTGAAGCAATCGAAAAGGCGAGGACCAAAACAGAAAAACATGTAACCGGCTACGATGCGATCGAAATGGATGAGAAACCAAAGCAACTCCCAAAGCCGGAGTAGTTTTACGAGCGATTAACGGCTCCGAGACTTTTTGCTCTCGCCCGAACCGCCCCCGTCACGCCGGAGGCGTGCCTGTGGCACGACGCAGGCGATGCGCCCACCCCCTCGGTTCGGGCGACGCCCTCTCCAAGTCGCTGCAACGGCGCAGCATTTTAATTATATGCACATTAACTCATTGCTAACCTCCCTTTGCGTATGCACGCTATGTGTACGACTGGGATGAAGCGAAGCGGCGCGCAGCGGCGGCCAAGCACGGCATCGATTTCGCCGGGATCGTGCGGTTTGATTGGGCCTCGGCTGTCACCCGTGCCGATACACGCCACGACTATGGCGAGCCGCGCTTTATCTCCTTCGGGACGTTGGATGGCGTGATCTGCGCCTGTGCCTAGACACCGCGCGGCGATACCGTACGTGTCATTATGTTGCGCCGGGCCAATGCGCGAGAGAGGAAGCGGTATGAGCGAGACCGAGAAGCGGAAAAGCTATATCGGCGAGAATGACGAGATCCTGGAACTCGACGATCAGTGGTTCGCCGAGGCCCAGCCCGTCTGGGCCTTCCCCGAACTCGTAGAAACCCTGCAGAAGCACGGCAAGCTCGGCCGCCCGCCCCTGCCGCCGGAGCAGAAGAAGAAGCGCGTCACCATGTATCTCGATCCCGATATCATCGCGCATCTGAAGAAGGATGGGAAAGGCTGGCAGACGCGGGCCAATGCCACGCTGCGCAAGGCGCTGGGGCTCTAGCGCCGGCGACGCTCACGCCCGCGTGGGCGAGACGACCTGTCGCTTGCCCCGGCCCCCGCATCCCGCCACTCTCGCCCCATGCGGTTCCTCGCCCTCCTTGCCCTCATCGCGCTTGCCGCCTGCGGCCAGCGCACGCTGACTGAAACCGAACGCGCCTTCGCGGGCACGATCCTTGGCGATGAGATCGCGATTGACCGGGTGCGCATCGTGCGCGGCGCGGCCTCGGGGCTTGTTACCGCCACCGTGCCGCCCCGGCCCCGCAACACCTGCCGCGAGCGGCTGTTCCCGCCCCTTGAAGGCCCGGTGAAGATCGCCTTCCCCGTCTTCGTGCTGGATGAGACGATCTATTTCACCCGCAGCGAGTGGAGCGCCGATTTTCTCGCCGACTATCCCAACGCGTTGCCGCTGCGCGATGCGATGCGGCTTGCGCATGAGCTCGTCCATGTCTGGCAATGGCAGCAGCGGGCGGAAACCGGTTACCACCCCTTCCGTGCCGCCGCCGAGCATATCGAGAAGGATGATCCCTATCTCGTGGCCTTCGATCCCGGGCGGCCTTTCTCGTCTTACGCCTATGAGCAACAGGGTATTCTGGTGGAAGAATTCGTGTGCTGCCGCGCGCTTGATCCTCGTGCGGAGAAAACCCGCGCGCTTGCCGAGATGCTGCGCACGCCCTTCCCCGATCTCGTGGCGATCGAGGCCGTGCCGCGCGGTGGCGTGAGCCTGCCCTGGGCGGGGGCGGAGACGCGCGGGATCTGCTCCTGAGCCCATTGCGCCGGCGCGCGCGCCGTGATCGAAGGGCGCCATGGATCTCGCCCCCTATATCACCGCCTTCGTCACGCTGTTCGTGGTGATCGATCCGGTAGGGCTGGCGCCGCTTTTTCCCGCGCTGACCCAGGGGATGGATGCGCGCGCCCGGCGGGCCATCGCGTTGCGGGCCTGCGCGATCGGGGCGGGATTGCTCACGCTCTTCGGCCTTGCGGGCGAGGCGGTGCTGGGCTTCGTTGGCATCTCGATGCCTGCCTTCCGCATCGCCGGCGGGATCCTGCTGTTTCTCACCGCGCTCGATATGCTCTTCGAGCGCCGCACCCGGCGGCGGGGCGACAGGCATGCGGATGCCGATGACCCTTCCGTCTTCCCCCTTGCCACGCCGCTTATCGCGGGCCCCGGCGCGATGGCCACGATGATCCTGCTCACCGGCCAGAATGCGGGCGACTGGGGCTGGATAGCAGCCATGCACGGGGTCATGTTTGCGGTGATCGCGCTGACCTTCCTTTTCTTCATGGCCGCCGGCCTGCTGGAACGCGCACTTGGCCCCACCGGGATCAACGTGGTCACCCGGCTTCTGGGCATGCTGCTGGCCGCGCTTTCGGTGCAATTCGTGCTCGATGGCCTTTCGGCATTTGAACTAACTTCAAGGTAAATGGGCCGCGCGCGCGGTTGCCATCACTGCCCGCGCCCCCCATGTTTGGCCCATGGAAGGTTCGGATATCGCGCGGCTTACCTACCTTGTTCTGCTCGGCGTTGCCGTGGGCGGCTGGCTGGTTCTGGAGCATCGCCGCCCCGTGGGCACGATGCTGCGGCAGGCGGGCGTCTGGGCCTTCATCTTCCTCGGCGCCATCGCAGGCGCCGCCTTCCTGCAGGATATCCGCAGCGAGATCGCGGTTCCGCAGCAGCTCTCCTTCGTGGGCGATACCGCGCGCGTGGAAACCGAGCGCGCCTTTGACGGGCATTTTTACATGACCCTCTCGCTGAACGATGTACCGGTGCAATTCGTCGTCGATACCGGCGCCAGCGATCTGGTGCTCACCCGCGGGGATGCGGAGCGGCTGGGCGTGGATGTGGATGGCCTCTCCTTCGATGGCGTGGCGGGCACGGCCAATGGCCAGGTGCGAACAGCGCGTATGTGGGTGGACGAGATCGCCCTCGGCCCGGTGGTGGATCGCCGCGTGCCGGTTCTGATCAATTCGGGCGAGATGGACAAATCGCTTCTCGGAATGTCCTACCTCGAACGGTTCTCACGGATCGAGATCGCCGGTAACACGCTCACCCTCGAACGGTAGATCCCGGCGCATCACCTGCTGAAATTCCCACGCGCTGCCGGCGGCATGGCGCGGGCCGATGCGGCGGATTGAACGATCGCGCGCGATCACCTCTTCCTCGAACCCGCGGGTGAAGTAGACGTCATAGCCCGCCGCAAGCGCGGTATGGATCATCTCCAGATCGATCTCGCGGTGAGAGGCCGGGAAGGCAACCGCGGCGCCGGGGCGCTCCAGCAGAAAACCGAAATAGCGCACGGCGCCGTAGACCAGCACTTTGTTCTCGTCGCCCAGAATCTCGGCAATCTCGGCATTTGCGGCGGGGCTGTCGGCGCGAAGAAGGGCGCTGAGCTCGGGATCGCGCACCAGCCCATGGGCCGAGGCGATGCCAAGGCAGGCCGCAAGCCCCGCCCCCGCAATCTGCGCGCGAAGCCGGGCCCCGGCCATCGCGGGCACCGCCAGAAGGGCAAGCGCGGCCATGGCGATCAGCGCATAGGTCGGCATGATCTGGAAGGCGCCGAACTGCGCGCCGGGCAGCGCGGGCGACCAGAGCAGCACAAGCGCTGCCCCCGCTGCGCCGAAGATCGGTACCAGAGGCACCTGCCCGCCCGCCTGCGCCCAGAGATCGCGCATGCCATGGGCGGCGAGGATCGCCAGGATCGGCAAGAGCGGCAGCAAGTAGCGCATGTTGTTGCCCAGCCCACCATGCCATTCGAGCATGAAGAAGGGCAGCGACCAGATGCCAAGCGCGGCGAGGCAGAAAAGATGCGCGCGCCGGTCTTCCGCCTGCCAGGGCCGCAGAAAAACGTAGAGCATGAGCCCGATCCACGGCAGGCTCTGCCCCAGCGCCTTCTTCGGTAGGCCGAAAAACAGCTTGATACCATCTTCCTTGGGCGCCACGCCAAGGCGCGGATCGGTGGAAAGCGTCATATCCCCCGTCAGCACCCAGGCGCCCCAGGCATAGCGCAGGAGAAGCTCGCGCGCGGGAGTGAGGGCCAGCGCGGCAAGCGCCAGCGCGGCGGCAAGCGCGCCGAGCAGCGACCAGCGCCAAACAGGGCGCCAGGTGATCTGGCGCGCGGCGATGATCAGCAAAAGCCCCGCGGCCAGCACGGCCAGGGCCGGGAGATGCTGTGCGATCGTGGTATCGCCCGAGGCGCGGCCGTAGGAAAGCGGGTTCCAGGTGCCGAACCGCGCTTGGGTTGACCAGGCCGCAACGGCCACGCCCGGGATCATGCCGGCAAGCCCGGCGAGCCCGAAGCGGATCGGGCGCGGCGCATAGAGTAGGGCCAGAACGCCAATGGGGCCAAGGATCAGCAGGCTGTCGAGCCGGAAGAGAAACCCCGCACCCAAAACGAGCCCGGCGGCAAAGCCGGCGCGCAGATCGGCGCCGGGCGCGGCATTGATACCGCGATAGGCGAGCAGCGCGCAGGTGAGCACCGCGAGCGTGGAAATCATGTGCGGCCAGAGACCCCAGGCGAAATCCACCAGAAACGTGGCCAGGGCCAGGATCAGCACGGCGCCGAGCGCCAGCGCCTCATCGCGGTAAAAGGCACGCGCCAGGGCGCGGGTCACGAAAAGCACGCCGGTGGCGGCCAGCGCATTGGCGATGAAAAACACCCGGTCGCCCAGAAACCCCACGAAAGGGGCGCCAATCAGGCTGGGCCCGATGGGATATTGCGGCACCATCCCGTTCGGCCCTTCCAGCACGGTGAGAAACACCAGATCGGGGCTGGAAAGAAGATCGCCGCCGTTCTGAAAAACGAAACCTCCCGTGGCCGCAAAGGTGCGCGCGCCGAGCGAATAGACGAACTCATCGACAGAGATGTAGCCTGCCGGCACCCAAAGCGCGCCCGCAAGCATCAGGGCCCCAAGCGCGAGGATCATCGCGCTGCCCCACCGCGTGGCCATCCCCGTCATTTCAGATGCGGGTTCGGGCGCTCACCCGAGATATCGTTCAGAAGCTGGCGGCTGCGAAGCTCGGCCAGCATCACCCGGTTCGCGGCGATGAGATCGGCGAGTACCCCGCCGATGAACAGCACCGCGCCCGCCGCGATCAGGGCGGCGCCGATGATCAGCGATTGAAGTTTCCCGTCGCCCTGCCCGATCATGTAGAAATAGGTGAACCGCAGGAAGGCCGCCACGCCCGGCGTGGCCACGATCACCGAGGCAAGCGTGAAGATCCTCAGCGGCTTGTAGAGAATGAGAATGCGCAGGATCGTTTTCGCCGACCGCGCAACGTAGCGCGCGGTTGAGCGGAAGAGCCGCGACGGCCGCGTGGGCGGGTTCACCTCCACCGGCACGGATTTGACCGGGATCGCCAGCCGCCCGGCCTGGATCAGCGTCTCCAACGTGTAGGTAAACGGGTTGAACACGTAGAGCCGCACCGCGGCATCGCGGTGGATCGCGCGAAAGCCGCTTGGCGCATCCTCGATCTGGGTGCCCGAGGCCAGGCCCACAACGCGGCTGCCCAGCGTTTGCAGGAAGCGCTTGACGGGCGAGAAATGCTCGATCGCCCCGATCGGCCGGGCGCCGACCACAATCTGCGCCTCGCCTGAGAGAACCGGCGCGGTCAGCGCCGGAATGAAGCTGGCCTTATACTGATTGTCGGCATCGGTGTTCACGATCACATCGGCGCCGCGCTTGAGGCATTCTTCCAGCCCCCGCATGAAGCCGCGCGCAAGGCCCTGGTTGTGGCCAAGGCTGATCACGTGATCGACGCCGTTCTCATGAGCCACGTCAACGGTGCGGTCCGTTGAGCCATCATCGATCACCAGCCATTCAACCGTGTCGAAGCCCTCAACCGCGCGGGGCAGTTCGGCCAGCATCGCGGGAAGCTGCTCTTCCTCGTTATAGCACGGGATCTGGATGATCAGTTTCAGCGGAGCGGGCTCGCCCCGAAGCTGGCTGCGGCCACGGGTGGTGCGCGAAAACGCGGGCCCTGCGGTGGTTTTGACAGGCACGAAGGGCGGTTTGCCCCGGCGCGCCTTTGCGGTTTTTATCATTGCTCGGTGCGCTCTGGGAACGCCTGTTGGTTAACTGCCTCGGCCATCCATGCATCGCAGCCGTGGCAAGATTATGGCCAAACCGGCGTTAACCGGCGGCAAAGACAGCAGGAAAACCGCGGGGCGGCGCTTTGAACGTGGCCCTGCGCGCCCTTCAGGCGCAGGCCGGGGCGGAGGGCCGCGGCGCGCCACTTCCGCCATCGGGGTATCGGGTGAGGCCATCGCGCTACGCGGGCGGTGCCGGAAATCGCTGGGAGACTTGGCAAAGGCGCCGGTTTGGGGCGCGGCGCCGCGCGAAAAGGCGCCCAATCGCAAGCCCCGCACCGGCATCTTATTGCGCCTGCCATGGCGTGGCACCCGCCCAATCTTCGCCACACCGGGCCGCCTTGGCCCCCGCAAGACTGTGGTTTTGCAAGAACAAAGCCCCGCACGCCCCCGATCACTGTTTCCAACGGACCCATGAAAACCGGAATGCGACCATTTTTTCGCCCATTTGTTTTTTCACTTCTCGGGGTTGAAGACAGGTGGGGTGTGCCCTGCCTGAAGGTTGCAGTGCGCAGGGGTTCGGAAACGGGATGACGGCCGAGGCACATCAGACGGGCGATGGAAGCGAAGGGACGTTCGGTGACGAACTTCCCAACGGCACGGTGCTTTTGCGCGGCCAGTACACCATCGAACGATTCCTCAATTCCGGCGGGTTCGGGATGACGTATCTGGCGCGGGACAGTCTGGACCGCACCGTTGTTATCAAGGAATGCTTCCCGAGTTCCATGTGCATGCGCCAGAACAAGACGGTGCGCGTGCGCTCGCGCGCCCACGCCGATGAGTTCGAAGCCATCGTGCGCCTGTTCGGCCAGGAGGCCCGCGCGCTTGCCAAGCTGCAGCACCCGCATATCGTGGGCGTGCACCAGGTGTTCGAGGATAATCACACCGCCTATATGGCGCTCGATTTCGTGGAAGGCCGCGACATGCTCGATGTGATCGAGCAAGAGCCCTACCGGCTGGGGCCCACCGAGATCAAAGACATCCTGCTGAAGATGCTGTCGGCCGTGGCCTATATCCACGACCGGGGGATCCTCCATCGCGATATCTCGCCCGACAACATCCTGCTGGATGACTACAACAACCCCGTTCTGATCGATTTCGGCGCGGCGCGGGAAGAGGCGATCCGGGTGAGCCGGGTGCTATCGGCCCAGCACACGGTGAAAGACGGCTACTCTCCGCAGGAATTCTACATCCACGGCTCAAAGCAAACGCTTTCGGCCGATCTCTATGCGCTGGCGGCCACGTTCTATCATCTGATCTCGGGCAATGCGCCGCCGGTGAGCCAGGCGCGGCTTTCGGCAGTGGCCGAGGATCGCCCCGATCCCTATCAGCCGCTTTTGGGCTACAACCGCGATTACGATCGCTTCTTCCTGGGCGCCATCGATACCTGCCTTGAGATCTTCCCCAAGGATCGCCTGCAATCGGCGCATGCCTGGCTGGAAGAGATCGACGAGGCGCGCCGCCGCCAGGCCGCGCGCGCCAAGGCCAAGGAAGACCGGCAGATGGAGGATGCGATCCTCGCGCTGGTGGAAGAGACGAACAAGGAAGTGCTCGACGAATCCGATACTCGGGCCCCTGCCCCGGCGGCGGCGCCGGCAGAGGCCGAGGCCAAACCGCCCCGGCCCTTCCCCGAACTGCGCGACAACCCCACGCAAATCCTTTCACACACGGCCGGCGATGGAACGACCGGCCGCAACCGTTCGTTTTTCGGGCGGATCTTCGGCGTCCCATTCCGGCGCCCCCGGCAGGAAGACAAACCGCAATCAGATATCGTTGGAAAGGCGGGCAGATGAAATTCCTTCAGGAAATCATCGCGAAGAAAAAGAATTCGCACCAAGCTTATAGATCGTCCGATGCCACCGGGGCCGATGCGGGCGAGGGTGATTTCAGCGCCCAGCAGATGCATGCGCAGGCCTTCGGCGCACCCGAGCCCGAGGCGCCGCACGCGCCCTCGATCACGGCCTTCGAGGTGCCCGTTGAAAACGGCGCGGGCCAGGCAAGCGATCTCGATGCCTTCCGCGATGCGGCCTCTGCCTCGCTGAACGGGGCCGAGCCGAAGCCGGCCGCCGAGGCCGACCCGTTCAATGCGGCAGACGACCCGTTCCTGCCGGATCCGTCAGAGCCGATGGCGCCGGATGCGATGGCTTGGGATGCCGCCGAGGGCAAGCGGCACGAAGATGAATCCGAGGTGGATGATACGCTCGAATACGTCGACCACTTCGAAGGCGCTCCCGAGCCGTCCCCTGCGGCAGAGCCCGCGACAGCGGCGCCGCAAGCGCCCGCCGCAGCCCAGCCTTCGAATGAGCCCGATGAGGCGGATGCCGCGATGATTTCCGCCGCACTTCGGGAATCGCTGCAAGAGCCGATGCCTGGGGAGCAGGCCCTGGAGCCGCCGATGGAACCGGCCCGGGCGCCCGAACCCGAAATGGCGCCTGAGATGGCCCCCGGGCCGCAGCCCGCCCCCGCACCTTCGCTTTTCGCACGCAGCCCCGAGCCCGCGCCCGAAGCGCCCGAGCTTGAGGTGGAGATGCAGATCGAGGAGGCAGAGCCGCAGGCGATGCCGGCCACGCCCGATGCGGGCGAGGTGTATGAAGACGAGCCGGTGGACGATACGCCCCCCGATGCCTCGCTTTTCTTCGATACCCCGGCGGAAGACCGGATCATGGAACGCACCAATCAGATCCTCGCCAAATCGGCCCCGGCCGAGGCCGCCGCAGCGGCGGCGCCCAAGAAGATCTGGGATATCGGCGGCCAGCCGGTCGGCGAGGCCGGCGGTGAGCCCGCCGAAGCGCCGCAGCCCCGCCGCCGCGCGGGCCGGGTGAAAACCCGCCTTCTGGGCTTCACCCGCCCCGAGGATGCAGCGCCCGATCCGTTTGCCGCCGAGGGCAGCGCCCCCAAACCCATCGTGCCCACCACCCACACGATGAACCCGGTGGGCTGGATCATGGTTGTTAAAGGCCCCGGCCACGGCGCGTGCTTCACGCTCACCGCAGGCGCCTCGAAGATCGGGCGCGGCGAAGGCCAGGCCGTGCGGCTGGATTTCGGCGATACCTCGATCTCGCGCGATAACCACGCCGCCATCGCCTATGACGATGAGCAGCGCAAATTCTACCTCGGCCATGGCGGCAAGGCGAACCTCGTGCGGCTGAACGACATGCCGGTGCTCAGCACCGAGCCGCTCAACGATGGCGATCACATTCGGATCGGCGAAACCACGCTGCGCTTCCTGGCGCTTTGCGGCCCGGATTTCGTCTGGGAAGATAGCGACGGGGCAAACGACGGCGATGCGGCGACCTTCTGAAGCCACTTTCTCTGCAGCATCGGCCCTGAGCCAGGGGATGCGGGACCATCAGGAAGACGCTGTGATCAGCGACTTCCCGTTGGGATCGGATTTCGGCGTGGCCGTGCTGGCCGATGGCATGGGCGGCCATGCCGCGGGCGATGTGGCTTCAAAGATCGTGATGACGGAAGTCTATAGCGAGTTGAAGTTTCAATCCGCCGCGCCCGACGCGCTTGCGATGAACATCGTCTCGGTGCTTCACGCCGCCGCGGAAAGCGCCAATGAATGCCTGCGCGCCCATGTGGTGGAGCATCCCGAGGCCGCGGGCATGGGGGCCACGCTGGTGGCCGTGGTGCTGAACGGCTCGCGGATGCACTGGATTTCGATCGGGGATTCACCGCTCTACCTGTTCCGCAACGGGCGGCTCAGGCAGCTGAACGAAGATCACTCGATGGCCCCGCAGATCGATTTCATGGTGCATTCGGGGCTGATGGATTCCGAGATCGCGCGCGATCACCCTGATCGCAACTGCCTGACCTCGGTACTCGCGGGCGACGATATCGTGCGCATCGATTGCCCGGCGGACCCGTTCGTTCTGCAGGACGGCGATATCGTCGTGGTCTCCAGCGACGGGCTGCAATTCCTTGAAAACGAGGAAATCGCGGAAACGCTCGATAAGTTGCAGGATGAGCCAGCCTCCGAGATCGCGGATGGGTTTCTAACCGCGCTGGAAGAGCTTGCCGATCCTGATCAGGACAATGTTTCGATGTCGGTCATCAAGGTGGCGCTCGATGATACCGCTTCGGGCCGCGTGGCCACCCGGCCGCTTGGGCGGCGTTCCGCCGTGTCAGACATGCCCCAGCGGCTGCATCTGAGCGAAGTATCCGTGCGCCCGCGCCGTCAGCAGGGCCGCCGCACCGGCGGCACGCTTTACAAAGCCGCGGATGGCCAATCGTGAACGCGTTGGGGCCGATTGACGATATCGTGTGGAAGCTGCGCGCTGTGAGCGCCGCAGACGCGCTGCCCGAGACCGTTCGCACCCGCGCCAACCGGCTGATCGATCAGTTGACGGCCCCGGTGCGCGTGGCGCTCGTGGGCCTGCCCTGCCGGGAAAGAATGGATCTTTTCAGGGCCCTGGCGGGCGAAGCTGCCCCAGAGGAGCATGACTTCTCGATCCCGCTGGAGCTGCACTTCGCACCGCAGGAAACCTGCGAAATCACCCTGCTTGATGGAACCGTGCGCACGATCGAGGGCCGCTTCAGCCCCGAGAAATACATGGATGCGGTCTTCGTATCATTCGGCCATCCCGCGCCGATCCTCGAACGCATCAGCCTGCTGGACGTGGCTGCCGATGCCGCCCCGCACCAGCAGCGGGCCGCGATCAGCTGGGCGATGAGCCGCACCGATATCGCCCTTTGGGTAAGCCCCAAATTCACCGAATCCGAGCTTCGGATCTGGGAAACGGTGCCCGACCAGATGATGGACCAT
This sequence comes from Paracoccaceae bacterium, assembly GCA_028285485.1. Classification (GTDB taxonomy): domain Bacteria; phylum Pseudomonadota; class Alphaproteobacteria; order Rhodobacterales; family Rhodobacteraceae; genus JANQPC01. The sequence goes on along the minus strand of JANQPC010000108.1, from coordinate 54,158 downwards.
GCCTATCTGGTGCTGACCGGAAGCGCCGATGGGCCCGATCGCGTGGCCTTGCAGGATCGCGCGCTGGCCATGGCCAAGCACTTCAAGACGGAATTTCTGGATGTGCTTCCGATCGGTTTCGAGACCGATCATGGTAAACAGGTGCTAGCCACCGAGGGCGTTCAGGCTCTGGTTGACCGTATTCGCCGCCATTCCGATGCCGGGCGCCGCGCCGATGCCGATGGCGCGCTGTTTTTCCTCAAATCGGTCGATCCGAGCCATGTGCGGGCCGCCGCCCCGGCCCCGGCCGCGCCCGAACCGGCGGCACCCGTGGCGGAGCCCGAGGAACCCGATGAAATCATGGAACTTTACGCCCGCGCCTTCACCTATCTGAGGGATCGCGGCGGCGCGCTTTTGAGCGATATCCGCGCCGAGGATGCGCCCGATCCCGCCCATGTGCTTGCCCATTGCGGCGAGACGCTGAGCGCGCTTTCGGAGATGCTGACCGATGCCGATCAGGAGCCCACCACGGGCCTGACGGCCCTTGCCAACACGCTGAGCGAGGCCGAGGAGCTTCTGATCCTCCTTGAGCTGGAGCCCGGAACGGCCCCCGCTGTCGATGCCGCATCGCTGCTGTTGCAGCTTCGCCGCGATTTCGAATCCCGCTTGGCGGCATAAGCCGAAGGCCGCCCATGCACCCCTATCGCCCCGTAACAGCCCAAAAATCACCACTTTGTGGCGCAATCAAGCAGGGTGCGGGCGGGCGCCCGGGATTTGCGCCGCGCCTCCCGCGCAAGACGATGGGTGCCGCATGAACCTAGAAGAGCGTATGAGTGCAGATGCCACGGGCAATCTGCCCGCCGAACGGCCAGAGCATTCGCCTTTGCTGGGCGAAAGCCTGAAGTCGCTTGCGCCTATTGTGGAAAACATCAGCGAACTGGAAGGCGCGATCACCACGATTGCAGAGGTGGGCGACCGCAGCGCGGCCAAAAGCGCGCGCAAGCTTCAACGCCAGCTCCGCAAGGTGGAACCCACCGTCACCATGATCGGCCAGGTCAAGGCGGGGAAAACCACGCTTGTGAACGCGATGGTGGGCTGGCCCGGGCTACTGCCCGCCGATGTGAACCCCTGGACCTCGGTCATCACCTCGCTTCACATCACCCCGCGCAAACAGCCTGGCGGCGATCACGCGACCTTCCGCTTCTTCGACGGCTCCGAATGGGATCGGCTGATGGAGAAAGGCGGGCGGATCGGCGAGCTTGCGGGCCGCGCGGGCGCAGATGAAGAGCTTGAGGCGCTCAACAAGCAAGTCGCCGAGATGCGCGAGAAATCGAAGCGGCGGCTTGGCGAGAAGTTTGAGATGCTGCTCGGGCAGGAACACAAATACGGTTATGTCGATCAGGAACTGGTCGAACGCTATGTGTGCCTGGGCGACGATTTCGAAAGCGATACCGATACCTCGAACACCCAGGGCCGCTTCGCCGATATCACCAAGGCGGCGGACCTGTTCCTGCATCGCGAAGAATTTCCCATCGATTTCTGCATCCGCGATACGCCGGGGGTGAATGACACCTTCATGATGCGCGAGCAGATCACGATCCGGGCTATCCGCGAAAGCCGGATCTGCGTGGTGGTGCTCTCGGCCCATCAGGCGCTCAGCACCGTTGATCTTGCCCTGATCCGCCTGATCGCGAACATCCCTTCCCGAGAGGTTCTGATCTTCGTCAACCGGGTTGACGAACTGGCCGATCCCGCCACCCAGGTGCCCGAGATCGAAGACAGCATCCGCCAGACACTGAAGGATCATCAGGGCCCCGCCGATGCCGAGATTATCTTTGGCAGCGCAATCTGGGCGAACCATGTGCTGGAGGGCACCCCCGATCAGTTGGGCGAGGCCAGCGCCGCGGCGCTGGCCAACTGGGCAGGTGCGCGGCTGCCGAAGAAAACCAAGAAATCGGGCGAAGAGCTTGTGTGGGAGCTTTCGGGCGTGCCCGCACTTTACGAAGCACTTGCCAAGCGGATCGAGGGCGGTATCGGCAGCGAGGTTGTGGCCCGCACCGCCAAGGGCGCGATGAACCTTGTGAGCTCGATCACCACTTCCGAGCATATCGCGGCCATGCGGCTTTCTGACGATGCCGTCGCGCCGCTCAAACGCCAGGATGTGCCCGCCGAACTGGATAAGATCGAGGCCCGCTGCCTTGAGGCCTATGACCGCGCGTTCCGCGACGTGCTCTTTGATTTCGACAAACGCCTTGAACGCTCCCATCGCGGATTTCTGGATCGGGCCACGGGCTCGCTGATCGCGCATCTTGAGGAGCATGGCGAAGAGAACGTGTGGAACTACGATGCCACCGGGCTTCGGGTGCTTTTGCGCACCGCCTTCCAGGTGTTTTCGCGCAATGCGCAGACAGCCAGCCAGAAGATCTACATGCAAACGGCGGCCGAGCTGCGAGAGATCTACCTCAGGGCGTTCAACGTGCCCGATGAAACCTTCCGGCTGGAAGCGCCCCCTGCCCCTTACGTGCCCGCGCCCGTGCTACTGGGCCAGACCATCGCGCTGGATCTCGGCACAGGCTGGTGGTCGCGCTGGTGGCACAAGCGCCGGGGTTACCGGAACTTTGCCGTCGATTTCGCGGCGATGATCCAGGCCGAAACCGATCCCATCGTTGAGGGGCTGCAAACCGAACACGCCAAAGCGGTGGCAGCCGATGCGCGCGCCACGCTCGAAGGCTTCATCGAAGGCCAGCGTGATATTCTGAAACAACTCTGCACCCAGGCGAATACAAGCGAGCAGGAACTGCTCGATGCCGGGCGCACCGCTGAAAACCGGGAACGCTCGAAGGCGCTCGAGGCCACCACCGCGACGTTGACCAAATACGCCGCCTAACGCCGACGGAGCCGCCGATGCCTGACGCCCCCCGCCCCGCGCCGAAACCAGTGATCGCTCTGATGGGCGAGTTCAGCGCGGGAAAAAGCACGCTGGCGAACCTTCTGATCTGCGAAGGCCGCTCGCCCACCCAGGTAACGGCCACGCAACTGCCGCCCGTCTGGTACAGCTACGGCTCTGGCGACCCATATGTGATGGGGCTTGATGGCAACCGCACACAGATCACCGAGGCGCAGATTGCCGACGTTTCGATCGACGCCACGAGCTACATCAAGGTGTATCTAGAAACCGATATCCTTGAGCTGTTTGACATCATGGATATGCCCGGCAATTCCGATCCCAACATGTCACCCGAAGTGTGGCAGCGGGCGATCCATTACGCCGATGGGGTGATCTGGTGCAGCCACGCCACGCAGGCCTGGCGGCAATCGGAGGCAGGCGCCTGGGAAGAGCTGCCCGAGAGGCTGCGCGATTGGAGCCTTCTGCTGCTCACGCGGTGGGACAAGATCCTGAGCGAACGAGATCGCGCCCGCGTTCTGGCGCGCGTTCAGAAAGAGGCCGGGCCGCTCTTTCGCGAGGTTTTCCCGATCTCTTTGATCGAGGCGTTGGGCTCGGGCGATGACCGCGATCGCTGGATCGCCAGTGGCGCGGAAGCGTTCGTAACCGCCCTGCTCGATATCGTGATGTCGCTTGATGGACAGGCGCGCGCCCAGAATGCCGCGGCTGGCCCCGTTGCGCGGCGCCCCGTCTACAAGCTGAATCAGGAGGCGCCCGAAGCGCCCGACGCGCTGCCAGAAACGGTGGCCCCCCTGGCCGCCCCGCAGCCTGCAGGCGCCGCGCCTGCCGCTGGCGTAATCCCCCGCAGAGTGGAGGCCAAGGCCGATAGCCCGCGCCCGCGGCCCCCGCGCGGCACCACGCCGCGGCCACCCTCGCCAACCTAAATCGCCCTGGTGCGCCCGCGCTTTGCAGAGCGCGAAAGGTGTGCGATAACCCCCGCTAACGATGGGGCCGGGCAGATGACAGCCATGGAAGAGCTAGTAGCGCTCCGCAAGCGGGCGGATGGCGTGGAGACAGCGGCGTTTGTTGATCACGCGTCGGGAACCGTGTTGTGCGCATCGGCAGCGATTGACCCGCCCCAGGAACGGCTCGATGCCTTTTGCGCCCAGGCGGCGGAGCTTCTGGGCAGCGCAGGCGGCAAGGCCGAGATGGCCCTGCGCCTGACATCGCTTGAAACGCTCCTCATCTTCCGCGCCCCGGCCAGCCCTGATGAGGCGCTCTGCCTCGTGGCCGCACCCGGGGCCGATGTGGCCGCGCTTGAGGCCGAGGGCCGCGCGACAGCCGCGGCACTGGCGCGCTAACCGATGAGCGGGAAGGCACATCTTGAGGCGAAGCTCGCCGCCGTGGCAGAGGCCGGAATGCCGGGGGCAAAAGGCCGGGCCCTGCGGGGCGATAGCCATGCCGCGCTGATGGCCGCGGTGTTGCGCGAGATCGATACGCTGGTTCTGCCCCGAACTCTCACCATCGATGCTGCGGGCGGGCGCCGGATCCGCTGCGAGGTCACGGGGCGCAGGCTTCTGCGTGTCTATGGCGATGCCGGGGGCGCGCATCAGGCGTTGGAAGGCCGCGATCTTGATGGCGGCGATCCCGCGCTCGCGGGCGAACTTGGCGCCTATTTCGAGGCGGCGTTTGGCGAGGCCCGCGCGCTTCACGCCCGGGTCGGGCCGCTTGAGCGCGAGGTTGGCCCGGCCGATCCCGGGATCTCGGCCAGTGCGCTGGCCGATGCCTGGGGCCTGGCGCTGGCCGGGCCCGCAGGCGCCGATGGCGCGGTGATTGACAGCTATCTGGCCGAACTTGGCGAAGCCACGCAGGCGTGGCGGCTGATCGGGGGCGAGGAAAGCGCCAGCGCCGGTGAAAGCGAGGCGCTGGACCGGCTGGATGGCGTGGAGGCCGATGCGCTGCTGCCGCCGGGCGACGGCGCAGCCATGACCGCGCTTTCGCTGGCTGAAGGCGGCGATACGGTAATTGCCGCGCGCGCCGATGGGATGACCCTGCTGGCCGCGCTTGCGCCGGGCTCCGCCGCCCGCGCAGCCGGGCTCTGGCGGCGGGTCACCGGCTAGGCGCCCTGCCAGATAGGCCATTCATTTCAATGCATTGAGGCGCTCAGCTAAGCCTACACGCGCACCCTAGCGATACCGCAGCGATATCCCGTTCGAGAACACATGCACCTTGTCCGGCGCCGCGGTCAGCTTGACGGCTTTCCCCCGCACATCGCGGTGAATGCCCTGAAGCTTCGCCAGAACCGGATCGCGGCCCTCGGCGGCCTTGAAGTAAAGCAGCGTCACCTCGCCCAGCGCTTCAACGAAGTCCACGGTTCCGTCATAGATATGCTGGCCCTCGGTTTCGACGAAATCCTCAGGCCGCACGCCCACATTCACCTTCAGCCCCATATCCGAGGCCTGTGTGGGCACGCTTGAGATCGCCTGGCCGTTGTTTTCCAGCTTGATCGTCGTCTGTTCGCCTGTGCCCACGATCTCACCCGGCAGGAGGTTCATCGCGGGTGAGCCGATGAACTGCGCCACGAATTCGCTATTGGGCGTTTCGTAAAGCTCCAGCGGCGAGCCCACCTGCGCGATGCCCTTGTTGGCCAGAACCACGATGCGGGAGGCCAGCGTCATCGCTTCCACCTGATCGTGGGTCACGTAGATCATCGTCGATTCCGGCATCGCCTCTTTCAACTGGGCGATTTCGATCCGGGTGGCCACGCGCAGCGCGGCATCCAGGTTCGAAAGCGGCTCATCGAAAAGATACACTTTCGGGTCGCGCACGATCGACCGGCCGATGGCCACCCGCTGCCGCTGCCCGCCCGAAAGCGCCTTGGGCAGGCGATCGAGATATTCGACAAGCTGCAGCTTGTCGGCCGCCGATTGCACCGCCGCCTTGATCTCATTTTCCGGTTTCTTCGCAAGCCGGAGCGCGAAGGCCATGTTGTCGTAAACCGTCATATGCGGGTAGAGCGCGTAGGATTGGAACACCATGGCGATGCCCCGCTGCGAGGGCGGCACATCGTTGACCACGACGTCATCGATTTCCAATGTGCCGCTGGTGATCTGTTCCAGCCCCGCAATCATCCGCAGCAGGGTGGACTTGCCGCAGCCCGACGGGCCGACAAAGACGATCAGCTCGCCCGTGGAGATATCCAGATCGATGTTTTTCAGCACCTCCACGGTGCCACCATAGGCCTTGCCCACATCGGTGAGCTTCAGATTGGCCATGTCTCCTCCTCCCCGCGAATTTCCGCGTGTTTATTGGCTTTCTTCCACGCCGAAATAGGCGTGATAGGGCGGCAGGGTGATGCCCCTGTCGGTGGTGATGGGGGCGAACGGCGCACCCTTGTCTTCGCGCCAGTCGCCTTCGGGCAGCGTGACCGGCTGCGCGGTGTTCGAAAGGTTGAAGGCGCAAAAGATCCGCGTGCCCTCATGGCTGCGAATGAGCGAGAGGTGATCCTCGCGCGCCTCATGCACCTCAAGCGCGCCCTTGATGAGCGCGGGATGCGCTTTGCGGAAGGCGATCAGCGCCTTGTAGAAGGCCAGCGTGGAATCCTCATCCCGCTCCTGCTGCATGACAGAGCGGTGCAGATGCTCCATCGCCATAGGCAGCCAGGGCTTGCCATCGGAGAAGCCGCCATTCTGGTTATCGCTCACCCAGGGGATCGGGGTGCGGCAGCCATCGCGGCCCTTGAACTTGGGCCAGAAGCGGATGCCATAGGGATCCTGCAATTCCTCGAAGGCCACGTAGGCCTCGGTGAGCCCCAGTTCCTCACCCTGATAAAGGCAGACCGATCCCCGCAGGCTCATCAGCATCGCCGCATAAAGCCGCTTGGCCTCTTCGCCGAGGTTCCAGCGCGAGGGGTGGCGCACAACGTCATGGTTCGAAAACGCCCAGCAGGCCCAGCCATCGCCAATCGTGGCCTCGAACTTGCGGATGATCTTGGCCACCCAATCCCCGTTCGGCTTGCTGCCCGAGAGGAACGAGAAATCGTAGCACATATGCACTTTGTCATCGCCCGCGGTATAGGCCGCCTGGATCTCGGCCCCGTATTGGGCATCGCCCACCTCGCCCACGGCAGTTGAGCCGGGAAATTCATCCAGGACTTCGCGGAAGCGCTTTAGAAAGGCGATGTTCTCGGGCTGGTTCTTATCGAACTTGTGATCCTGCCAGTTATAGGGGTTCACGCTGGGCGCGATATCGTCATTGCGATCCTCGGGCAGAAGCGCGGGGTTCGCGCGCAGTTTGGGATCGTGAAAATAGAAGTTGATGGTGTCGAGCCGGAAGCCATCCACGCCGCGTTCAAGCCAGTATCGCACAACATCCAGAAGCGCGTCCTGCACATCGGTGTTGTGCAGATTCAGATCGGGCTGTTCGGAGAGGAAGTTGTGCAGGTAGTACTGCATACGCTCCCCATCCCATTCCCAGGCCGAGCCGCCGAAGATCGATAGCCAGTTGTTGGGCGGGGTGCCATCGGGCTTGGCATCGGCCCAGACATACCAATCGGCCTTGGCGTTATCCCGCCCCGCCCGGCTTTCCAGGAACCAGGGGTGCTGGTGCGAGGTGTGGCTCAGCACCAGATCGATCAGAACCTTGAGCCCCAGTTCATGGGCGCGGTTCACCAGCGCGTCGAAATCCCCCAACGTGCCGAACATCGGATCGACATCGCGGTAATCCGACACATCGTAGCCGAAATCGAGCATTGGCGAGCGGAAGAAGGGCGAGATCCAGATCGCATCCACGCCAAGGCTGGCCACATGGGGCAGCCGATGGATGATCCCGGCCAGATCCCCCACCCCATCGCCGTTCGAATCCTGGAACGAACGCGGGTAGATCTGGTAGATCACCGCGCCGCGCCACCAATCGACATCCGTGCCCGCCTGAACGGGCCGTTCTTCAACCATCGTATCGAGCAGGTTCATCGGCCCGACACTCCTTTCCTATTTGACAGAGCCGGCCAGAAGGCCGCGCACGAGGTAGCGTTGCATCGCGAAGAAGACGACAAGCGGAACGGCAATCGAAACGAAGGCTGCCGTTGCGAGGATTTCCCAATCGCCGCCGCGGGTGCCCAGAAGCTCCACGATCTGGCGGGTCATCACCGTGGTCTCGCCCGATGCATCGATCAGGAACACCAGCGCGACGAGCAGATCATTCCATGTCCACAAAAATTGGAAGATCGCGAAGGAGGCGAGCGCGGGGAAGGAAAGCGGCAGGATGATCTTGGTGAAGATCTGGAAATCCGTGGCGCCATCCACCTTCGCGTTCTCGATAATGTCCCGCGGCAGGCCGACCATGTAGTTGCGTAAGAGATAGATCGCCAGGGGTAAGCCAAACCCTGTATGGGCAAGCCAGACCCCCAGATACCCCTTTCCGATTCCGATCGCGTTGTGCAGCGACAAAAGCGGGATCAGCGCAAGTTGTAGCGGCACCACCAGAAGGGCCACCACGGCGGCAATCAGAAGCGCGCGGCCGGGGAAATCCATCCACGCCAGCGCATAGGCCGCAAAGGCCGCAACGAGGATCGGGATGATCGTGGCCGGGATCACCACTGTGAGCGTGTTGAGGAAGGCCCGCGCCATGCCCTCGGAATTGTTTTCATCGAAGAGCACGAAGTTGTAGTTTGCGAACGTGAAATCCGGCGGCTGCGTGGCGGTAACGAAAACGCGCTGCGCGCGCCCGCTGATCTGATCGTCATTGCCTTCCCAAACATATGAGCCATCCGCCTGCAGGGTCATGGTTTCGCCATCGCCCAGATCAGCGGTTTCGCCGGGCTCATAGGCACCAAGCGCACGGCTTGACGTGCCCCAGGCGTTCATCGTGCCCTGAAGACCCTCCTCGCCGAAGAGGTTGCCCTCAACCGCATAGCGGCCGTTGCCGATGTCAACCCGGTTGTCATCGGGATCGGCGGCGCGGATCTGCAGCACCTGCTCGGCGGGGAACATCGATGACCACCAGCCCGATGCCGTGATCTGATCGCCCGTTCTAAACGAGGAGACGAAAAGCCCCAGCGTCGGGAAAATCCAGAGCAGGACCAGTACCACCACGGAGATGTTGAGCGCCCAGACAACGGCGGGCTTCTGACCGGCAATGCTATCCATCAGCGCATCTCCTTGCGGGCGTTGTAGACGTTCCAGACAAGGATCGGCAGGACCATCAGCATGATAATCATCGCGCTGGCCGAGCCCACGCCCCAGTCATTGGCGCGGAAGAGCTTGTCATACATGTAGTTGGCGAGAACCTGTGTTTCCCATTGCCCGTTCGTCATCGCAAAGACGATGTCGAACACCTTGAGCGTGGCGATCGTGATCGTTGTCCAGACCACGACGATGGTGCCCATGATCTGCGGGATCTTGATCTTGAAGAAGATCTGGAACGGGTTGGCGCCGTCAACGATGGCGGCTTCAACCGTTTCCTCGGGAATGCCGCGCAGGGCTGCTGAGAGGATGACCATTGCAAAGCCGGTCTGGATCCAGATCAGCACGATCATTAGGAAGATGTTGTTCCAGAACGGGATCTGCAGCCATTGCTGGGGCTCGCTGCCGCCGAAGAGCAGATAGAGATGGTTCAGGATGCCGATCTGCGCCACGTCTTCGGGCCGCGCCTCGTAGACGAGCTTGAAGATCACCGCGGCCCCCACGAGGGAGATCGCCATCGGCATGAAGATGATCGATTTGGCGATATTGCCCCAGCGCAGCCGGTCGGTCAGTTGCGCGGCCAATAGGCCGAAGCCGGTAGAGGCCGCGGGCACCACGATCAGCCACAACAGGTTATTGCGCATCGCTTCCCAGAACTTGGCCTCGGCGAACATGAACTGGTAGTTTTCCAGCCCTACAAACCGATACTCGCCGCCCGGCAGGCGTTCGGTCAGCGAAAGGCGGATGGTCTCCACCACCGGGTAGGCCAGGTAGAGGCCCAGTGCGAACATCGCCGGGAACAGGAACACCCAGGGCCGGATCATGTTGGCGCGGTTGATGTTGCGCCCGATATTGGGCCCCCGCGCGGGAAAGAGAACTTTGTCGAGAAACAGGTTGGCGAAGTAGAAGTAGCCGATACAGCCACCAACACCCACGATGATCGTTATGACGCCTTGCAATGCTGGATGCATGGCCACCTCCCCGAACGATAAGCTTTAGGCTTTGATCTGTTTTTTTGGCCTGGCCCGGGCAGCTTTGCGCCCGGGCCAGGCCGTTTTTTGCGTGGGCGCGACGCGCCTTACTTGATGGCGTCCCAGCTCTGCTGGATCGTGGCCGCAACATCCGCGGCTTCGGCGCCGCCAACGTAATCAACCATGCCAGTCCAGAAGCTGCCCGCCCCAACGGCGCCCGGCATCAGGTCAGACCCGTCGAAGCGGAAGGTCGTGGCGTTCAGCAGGATCTCGCCCTGGCCCCGCAAGATGCCATCCTTGTAGGCATCGAGGTTCACGCCGGTATGCGGGGTGAGAAAGCCCGTTTGCGCCATCATCACCTCATGTGCGATGGGCTGCTTGAGGAAATCCATGAACGCCATGGTTGCCTCGCTGGGATCGGTCACCGCCATCAGCGTGCCGCCGCCCAGAACCGGGCTGCCGAGATCCTTCTCCGAGAACGCCGGGAAGTAGAAGAAATCGGCATCTTCGCCGGGCACCACATCATCGGGGAAGAAGGCCGTCGCGAAGGAAGCCTGGCGGTGCATGTAGCACTGCGGCGGCGAGGAGAAGAGGCCCGTGGGGCTATCGCGGAAATCGGTGGATCCCACCGCCGCGCTGCCACCGGCAACCATATCGTCGTTCTTTGCGAACATTCCGAAGGTTTCGATGGCCTCAAGCACCTGCGGATCGTTGAACGGGATCTCGTTCAGCACCCACTGGTCATAGACCTCCGGCGCATGGCTGCGCAGCATGATGTCTTCTACCCAGTCGGTCGCGGGCCAGCCCGTTGCCGGGCCCGAACCGAGGCCGATGCACCACGGCGTTTCGCCGTCCGCGATGATCTGTTCTGACAAGGCGATCAGATCTTCCATCGTCTCGGGCACTTCGTAATCGGCATCCTCGAAGTTCTCCGGAGAATACCAAACAAGCGACTTGACGTTCACATTGTAGAAGAAGCCGTAGAACTGATCGGCGCCGCCGGCATCGGGATAGGTGCCAAGATCGACCCAGGATTGCCCGGCGGCATAGTTGTCGGCAACCCACGAAGCCATGTCATCGCTGAGCGGGGTGAGAAGCCCTTGCGCGGCCATAGTGGCGGCCAGGCCCGGCTGCGGGAACACCGCGATGTTTGGCGGCGATCCGGCCTCGGCATCAATCACGATCTGCTGCTCGAACCCATCCGAGCCCGTGTAGGTAACCTCAGCGCCGGTTGCATCGGTGAAGTAGGCGATGGCGCTTCGGAAGATTTCGTCTTCGGGCGAAAGCCAGGGGCCGAAGATCGTTACCGTCTGCCCGCTCAGATCCGGCGCGCCCGCCTTGTATTCCTCATAGGAATCCCAGCTGAAGGGCCCATCGCCAGGCGCAAACATCAGATGACCGTCGGCTTGCGCCATTCCAGCCGTAAGCGCGATCAGCGCCGCGCCGGCGTAGAGTTTGTTTTTCATGGTAGTCCTCCCGGTACTCAGCGCTGTGCGCGCATGGTTTGGTTGCCCGCGCCCGCAAAATACCAAAGCGCTTTGAACGTTTTGACCGTCGCTGAAAGCCTAGGCACTGTCAATCATGGAATTCGGGATCACTATGATTTATCGATCTTTTTCACGCCCGTATCCGGGCAGCGCGACATAACATGCCTTTGACGGCTGCGCCGAACCGCGGCTATCGTGCTGAGAATTGAAAGCGGTTTGGAGCCGGCAAGGCCATGAATCTAAAGGAATTGGCCCAATCTTTGGGGCTCAGCCCAACCACCGTGAGCCGGGCGCTGAACGGCTATCCGGAGGTCAGCGAAGCGACACGTCGCCGCGTGCTCGATGCCGCGGATGCCCATAATTACCGCCCCGATACGCGCGCCACGGCGCTTGCCACCGGGCGCGCGATGCGGATTGGGCATGTCATCACACTGTCCACCACCCATGAGATGGTGAACCCGGTCTTTGCGGACTTCATCACCGGCGCGAGCGAGATCTATTCGCAGAACGGCTACGATATCGCGCTTTCGGTTGTGAGCGATGCCGATGAGGCGGCGAGCTACCGCACGCTGGCGGCGAAGCGCGCGGTGGATGGCATCGTCGTCCACGCCCCCAAGATCGATGACCCGCGTATCGAACTTCTGAACGAAATCGGCCTGCCTTACGTGGTGCATGGCCGCGCCAGTGCGGTGACAGCGCCCTATTGCTGGGTGGATGTGAACAACCGCGGCGCGTTCCGGCGCGCCACCGAATTTCTCGTCGATCTGGGCCACCGCCGGATCGCGCTGATCAACGGGCTGGAGCGGCTTGACTTCGCCATGCGCCGGCGCGATGGCTATCTCGCGGGCCTCTCGGCGCGGCGGCTCTCTCCCGACCCCGCGCTCATGGCCTCCGACGAGATGACCGAAAGCTACGGCTATCTTGCGGCGCGGCGGATGCTCACATCGGGCGCACCGCCCACCGCGATTCTCGCCGCCTCGATCATCGTGGCGATGGGCGCGCGCCGCGCGATCGAGGAGCGCGGGCTCCGGCTTGGGCGCGATATCTCGATGATCGCCCATGACGATGAGCTTTCCTACTTCGATAATGGCGGGGAAGAACCAAATTTCACCGCACTGCGCTCATCGGTGCGCGATGCCGGGCGGCGGGTGGCGCAGATGCTGATTTCGCGCATCGCGGCACCCGAGGGCCCGACGATGAGCGAGTTGCTGGAGGCCGATCTGATGCTGGGCCGCTCCACCGGCCCCGCGCTGCACGCAGAGGCCTAGGCGCGCCCGGTTGCGGCCCGATTAGGGGTTGCGGATGCGGGCCATGCGCCGCAGGAACATGCCGAACGCGGCCCCCTCGGGCCGCCCCTGCCCCGGAAGGGATGGCCGATGGATTTCAAGCGCAGCGATTTTCCCGAAGCTTTTCAATTCGGGGTGGCCACATCGAGCTATCAGATCGAGGGCCATGCCTTCGGTGGCGCCGGACCCACCCATTGGGATAGTTTCGCAGCCACGCCGGGCAATGTTGTGCGCGCCGAACACGGGCAAACGGCCTGCAATCATTACAACAGGTTAGACGAGGATCTTGACCTGATTGCCGGGGCGAATGTGGATGTTTACCGCTTTTCCACAAGCTGGGCACGCGTGCTGCCCGAAGGCCGCGGCACGCCGAACCCCGAGGGCCTGGATTTCTACGACCGGCTGGTGGACGGGCTTCTGGCGCGGGGCGTGAAACCCGCCGCCACGCTCTACCATTGGGAACTTCCTTCCGCGCTCGCCGATCTTGGCGGCTGGCGGAACCGCGACATTGCAGCGTGGTTCGGAGATTTCACCGAGGCGATCATGGGGCGGATCGGTGATCGCATCTGGTCCGCCGCGCCGATCAACGAACCCTGGTGCGTTGGCTGGCTTAGCCATTTTCTGGGCCATCACGCCCCGGGCCTGCGCGACATTCGCGCCACCGCCCGCGCAATGCACCATGTGCTGCTGGCCCACGGCACCGCGATCCAGGCGATGCGCGGGCTTGGCATGGGCAATCTCGGCGCGGTGTGCAATCTCGAATATGCCAACCCCGCCGATCCAAGCCCCGGCGCGGCCGCGGCCGCAAGGCTTTATGACGGCTACTACAACCGCTTCTTCCTGTCCGGCATCTTCCACAAGCGTTACCCCGAAGACGTGCTCGAAGGGCTCGGACCCCATATGCCAAAGGGGTGGGAGGACGATTTCGGGGTGATTTCCGAGCCTGTCGATTGGTGCGGGCTGAACTACTATACCCGCAAGAACATCACGCCCACCGATGGGCCCTGGCCCGCCCATGGCGAGGTGGAGGGGCCGCTGCCTAAAACCGCCATGGGGTGGGAGATCTATCCCGAGGGCCTGTACTATTTCCTCAAGCGCACCCATGAGGAGTACACCCGCGGATTGCCGCTTTACGTGACCGAGAACGGCATGGCCGCCCCCGATGGCGTGATTGACGGCGCGGTGCCCGACCCGCATCGGATCGATTTCCTCAACAGCCACCTCAGCGCGGTTCAGCGCGCGCTGGCCGAGGGCGTGCCGGTGGCGGGCTACTACGTGTGGTCGCTGATGGACAATTACGAATGGGCGCTTGGCTATGAGAAGCGCTTCGGCCTTGTTCATGTGGATTTCGAGACCTTGAAGCGCACGCCGAAAGCATCCTATCACGCGCTCGCCGCAGCCCTGGCCCGCTAAGATGACTCTCAGCCAAACGCCCAACACCTACTCGCTTGTCGCCGATATCGGCGGCACGAACACGCGCGTGGCGCTGGCCGAGGGGCCGGTGCTGCTGCCGCAGACGATCAAGAAATTCCGCAATGCCGAATATCCGGGGCTTGAGACGGTGCTGCGCACCTATCTCGCCGAGATGGGCAATCTCGATTGCAGCGCCGCCTCGGTGGCCATCGCGGGCCCGGTGCGCGACGGGCGCGGCACGCTGACCAATCTTGACTGGACGATTGACGAAGACACGCTCGCCCGCGCGAGCCACGCAGAAACCGTGGCCGTTTTGAACGATCTCGAAGCACAGGGCCACGCCCTGGGGCGGCTTCCCGCGGAAAGCCTGCGGGTGATCATCGAAGGCCCCGACCCCGCCGAAGGCGCGGCGCAGCTTGTGATCGGCGTGGGCACCGGCTTCAACGTGGCCCCCGTTCACTATGTGGGCGAACGACGGCTGGTGGCACCCGCCGAAGCGGGCCATGCCAACCTGCCGATCCGCACGGAGGCCGAACTTCGGCTGTGCCAATACGTGGAAACCGCCCATGGCTTCCCGGCGGTGGAGGATGTGCTTTCGGGCCGCGGGCTTGAGCGGCTCTATGCGTTTCTTGGCCACGAGGCGGGCGATGTGAAGGAAGCAAAAGCATCTGACATCATGGCGTTACGCGACGAAGGTGAGGAACGGGCCGTGGAAGCCGCGCGGCTTTTCGTACATATGCTTGGCACGGTTGCCGGAAACCAGGCCCTGATCCACCTGCCCTTCGGCGGCGTCTACCTTGCCGGCGGGGTGGCCCGCGCCTTTGCGCCCCATCTGATCGCATACGGATTTTCCGACACGTTTCGCGACAAGGGCCGCTTTGCCGGCTTCATGCAGAACTTCCCCGTGCGCGTGATCGAAGATGATTTCGCGGCGCTCACCGGATCCGCCGCTCATCTGGCCCGAATAGCCGCCTCAGCCCCGCCCGCGTAACCCGCCTTTAACCCGCATGCCCCTAGACCCACCCCGCGAGGGTTTGGCGCAGAACGGGAGTGGTTGGAATGGTGGATCGTGAGGCGGCGGGCGGGGATGGCCGGCTGCAACTTGCCCAGAAGCTTGATCTTCGCGGATCCGAGGCGCTGATCGAGGCGCTGCGCGCGGCCGAAGGCGGCGCGGTGGCGATCGATGCGTCAGAGGTGGATCTTCTGGGCGCCCACGCGCTGCAAACCCTGATTGTGGCGCAGGGGGCCTGGGCCACTGCGGGCCTCCCCTTCACCATTGAAAACATGAGCGAGGCCATGGCGGGCGCGCTTGAAAGCTTCGGCATCTCCGGCAGCAGCCTCGGCGCGGCAGGTGCCGCATGAGCCTGGAGGTGCTTGCCGTCGACGATAGCCGCACGATGCGCGATATGCTGCGCCTCACGCTCAACGATGCAGGCTTTACGTCCCATCTGGCAGAAGATGGGCAGCATGGGCTTGAGGTGCTGGCCGAGATCGCGCCCGATGTGATCATCACCGATATCAACATGCCGCGCCTGGATGGCTTCGGCTTTATCGATGCCGTGCGCGCACAGGACAGCTACCGCACCCTGCCGATCCTGGTGCTCACCACGGAAAGTTCTGCCGAACTCAAAGCCCGCGCGCGCGACGCGGGGGCCACCGGCTGGATCGTCAAACCCTTCGATCCCGAGAAGCTCGTGCGCGCATTGCAGATCGTGGCGGGCTGACGCCGATGTCGGATCCGATGCAGGAAATCCGCGCCTCGTTCTTCGTGGAATGCGAGGAACTGCTCGAAGGCCTCAATGATGGCCTTCAGGCGATGGATGATGGCGACCGCGATGCGGAAACGATCAACGTGTGTTTCCGCGCGGTGCATTCCATCAAGGGCGGTGCCGGGGCCTTCGGGCTTGATCAGCTTGTGGCCTTCGCCCACGTCTTTGAGACGGCCATGGATGCAGTGCGCGATGGCAAGCTGGAGGTTACGCCGGAAATCCTGGCGCTGTTCTTCCAGTGCGGCGATCTGCTTTACGATCTCGTGCGCCTGGCGCGGGACGATCAGGAACTGGAGGAAGATCGCCTCGCCCCGGTGGTTGAGCAGCTCGAAGCGCTCGTAGAAACCGAGGAAGAGGCCGAGGAGGCCGTCGATTTCAAGCCGATGACCCTCTCGCTCGATTTGCCCGGGCTCGCCCCGCTGGACGCCGGTGACGGCGAAGGCGATGGCGCGGCAGGCGATGAGGCCAGGGGCGAAAACGCCGGGGAGGGCGATGGCACCGGCCCCTTCGAGATCACGTTCACGCCGCTGCCGGATCTTTACACCAGCGGGAATGAGCCGCTTTTCCTGCTGCGCGCGCTGGCAGCCCTGGGCACAGCGCAAACACGTTGCAGCTGGGATACTACTCCGCCCCTTGCGGAGTATTCCAGCGCCACCAGCCTGCTGACCTGGCAGATCACTCTTGAGACGGACTCTGACGAAGCCGCGATCCGAGAGGTATTCGATTTCGTCGATGGCCTCTGCACGCTGACGATTACGCGCGGCGCCGGGGCGCCGGATCCGTCGGGCAGCGCCCCCAAGCCGGACATGGCGAATGATGAGCCCGCGCCGCCGGCGTCGGGCCCTGGCAGCACGCCCCCGCCCCCTGCCCCGGTGCCGGACACCCCTCCAGCGGCAACAGCCGGTGCCGCGCCGCTTGCTTCCCCCGTGCCGGCCGCCCCCGAACCGGAGGCCTCCGCGCCTAAGCCAGAGCCGAAGCCGGCACCCGCGCCCGCCCCGAAATCCGCGGCACCCGCGCCGAAGCCTGCCGCACAGCCCAAGGCAGAAGCAAAACCCGCCGCCGCGAATGCCACCGTTCGGGTGGATCTCGATCGGATTGACCGCCTTGTGAACCTTGTGGGCGAATTGGTGATCAACCAGGCGATGCTCGCCCAATCCGTGGCCGCGGCCGATCTGGGCGGCAATGGCGCGATCGCTTCGGGCCTTGATGAATTTCAGCAGCTTACCCGCGATATTCAGGACAGCGTGATGATGATCCGCGCCCAACCGGTCAAATCCTTGTTCCAGCGGATGGGCCGGATCGTGCGCGAAAGTGCGTCGGGCGTGGGCAAATCGGTGCGGTTGACCACCGAGGGCGAGGCCACCGAAATCGACAAGACGGTGATCGAGCGGCTTTCGGACCCGCTGACCCACATGATCCGCAATGCCGTCGACCACGGGCTGGAGGATGCCGATACGCGCGTGGCCGCCGGGAAACCGGCCCAGGGCAATGTCACGCTGACCGCATCGCACCGCTCTGGCCGCGTGGTGATCGAAATCAGCGATGACGGCGGCGGCATCAACCGCAAGCGCGTACAGGAGAAGGCCGAGGAGAAGGGCCTGATCCCTCCCGATCAGGCGCTGAGCGATAGTGAGATTGATAACCTCCTGTTTCTGCCCGGATTCTCAACGGCTTCGGAGATTTCAATCCTCTCGGGCCGCGGCGTAGGCATGGATGTGGTGAAAACCGCCATCGCCACCCTCGGCGGGCGGATCACCATTGCATCGGAGCCCGGTGCGGGCACCACCTTCTCAATCTCGCTGCCGCTGACCCTCGCGGTGCTGGACGGGATGGTTGTGCGCGTGGGCTCTGAAACGCTCGTCGTCCCCCTCAGCGCGATCTCGGAAACGCTGTCCCTTCGCGCGGGCGACAACCGTGCCATCGGCCCCCACACCCAGGTTGTGCAGGTGCGCGAAACCTTCGTGCCGCTCATCGATCTGGGCACTGAGCTTGGCTATTCTACGCCGCGGCAGAATTACGAGGGCGCGATCGTGCTGCTGATCGCGCAGGAGGACGGCTCGCGCGCCGCCCTCGTTGTGGATGCCATCGAAGATCAGCGCCAGGTGGTGATCAAGGGGCTTGAGGAAAGCTATGGCCATGTGCCCGGCGTAGCCGCCGCCACCATCCTCGGCGATGGCCAGATCGCGCTGATCCTCGACCCGTCCGATCTTCTGGCCAATGCCAGCGGCCTCAGCCGCGCAACGCCCAAACTTGCCGAGATTGCGTGACCCAGCCATGACCATTGCCGATCCTGCCACCTCGCCCGACCCCAATGCCGAAACCGCGGAGCTTGAGCTTCTCTCGTTCCACGTGGGCGATCACGAGTATTCCGTTGATATCATGGCTGTGCGCGAGATCCGGGGCTGGACGCGCGCCACCTCCCTACCCCACGCCCCGCCCTATGTGCGCGGCGTGATCAACCTGCGCGGCGCGGTGCTGCCCGTTGTGGATCTGGCCCTGCGCCTCGGGCTTGACGTGGAAGAACCTACAGATCGCAACGTGATCATCGTTGTCGACATTGGCGGGCGCACGGTCGGCCTGAGGGTCGATGCCGTCTCTGACATTCTATCCTTCCCCCGCAACGCGCTTCAGGCGCCGCCCGAGATGAGCGCGGATCGCGACCATGCCTTCATCCAGGCGCTCACGATCCTTGAGGGCCGGATGATCCGGATCCTCGATCTTGGCGCCGTGCTGCCCGGCGATACGGATGTTGCGGCATGAGCGGGGCGGTTCTGCCAGAGGCGCCCGGGGGCGCCAGCACGCTCGCTTCCGCGGGGTTCCAGCGGGTGGCCGATCTCGCACGCCGCGAGGCGGGGCTCACCATTCCCGATACCAAGCTATCAATGGTGCAATCCCGCCTCGTGCGCCGCCTGAACGCCACCGGGCACCGAACATTCGATGCCTATCTGGGGCATGTGGAAAGCGCCGCCGGCAGCGGCGAACGCGAGCATATGATCTCGGCGCTCACCACGAACGTGTCGCATTTCTTCCGCGAGGCACACCATTTCGAAACCCTGCGGGAAGAGATCCTGCCCCGCGCGATTGACCGTGCGCGCCAGGGCGAGAAGGTGCGCATCTGGTCGGCGGGCTGTTCGAGCGGGCAGGAACCTTATTCGATCGCGATGTGCCTTCTCGATACGGTGCAGCGGCTGGGATCGCTCGACATCAAGATCCTCGCCACCGATATCGACCGGGCGATCCTCAAAAAAGCGGTTTCCGGCACCTATTCGGAACACCAGATGGCGGGCGTGCCGGCCACCTTCCGCGAGCGCTTATTCACCGGGTCGGGCAGCGGGCCCGACGCGGCCTGGACGGTGCGGGCGGAGCTGAAGGCCCCGATCTCTTTCCGCCAGCTTAACCTGATCGGAGACTGGCCGATCAGCAAACGGTTCGAGGCGATCTTTTGCCGCAACGTTGTGATCTATTTCGATGCCGCAACGCAGGCGCAGCTCTGGCCCCGCTTCCACGAAACGCTGGTGCCGGACGGGTGGCTGTTTCTGGGGCATTCCGAGCGGATGCAGAACAGCAGCGAGGGTTTCGCGCCCGCAGGGGTCACGACATACCGCCGCGCGCCCGGGCAGCGGCAGCCAGGCATGAAGGGGTAATCCATGGCCTTACGCGATCAGCTGCGCATACTCGTTGTCGATGACATGTCCACCAGCCGCGGGTTGATCACCCAGGCGCTGGAATCCTTCGGGATCGGGAATATCACCACCGCGGCCGACGGGCCCGGAGCGTTGCAAAGCATCGCCAAGAGCCCGGTGCATCTGGTTGTCTCCGATTACAACATGCCGGGGATGGATGGGCTCGCGCTCTTGCAGGCGCTGCGCCAGGGCGCCGCCACGCAAGGGGTGGGGTTCCTGCTTGTCACGGGCCGGGCGGACAACGATATTCTGCAGCGCGGCCAGCAACTTGGCATGAACAACTATCTCACAAAACCGTTCGAGACCGCCGATCTGAAGGGCGCGATCGAGGCGATCGTGGGGCGTTTGTGACGGCGGCTGCGGCCGCGAATGCGGCGCCGGGGCCAACCGTCCGCAGCGTGCTGGAGCGGCTTTCGGCAGAATGTGTCGCAATCGGCGCGGGCCTGAGCGATCTGCAATACCTCACCGGCACCATCGTCGGCGCCGCGGCAGCGGATAAAGACACGACGGTCGCGTTGCAGGAGCTTGACCGGCTCACCCAAACCGCGGAGGCCGCGGCCCGGGCGCTTGCAATGCTGGCCAGCAGCGTCCCGATGGAGCCTCTTGACGAGAGGGCGCTCCGCGATGCGATCGGCCTGCCAAGCGTGGCGGACCGGGTGCTTGGCGGCCCTGCCGCCGAGGCGCAAAGCGCCCTGCACGGGAAGACGGATTTCTTCTAGGCAGACGTTGGCCCGGGATACGTGGAGGCTTTGGGCGGAGGGAAGCGCGAATTGAGCTTGGTCTCCGCGTGCCCGTCCAACCCGTTATCCAAAATGCGCGCCGCCAGCGCCGTCTTCAAATCATCAAGCAGCCTGTCCCTGCCGAAGAAGCCGTTCACGTCACTTTCGCCAAGAGCTCGTCCAAAGCATTCTGTGCAGTCGCCATGCGCGGATACTTCCTCAGTCGCCATCTCGGGCCGACGCGCAGAGCATGAGCCAGTACCGACCCGCGCAGCCCGCTGCGCATGCCGCGCTACTATCCGCCAAATCCAGATAGGTCCGGCTGCCACGGAGCCGGAGACACGCGGTGCCCGCACCACCGACCGCCCGGGCCGCGCCGCTATCCGCCACTTCCAGGCGGGTCGGGCTGCACCGGAGCCGCAAACACAGATGGCCTGCACCGCATACCGCCCGCACGGCACGCAACGGCGCCAAGCCAAGGCTCCGCAAACCGCGCGCTGCCATCATCCCGCATGCGCCCGCGCCAGAGGTATTGCTCCGGGCGCCGCAAGTCGCCCGGCTCTACCTAAGGCGCGCTACAACAGCTCCAGGTCATTGCCTGCGGGTGCGGGCGCCGGGGCCGCGACGTCTTCCTCAAAGTCACTTTCATGCACGATGCGCTGGCGCACCCGGCCGCTGGCGGGCCAGAACTTGATCTGGCGCGCCTGGGTGCCGCCCACGCTTTCGGCGATGCAAGGGATGCCCTCGTTTTCCAGGTAGCCCCGCGCGAAAGCGGCATTGCGTTCGCCAATATCCGTGAGCCCCCGCACGATCGATGCGCCACCGAAGAGCTTGGCCTTAAGCCGCCCTTTTTCCGCCCCGGCTTTCAGAAGCGCGTTGATGAGCCGCTCCATCGCACCGGCCCCCACGCTTTGCATCCCAAGCGGCGAGGCTGCCTGATCGGGCAGCAGAATATGGTTCATGCCGCCAACGCCAAGCTCGGGATCCCAAAGGCAGGCCGCCACGCAGGAGCCCAGGATCGTATGGATCACCGTCGCCTCATCCCGCCCAAGCGCCTGTTCGCCCTGGGCAATATAGGCGCGGCCGGTGACGAAGCCCTCCGCCGTCATGCGCCGGGCTCACGCACCGGCCGTTTGGCACAAAGCGCCAGGATCGCCTCGCCAAGGCGATCGAGCGGCACGCTCTCCTCCACAGCCCCGAGGGCGCGGGCCGCCCGCGGCATCCCGTCAACCACACTGGTTTCGCCGCTTTGGGCAAGGGTGCGCGCGCCGAGGCTGCGAAGCTCTGCCATGGATTCGGCGCCATCGCGGCCCATCCCCGTAAGCATTACCGCCACCACACTGGCCGCCATCGGCACCGCCGATTTGAAGAGAACTTCCACCGAGGGCACGTAGAGATCGTTGCCGTCACCCCGCACGAGGCCCGTGCGGCCGGGCGCCGGGCCCGCAAGTTCCGCGTGGTAGTCGCCGCCGGGCGCGATCAGGATCTTTCCCTGTTCCATCCGCGCGCCATCGGTGGCCAGGCACACTTTGGGGCGCATGTGTTCATCCAGCCGGGCCGCGAAGCTTGCCAGAAACGGCCCCGGCATATGCTGGGCCACGATCGTGGGGGGCGCGGTTTCAGGAAAGTGCGTGAAGATGCGTTCAAGCGCGTCCACCCCGCCTGTGGAGCTGCCGATCACCACGATGCGGCCGTTCCAGCGGAACCCTGCGGGGGCTTCGGGCCGCGGGCGCGCGGGTGCCGCGGGGCGCGGGGTCACTGTGGCATTGGCCGCGCTGAAGAGCGCTTCGAGAAAGCGCGTGCGTTGCAGCGGATCGCTTTGCAGGCGCGCACGGTCCACGCAATCCACCGCGCCGAGAGACAGGGCGCGCACCGCATCAACACTATGCTCGCGCGTGCGGCTCGACACCATTACCACCGGCATCGGGCGCAGGCGCATCAGGTGTTCCAGGAACACCAGCCCGTTCATGCGCGGCATCTCAACATCAAGGGTGATGATGTCGGGATTGGTGCGCTTGATCACCTCGCGCGCCTCATAGGGATCGCCCGCCTCGCCGATCACGCTGAAGCGCGGATCGCCATCGATCGTGGCCCGCAATAGCGCACGGATCGTTCGGGAGTCATCAACGATAACAACGTTGCACGGGCGGTCGGGCTCGTACATCAGGCGGTCTCCCATGTTTCGGCACCAAGACCCGGCAGCGTGGCCGGGGCTGGCCCATCGGCGCTGCGCGACAGCACGAGCACGTAACGCGATGCCCCCGAAGATCCGCCCGCCACGCGGGACAGAAGCGCCTCGCGGCCCTGCTCCGCCCCGCCGGGCGGCAAGAGCCAGGCGGTGGTTTGCGCCGGATCGCCATCTGTCATTGCGGCCCAGCTGGCGCTGCTCGGGTTCAAAGTGCCGGGTTTGAAGATCGCATCCCACCGGCGCGCAACGGAGTTCCGCGCCACCCCATGCGTCCAGTCAGAAAAAAGCGCGTTGGAGTGGATCAGGCGGCCATCGCTGGAAAACCCTGCAATCGGGAACTGCGCGCCGATCACATCCATCAGCGAGCGCGTCCAGAAGCTTTCGGTCATGTCAGACCATTCCACGACGAAGCCCAGAAGTTCGTTCTTGGCATCTGTGATCAGCGCCATATTGAGCTTGAGATGCACCTGCCCCACACGCATGACAGCTTCGCGCCCATCGCCGCGCATCACCGCGTCGCGCAGCCGGCCAGAGCCGGGGAAAAGGCTGAAGAGCGAACGCCCGGCCAGCGCATTGGGGTGAAACTTGCTGACGCTCCGGCCCAGCGCGATGTGGTGGGTGCGCATCAGCGCCTCAAGCTCGGCATTAACGTAAAGGATCGTCATCCCCGCATCGACAAGCATCATCGGCGAAGACGCGGCCTCAAACGCGGCCCGCTTAAAGGCATTCTCCCGCGTCAGCCCCTCGGCCTGCAGCAGCTTGGCGCGAAAGGCATCGAGCTGGCGCGCGATGGCGCCGATCTCATCGCCGCGCTGGCGATCGGGGATCGCATCGGGGAACCCCTCTTCCCCCACCATCTTCATCGCCGCGCCAACGCGCGCAAGGGGTTTGGTGATCGACCGCGCCATAAGCGCCCCGAGGATCGCCACGATCAAAAGCGCCGTGCCCCCCTCCCGCATCAGTTCGGCGCGCAGGCTTTCAACGGTGCGCATGATCTCCTCCCGAGGCTGCTTGGCTACAACGCGCAGATCGAGCCCGGGGAAGGGCACCGGCACCGTGGCGGTGACGAATTGCGCATCCGTCTCGCCGACGAGAGCCGGGGATTGCGCCGCCGGCGGGCCCGCCCCCGGCGCGGGCGGCGCGGTACCGTCCGCAGGCCCGGCCTCGCGAAGGGTGCCCGACGCGGCTTCATTCGGCCCCAGTACGGTGACCATGCCCTCCGCGCCAAGGGAGTGCGATCCGGCGATCGGCGCATCGAGCCGGTCATCGCCAATGCGGAAGATCACCACACCTTCCAGCGAGCCGAGCAGGCTGAAGACTGGCGCTGCAAAAAAATGCCGATTGCGTGCCCGAGCCCGGCGGATACTGGGTAAAGGCCGTAACCCGCCCTTCGGTGCCCTGGGCGGCCCCCGCAGCCCCCACAAACGCGCGGCCCAGCCCGGTATCGCCAACCCGCGCATCGCTCAGATCCAGCCCGAAGCTATCGCGCTTTGAAACGGAGTAAACGACCCACCCATCCGGCGAGACGATGTAGATATCGGCATAATCCTGAAAATCGCGGTGGCCCGTGAAAAACCCGCTATAGCGGCGATGAACAAAGCCGTAGCTGGAATTATCGCGCGCGATCTGCCTCAGCTCTGCCGTGCCCGCGCCCTCTTGCAACCGGCCCAGGTAGCGGCGGCGGATCGATTGCCCAGGATCCTCGCTTTGCTGCTTCCAGCCGGCCACGAAGGCGCTTGTGGCATCGACAACAAGGGGGGTTTGCGCGAATGACAGCACGTCGTCGCGCATAAATGTAAGATCGCGCGCCACATCGGCCGCACGGGCACGCGCCTCCGCAGAGAGCCGTTCGGTGCCCGCATCCAGAACGATTTCGCGCGCGTTCGAGAGCGCAATGAAATCGGCGGCCGTCATCGAAAGCGCCCCGACCATTGCCATGGCGAGCGGAAGCTTGACGCCGATCTTGAGATGGTGAAGCACGCAAAACAGCCCGGGTTTCCCTTTCGGTCACCATGGGCGACAGGCGTGAAGAAATAGTTAGATGGCGCGGGGTTTTGGCGGCGGTCTCAGGCGACGGGATCGAAGGAAACCGTTGATGCCCGGTTCCAGCGTTCGAGGTAGCCGCCCCCCACCTCTTCGCCGCGCAGAAGAAAGCCTTCGGGCAGGTAGCCGAACACCTCGCTGGCCTCGGCCATCTCACCGGATGTTTCGCGCTGCATGAAATGATAGGGCAGGAAATTGCAAGGGTCGTCGAGCCCCGCCGCCCCGGCCATTTCCGCCAGCGCTTTCAACGTGTTTCCGTGGAAGTTGGCCACGCGCTGCGCCTTGTCGCCCACATCGAGCGCGCGCATCCGCAGCGGATCCTGGGTGGCAACGCCCACCGGGCAGTGATTGGTGTGGCAGGCCTGCGCCTGAATGCAGCCGATGGAAAACATAAAACCGCGCGCGGAGTTCGCCCAATCCGCGCCGATGGCCAGCACCCGGGCGATATCGAAGGCAGAGACAAGCTTGCCCGCCGCGCCGATCCGCACCTGATCGCGGATGCCTGCGCCGCGCAGGGTATTGTGTACGAAGGTCAGCCCCTCGATCAGCGGCATGCCGACATGGTTGGCAAATTCCAGCGGCGCGGCGCCTGTGCCGCCCTCTTTGCCATCGACCACGATGAAATCGGGCACAATGCCCGTCTCCAGCATCGCCTTGACGATGCACATGAATTCACGCCGGTGGCCGATGCAGAGCTTGAATCCCACGGGCTTGCCGCCCGAACGCTCACGCAGAAGGCCGATGAATTCCATCATCTCCAGCGGCGTGGAAAACGCGCTATGGGCGGCGGGCGAGATGCAATCAACCCCCATGGGCACGCCGCGCGCCTCGGCGATCTCGGGCGTGATCTTCGAAGCCGGGAGCACACCGCCATGGCCGGGCTTGGCGCCCTGGCTAAGCTTGAGCTCGATCATCTTCACCTGCTCAAGCGCGGCGGTCTCGGCAAAGCGATCGGGGTCAAACGCACCGTCCGGCGTGCGCGCTCCGAAATAGCCCGAACCCACTTCGTAGATCAGATCGCCCCCGCCTTCCTTGTGATAGCGGCTCACCCCGCCCTCGCCGGTATCATGGGCAAAGCCACCCATCTTCGCGCCCTTGTTGAGCGCAAGGATCGCGTTGGCGGAAAGCGAGCCGAAGCTCATCGCCGAGATGTTGTAAAGCGAGGCCGAATAGGGCTGCGCGCAGTTCGGGCCGCCGATGGTGACGCGCAGATCCTTCATCTCCAGATGCTTCGGCGCCACCGAATGCGTAAGCCAGGCATAGCCCGCATCGTAAACGCGTTCGCGGGTGCCGAAGGGCCGCTTATCCTCCACCCCCTTGGCGCGCTGGTAAACGAGGCTGCGCTCATCGCGGGAGAACGGCTCTTCATCCTGATCGCTTTCGATCAGGTATTGCCGGATCTCGGGGCGGATCCCTTCGAAGATGAAGCGCATATGGCCCAGGATCGGGTAGTTGCGCAGGATGGCATGCCGCGTCTGGGTAACATCGTAAAGCCCCACAAGCGTGAGCGCGGCAAAGAACAGAAACGGCAGCCAGAACCAGGCGCTGAACATCAAGAGCGCGAAGCAAAGCACTGTCAGAACGGCACTTCCGGCGAAGGTGGCGTAACGCTCAAGCGATCCGATCCGTTCCATGCTGCGCCTTTCGCGTTCCGGGCTGGTGCGCCCACTAGAGCGCGCGGGCGCGCCCCACGCAAGGGCATCGCGGGCGGGGCGCACGCGAGCGTGTTAGCGCGTGAACGTAACAGGCAGGTCGAAGCGGCCCTCTGCCTGCGAAAAGCCTGCCGGGGCGGGCGGAAGACGGCCCGCGCCGCGCACGGCCTCTACTGCTGCCGCATCCAGGCTGGGCGAGCCGGAGCTGCTGAGAAGCCGCGCTTCGATCAGCGCACCGTCAGGGGCCACGACAAGGCGCAGCACCGTGCGGCCCGTGGCGCCCAGAGGGCCCGCGGCGCGGGCCTGCCGGTCAATCCGCGCACGGATTTCCCCGCGCCAGGCCTGAAGGAGCGCGGGATCGGCCGCGGGCGGCGGGAATGTGCTGGGAAGCGCATCGCTTGAAGCGCGGGCCGCGAAGGTCGTGGGCACCACGGGCGCGGCCGGGGCATTGATGCCGGCGGGCACCGCCGGGGCTGCGCCGGGCGTGGGCGCCTTGGCCGCCGGGGCCGCCACGGGCAGCGCAACGGCCGGCGCACTCGGCGCGAGCCGCCCCCGGGGAACGCCATCGGAGGGTGCCGGTATGCGCAGCGCCGCGGCCTGCTCTAGCAGCTCAGGCGGCACCTCCGCGGCAGGGCGAAAGGGCGTATCGCCGCCGCCGCGCGGCGCGGGCGCCTTGGTCGCTTCCAAGGCCGCCGGCGCGCGGCGCCAATCGGCCACCCGCACCGCGAGGCCGGGCGCGGTGGCGGCGATGGTGACACGCTGCCCATCTTCCGCCTCGGCGCGACCGGGCAGCGCCGCGCCGCCGCTGAAAAGTGCGAAGGCGCCCGCATGCGCCGCGGCCGCGATCCCGAGGAACAGGGTGGCTTCGGCGGCCCGGCTCACCGCGCCACCGTTACGAGAGCAATCTCGCCCACCCCGATCGCCGCAAGCCGCGGAAGGATGCCCGCAAGCTGCCCGGCATCAAGCGCCGCATCGGCGCGGATTTCGAGAGGGCCGTCGCCCACGCCCGCGGCCAAGGCCTCAAACGCCACGCTGCCTTCGAGCCCCGCGTAGAACACCCGGCCATCAGCGGCGATGAAAAGCGCCTCGGGCGCGGCCCGCGCCGCGCGGCCCGCCGCATCCGGCAGGGTCAGATCCACCGGCGGGGCCGGGGCGATGGTGGCGGTCAGCAGGAAGAAGACGAGAAGCAGGAAGGCCACGTTGATCATCGGCAGGATCGTCTCCCGCACACGCGTGGGTTGCTGAGGCCCGGAAAAGCGCATCAGCCGGCCTCCAGCACAGCGATGTTTCCAAGCCCCGCGGCCCGCAGGCTGTCGATCACATCGACAAGCCCTTGCAAGGCCACGCCCCGCGCGGGGGCGATCACCACCAGATCGTCAGGGCCCGCCATCAGTGGCGCAAGCGCCCCGGGCAGCGCCGCCAACTCCACCGAGAGGCCATTCAGCCGCAGCCCCCCGGGCGCGATTTCGATCAGGCGCGGGGGGCCTTCATAGGCGCTTGTGCCGGCGGCCAGGCGCAGGGGGATCGCCTGATCCCCGCCAAGGCGCGCGGCAAGCATGAAGAAGATCAGCAGCAGGAAGACCACATCGATCATCGGCGTAAGGCGCGCCTGCCGGGAGCGCCGGGGCAGGCCGAAGTCGAAGCTCACGAGGCCGTCCGCACAGGGGTGGCGTATTGCCTGGGTCCACGGGTGAAGATGCGGGTCGCGATGTCTTCGAGATCGGTCTGCACCGCCTCCGCCACACCTTCGAACCAGGCCAGCGCTATCGCCGCCGGGATCGCAACTGCCATGCCCGCCGCCGTTGTCAAAAGCGCCTGCCAAACGCCGCCCGCCAGAACGCCGGGATCGGCTTGCGCGCCCGCCGCCTGCAGCGCCTGAAAGGCACCGATCATCCCCAGAACCGTGCCGAAAAGGCCGATCAGCGGGGCAATGGTGGCCACCAGTTCCAGCGCGCGCAGGCCTGTGCGCAGTTGCTGAAGCTCTCCCCGGGCAAGGCGCGCCATTTCTTCGCGCGCGGTCTCATCGCTCAAGCCCGCATCGCGCCGGAGCCCGATCGCCGCACGCGCGATCCGGGGGCGAATGCCGCGGCGGCCCTGCAGCAGCGCATCCGCGCCGCGCAGATCGCCGGCCGCCCAGGCCGCAAGGGCGGCTTCGGGCAGCCCGCTCCACGCGCCCGCAGCGCCAAGCCGCCAGATCTTCCAGAGGATCAGCGCAAGCGTCGCAACGGACAGCCCTGCGATTACCCACAGCGCCGGGCCGCCCTGCATCAGGAACTCCGTCAGCCCGTCCATCAGGCCCCTACCCCCACGCCCTTTCATCCACGTGGCCGCGAATAGCCGCGGCGATCGCGTCAAGCCCCTCGGTCAGCGCCGCAGGGCCCGGCGCGAGGATCAGCGGTGACTTGATCTCGTGGATCCGCCCCGCCCGAACAGCCGGGATCGCCCCCCAGCCGGGCCGATCCGCAAACCGCTCGATGCGTACCTTCTTGCCGCACCACGAGGCAAGAATGATGTCCGGTTGCGCCGCGATCACCGCTTCAGGCGCAACAATCCGGCCCTTTGCGCCCCCAGAACGGGCGATTTCGGCAAAGATGTCCGCACCCCCGGCAATCTCGATCAGCTCGCTCACCCAGCCGATTCCGGCAATCAACGGGTCATCCCATTCCTCGAAATACACGCACGGGCGGGTGGACGGGGCGCTGGCCTCAAGGGTTTTGATGCGCGCAGCGTACTCGCCCACAAGCCGTTCTGCGCGCGCTGGCACCCCCAGAAGCGCCCCCAAGGTGCGGATCATGGAAAGAATGCCTGCCACATCGCGCTGGTTGAAGGCATGCACGGCCACACCTTCGCGGATCAGCCCCGCCGCGATATCGGCCTGCAGATCGGAGAAGGTGAGCACGAGATCGGGCTCAAGCGCCAGGATCTTCGGCAGATCGGCTGAGGTAAACGCCCCAACGCGCGGCTTTTCGCGCCGTACCCCGGGCGGGCGCACCGCATAGCCCGTCACCCCCACGATCCGCGCCTCTTCACCCAGAAGATAGATCGCTTCGACCGTTTCTTCGGTGAGGCAGACGATGCGCTCAGGCGGGAAGCTGCGGCTCACGGGTCGATGGCCTCGGTGGCGCACGGAACAGGCAGGCTTCCACGCGCGGTGCCCCTCACCCAGGCGCCCCTGCGCCCAGCGCCTCGGCGCGCGCGAGGAAGGCAAGGTTTACCGGGCTGTGCGGGCGAAGCGCCAGGCGTTCGCGCGAAAGCGCCGTGGCGGCGCCAGAGAACCCGCCGCGGATCGCCGCTTCCGTCAACGTCCAGTCGATCACATCGCGTTGCGCATGGCTGCCGCCGAAGCTTCCCGCGATGGCCCGCGCCGGGTGCAGAAGATCGACGGCGCGCCCGTAATCCCCGCGCCAGGCCGCATCGAACCCCTCGATCAGCGCCACGCCCGTTTCCCGCGCCCAGAGCGCGGCCTCGCTGCCCTCGGCGGATTTGAGCGCCGCAAGCGTGGCCTCCAGTTCGCTGCGCCGCCCGGCGGCGATCCAGGCCATCGCAGCGTGCCAATCGTTGAACGGATAGCCGGTGGTGGGCAGATGCGGCTCCCAGGCCCGCGCCAGCACCTCCCACCGATCGCCCGGATCG
Source organism: Paracoccaceae bacterium (assembly GCA_028285485.1). Lineage (GTDB taxonomy): Bacteria > Pseudomonadota > Alphaproteobacteria > Rhodobacterales > Rhodobacteraceae > JANQPC01. Next base: position 24,269 of record JANQPC010000108.1, on the reverse strand, counting down.
GTGCCCGAGAGCGTGAGGCGCCAGAGCAGCGCTGAGGCATCAAGAAGGTTCAGCGCGAGCGCCCCTTGCCCCGCAATCTCGCCGTCATACACGGCCAATGCGGCGGCGGGATCGCCAAGCTCCAGATGGCAAAGCGCCTTGTGCCACCAGTTATGCACCTTGAAGAAGCTCGCCTCATCCGCCCATTGGGCGGCGCGGTCTTCCATCCAGGCCACACCCTCTTCGGCGCGGCCCTCCATCTCCAGCACATGGGCTACCGCGTGATGGGCCCAGCTATCGCGCGGATCGCGGGCCACCGCCTCGCGCCCCACCGCCTCGGCCCGCGCGTAATCCCCCGCCTCCTCCAGCCCGAAAGCATACATGCCCAGCACGATGGAGCGCCCCGGCATCTCTTCCGGCCAGGCCGGAAGCGCGCGGGCGATCCGGTCGCGCAGGCCGCGGGCATCGCCCCGGAAGAAATCCATGTTGTGGCCCGATTGGAGCGCCACGATATCGTGCGGATGATCCATGGAGACGCGATCAAGCGCCGTGGCCGCCGCTGTCCAGTTCCCGGCCACAAGATGGCCGAGCGCTGCGGCATGGCCGGCTTCGCGCGCGCTTAGGGTGCAACCTCGCGCCGCCGCCAGCGCCTCTTCCGCAGCGCGGGTCGCATCAACCTCTGTCGTCAGCGCGAAGAGATGCGCCTTTGTCAGATGCGCCATGGCAAAACCCGGCGCCTCGGCCAGCGCCTGATCGAGCAGCGCGATGGGATCACCGCGGAAGGTATTGAACGCCTCCACCGCGGCATCGAACGCCCCGGCGGCGGCGGGTGTGGCGCCGCTGAGCGCGTGCCCTTGAGCATCGGTAATCTCTGGCATCGGCATCTCCCCTACGCCGCCAGCCTGCCCGATGGCGCATGATCTGCCAAGCCGGGCCGGTTGCGCCCTTTCCCTTGGCCCCTTCGATGCCTATCTCGCCTTTCGAGATGGTCACTCCCACGGCCCGCGCGGGCAGATCGGCGGAAGAAACGGTCCCCCCTGCGCTGTGGCGCGCGGCGGCGGCGCTATTTCTTTCTCTCCTCGTGGCAAAATGCGTGCTCGCCGCAAATCTTGAGCTGTTCGGCGACGGCGCGTTTTACTGGCTTGAGGCGCAGCACCCCGCGCTCTCCTACAGCGATGTGCCGTTTCTGACGCCCGCGCTGGTTGCGCTTGGAACAGAGGTTGCAGGCAACACGCCCTTCGGCGTGCGCTGGCCGTTTCTTGCAGCGGGCAGCCTGCTGCCCTTCGCCGTCTACTGGGTAGCGCGCCCGCTCACCGGCGGGCGCGATGCGGTTCTTGCGGCGATCTTCGCGATGCTCTTGCCAGTGCCCGCGCTGATGGGGCTGCTCGCAATCCCCGATGTACCGCTGTTGCTGCTGCAGGTGCTGTGCTTCGGGGCGCTCGAACGCGCGATGCGACGTGATGGGATTGGCTGGTGGGTGGTTGCGGGCCTGAGCGCGGCGCTGGCCTTTAACGCCCACTACCGCTTTGCTTTTTTCGGCCTGGGCGCGCTTCTCTACCTGCTGGCCACGCAAGCGGGCCGCGCCCGGCTGCGCAGGCCCGGCCCCTGGACTGCGCTCGCCATCGCGGCTTTTGGGGCACTGCCGGTTCTCTGGTTCAACCTCGCCCATGATCTGGCGGGCGTGTCCTTTCATTTCGTGGACAGGCATCCCTGGCAGTTTGATCCCGAGGGGCTGCTCTACCTCGTGGAGCAGGCGATCTGGGTCACCCCGCTGATGTTCGCAGCCCTGGCCGCAACGCTCTGGCGCGTTGCGCGGGCGGCCATCGGTGGGGATGGCCCCGCGGGGCTTGCCGCAGCGATGGCCGTGGCTTACCTCGCGCCCTTCACCGCGCTCAGCCCCTGGGCGGTAGCGGGAAACACCACCACAGGGCATTGGGCGATCTTTGCCTATGTCGCGCTTTTGCCCTGGTTGCCCGGGGCATTGCGCGCCATCAGGGGGTCCGGCGCCGCAGGCCGCGTGTTCGCCTGGGCGGTTCCGGCCTCTGCAGCCGCCTTCCTGATCCTCGCCCTGTTCAGCATCACGCTCACCGCCCGGTACGAACACGTGCCGGCCAGCCTGCGCGGGCTGGCGACCGACAAGCTTTCGGGCTGGGAACACCTGGCCGAGGATCTTCAGGCGCGCCTTGCCGCCACGCCCGAGGCCAGAGGCACGATCCTCGTCAACCGCTACGATACCGCGGCGCAACTGGCCTTCTGGCTCAACCGCCCGAGCGGCATCTACAACATCGACAACAACAAGGTCTTCCGCAGGGGCCGGGCCGCCCAGCGCGCGATCTGGGGCTTCGACATCGCCGGACTCCGGCACGACAGGCCGGGGGGCGATGTGTTCATCGTGATCGAAGGGCATGATCCGCCGGGCGCACTAGGCCCGTTCTGCGAACTCTTTGACGAGGTGCGCCCGCTCGGCGGCTTCACCCTCTTCGACGGCGAGCGGCGCTATGGCTACTACCTGGGGCGCGGGCTGAGGGCGGAAGCCGCCGCGCCGGGGGTGTGCGAGCGGTAGCGGGCGGGACGCTCCATGAGAGCATGGAGGAGATGTGAAGTTTGGCCGGTACAAGGCTGATTTATATTCTGAAACTCGCATAATCAGAGGCAGGATTCCGAACCACGCGTGCCGTAGAACGGGCGCGAAGATAGACAACCTACTGAGCCTGTTCGCCCGGTCGACGCGCTGCAAGCCATCCGATCCGGCACTGCGCGTGGCCCGATTGCAGAAATAGCGGCCCAGCGCGTTAGAACTTCGCTCCCCGGCGCAACGAGGTGCACTTCGCCGACATCCTCCGCCATGCCCCGGCAGCGGTGATTAATCCTTCGGCAACAATGATTTCGCGCCGCCGCTTCAGTGAAGTGCATTGTGGACAGTTTGCGCACGCGCACCTATACTGACCGCCAGAAAACGTGGGGGTTGCAGGACTTTACGAGGGAGTCCGGCTCGTTTTCGTTGTCGCGTCCGAAAAGCACGCTCCTATTGCGGAGCGGGCGTTGGATGCCGCGGCGTATCTCTGGCATGCCCCACCCGTGTAACTGAGTAACTTGTAACGGAGTAGGCCGTGGAACTGTCTTCAAACATGGAAAATGGGGCGGGCGGGCGTTTGAGCTTTGCCGATATCCGCAAGATCGAACAATCCTCCGGATTGGCCGCCGCCGAACGCGCGGTCGTTGAGTTCCTGGTCAGCGATCCGAAATCGACCCAAGCTTTCGTCGCGCTCTCGCGGCTGCTGCGCAAGCAACAGAAATACGACGATGCGCTGCGGGCCGCCGAGAAGGCGCGCGGGCTGGCGCCGCTGGAAGTTGAACCGGTGATCGCCGAGGGCTTCGTGCATGTGCGAAAGCAGGATCACGAGGCCGCGACCCGCGTTTTCGCAGAAGCGATCAATCTCGATCCGGGATCGGCGCGGGCGCATGTGGGGGCCGCGGCGGTCAAGTTCGCGGCAGAAGATTACGACGCCGCGCTCGAGATAATCGACCGGGCGCTCAAGACCGATCCTTCGATGGAGCGGGCGTTTGAACTCAAGGCCCGAATCCTGATCAAGAAAGGCGACAAGGCGGGTGCCGCAATGGTTCTGCAGCACCTCGTTGGCGAGAGCCCGCGAAACGACCGGGCACTGAAGGCATATATGCGGCTGATGCGCGCCGATGGCCGCGGCGAAGAAGCCTACGATTTCATTGCCAAGGACGCTGCCGCCCATCCCGGGGATCGCGTGCGCGCAACCCGCCTGGCCAAGGTCGCGCTGCGCAGCGGCAAACCCGACATTGCGGTTGAACAGACCCGAAAATTTGTCGAGGCCGGATCAAAGCGCCCTGATGACGGCCTGCGCTATATCTCCGCGCTGATCGAATCCAAGCGTTTCGAGGAAGCCGAAAAGGAAATCGCCGCGCTTGGGGAAAAGCGGATCATGGCCCCCATAGCGGCAAAGCTGCGCGGGGATATGGCGCTGAAGGCGGAAAAGCCGGAAGAGGCCATAGCGTTCTACCGCCAATCCTGCCGCGTGGCCCGGCTCAATCCCCTGAAAGCCGAGGATGAGAAGAAGGGCGAGACGGCGCAGCAAAGGGCCAAGCTCTGGCGAAGCCATAACCGCAGGGCGCTCAGCGGCCTCGTGCGCGAACGGCTTCAGAACCGCGGCTGACGATCGCCTGACGGACCGTGCGCCGGGGTTCACGCGCCCCGGCACCACCACGCTCCGCGCGCTTCCCTTCCCGCCAAACACCGGTTGAATAGACCATGCCGAATAATCTCGTCTACATCATCATGGATAGCTGCCGGTTCGACAGCTACGCCCGGGCGAAAACGCCTAACATGGACCGTCTCGGCACCGGCGAAGCGCGCTGGTCCTACGCCTCCTGGACCGCGCCCTCGCATCACTCGATCTTTCTCGGCCAGGTCGCCCATAAGGCGCCCACCCGGATCCTTGCGTCCGAGGTTTACAAGCAGGAATACGCGCTTTGGGTCGACCGGCTCGATATCCCGGACCTGTCTTTCAAATCCTTCGTTCCCGAACTCTCGCTGGCCAAGATGCTGCAGGGCCAAGGCTACCGAACGGTCGGGCGTGTTTCGATGCCCGTGCTCAACCCGTTCACGGGCTTCGGCACGCATTTCGATGATTACCAGTTAATGAAAGATCACAACGATTTCGCCGGCATGGTGGATCTCTTGGAATTCTCCGCCGAGCAGCCAAGCTACTACTTCTTCAATCTGGGCGAGACGCATTACCCCTACATGCTGAAGGACGAGGCGCTGCCGCGGATCTCCGGCGTGCATGGAGTGGTCAAGGGTATGGATGATGCCATTGCCCGCACGTCCGACCGGCCCGATAGCGAGCCGGAATTCTTCTCGCCCGAAGACATGGTGATGCTGCACGAGAACCAGGTGAAATGCGTGGAGTATGTCGATGGGCTTCTGGGGGAGCTTCTCGCCAAATGCCCGCGCAACACCCACATCATCGTTGCGGCCGATCACGGGGAATGCTTCGGCGAAGGCGATTTCTTCGGCCACGGACCGGTGATGCATGAGAAGGTTTTCGAGGTGCCGTTTCTGGAATCCCTGCGCCCCTGAGGGCAGCCTAGGGCTCTGCCGGGCTGCCAAGAAGCGCGAAAACGGTTCCGTCCGGCCCAACCGCCAGATCCTCGATCGGTTCGGCAACTTGACCCAGCGTTTGGGCCTCGCCCTCTGCGGAAAAGCGGAACACGAGCGCGTGGCCCGATTCAGTCTCCATCGCCGCGATCAGGTTCGGCCCGGCCGCGCTCAGGTGGGTGAAGCCGCCGCGCTCGCGCACCGCCTCCGTGCGCGCACCGGCAAGGGGCACTTTGAGCCCCCAGGGGCTGACGCGCAGTTCACCTGCCAGAATATCGAAATCCCCATCGGGCGCGAGGCGCAGAATCTCCCCTCGATGGGCAAGCCCGGGCACCCGGGCCCGGGCTGTCAGGTCCATCCCCGATGCCACAGCGAGCCCCGCGCCCCAAGGCACGGCGGCAACAACGGCGGCGTTGAACCCGTAGCGTGCTGCACCCGCTTCGGTCATCACGCGCCAGCCGTCTGGCTCCAGAACATGAACGCGAAAACCGCCCCGCGCATCGGCTTCCAGCGCTGCGAGCGCGCCCGCGCCCGTGCCCGCCAACGCCGAAATCCGGCCCGCGGGGCCCGGCTCCGGCCCCGGCTGGCGCGCGCCGGGTTCGGGATCAAGCGGCGCAACCTCGGGCACCTTCCCCGGGCCGCCGGGCCATAACCCCCAAAGCGTGTTCCCTACATGGCCGATCGCCGCCGGCGCGCCCGTCGCAAGCCTTTCCACAACGGTCGGCCCGCCCGAGGCCGCCGTCTCCACCCGCAAAAGCGGCCCCCCGGCCATGGCGCACCATATCCCCGGCCCCTCTTGCCGCGCAAAGGCCGCCGACGCGGCCGCCCCGTCCCACAGGGCCACCGGCGCACCCGCCACATCCGCCACAAGCGCCATCTTTTTCGCGCCTTTCTTCATCAGCCCAACTGCCAGCGGCTCATCCCCCAGAAGGAGGCGTTGCTGAACAAGGCCAGGCTCGATCGAAAGGCGCGGCGCGCGGACGGCGATAAGGGGCGGCGCTTCGGGCATCGTGCTCACTGATAGCCGAGGCAGCTTGCCAGTTGCGCGAGATAATCGCGCCGCGGGGCATCGAATGCCTGCCCCTCGGCACTTTCGAAGAAGCCATCTATGGAACGCAACCGGGGATTGCCGGGGCGGAATTTTGGCTTGTCGATGAACTTGGGATCGTTGCCAAAGGCCGCGTTCGGAGGGCCAAGCGTGGCATAGGGGCTTTCCTCCGGCCTCAGCATCGCCTCGACTGCGGCCGCATCGGTTCGCAGCCCCAGCCACTCTGCCACCTGCGCCAGCGTGGCGGCGGCGTCTCGCAGCACGTCTTCCCCGCGGATGCGGATGTATTGACCCGGCGCAAGCGACGCGCAGAAATCAAGAAGATTGCGCTGCGCAACCGGCCAGGCACCCATAGAGGCATCCAGCCGAACCTGTTTCTGCTCCGGCGTGAAGCGGTGCGACTCGCGCACGAACTCCTCAAGCGATTTCTTCAGGCCAAGAGGATGGCGCGTGACATGAATGTAAAGCGCATCGGGATACGCCTGACGCATCCGCTCAAGCGCGACTGGAAGGAAGGCCACGGAAGGTGATTTTTCAAGGCAGTAGCGGGCGCCCGACACCTCAGTTGCCCGTTTGATGCAGTAATCGAGCATCCAGGCGGAGTTCCAATCAAGCCTGTCCTCGATCCAGTTCGCCGCCTCCAGCACGGTCTCCGCCGTCTGAGCGCCGTGATCGATCTCGGCAATGGTGCGCAACAGGCCCGGCGGCCCCGTATAGCGCTCGCATCTGCGCTCCCACGCCATAACCTCGCCCACAGTTTCGCGGATCATCAGGTGAAGCTCAGGAAAGCCGTAAATCTCGGGATGCTGCCCAATCATCGTCGAGATCAGTGACGAGAATGAGCGTGGCGGGCAGAGAACAACCAGAAGGCGCGACATGGGGCTTCAGCCCTTCTTCGCCGGGGCTTTGGCCGCCGCTGCCGGGGGCTCATCCTCCGCCCCGATCGCCGCAAGCCGATCATCGAGGCGTTTGAGCAGAGCGCCAAGGCCCTTGGCCACGCTCTCAACCACCGCGCGGCGGAGCTCAAGCTCGCTTCTCATCAGCAAAAGCTCATCGCGCTCGCTGGAGTCGATCTTCTGCAAGCTCTCCTCGTGAAGCTGATCGCGGAGCGAGCGCCAGACGGCGGCCGCGCCGCGATGCGCCCCCTCTTCGGGTTTCTCCATAAGGTGAGGCTTTTCAAGCAGGCTCTCGCGGAGCCCCCGATTAACGCCCCGGACCGTTTCGTTAACATCGCGTTTGGCATAGAGGAACTCGACGTAATCCGCCGAAAACAAATCGCGCGACATGAACTCCTCTTCGCCCTGCGGCAGGAGGCTCTCGGGCAGCTCTTCGGTGAGAAAGCTGTCACGGTCGGCGGCGAAGGCGACGAGCGTCGCGTTCTCAAGATGCGTGAGGCTTCCGCCTACATCGCCCGCCCCTTCGCTATCGTCTCCCATGGCCTCAGGCCGCGCGCGGCGCGTCGAGGCTGAGCCGCATGATGATGTCGCGGCCCGCATCTTCGTAGGCGCGCCGGCCGTGCATCACGCGCCTGTTGTCGACGATGGCAACCATACCGGGCTCCCACGCAATGTTCTGAGTGAGATCTTCGGAAATCTGGTGGATCTTGTAGAGAATTGCGGGATCAATCGGGCTGCCATCTTCCCAGCGCACCTGGCTGTCATCGATCTTTGCGATGAACTCGCGCGACGCCCAGACGATCATCGAATTGATGAACGACCGCCCTGCGGAGGTATCCGACCACGCGGTATCGATGTGCACGGTATCAAACGTGCCGTCGCCATGATCAACAAACTCCACCCCGGTCTCTTCGCAAAGCTTGCGCACTTCGGACAGATCATCGGTTTTGTAGACCTTCTGCCACGCGTCATCGTTGTAGACCCTTCGATACCGGATCTTCTTCGTCTCGAAGAGGGTGCGGATATCGTCGGGAAGCGCGTTCCAGATCGCCACGCCATCGCAGATCGTGGTCTCGCCATCGGCATCCGCGGGCCTCTGGCAACAGAAGAACAGCGTTGCCGGGCGATAGGTTGTGTAGAACATCTCGCCGTGGAGCGGTATGGCCTGGCCAAGGGTGTTACCGCCGGTCACCGTCAGCACCGTGTTCGATCCGGTCATCGCGGACCCGCGATCGTTATTGGCGCCCCCCACATATTCCATGAAAGACGGCACGTATCGTTCGGTAAAGGCAACAAAGCCCGCCTTGTCGAGGCCAAGGCCCTTTACGACGACGGCGCCGTGGCGGGCCAGTTCGGCGAGAATTGCGCCCCGATCAAGCTGCGCGGGATCCCCAAGCGCTGTTGCATCAATCAGAACGCCCGCCTTGAGTGGCGCCGCGGGCAGCGGCGTGGCGGTTTCGGTAGCCATGGCAGCTCTCCTTTCCGGTGGGTCGGGGTAGACCCGGTTAACGTGGCGGCGCCCGTTCGCAGCCGCGGAACTCATCTCTTACTTTGGCGAAATTCGCGGCGCGTTGCCGACTCCCCCTTATTATTCAATAAAATAGCCGAAATCGCGCGCCAAGGCAACGACAGGGGGCAGAAGCGCCTCGCCATCTCCGCGCCAGCTAAGCGGCGCCGCGGAATCGCCGGTTGCCTCCTCCTTGGGCGCACCGAAAGCCTCGGCCACCCCGCGTTCGAACATCTCAAAATCGGTGCCGAATGGCGCCTCGAACGGGCCCGCGGAGGCGTAAAGCCCGGGCGGCGAACTGAGCATCGCCGCGACCGTCTTGGGATCGTTCGCGGCGCCAAGCCGCGCGAGGAGCCGCGTTGTTTCCCCCGCAGGATCGGCATCGAGATCCTCGTCGCGCAGGGTGATCCACTGGCCGCCCGCCTCGCCCGCCACCTCCTTGGCCGCTTTCTGCACCCTGTGCCAAGCGAATTGGGGGTCATAGACAACCGGCGTTGACGACCAATCGATGAAATGCTCGCCAATCTCAAAGACATCCATTGCCGGCTGGTCGCAGGCGCGGTCGGCCCAGTATTCAAGGCTTGCCATCATCGTCTGCCAGACCGGGTAGCGCAGCGCCCGCCCCTGTGACACCGGGTGGCGGACCAGATGGATCACACTCGCCTCCGGAACGGCGGCAAGTGCCCGGCGGATCGCGGCTGCATCCTGCGCCACCAGCGGGCTGTAATCGACAAGCCGATGCGGGGCGACAAGGCTGCGCAGATCGGCATGGATCGCCGCGGCGTTCTCCTCCTCGCGGCGGCCCAGCCAGCGCCGCGCAGCCTGCACCGCCTGCATGCTCTGCTCGCGCACCAGCACTTGCGCCAGAAAGCGCCACAGCCCGTGGATATGCACATCGCGGGGGATCTGGGCGTATTTGCGAAGCTGCCAGATCTCGGGGAAGGCAAGCACGTTGAGATGCGGCGCTTCTGCGAATTCCGGATGCGCGCCAAGAAGCGCGGCCAACCGGCTGCCCCCTGCTTCGCGCGAGGCGAGGATCAGAACCGGGGGCGGCGGCGCGCCCGCTTGTTTGGCCCGGCTACGCGCCATTGAGCTGGAACAGAAGCACGGCGGAATCGCGCTCTCCCGGCGTAGACAGGCGTGCGCCCCCGATCCCGAGGGTACCGCGAAACCGAAGCGCTTGTGCGAGGTAGCGCCCGTCCCGGCTGATCGAAAGAACATCACCCAGCGCCCCGGCCCCGCCGCCCTGTGGCTCGGGGCGGAACACAAAGCGGGGGCGGCCATCATGGGTGAAGCCCGCCAGATAGCTCGTCGGCCGCCGCCCCGCGGCCTCGAACGTGCCCACAACATCGCGGTTGCGCCGCACCGTCACCTGCCGTGTCATCAGGGACGAAACGATCACGCCTTTCCCATCTACCAGCATCTCGCCTCCATTGTTCTTCGGCCCCGGCCCGGCCATCGACAGAAGCCAGACAAGCTTGCCCTCCGGCGTGACCCGAACAAGGTAATCCACCGCCTCCCCGATCGCCGGGATTTCGCGGTCGATCATCAGCGCACGGCCACCAACGATGCCGGAGGCGTAGATATGGCCATCCGCCGTGGCGCCGACGCCGCGCACCCCATCATGGCCGCGCCCGCCGATCGGCACCATCCAGGCGAGCGCGCCATCGGGGAGAAGCCGGGCAAAGGCCCCATCCCATCCGCCTTGCGATGCGAGCCGCGCACCCGCCATGGCCAGCGTGCCCTGGTACTGGAACCCTACGAACACATCGCCCGCCTCTGTCATCGACATCGCGCGAATGCGCTCGGTGCCCGGGCCCGCGGCCTGGACAACCCAGCGCACCTCACCACTGGGCGACAGGCGCAGCACCAGTGAATCGCGCTGACCGCCGCCATAGGCGTAGCGCCGACCGCCAGCTTCAAAATCGCCCTCGGTGATCGCCGCCACCGCGATCTCGCCCGACGCGGTGACGGCGATCTCATTGCCGCCGTCGCCACCCGGGCCGCCGAAGCGCCGCGCCCAGATGAGCGTGCCGCTGCTATCGTATTTGGTCACGAACTGATCCTGCCCGCCCGCGGATTTGAGCGTCTGGCCGCCGAAATCCACGGAGCCAGCGAACCAGCCCGACATAATGATGTTTCCCGCGCCATCCGTGGTTACGTCAAACGCATTGTCATCGCCCTTTCCGCCGAACTGACGGGCCCAGCGCACCTGCCCGCCCGGGCTGATCGAGGCAAGGAATACATCGCCCGCGCCACGGCTCGAAAAACGCGATGTGCCGAGGGTGAGACCATCGCGGAACACCCCGGCGATCACCGTGTTGCCATTGGGATCAACAGAGATGCCATCGATCTCATCGGCGGCGGCATCCTCCGCACCGACCGGCAGGGCCCAAAGCGCGCTCGGCATCGCGTTCCCGAACGCGCGCATCTCCTGCGCCGGTGCAGCGGCGGCGAGGGCGGCGAGCACAAGCGCCGCGAGCCCGCGCAGGGCTAGTCGCGGGTTCCGAGCCATATCTCCGTTCCTCCCCGAGGGTTGTCGCGATATTCCCAGCGCCCCGGTTCAACCTCGAAGGCCGAGCGCGGCCCGAACTGGTTCTGCGATCCGATGTAGACCCCATGCGGGGTCGACAGAATATTGCGGACGCCGTGATTGTAGGGGTTCTCAAACCCCGAGCGCGTGACCGGCACCCAGTTCTCGCCGTCGCAGGTGCGCCAGAGATCGTAGCCACCACTGGCCTCGATCAGATCGCTCACCTCCATCCGTTGAAGCAGGCGCCCCGCCGGGCTGTCCAGCCGCTCCATATCGCGCCAGAGCAGAAACACCATCCAATCCTGCGTTCCGGCATAGAGCCAGCCGTCATGCACGCCCATCTTGTAGATCGAGCCCGCGAACACGTTGTTCCAGCCGGGCAACATATTGGAAAGCGGGCCCGCCTCAGTGCGCCGTTCCCCCATCACAACATCGTAGCTGCCATCCTCGGGATTGAACCGCACAAGCTCTGGCCCCGCTGGGCCGATCTTGTTCTGCTTGTCGATGCCGCCCTTCTGGATGCCTGAGCCCAGGTAGAGCGCGCCGTTGAACTCCACCATCGAGACAAGCCCCTGGCTGAACCGCCCGCGCCCGGCGCCTTCGGTGAGCACGCATTCCCACTCAAAGGGCGGCTCGCCTTCCGCGCGCGTCCGCCATAGCTCATAGCCCTGTGCGAGATTTGCGGTTCCGGCGTAGAGATACTCCTCTGTGGCCAGCATCTCGAAAACACCAAGGTTGCGCGGGTTTCCGAAGCCGTTGGTATTGGCCAGTTCCCAATCGCCCGACGCCGGATCGCGGCTTACGAGCACGGCGGCGATGCCGGAGGCGTTCTGTCGCCCGCCCGTCGCGCCGGTTGGGCTGGTAAAGAGCATATCCTTGAACACGATGAGGCTGCGCGTCGAGGTGCAATCGAGATCGCCGAGCCCGGGCGGACCCGCCGGTTCGAAATGCTCGCCATCGCGGCTGCGCATAAGCTGCATGCCAACGCCCTTGGAGCGCGACCAGGCCGAGACGTACAGCGCAGGCTCGGGATCGCTGGTTCCCTGGAAAACGCACATTGCGCGGTAGCCAAGATCACGGCTCATCCGGGTGCCGTCTTCCGCGTGAACCATCGGTGCGCGGTACACCCGCGTCCACGCACCGGCAGGCGGATCCAGTCGCCAGATTTCGGCGCGGGCGGCCTCGGTCTCAAACGCATCGGTATAAACCCGCTTGTCGAGTTCGACGGGCCAGGCATCGAGAGAAACATCCTTCATGCCGCCCTTGTGGCCGCCGCCAAGCAACGCCATCGTTGCCCGGCTGGTGCCAACGAAAACTCCGCCTTTGAAGTAGCACATGGAGTGCGCGTAGCTGTTGTAGCCATCGCCAAAGCCGTTTTCCGAGACCTTGCGAAAATGTCGGCGGGAAAGGCCGCAGCCGCGTGGGTCGGCGTTCGTGACACCCGCGGAATCTGGCGCAGGCCGGGTCACACGCGGTGCAGGCGCTTCCGGCGCATCCTCCCCGATCGCATGTTCCCATTCGTCCATCTTCGCGCTGCTCACTTTCACTCGCGACGGCCCATGGCATAGAGGAACCGCAATGTTGGCCGCAGGAAGAGCTTCGGCTGGGTCATCGGAAAGAAGTGCCCCACATCCGGCACCACCCGAAGCCGCGCCTGCGGGCAAAGCCGGTCGAGCGCCTCCGCGGAGGGCCGCGTGGCCGACCGCCCGCCAACGAGGATCAGCATCGGGTGATCAAGCTGCGCAAGATCCGATGCGCCAAACGCCGCATCGCGCTTCAGGTCGGCGACAAGCGAGGCCCGCTCTGTCAGTTCGATCCATCGCTCCGCCGCCTTGGCGGTTCGAAAAAGCCGTGGGTGGCGGTAGAGCGCAGAGAGAAGATCGGCCGCCTCCTCGCCCGCACTGATCTGAATCCGCGCCACGGAGTTTAGGTAATCGATCCCGTCGTCGGCTGCTGCCAGCCCTTGCGGATCGAGCCCATGCGCCTTGAGCCGTTGCTCGATTCGGGGCGGGATGCGGACCGGCCCAACCTCGATGCTTCTTTGCAGGGGCCGCACGCGTACATCCACAAGCGAGAGGCTCGCCACACGCTCCGGGCGGCGAAGGGCGAAGAGAAGCGCGATCATGCCGCCGAACGAATGCGCCACGAGATGGGCGCGCGGGATGTCGCGATGATCAAGCAGCGCCTCAAGATCGTCGGCCATATCGGCCACTGAGTAGCCTGTATCGGGCCGAGCGCTCTTGCCATGGCCGCGAAGATCGTAGGCCAGGCACGGGCCGAGAAGCGAAAGGAACTGCGCGCCGGACGCGTACCAGAAGGCCGAAGAGGCCGCGAGCCCGTGGATCATCACGATTGGAAGGCCCTGATGCCGCCGCCGCTTGCGCTGCGGCAGGGCGACGACATTGAGCTTCACGCCATTGATGGAAACCGCATTGACCGCGCGCCCGCCGCCACCGCGCCGCGGCGGGCCCGAAGGCGCCGCCCGCATCGCCGCATGGCGGCCGCCCATCTCAATCCTCGATGTAGCCAAGGAGCCGGAGCTGCGCGAGCATCTCCTCCTTTTGCTCGGCGGAGGCATCTTCCTTCGAGGTCGAGACGGCACCTGCACCGGCCTCGGCGCGGGCCGCCCCGATGCGCACCGGGTTCTCGGCCCGCCAATCCGGATCGTAAAGCGTGGCTGGCACCCGCCCCTCGAAATCGGCCGGGATTTCCAGCCCAAGCGCATGCGCCATGATCGCGGTGGTATCCACGATCGAGAGATGCTGGCCGGAGCGGTTTTCAACCCCGGGCCCTGTCATCACGAAGATCCCGTCGGGGTGATGCGTGCCAAGCGGAACTGGCCGCGTCACCACCGTGGGGGCGCGATTGCGAACCGATACAAAACCGTGATCGCAAAGGATCAGCGTCAGGTCCGGGCTCTCCTCCATCGCGGCGCCGGGGAACGCCTCTTCGCGCTTCAGGATCTCCTTGATCACCGGCGCGCCGGTATCGGGATCTGTCAGCTTCATCAGATCCTCGATCAGCTTCTCGCGGAAGCTTTCGTATTCCGCCTCTGTCACACCGCCCGGGAACTTCTCGGATTTGCGGCGGATCACGATCCCGTTCGAGGAAGGCGTGGGGCAGAAGGCGCGTGAGCGGGTCCAATCAAGATTTGCGAAATTCGCCATATCGCGGCGCCGCGATTGCTCGGAGCCATCGGAGGCGCGCCATTCCAGGTAGCCCAGACGGCCGAGATGTTCATTGATCCGCACAACCTTGGCAGCGCCCGTGAAACCGTGATCGGATACGATAATGACATGCGCCTCCGGCCCTGCCGCGGTAACCAGCGCCTCGATATAGCCATCGAGCTCGCGGAAATATTGAAGCACAAGGGCGCGTACGGCACGCGCATCTTCGCCTTTGGCGGGATCCCACAGCTCTGGATCAAGCACATGCCACGCCTGATGCTGGATCTTGTCGGTGCCGTCGAGCATCACCGCAAAGAGATCCGGGTCATCTTCCTCTAGCAGGGTGCGTGCGATATTGAACCACTGCCGATCGCGCGGAAGATGGTTTTCGACCCAGCGATAGAGTTCGGAATCCTCCATCACATCGCCGATCTGGCCCTCGCGCTCGAAATCCCAGCTCAGTTCCTTGGCATCAAAGCCCGGGATCGCCTTGATCCGATCAAAAAGAGCCTGCGGATACATGTTCCTCCGGAGGTGCTTCCAGGAAACGAAGCCCGGCACCAGCGCGCCCCTCACTTCGGGCGGCGGCGACATCATCGGGAAGTTCAGCGAGGCGATTGTCTTGCCCGCGTGTGAGGCGATCTGCCAGATCGTTTCCACGCGGATGTCACGCGCATCGTAGAGCGTGAAGAAAACGTCATCCCCCAGATCCTCGAACCGGACGAAATCGTAGATGCCGTGCGCGCCCGGGGTGCGCCCGGTGCAGACGGTTGTCCAGGCCGGTGGCGTCAACGGGTGGGCTGTTGAGGCCAGCGTGCCGGAGTAACCGGTTTCGATCATGCGGGCGAGAAACGGCATCACCACGCCCTCGCCGGGCTGATCCTTCATAAAGCCGTCAAGAACGGTGAACGTTGCGCCATCTAGGCCGATGAGAACAGTTTGGGTCATCTGGGCTCCTGGGTCTGGTCGCGGATCAGGCGCGAAGCCGCTGTTCAACGAATTCGACCATCTCGCCAAGAGAGAGGTCGTCGACATAGCGGCCGTCTTTCATGATCAGTTCGTGAAAGCCGAGGTTGCGCTGTTCAAACGCGGTCTCGATGGCAACGATAAACTGGATCACATCAATCGAGTCGAAGCCGAGATCCTCGACAAGCGTTGTCGCCCGTTCGATGGGCTCGTCCAGGCCCCAATCCTCGATGAAGTCCTCAAGAACAGCTTTGAGCCGGTTCTCAACATTTAGTTCAATAAGCACTAACCAAGTCTCCTTTAACTCAATCCGATGCGCGCGTCGGTCGCGGCCCCGTTCTGTCTGTGCGGTAGCGACGGCGCGCTGCGCGCGCCTGCTTGGCCCGCCGCCACATAGGCGACGGAGCATATGCCTTCCCCGATCTGACGCAGATGCGCCGCGACCTGCTGCCCTTCATGGGCAATGACCGCCGATCCGGATGCGGGATCGAGAGCGGTGATCCGGAAACTTTGCGGGCGGCCCTGAAGCCCCTGGCCGAGCGCCTTTGCCGCAGCTTCTTTGATCGACCAGAGAGCGGTCGCGGTGTTCTGATCCGCCGCCGCCGGGATCTGCGCATGTTCTTCAGGGCCAAGGATTGCCCCGAGAAAACCCTCGGGATCGCTGATCCGATCGGGCAACTCGTAGTCGATGCCAACCTGCCAGCCGGGCGCGGCGGCCGCGCCAAAGCCGACGGCGCCCACATGGGCGATTGAGATGCCGGGCGGCGGGTGCGCGGCGCAGCCGTCGAGATAAGGCGCGCCGTTTGCATCTTTCAAAACCTCAAGGGTCTGCGCGTCTGGCCGGTGCCCGCCGGTGGCCGCCAGGATATCCGCCGCTGCGCGCTTGACCGCCAATCGCGACAGGCTCCATTCCAGCCAGCGGTTGCCTGCCGAACCCGCCAGTGCCGCTGCCTCATCCTGTTCGCGCACCCCAAGATACGGGGCAAGAGCCTCCGGGCTGGGGCTGCCCTGCATGAGGTAGGCTTGGAACGCGAAGGGCAGATCGAAGTAGCCCGCCACGTCAACACAGTGGATCTGGCGCGCATCTCTGGGCGGCTCCACGCCGGGCATCAGGATCTGCCGCATGACCCTGTCCTGCCCGCTGAGGAAGGCGCTCATGGTGGCTATGTGATCGCGCATGGCATGGCTGGTTTCTTCGGGCGCCGCGGGCCGGGCCGGAACCGCGGCAGGCGACGGTTCGTGTGCCGCCCCGACCGGCGGCGCGCCCGCCGTCGCCGGGGAGTCCGGAGCGGGGGGCCTTTCAGAAAGCGGTGCCGCGCCATGGCGCTCGAAGAGCGCCGCGCGCATCTCTGCCGCCATCTCCGGCGTGAAGCTCTGAACCACCAGATTGCTCGGCAGTGGCGGTGCGGCCAGATGCGCTGCGCGCAACGCACGCCGCTGCGCAGCATCGGGCCCTTCAGGCGGTGCGAAAAGGGGCACGGCCGAAACATCCCGACCGGCCACAAAAAGCTGGGCCGCAAGATGCGTAAGCTGTCCCAAAAGGCCCCGCCGCTTACTATCCGCCGAAATCGCCAGATGCGGCCTTTCGCCAAGCGAGTCGCGCACAAAGGCCGTGAGATTGGCGTTCGGCCCGCATTCGATGAAGATCCGGTGGCCATCGTCATGCAACCGGCGGAGCGCATCGGTAAACCGCACCGGGCTCACATACTGGCTCACCGCCGTTTCAAGAGCGCCTTCCCGATCCTCCGGGAACGGCGCCGCCGTGGTGCAGGAATAAAGCGTCACGGGGCTTTCGCGCATCTCAATCCCTTCGAAGAGAGCGCGGAACCCCTCCGCCATCGGGCGCACATACTCGGTGTGATAGCCCCAGGAAATCGGCAGCCGCGTGCAAACCGCGCCCTCGGCAACCACGCGCGATTGCAGCGCATCGATCCGTTCGGCCTCGCCAAAGAGGATCGCCTGGTTGGGGCAGTTATCCATCGTCAGGTGGATGTCGGGAAAATCGGCCTGAATTTCCTCAAGCCGCGCGGTGTCGAGTGCGGCCACGGTCAGCAGCACACCGTTCGGCACGGATCCGCTTTCATCCACCTCATCGAAGACACGGTTCATGTCATCGATCATCCGGCACACGCCCGCCCGGTCGAGCGCAAGCTTGCCCGAGGCCACCAGCGCTGCGTTCTCGCCCGTTGAGTGGCCGAGCATGGCATCGGGCACAACGCCCATTGCGCGGAGGGTTTCGTAGATTGCCTGATCGGCGGCAAACACCATTTCCGAGCCGTAATCGACCTGGTGCATCAACCCATTTAGCGCGCTGCGCGTCTCGTCGCTGATCAGGTTGTCAGGCGGATAGACCACATCCTGCAGCCGCACCTCGCGGCGCGTTTCGGTAAGCGCGGAGATATCGGCCAGCCAATCGCGCACAAGCGGCAAGGCCAGCGCCGCGTCTTTCAGCATGTCGGTGTACTGTGCCATCTCGCCGGGGAACAGAAACGCAATCCGGCCTTCAAGTGGCGTGGCTTCGAAATAGATACCGTTCCGGGTGCGGAGCGAGGTAGTTTCGGGCTTTGCAAGGCCCTTCTGCGCCGCCTTCACCTTCTTGGCGAGGTCCGCCGCATCGGTCGCCACAATGGAAAGGCGGGCGGGCCCTTTTGCCGCTGCCCACGTGGCCAGAGCGGCATCCACAAAATCGCCTTCGGGCGCCGCGAAGGCATCAAGCGCGGCAAGAACACCAGCGCGGTCGTCAGCGGCGAAAACGAACACCGCCTCCCGCGGCGCCGCCAAAGGAACCGGGCGCATGAAGGCCGCCGTTGCATCACGCTCCCGCCCCTGCGGCGCCTCTTCAAGGATCAGGTGCGCATTGATGCCTCCGAAGCCGAAGGCGTTGATCGCCGCGCGCCGCGGGGCCCCGCCAGGCCGCATCCACGGCCGCGGTTCCTCGGCAACGTAGAAGGGTGTGTTTTCGAGCCCGGTCTCCGGATTGACCTCGCCGACAAGCGTGGGCGGAATGATCCCGCTTTGCAGCGCCATCGCCGTTTTGATCACGGAGGCGGAGCCCGCAGCCGGAATGCAATGGCCAATCATCGATTTGACCGAGCCAATGGCCGCCGTGGGAACCGGGCCGCGCCGTGCGCCGAACACCGCGCGAAGCGCATCGACTTCGATCCGTTCGCCAAGCGCGATACCGGTGCCATGCGCCTCCACAAGCCCGATCGTTTCTGGGTCGATGCCAGAGTTTTCGTAGGCCCGGCGCACGGCAAGTTCCGCGCCCTCGCGCCGGGGCGCCATCAGGCCGGTTGATTTACCGTCTGACGATTGCCCCGAACCGCGCACGACCGCGTGAATCCGGTCCTCCGCCGCAAGCGCATCTGACAGGCGCTTCAGAACGACGATCCCGGCGCCTTCGCCCAAAACCGTGCCATTTCCTTCGCGCCCGAAGGGCTCAATCCGCCCTTCGCGATCAAGCGCATCGACGGCGCAGAACACCGCGTAGACAAGTGGAGAGGTTGTCGTGTTTATGCCACCGGCCAGCATGATGTCGGCATTGCCGGAGCGCAGTTCGTTCATCGCAAGATCGATGGTGATGAGCGACGAGGCGCAGGCCGCATCGATGATGTAATTGGGGCCCATCAGATCAAGCCGATTCGCGATGCGCCCGGTCAGAATGTTGGGGATCAGTCCCGGGATTGAATCTGCGGTGATCCGGGGAAGCTGCTCCTGCAGGGCGAGAACCACTTCTTCAACCCGCTCGGCCCCCACTTCCGGGAAAAGTGCGCGCAGCATTTCCGCCGTCTGCGGATTGAACCAGAACTGATGGATGCCGTTTGTATTTGCCCGATTGGCATGAACCGCAAGGCCCAGGATAACCCCGGTTTTGGACCCATCGAACTTACCGGGCTCCAGCCCTGCATCAAGTAGCGCGTCATGGGCTAGCTTGAGCGCGAGGAACTGGTCTGGCTGTGCCCCCGAAATCGAGAGGGGCATTGTGCCATAGGCTTTGGCGTCAAACCGCGCCAGATCGCCCAGAAAACCGCCGCGCTTGGTATAGATGCGCCGGATTTCATCGCTATCGGGATCGTAGATGTCGCCCTTGCCCAGCCAACCCTCGGGCGCATCGGTGACGGCATCCACACGGTTCAGGATGTTTTCCCAGAACGTGTCGACATCAGGCGCCTTGGGGTAGAGCCCGGCCATCCCGACGATGGCGATATCCTCGCGATCCGTCATGGCCTAGCCTCGGCCGTGCGGGCGGGCCGTTCGCCGCCCTGCCATCCACCAGCAAGGCGATTGAGCCGAGATGTGCTTTGCCCCTGCCAATCATCGAACTGAAGCCGCAATTGGCCTTGGGCATCAAACAGATGCGCGCTGAAGCGTACGCTGGCGTCGTCCGGCTCGCTCAGCATCTCCACCTCGGCGCGCATCGGGCCCACATGCGGGCCAGCGCCGAAGCGACGCAGGCGGCGCCCGAAATTGGGCAGCGTGGCCGCGCCCTGAACCTGGCGCGTCCAGATCCAGATCAGCTGCAGCATCCCGTCAAGAAGGCCCGGATCGAAAGTCCATTCCCGCCCCGCGCCGCTTGGCACGAAGGCAGTGGGCGGTGTCGGGGCAATCCGCGCGCGAATCCCCGGCGCCCCGAACGCCTCGATCTTTTCGACGGTCTGAAAAACGGGCCCGTGCGAAAGCCAGCGCGCATAGACCTCACTCAGCCCCGGCCCCTCCCAGCGCGGCAGATTCATCGGCACAAGGGTAAGCGCCGGTGGCTCCGGCAGCGTGCCGCCAAGCTGAACGATGCCTTTATAGCTCGCCCGCTTCGGCGTTAGTGCGCTCCGCACCTCGATCGCAACAGCATCGGCCCGATCGGCAACGGGCTCGTATGTGAATTGTAGGTCATGGGCGCCCTTGGCCAGGGTGATACCGCTGCCCAGGGAATAGTCTTCAACCCCGATAACGGGGCGCGGATCGCCGAAGATCGCGGGGATCTCGGCGAACATCTGGATCATCGCCACGAAGGGCATCACCGCAACTCCGTCAAAGCGGTGGTGATCCACGTAGGGCGCGCTCACCGTATCAAATCGCCACACAACCTCGCGCTTTCCGTTCTCGCGTGTGACGCCACGGTCGAGCAGGATGGCCGGTGCGCCGATCCTGTCGCGCCCCTCGGGCGCCGGGATCGCGCAGGCGGCTTCCTCCATGGTTTCCCCATCGGCCACCCAGCCGACGCTCTCAACTTCTTCACGATCCGCCCAGAACATCTCCTTGAAGAAGAAGTCGCGCCCCGGCGCTGCCTCAACCATCCCGATCCCGCGCCCCAGAAACTGCGCGCGCACATCCTCGGTGACCATCCCGGCGCCCGTTGTCGTTTGCCCCCAGGGGCCCCAGTTGATCGCCTTGACCGTTGCGTGCGGCCAGGCGCGCGCGAGATCCCAGGCCAGGCGATTGAGCGTTTCGTTGGCGGTGGCGTAATCGGTCTGCCCTCGGTTGCCGTAGCGCCCGGCTACCGACGTGAAGAAACACGCTGCCTTCAGGCTTTCCGGCCGAACGAGCTTGGCCATCAGGAAGGCTGCGTCCACCTTGGTGTCAAACACCCGGTCCACGCTGGCCGCCTGCTTCTTCTCAAAAAACGTGTCTTCGATCAGCCCCGCACCATGCACCAGCATGTCGATCCGGCCATGACGGGCATAGAGATCTTCGAAGAGCGCAGACATCGCCGCCTCGTCAACCACGTCCACCGAACGATACTCCACCCGCGCGCCCAGCGCGGCGAGATCGGCGAGGTTCTGGGCCATGTCGCGCCTGCCGAGGTGTTTTTGCACCTGCGCTTCAATCTCGCGCGGCTTGGGCTTTTCACCCTCTGCCCGCGCGGCTTCCAGATAGAAGCGGCGCAGCCCGGCAGTGTCGAGCCCTGCGGTGTCCGGCCCTTCGGGCTGCGGTTCATCGGATCGTCCAAGCAGCACAAGCGTGGGCCCGTGGGGCGCGAGCGTACGCAGGCATTCCGCGGTGATGCCCCGCGCGCCGCCCGTGGCCACCACGACCCAGTTCTCATCGACGCCCGGCCCCGGCTGTTCCGGCGGTGCCATCGATTGCGGCTCGGTGCGGAAGATCGTGCGGGTCTGCGCGGGGTAGCCCACCTCCCGGCGCCCGCGCAGGAAGGATAGCTCGGCCACAAGATGTTCCGCACGCGCCTGCGCAGGGTCCGCTCCATCAAGGTCCACAGCCTTCAGGCTGCATTCGGGCCATTCCAGCGAAAGCGCTTTGACAAGACCCACCGTGCCGCCCCCGGCCGCACCGTCGCGAAGGGATTCCGCGGCTTCCGGGCGCGTTGCGACACGCCCGAAAAGGCCGCCCATCTCTGTTGCGGCGATCACCCGCCCGCCGCTTGAAAGGTCAGGCGAAAGCGCCTGCAGCAGCCGGTAGAATCCCTTCGCAACCCGTGCATGCAGCGCGCGCCAGCCCGCCAGATCAAGCGCGCCGAGATCTGCGCTTTCCCGCGCGCCCAGGTAGATGAGCGCGCCTGGCGCCCGCTCCGCCCGCATCTCCGCAAGCCACTCCGAAAGTGCATCCGGCGGGCCTTCGAGCAGCGCGGCGGGTAAGGCTACGCCCTCAACCCCTGCCGCCGCCAACGCATCAAGCACCACCTGGTGAAAGCGGTCCGCTGCCTCCGTCACGATCACGCGCATGCCCTCGGGCAGGTCGCGCGCAACGTGATCGGCGGGCTCTGCAAAAGCCCGTTGAATAAACCGGGGAAGCACCGCAGCGGTCCGGTCTTCCGCCTCCCCGGCCTGATCAAAAGGGCGCGCTTCCTCCGCTTTCGCGGCCGGAGCGCTGCCGCCCCCAGCGCCCTTGGTATCTATGAACGCGGTGATCTCTCGGATCGTGGAGAGCTCCGCAATCGAGTCCATCTCTTCGCGCATCACATCCGCCGCCGTGGCGGGCAGAGCCTTTTGCAGGGCGCCAAGGATCTCCATGCGCTTGATCGAGTCAACGCCGAGATCCGCCTCAAGCTCCTGATCGAGGTCAAGCGCGTCTTCCGGATACCCCGTCTTATCGGCAATCAGCGTGATGAAGGTTGCCTGCAGCGCCTCGCCCGTGAGGGCCTCCGCGGCGTCCGGTGCCCCGGCCCCATCGGCCGCAGACGCGCCGTTGGCCGCGGGCGTGGCAGACCCGTTCGCCGCGCTGGGCGCTGCTGGCGGCGCCTCCGGAACCGGCGCCGGCGCGGGCATGGCGGGCGCCAGCGCCGTTTCCACAGGTGCGGCTTGGTGGTGGCCGTCAGCCATGATCGCGGCTGGCGCGGCAACTTGCAGAACGGGGCGCGGCGCCGGGGCCGACAGCGCCGGGCGCATCTCCGCTTGGGTGCTGGGAGCCGTGGGTTGCTGGCCCAGATAAGCCAACATGACGTTTTCCTGCATCCGCAGGAAATCACGCATCATGCCATGATACTCCGAAAGCACATCCGCGCGATCGCCCGCGCCTGTGCCCGGAGAAGGATGTCGAGGGGAAATGTCCATAAACTCCAATCCGTTCGATTTGCTGGTTGAGGTTGCCTGGCGCCCGGTGGGCGCTGGGGGCGAAGCGTGGCCTGGTGCGGCCGTGGCGATTACAGGGGCCGCGGGCACGGAAGCTGGAATAACGGGCAGTGGCGCCACTGCGGGCGCGCGCATGTTGCGGCGCGGTGCATCGGCGGGGCGAAGGTAGCCGCCATTGAGCAGCCAGGGCTGGCGCGCCGGCTTGGCCAGCCGCCGTGGGCCCGGCGTGGCAAGGCGTGCGACAACCGCGGCAAGATCGGGCGCAGCACCGGCCACGAAAAGCTCCAGAAGCCCATCCGTCAGAGCCGCGGCATCACCGGAGGCACGGTCAAGCGCGATCGTGCGGACATCGCCAAGGATCTCGCCGATCCGGCTTGATAGCACCGATTTCGGGCCAACTTCCACGAAGACCCGCGCGCCATCCTCCGCCATCGCGCGGGTCATGGCGACGAAATCGACCGGGCTCACGAGATGCTCGCTCATCGTCTGGCGGATCGCCTCGAGATCTTCGGCATGCCGGGCGCCGCGGGTGTTGGAATAGACGGGGATGGTTGGCGCGCACCAGTTCACCGCGCCAAGCGCCGCGTCGAAATCTGCCCGCGCCGCCGCCATCAACGGCGAATGGAACGCCTGGCTCACCGGCACCTGCCGCACATCCAGATCGGCCTTGGCAAGCGCTTCGGTCGCCGCCTCGATCACCTTGGCAGCACCTGCGATTACGGTCTGCGAGGGTGAATTGAGGTTGGCAATCGTGACATCCTCGATCCCGTCAAGCGCGGCCTCTGTCGCTGCCCGGTCAGCCGCCACGGCAGCCATCGCGCCCGGCATATCCGGGTCGCCATTGGCCACCATCGCCCGGCCCCGCGCTTCGGACAGACGAATAAGCTCCTCGAATGAGAGGGCGCCCGCGGCGTGAAGCGCAACAAACTCCCCGTAACTGTGGCCCGCAACCATATCTGGTGTCACACCAAGCCCGGCGAGCGTTGCCGCAAGCCCCGATTCCACGGCGCCGAGGGCCGGTTGCGCGATCTCGGTCGCCGTCAGCGCGGCCATCTGCGCTTTCTTCATCTGCTTGTCGAAGGCATCGCCCGGATAGATCCGCTGTGCGAGGCGTGTGTCCGCAAAGCTGGGCGTTCCGACAAGCGCGGCTTCGGCGCGGTCCAGCCGATCGATCATTGCCGGATCGAACAGCGCCGTGCGCGCCAGCATATCGGGATACTGCGAGCCCTGACCGGGGAAAACGAAGGCCAGTTTCGCGCCCGATAGCAACTCCGGCGCCTCGCTGAAGTGAATGCCGCGGGGAAGCGCCGCGCCATGGGCCAGATGGGCACGTAGCGCCTCAAGGGCCGCGCGGGCGGCATTGGCCGATTTTGCAACGAACCCGGCGCGCACCGGATCATCGGCAGCGTTGCGCGCCATCGCACGTTCCGCAAAGCGCGCAAGCGGCTCCTCGCCCTCGGGCGCGAGCCCTTCAAGCCGGATCGCCAGATCAGCCCGAGTGGGCGCCGAGATGGCCACTGGA
>JANQPC010000107.1 GCA_028285485.1 Paracoccaceae bacterium | reverse complement strand
GCGCCGAGGGCGATCAGATCCGGCGCGAAAGCCTGGCGCTCGTGATCCAGCACCATTCCGATCCCGCCTTCGATCACCCTGGGTGCGCTGACACCCTCGGGCAACCCGCCACCGGCGACCCAGCGCTTCGCCTCATCCTCCACATCATGCAGATGCGCCTTGGCCATCACATGATCCGGGTCATGCCCATCCATCCGGCTGATCGCCGCATGCACCGCGTGAAAGGCCCGGATCTCGGCCCCCGGTGCCCAGCGATGGGCCGCCTTCAGCGCCGCCGTCGCGGCGGGCGAAAAATCGATCGGCGCCAGCACCCGGCGATAATCATGATCGGCCGGTTCGGCCACCAGCAGAACCGGATGCGCGCTCATCCGCACGAGGGAGCCCATCGTCGTTTCGCGCCAGCTATCGAAAAAGGCGCGGCGCCGGTGCAGGCCGATCACGATCAGATCCGCGCCGATCTCCTCGGCCACGCCGTGAATGTCGGCCCCGGGATCGCCGCGATCCACGCGGGCCGACCATTCCACGGCCTCCGCGCCCACCTGCGCCGCGCAGAACCGCTCAAGGTGCTTTTGCGCCTCGTCTGTCAGGCGATCCGCCAACTCGGCCGGCATGTCGCCATCCACGACGTGAAGCGCGGTCAGCGTTGCCGATTGGCTTGCGGCCAGGCGAAAGGCCCGGGCCATCGCGCGATCCGAGCGCGCCGAAAGATCGCTTGCCAAGAGGATATGTGTCATCGCGCCCTCCCTCACATGCCGCATTGTTCAGCATATCACGCCTTAACGCGCTGATATTGTGCGAGATCAATCTGTGCAGCGATTGCCGCAGGCCCGGCTCGGCCTTGCGGCGCCGGGGCGAGGCTGGTACGCGCCATGCCTGATGAAAATGATCGGACATCCCGCGTGCCCCCGCTAGACGCATCGCCCCCGCGGCTGGAGCTTGATGGGCTCATGCGCCGCTTTGCGGGCCGCGCGGTGGTGGAGGGCGTCTCGCTCACTGTTGCACCCGGCACGGTCACCTGCCTTCTCGGCCCCTCGGGCTGCGGAAAATCAACAACCCTGCGCCTGGTCGCCGGGGTCGAGCATCTCGACGAAGGCCGCATTCTTATCGACGGGCGTGAGGTTGCGGGCGCCCGGCGCCACGATCCGCCGGAGGCGCGCGGCGTGGGGCTGATGTTTCAGGATTTCGCGCTGTTCCCGCACCTCACCGTGGGTCAGAACGTGGCGTTCGGGCTGAAGGGTGGGCTGTCGCGGCATCGTGCGCGCGTGGGGGAGCTTCTCGAACGCGTGCATCTTTCGGCCTATCTAGATGCCTACCCCCATGCGCTTTCAGGCGGCGAACAGCAGCGGGTGGCGCTGGTGCGTGCCGTTGCCCCGCGCCCCCGCGTGATGCTGATGGACGAGCCGTTTTCGGGCCTCGATAACCGGCTGCGCGATGGCATCCGCGACGAAACGCTTGAAATCCTGCGCGAAGAGGGTACGGCGGTTCTGCTTGTTACCCATGAGCCCGAGGAAGCGATGCGCATGGCCGATGAAATCGCGCTTATGCGCGACGGGCAGCTGGTGCAGCGGGGCGCGCCCTATAACGTTTATAACGCACCGGCTGATCGTTCGGCGGCGGCGTTTTTCAGCGATATCAACGTGATCCATGGCGTTGTTGAGGGCGCGCTGACACGTACGCCCTTCGGCGAATTCCTCGCCCCCGGCGTGCCCGATGGCCATGCGGTGGAGATTGTGATCCGACCGCAGCACCTGCGGATCGATTTCGATCGCGGCGGCAAGGGGCCGAACCCCACACCCGAAGATGGTGTGCCCGCGCGCGGCATTGTGGAGCGCGCGCGGTTCATCGGCAGCGAAAGCCTGGTTGAGTTCCGGATGGATTATGATGGCTCGATCCTGAAGGCGGCGGTGCCCTCGGTTTTCCTGCCAAAGCCCGGGACCGCGCTTTGGCTGATGCTCCGGCGCGAGCGCTGCTTCGTCTTCCCCGCGTCGGCGCCTGCGGGGTGATCCGCCGGGCTCAGGCGCGCGCGTCTTTCGGCGATCCCATCACAACGAATGTGGTCAGCGCATGTACCTGGGGCAGGGTGCCCAGAAGATCGGTGTGAAACGCCTTGTAGGCGGCTAGATCGGCCGCCTCCACCCGCAATAGATATTCCACGGTGCCGGTGATGTTATGGCATTCGCGCACTTCGGGGGCGCGGGAGACGGCGCGTTCAAACGCCTGCTGGCTCGCCTTGGTGTGATTGTTGAGCCCCACGGTCACATAGGCCACGAAACCCGTGCCGGTTTTCGCCCGGTCGATCACCGCGCGGTAGCCTTTGATCACGCCCGCCCGCTCCAGCGCCGCGACACGGCGCAGGCAGGCCGAGGGCGAGAGCCCCACGCGATCGGCAAGCTCGATATTGGGCAGGCGCCCATCGCGCTCAAGCTCACGCAATATCGCGTCGTCAATTCGGTCAATCTTCGCCATTGATTGCACTTTCTGCGCTGTGATTCGCATCTTTGCAACCTGCACGCGCGAAATCTGCGCAATCCTGCGGCGTATGACCTTTGAGCTTTTCGCCGCCCTTGCCGCCTTCGCCTTCGTCAGCTCCATCACACCGGGGCCGAACAACATGATGCTGATGGCCTCGGGCGCGAATTTCGGGTTCCGCCGCACGATCCCTCATATGCTGGGCGTTGGCATCGGGTTTGTGGTGATGGTGCTGCTGGTGGGCGGCGGGCTTCTGGGGCTCTTTGAGGCCTGGCCGATCAGCTACACGATCCTCAAAGCCGTGAGCATCGCCTATCTGCTCTACCTCGCCTGGCGCATCGCCAATGCCGGCGCGCCGGAAGGCAGTGGCGCCAGCGCGCGGCCGATGACTTTTTTCGAGGCCGCGCTCTTTCAATGGGTGAACCCCAAGGCCTGGACGATGGCGCTGACCGCAATCGCCGTTTACGCGCCAAGCCAGAGCTTTGCCTCGATCGCCCTCGTGGCGGTGATCTTCGGCGTGGTAAACATCCCCTCGGTCGGGTCATGGACGGTGCTTGGCACGCAACTGCGGCGCTTTCTCACAAATCCGGCCCGCCTGCGCGCCTTCAACATCACGATGGCGCTACTGCTCGTGGCTTCGCTCTACCCCGTGGTGTTCGCCTGATCGCCAAGCGTGGCAACGTAATCCGCAAGCGTTTTCCCGGGCTCGTCGACGAACAGCTCGGGCAGCACATCAAGGCTGTCGATCCGATCTACGCGGAACACGCGAAAGTCGTTGCGCAACTCGCACCAGGTGGTCACCGTCCAGACCCGGCCCCAATACTCAAGTTGCAGGGGCCGGATCACGCGGCTGCTCTTGGCATCCGAGAGATCGGTGTAGGAAAGCCGCAGCTTTTGCTGCGCCCGGAGCGCCGCGCGGATCGGGGGCATGTGAACAAAGCCCTGCGCCGCATCGGCGAAGGGATAAACGGCAAAGCCCCAGCCCGTGGGCGGCGCCCCGCGATCTTCCGGCAAGACTGCATCAATCTTGGCCGACAAGCTCCTGGCTGCACTTTGCAATTCGGGATCTGCAGCTTCGCTCACAACCGCCATGCCAAGATGCAGCGCCTCAAGCTCCGGCAAGGTTAGATTCAGCGGCGGCAACGTGATCGGAGCCGTCATCATGTAGCCCACGCCGCGCTCGCCTTCCACAGGCACGCCGGAGGCCATCAAAGTCTCCATATCCCGGTAAATCGTGCGCTGGGAAACGCCGAGCGCCGCGGCCATCTCCTGCGCGCGGTGCAGCCGCCCGTCGCGCAGGATCTGGATCAGTTCAAAGAGGCGGTCGGTGCGGCGCATGTCACTCCATCTGCCACTGGATTGCCTCATGGCGCATGGAGACGGTGCTCATGTCGATCGCCTTGAGGAAGGGCGCGGCGGCGGGCTCTGCCATGATCGCCTGACCGGCGGCCTCGGCGGTGGCACGGCTTGCCCATTCCACATAATCCGTCCAACGCCCGTCCTCGGCTTTCGAAAGGCGCCGTTTGCGAAAGCCCGGTGCGGCGCGCACGAAGGGTTCGGTGGCCGCGGCGGCGGCTAGGAACGCATCTTCCGTGATGGCCGGGGCAAGCCGGAAGGTGACGATCTCGGCAACAGCGGCGGTTTGGGCTGTGGTCATGGGAATTCTCCGATTCGAGTTGCGGTTCCAGCGGTGTATCGCGCCACAACTGACATAAACCTGTCAGTTGAATTGCGCAAATCCGGCCCGTCTGCGGCTTTCTGGGCCATCCCGCCCGCTTCCTCGCAATCGCGCTTTTCCCCACCGGGACATGTGCCTAAATGAGGCCAAGCTGCATGCAACCGCGCCCGCTTCGGGCCAAAGGGAGAGACCCATGCTCAACAATATCGGCCTTCCCGGCCTGCTTCTGATCGCCATCGTCGTGCTCGTGCTGTTCGGCCGCGGCAAGATTTCTTCGCTGATGGGCGAGGTCGGCAAGGGCATTACCGCCTTCAAGAAAGGCGTCGATGACGGCAAGAAAGAGATCGAAGACGAGGCCGCCACCGTGGCCCGGGATGTGACGCCCGAAGAGGAAACGGACAAGGACAAGGTCTAACCCTCCGTCCCCGAAGGCGCACCGCAGATGTTAGATATCGGTTGGACGGAGCTTTTGCTCATCGGCATCGTGGCCCTCATCGTTGTGGGCCCGAAGGATCTGCCGGGCATGTTCAAGGCGCTGGGCCGCTTCACGGCGCGCGCCCGCAACATGGCGCGCGAGTTCCAGCGCGCGATGAACGAAGCGGCGGATCAATCGGGGGTTAAGGAAACCGCCGATGGGCTCAAAGGGCTGACATCGCCCAAGAAGATGGGGCTCGATTCGCTCAACAAAGCCGCCGACAGCTTTGAAAAGTGGCAGCCCGGCAAGCCTGTGACACCGCCGGCCTCGAAAGCTGCGCCGAAAAAGGAAGAGGGGGCTGCTACTGCCGCGCTCCGCGCCGAACGGGTGGCCGAGGCCAACCGCATCCAGGAAGCCACCGCCAAGCGGATGGCCGAGGCGAAAGCGGCGCGCGAAGCGCCTGCCGCCCCTGCGGCCGCCGCGCATGAACCCTTCCGCCCGAAAGAACGGGATCGGCCCGCCCGGAACCGCCCGGTCAAGAAACCGGGGGCCCGCCGCAAATGACCCAGACCGACGATATCGACGACAGCGCCGCCCCGCTGATCGAGCATCTGGCAGAGCTGCGCACGCGGCTCATCCGCTCTGTCATCGCCTTTCTGATCGGGATGGTGATCAGCTTCACCGTCTGGAACCCGATCTTCAATTTCCTCACCGATCCGGTCTGCCGCGAGCTTGGCGAACGGGGGCAGGATTGCGGGCTCATTCTGATCAAGCTGCAGGAAGGCTTCTTCGTGGCCATCCGCATCTCGCTTCTGGGCGGTTTCGTTCTGGCCTTTCCCTATATCTCTTACCAGCTCTGGCGCTTCGTGGCCCCGGGCCTCTACCGTTCGGAAAAATCGGCCTTCCTGCCGTTTCTGATCGCCTCGCCGTTCATGTTCTTCCTCGGCGCCGCCTTCGCTTTCTACATCGTGATCCCGCTGGCCTTCGATTTCTTCCTGGGCTTCCAGCAAGTGGGCGGGCTGCCCGTGCCCGCTGAGGGCGATGCCACGGTGGAGGGGGCAGAGACGCTGGGGGATGCCGGGATCACCTTCCAGGGCTCGGTCGCCGAATATCTTTCGCTCACGATCAAGTTCGTTCTGGCGTTCGGGCTTTGCTTCCAGCTTCCGGTGCTTTTGTCGCTGATGGGCAAGGCGGGGCTTGTTACCTCGCGCGGGCTGGCCGAGATGCGCAAATACGCCGTTGTCGGCATCCTCGTGCTCGCCGCGCTTGTCACGCCGCCCGATGTGATCACCCAGGTTATTCTCTTCGTCGCGGTTTACGGCCTCTACGAGGTGTCCATCCAGCTTGTGAAGCGGATCGAGAAGAAGCGCCTGGCGCAGCTGCGCGAAGAAGGTGTGCTGGACGAAGATGAAGAGCTTTACGATTTCGACGAAGATGACGACGGGGATAACGCCAAGGCATGAGCGATCCGCTCGAACGCATCGCGGCGGCGCTGGAGCGGCTGGCCCCTGCGCCCCTGAGCGCCCCTGACTTTACCGCCGCCGATGCCTTTGTGTGGCATACGGAGCCTGATCGGCTAAGCCCGGTGGCCAAGGTCAACCGCGTTGGCCTGCCGCTTCTGATCGGGATCGACCGCGCGCGCGACACGCTTCTGGCCAATACCGAACAGTTCGCCCGCGGTCTTCCCGCCAACAACGCGCTGCTCTGGGGCGCGCGCGGGATGGGAAAATCCTCACTCGTGAAGGCCGTGCATGCGGAGGTCGCCGCGCGCCATGCCCTGAAGCTGGTGGAGGTGCAGCGCGAGGATCTGCCCTCGATCGGGCGCCTTCTGGCGCATCTGCGCGGCGCTCCGCATCGCTTTCTGCTTTTCTGCGATCACCTTTCCTTCAGCCATGATGACGAACACTACAAATCGCTCAAGGCCGTGCTGGATGGCGGGGTGGAAGGGCGGCCCGAGAACGTGGTGTTCTACGCCACCTCGAACCGCCGCCATCTGATGCCGCGCGATATGATCGAGAACGAACGCTCAAGCGCCATCAATCCTTCGGAGGCGACGGAAGAAAAGGTCTCGCTCTCAGATCGCTTCGGGCTCTGGCTTGGCTTCCACCCGTGCAATCAGGATGCCTACCTCGCCATGATCCGCGGCTACTGCGATGCCTTCGGGATCGAGATCGATGAGGAGACCCTGCGCGCCGAGGCGATCGAATGGCAGGCCACCCGTGGCGCGCGCTCTGGGCGCGTGGCCTGGCAATTCGTCACCGATCTTGCGGGCCGCCGGGGGGTGGCGCTGGGCGAGAATGACGTGCTCTAACGGCGCTTCCACCAAGCCCATTTGCCGCGGTTCAGCGAACGCAGCGAAAAATCGCGATAGGCATCGGGATCAAACGGCCCCACGCTTGGGGATGTGATCAGGCCGGGAAACTCCGTTCCCACGGATCCGGCCACGAAGATCAGATCCACCTGCCACAGGCTGTTCTTGTAGTAATCGAGATCCACGATGTCATAGAGCTTGAAGCCCGCCGCCTCGATCCAGTTGGCGCGCACGGTCAGCTGATCCAGCGGTGCTTCGATACTGAGGGCGGTGACATTGGGCAGCATCTGCCGCGCCCCTTCCAGAACATCCAGTTCTTTCCCATCCACATCGATCTTCAGGAAGATTGGGCCCGCAAGGTCGCGTTCGGCAAAGATGGTGTCGAGCTTCCGGACCGGCATCTCCGTCACGTTGCGGAGGTTGTCCCCGCTTTCGGCGTCCTCCTTGCTCGCGGCGATGCTGGAATGCGTGACCTCCTTGCCACCGTCGATGGCGCGATCTGCCAGCCAAACCGTGCCGTCTTCCCGGCCTGCGGCAACCGGCAGAAGCTCATGATTGATATCGCGGTAATTCTTCGCAATCGCCGGAGCATGCGCAGCCGAGGGTTCGATCAGCAGATGCAGGGCATCAGCTGCGGCCGTCATCAGCTTGGGGGTGCCCTCGTGAACGCCCACGTCGATAACGGTTTTGAACGTCAGCCCGCCGGCGGCAAAATGGGCCAGGGTGCTTTGGGTGGAGGGAAACCTCGGCGCGCCCGTCATCACTGCCCGGTTTCGCCCGCCTCGCCCTCAGGCGCGCCGCAGCTGCCGACGAGATCCTCGTAGCGATCCACGATCCAGGCCGGAACTTCGGCGGGGATGGCATTGGCGACGGTATCCTGCAGATCGGCGAAGATCGCGGCAGAGCGGCTGTCATCCACCGCCGGGATCGGATCGCTGATCACCACGCGGTCATAGACGATGAGCGCCACCACCACGAGTAGCGCGCCCCGCACCACGCCGAAGAGGAACCCCAGCGCCATATCAAGCCCGCCGAGGGCCGAGCGCTGCACGGCGCCTGCAAAAAGCGGGATGAAGATCGATAGAAGCAAAAGCCCAATGGCAAAGAGGATCGCGAAGGCCGCGATGATCTGCAACTCGCAGCTATCGGCGATGAATTCGCTCAGAACGGGGATCTCGGCCACAAGCGGTGTGGCCCGCGGAGTAAGGTAGAAGGCGGCAACGGCCGCCGCCGCCCAGCCCAGAATCGCCAGCATTTCGCGCACAAATCCGCGCGAATAGGCCAGAACCGCCGATATCAGGATGACAACGGCAACCACGCCGTCGACGATGGTGAAACCTTCCATTGCCTCGCTCCGCCTGCGCGCGCCTCAACCCGCGCCGAATGTGCCCCCGACCAGAGCCGCCAGGTCCGGCATCTGCTGCACCGTCATGCCTGGCTCCGATCCCGTTTTGCTTCCTTCTGGCAGAAGAGCGCTCGAAAATCCTAACTTTCGCGCTTCCTTCAGCCGGCTTTCGGTCTGCGCGACCGGGCGCAGGGCACCTGATAGACTGATTTCGCCGAAGACGACAGTATCCTGGGGCAGGGGCGTATCCTCGCGCGCAGACAGTAGCGCGGACGCCACAGCAAGGTCTGCCGCTGGTTCTCCGATGCGTAAGCCCCCGGCAACGTTGAGATAAACGTCAAGCCCGGCGAAGGGGATGCCGCAGCGCGCCTCAAGTACGGCAAGGATCATCGCCAGCCGGCTGCCATCCCAGCCCACCACAGAGCGGCGCGGCTGGCTCATGGGTGTGGGCGAGACAAGCGCCTGGATTTCGCACAAAACCGGCCTCGTGCCTTCGATACCCGCGAAAACAATCGCGCCCGCAGAGGCTGATTCGCGCTCAGACAGAAACAATGCGGAGGGGTTGGGAACTTCGGCGAGCCCCCCGCCCGTCATCTCGAAAACCCCGATCTCATCGGCAGGGCCGAAGCGGTTTTTCACTGCGCGCAGGATGCGAAACTGGTGGCCGCGCTCGCCTTCGAAATAAAGCACGGTATCCACCATGTGCTCCACCACCCGCGGTCCCGCGATCTGGCCCTCTTTCGTGACATGGCCCACAAGGATGACCGCGGTGCCGCGCCGCTTGGCATATGCGGTCAGTTCATGGGCCGAGGCGCGCACCTGCGCCACCGATCCTGGCGCGCTTTCCACGGTATCGGCCCAGATCGTCTGCACCGAGTCGATGATCGCAAGATCGGGTTTTTCGGCCTCAAGCGTGGTGAGGATATTGCGCAGATTGGTTTCGGCGCCAAGCATCACGGGGGCCTCTGAAAGCCCCAGCCGCGCCGCGCGCATTCGGATCTGGGCGGTGGCCTCCTCGCCGGAGATGTAGATCGTTTTCAGCCCCGCCGCGCCAAACCGGGCGGCGGCCTGCAGGAGCAGCGTGGATTTTCCGATGCCGGGGTCGCCGCCCACTAGCACGGCGGAGGCGGGCACGAGCCCGCCGCCCAGCACGCGATCAAACTCCTCAAACCCCGAGGCCGTGCGCTCGGGCGGGGTTTCCCGCGCCGACAGGCTTGCCAGCGCAATCACATCGCCCTTCACGGCCCCTATTGATTTCGCGCCCGGGCCTGCAGAAAGCGGCGCTTCCTCGGTGATCGTGTTCCAGGCCCCGCAGGCTTCGCACCGGCCCGACCATTTGCTGTGGGAGGCGCCGCAGGCGGTGCAGGTAAAGGCGGCGGGTTTGGGTTTGGCCATGGCCTCCCTCTAGAACAAAAGCGGATCGGAGTGAAAGAGCCGCGTCGGGCCGCCCGGGCCAGGCGCCATAGGCGCGGGTCACAGAAGCACCGTGGCGCCCGCGAGCCCTGTCATCGCCACGGCGAGCGCGAGGCGAGACAGTTCCACCTCCAGGCGCGGCTCGGAGAGGCGCGAAACCTCAAGCTGCAGCGCCACCACAAGCCCGCCCGGGATGGTGATGGCAAGAAGAACCACCACCCAGGGGATGCCGAAGCTTGCGCCAAGAAGGATCATCAGAACCGACAGCGCCACCACCGGCACCAGAACGCCCATGAGCGAGACGAAATGCGCCACATGGGTTTCGGTTTCCCGCCGCGCAACGGCGCGGAACCAGGCGGCGGCGAGAACCAGCCAGTAGCACCAGAGAAACGCGGCGCTCCACTGGATCACGTCAAAGCCGGTCATCGCACGGCTGCAATGGGCCCCTCGGCCTTGCCGTGGATGAACTGGTCCACGTAAGGATCTGAGCAGCCGTCCATATCGTCGATGGGGCCCGTCCACCGGATCTTGCCGGCATGAAGCATCGCCACCTTATCGGCAATCGCGCGCACGCTGGTCATGTCATGGGTGATCGTCATCGCCGTCGCCCCCATCTCAACCACGATCTCGCGGATCAGATCGTTGATCACGCCTGACATGATCGGGTCGAGCCCCGTAGTGGGTTCGTCAAAAAAGATCACTTCGGGATCGGCGGCAATGGCGCGGGCAAGCGAGACGCGCTTCTGCATCCCGCCCGAAAGCTCTGCTGGGTACTGATCTGCCACATCCGCCGTCAGCCCCACACGGCGCAGCTTTTCGATGGCAATAGCGCGCGCCTCATCCTTGGGCTTTTTCAGCGAGCCCCGCAGCAGGCGGAAGGCCACGTTCTGCCACACGCTGAGGCTGTCAAACAAAGCGCCGCCCTGAAAGAGCATCCCGAACTTGGCAAGAAACGCATCGCGATCCTGCGCCTCGTCCACATCCTGCCCGTCCAGCAGAATTTCCCCGCGATCGGGGTGTACGAGGCCGAGAATGCACTTCAGCGTCACCGATTTGCCGGTGCCCGAGCCGCCGATGATCACCATGCTCTCGCCGGTCTCCACCTTAAGGTCGATCCCGCGCAGCACGTCCTTGCTGCCAAAGCTCTTATGCACATCGCGCATTTCGATCATGCCGAGAAGAACACCTCCGTCAGCAGGTAGTTCGACGCCAGTATAAGGATAGATGAGGAAACCACCGCGCTTGTCGTGGCCTGGCCCACGCCGCGCGCACCGCGGCCCGAATTCATCCCGTGATAGCAGCCCATCGTGGCCACGATAAAGCCGAAGACAGAGGCTTTCACGAGGCCCGAGATCACATCGGAGGCTTCCAGGAAGTTGATCGTGTTCGTCATGTAGGCGGCGGCATTGAAATCAAGCCGCGTCACGCCCACCAGAAAGCCCCCCATGATGCCGATCACATCGCCGATGGCCACGAGAACCGGCAGCGTGAGCGTGGCCGCCAGAACCCGGGGCACGGTGAGGTATTTCATCGGGTGGGTGGAGAGCGTGGTTAGCGCATCGATCTGCTCGGTCACCTTCATCGTTCCGATCTCTGCAGCGATCGAGGCGGCCACGCGGCCTGCCACCATCAGCCCGCCGAGTACAGGCCCAAGCTCCCGCACAATCCCGATGGCCACGATTGAGGGAACAACGGTTTCCGCGTTGAACCGCGCGCCGCCTGCATAGATCTGAAGCGCCAGCGCGCCACCGGTGAAAAGCGCCGTGAGCCCCACCACAGGCAGGCTGAGATAGCCAATCAGGCCCAGCTGCATCACGAACTCGCGGGGGTAGAAAGGCGGGCGCGCGAAATGGCTGATCGTCTGCACCGCATAGATCGCGATGGAGCCTATGACGGCCATGATCGTCATCACGAACCGGCCAAGGGCGGCAACAAGGTTCATGCGGCAGGCTCCAGGTAGCGGCGGGTGTAGCGGGCGCCAAGCGCGGTCAGGATCTCGTAGCCGATCGTGCCTGCGGCCTCGGCCAGGCTATCCACCGTCTGATCCGGCCCCAGGATATCAAGCATCTGCGGCACCTCCGGCAGATCAGTTACATCCACCGTCAGCAGATCCATGGAAACACGGCCGGCCAGCGGGCAGGGGGTTGGCCCATGATAAAGCTGGGCGACCCCGCCCATGGCGCGGATCAGCCCATCGGCATAGCCGGCCGAAACGGTGGCAATCGTCGCCGCGCGCTGCGCCACAAAGCTGTTGCCGTAGCCCACCGTCTCGCCCATGGCGAGCGGCCGCGTCTGGATCACCGGCAGCGAAAGCTGCGCCACGGGCCGGGCCTCGGCAAAGGGCTGCCCGCCATAAAGCCCGATCCCGGGCCGGGTGATATCGAAGTGGTATTCCGCTCCCAGCAGGATCCCGCCCGTGGCGGCAAGCGAGAGCGGTGCCTCGATACCCGCCACCATTTCTCGAAACACCGCAAGCTGTTTGGCGTTCATCTCGTGGCGGGGCTCATCGGCGCAGGCGAGATGGCTCATCACCAGCGCGGGCCCGCGCGCGAGCGCGATCTCGCGCACCGCTCCCCATTCGGCGGGCTCCATGCCCAGCCGGTTCATGCCGGTATCAAGCTGAACGCCGAAGGCGTGGCCCGGCAGCGCCTCGAAGTGCCGGGTCAACTGATCTACGGAATTCAGCATCGGCGTCAGATCGAGATCGCCGATCATGTCTGTATCGCCGCGCATATGGCCCGAGAACACGCAGATCTCCGGCCCCGGCCCAAGCGCCTGGCGGATCGCCGCGCCTTCCTCGGCCACCGCCACGAAGAAGCGCCGCACCCCGGCCCCGGCCAGCGCGCGCGCCACCCGCGCCGCGCCCAGCCCGTAGCCATCGGCCTTCACGCAGGCCCCGGTTTCCACCCCGGCGCCGCTTAGCGCATCCAGCGCGCGCCAGTTCGCCACCAGCGCATCGAGATCCACCGTAAGTGTGCCCGTTGCCATGGGCGCTGTTGTGACAGCCCCGCAAGGGAGGTCAAGGCCCCTCCCAATAGCGGCGGTTTCTCTCCCATATCTTCTCGCCGATCAGGCAATCATAGGGGGTCACATCGCCGCCGCGATATTGCGCGGGGATCAGCGTGGCGCGCTGCGGCCCTGTGGGCATCCGGCCCGAGATCTCAAGCACAAGCTTGCGCCGCACCGCGAGCGCGAACTGATCCCAGGTTAGAACCGGGATCGCAAAGGCGCCGGGGCCGCCGATTACGCAGTTGCGGTAGTAGGCATCGAGATCTTCAAGATGCCAGCGATCGTTCAGCCCGTCGCGCGTCATCAACGGCAACCCGTTGATCGTGATGCCCTGGGCAAGCACCGCGTCGCGGGCGCGGGTCACCGGGCGGCCATCGTTATTGGGCCCGTCGCCCGAGATATCGATCACCCGCCGAAGCCCGGTGATATCGTTATTGGCGATGCTGTTGGCGGCAAAGATCAGCGCGCCCGAGATCGAAGTGCGCCGAAGCGAAGGGTTGAAACGGTTGGTCAGCGCATCGGCGAGCGCCTCGGCCTCGGCGCGGCTGCGCACGATTGTCCATGGCACGATTTCGCGCTGCGAAACCTGGCCCGCCCATTCCACGTAGGAAATGGCAACGGCCCCGATTAGCCCGCCCTCGATGGCCTGAATCACATCGTCCGAGCGCAGGGCCTCGGCATAGCCCCGGCGCTGAATCTCCAGTTCCGCCGGGGTCATCGATCGTGACACGTCGACCGCCAGGAACAGCTCGACATCCACCTCTTCGGCCAGCAGGGGGCCCGCAGAAAGGGCGAAGATGAGGGCGAGCCATCGCATGGGCCCATGTGGCCAGATCACGCGCCCGCTGTCACTTCACAATCGGGCGCCGCGCCACCGGGGCGGGCCTATTCGTCGATATCATCCACATCCGTCTGCCCCGTCAGCCGCCGCCGGACGATGGACCATGAGAGCCCGATCCCCAGAACGAGCGAGAGGGCAATAATGCCAAGCCAGGTGGTGAAGCCGCGGTTTTCGAGGCTGAGAATGCCGTAATCGATCAGAACCCAGATCAGCGCCGCGAAAATTGCGGCCACCAGCCCGATCCCGAACACGCCGATCGACCGGAAGGTGGCACGCAGGTAGATCACGTAACCTGCAAACAGCACCAGACCGGCAAGCACCACGAGCGGCAATTGCCCCTCCGCCCCGCGCTCGGCCCAGCGGATATAGTTGAACTCGGTCGGGTTGAAGGTAAGCGCCAGCAGCACGAACGCCACCAGCCAGCGCAGGATAAAGCCCATCGGCACGGATCTCCTCAAACCTGCCCGATCATTGGCGGCTGGGGCGCGGCCTGTCCAGCGCCCGGCAATTGGCGGTTTCGCCGCCGTGGCAGGATCGCTATAGGGCGCGCGGTGGTTTGATGGCGCTGGCCGGATGGCGGAGGGATGAATGGCAAATGTCGTGGTGGTCGGCGCCCAGTGGGGCGACGAGGGCAAGGGCAAGATCGTCGACTGGCTGTCGGAACGCGCCGATGTGATCGCGCGCTTTCAGGGCGGGCACAATGCGGGCCACACGCTGGTGATCGAGGGCGCTGTCTACAAGCTGCACGCGCTGCCCTCGGGCGTGGTGCGCGGCGGCAAGCTGAGCGTGATCGGCAATGGCGTGGTGCTCGATCCCTGGCATCTGATTGAAGAGATCGAGACGGTGCGCGCCCAGGGTGTGGAGATCAGCCCCGAGACGCTGATGATTGCCGAAAACACGCCCCTGATCCTGCCGATCCATGGGGAGCTTGACCGCGCCCGCGAGACGGCGAATTCGGTGGCCAAGATCGGCACCACCGGCCGCGGCATCGGCCCGGCCTATGAAGATAAGGTCGGGCGCCGGTCCGTGCGCGTGGCCGATCTGGCCGATGACGCAACGCTTGAGGCGCGGGTGGATCGCGCGCTCGTTCATCACGATGCGCTGCGCCGGGGGCTGGGGCTGCCGGAGGTGGATCGCGCCGCGCTTCTTGCCGCCCTTCGCGATGTCGGCCCGAAGATCCAGCCCTATGCCGGGCCCGTCTGGAAAGTGATGAGCGAGGCGCGCAAGGCAGGCCGCAGGATCCTTTTCGAAGGCGCGCAAGGGGCGCTGCTGGATATCGATTTCGGCACCTATCCTTTCGTGACCAGCTCGAACGTGATCGCGGGCCAGGCCGCCACCGGCACGGGCATGGGCCCGGGCGGCATCGATTTCGTGCTGGGGATCGTGAAGGCCTATACCACGCGGGTGGGCGAGGGGCCGTTTCCCACCGAGCTTTTTGATGCCGATGGCCAGCGGCTGGGCGAGCGCGGCCATGAGTTCGGCACCACCACGGGCCGCAAGCGCCGCTGTGGCTGGTTCGATGCCGTACTTGTGCGCCAGACCTGTGCCACAAGCGGCGTGAACGGCATCGCGCTGACAAAGCTCGATGTGCTCGACGGGTTCGAGGAGCTGAAGATCTGCACAGGTTATGAGCTTGATGGCGAACGCCTCGATTATCTGCCCATCGCGGCTGAGGCGCAGGCGCGGGTCACCCCGGTTTACGAGACGATGGCGGGCTGGTCCGACAGCACCGCGGGCGCGCGCAGCTGGGCCGATCTGCCGGGCGAGGCGGTGAAATACGTGCGCCGGATCGAGGAGTTGATCCGCTGCCCCGTGGCCCTACTTTCCACCTCACCCGAACGCGACGACACGATCCTTGTAACGGACCCGTTTTCTGACTGATGGCCCTGTCCTACAAAGCCCGCCGCAGATGGTCGCTCGTGATCCTCGTGATCGGTCTGCCCACCTATATCGTGGCGGCGGTGACGATCATGAACTGGCTTGGCCGCCCGCCCTTTGTGGTGGAGCTTCTGGTCTATGTGGGCCTCGGCATCCTCTGGGCGCTGCCCTTCAGGGCGATCTTCCGCGGGGTCGGGCAGGCGGATCCCGATAAGCCTGCCGGGGACGGGTAGGGGCGCGCCAGCGCTTTGGCTCGCGTCACACGCCACGGGCGAAGGTGAGGCGCGTTCTCGGGGACTAAGCACTCCGAACCCATGTTGCGGCGCTCCCCCAAGGGCCGGCGCCCGCCCGACAAGTGTGCACTCGGTGTGCGAGGGTCTGACCGGCGCACGCCGTTTGCCCAAGCCCCCCGCTAATCCACCGCAAGCCCGCTCGGCACCGTCTCGGGCCGCCCCAGCGGGCGGGTCTTGGCCGTCTTTCCCGTTAGCGCGTTCAGAAACGCCACAAGCTCGGCCACCTCGCCATCGCTCAACGCCACCGGCGTGATGTCCAGCACCGCCGCCTGCCGCGCCATCTCGCGATCATCTGCGCGGATCACGAAATCCACCGCCGCAAGCCAGGGCACATCGGGCAGTTTCGCCATCTCCGGCGTCCAGGCCGCGCGGGCTGCCGCCGGGTTCAGGTGGTGGCGCACCATGCTCTCCAGCGTGGGATAGGCGCCATTGTGGCCATAAGGCCCGGTGAGCGCGACGTTGCGCAGCATCGGGGTGCGGAAGCGGTAGGCATCGGAAAGCCGGTTGGTCTCTCCCATCCGCCCCACATCGCGGGCATAGGGGTCAAACATCCGCGTGCGCCCGGGGCCGAAGGCAGGCAGCCCCAGCGCGTGAAAGCCCTGGTCTGAGAGCAGCGGCCCCGAATGGCAGCCCGCGCAGCCCGCCTTGCCGTAAAACAGCGCCATCCCGGCCTCTGCCGCGGGCGCCAGCGCCGCCCTGTCGCCAGACAAATAGCGGTCGAACGGGCTGTCGTGGTTGCGCCATTCGCTGGCCATGAAGGCGCCGAGCGCATTGGCGATCTCCACGATCGTTACCTCTTCAGGCGTGTCGATATGATCGAACGCATCCACGAACAACTGCCCGTAGGCCGGGATCACCCGCACGCGCTTCGCCAGGATCGGCCAGGCGGCATCGATCCGGTCGTGCACCGCGCCCGCGATCTCGTTCTCCGCGGGGTTGCCTGCCATTTCGAACTGAGCGGTCAGCGGAAAGAGCGCCTGCGCCGAAAGCGGGGTGGCCAGCCCCTCGGGCAGCCATTCCTCGGCAGGCGTGTTGAACCCGTTGCCGAAAAGGTCAGAGCGCGACAGGCGCCCATCATGAAACATCACTTCGATCTCGCGATGGCCGAGGTTCCAGAGCGCAGGCGCATTGCGCGGGATGCGCTTCTTGATCCTGTTGGCACCCAGGCCCGCGGTGCGTTCGGGCCCCACGCCCGCGCCGCCCTCGCCAATCCCAAGGCTCAGCCCGTCGGTTCCGCCATGATCGTGATGGTGGCAGGTCCCGCAGGAGATGTTGCGATTGCCCGAGAGGATCTTGTCATAGAACAAAAGCTGGCCGATCCTTGCCTGCGCGGGATCGACCGGAAGAAAATCGGCATCCGTGAGGGGCCGCGGCAGATCGGCGGCCGCGGCAGGGCCAGAGAGGCACAGGAGAAGGGCCAGATGGGCAAACACGCGTTTCATGGGATGATCTTCGCGGCTTTTGCGGCCTGCGCAACCCCTGCTTGGGCCGAGATCGAAACGGCGCGCGATCTGATGGAGGCGGGGCGGTTTGCCGAGGCGATGGAAGCCTTCCTGCCCGCCGCGCGATCCGGCAATGCCGATGCGGAGGAACTGATCGGCGTGATGTATGCGCTGGGTCTTGGTGTTGAGCGGGACGATCAGCGTGCTTTCGAGTGGTACCTGCGCTCTGCCATGAAAGGGCATCCGGGCGCCCAATCGGGGGTGGGCTGGTATTATGAGGTGGGGCGCGGGATGCCGGGGCCCGACCTTGTGCGCGCCTATATGTGGTATCTTCTCTCGGCCATTGGCGGCGATCCCGATGCCGCGATCAGCCTTGAGGAGATCCAGAAAAAGATGACGGCTGAAGAGATCGAGAAGGCCACGCTTCTGGCCGATGACTACCGGCCCTGGATGTATCCGTTCCGTTAGGGGGCGCTGGCGGCGGCTGCCACCAAGCAAATCCGCCGGTCACTCAATCGTCACGACAGGCGGGCCGTCCACGATCCGCCCGATCACATGCCCGGCGCGCCCCGTAGCCTCAAGCGCGGCCAGAACATCCAGAACCGCCGCCTCCGGCACTGTTGCAAGAAGCCCGCCCGCCGTTTGCGGATCGTAAAGCAGATCCGCGCGCGGGCCCGCGGCGCCCGAAATCTCCGCATGAGCCCGGTTCGCGGCAAAGAGCGTTGAGCGCACGCCGGCTGCCGCCAGCGCCTCCGCCCCGGCATAGGTCGGGATCTCCGCCATCCGCAGCGCCGCCCCCACGCCAGAGGCGCGGCAGAGCGCCCGAAGATGCCCCGCGAGCCCAAAGCCGGTAACATCGGTCATCGCCCGGGCGCCGGAAAGCGCTGCCGCCGCGGCGCCTTGCGGGCGCGCCATCTCGGCCAGGCAGGTGGCAACATCTTCGCCCCGGGCCTTCATCTGCATCTCACCGGCCAGGATCACGCCGCTGCCAAGCGGGCGCGTGAGCACCAGCGCATCGCCTGGCACGGCGCCCGCAAGGGTGATCGGCTCTTCCGCTGCAAGCCCGGTTACGGTGAAGCCCAGCGTCAGCTCCGCGCCCACTGTCGTATGCCCGCCCGCAAGGGCCGCGCCCGTTTCGCCCAGGGCGCGGGCGGTGCCCGCAAGGATCTCGTCAAGCCAGGCGGCCTGCATCGGCCCGCTCATCTGCGGCAGGATGATCGTGGCCAGCGCGGCCTGCGGTGTGGCGCCCATTGCCCAGATATCGCCCATCGCGTGATGCACCGCGATCCGCGCCATCAGGTAGGGATCGCCCGTCACCGCGCGCAGGTGATCGGTGGAAATCACCTGCCGTTCGCGCCCGATCTTGAGGATCGCGGCATCATCGCCCGGCCCCTGCACAACATCCGCACGTTCCGGCGCGCCCAGCGCCTCAAGCCCCTTTGCAAGAGTAGCGGGCGCCACCTTTGCCCCGCAGCCCCCGCAGGGCGGTTGGCCGCCCAGGGCCGCGCGCAGGCCATGGGCGGCCTCGGCGGGCGGGGCGGGCGGCGCCATGGGCGGCAGATCGGCAAGCCGATCCATAAAACGCCGGTCAATCCGATCCTTCCAGCGCCAGACCCACGCGCCCTGCGCCGTCAGCCCCCATTTCTCGGCCAGCGCCGCCTGCCCGCCAAGCGAGATCAGCTTGAGGTAATCCTCCTGCGGGCGAAATGCGCGGCGGGCCGAGCCGGTAAGATCCGCGCGCAGGTTGCGGGCCAGAACCGGCGCGGCGCGCACGGCGAAAACCCCGGCCTTGGGGCGCGGCGCGGTGCCGAGATGCGCGCAATCGCCCGCCGCATAGATCGCGGGATCGCTGCTGCGCAGGCTCGCATCCACCTCGATGAAACCCTCGCGCAGATCAAGCCCCGTGGTGCCGAGCCAGCGATAGGGGCGCGCCCCGGCAACGCCAACGCTCAGGTCGGCCGGAATCTGGCGGCCCCCGGCGAGATGCACGGCATCTGCGGTGACCTCGATCACCTCTGCATCCTCAAGAAGCCGGATGCCCGCCGCCCGCATCCGTTCGAGAAGCGCGATGCGCGCGGGGGGATGGGTGCTCTCAAGCGCCCGCGCACGATCGATCACGGTGATCTCTGCGGGCCGGTCGCGCGCGGCCATCGCATGGGCCATGGCCAGCGAAAGCTCCACGCCGCCCACCCCCGCGCCGAGGATGGCTATCGCGGCGGGGCCGGGCTTTTTCCGATACGCCGCCCAGGCGGCGGCGAAGGCGCCAAGCGGCTTGGCGGGCACCCCGTGTTCGAGAAAGCCGGGCAGCGCAGGCAGGTCAGACGTGATGCCGATATCGATCGAGGCGATATCGTAGGCAATGTCGGCGCGGCCGGAGATCTGGATGCGCCGCGCGTTCCGGTCGATCCCCTCGGCCTCGCCCAATATGAGCCGGGCGCCCGCAAAGCGCGCCAGCCGTACCAGATCGATCTCAAGTGCCTCGCGCGGGTAATGCCCGGCCACGAAGCCCGGCAGCATGCCGGTATAGGGTGCGGTGGGGCCGGGGTTGATCAGCGTGAGCCGTGCGCCGGGCAGGGGCGCCATCCCCCAGCGGCGCAGCACCAGGGCATGCGTGTGGCCGCCGCCAATCAGAACAAGCTCGCGGGTCAGGGGGAAGGCTGGCGTCATGGGGCAAGGGGTAGTGCGCGCCGGGCGGGAAAGCGAGGGGCGCGCACGGCTTCGCCGCGGGGCGTTGCGCACAGGGCGCGGTTCAGGGCGCGCGCCATGTCCCGTGGAAGCCCTCGGTGCGGCGGAAGACCGCGCGGCGGTGGCGATCCTGGCCAAGATGCAAGGTTTCGATCTCCTCGATACGCGCCGTGAGAACGGTGAATCGCGCCGGATCGGGCGCCGCCTCATGCGCCTCCGGGCGCGCAATCGCAAAGCCAGGCGGCGGGGTGCCGCCATAGACCGCGCGCGCGCCATCGCCGATCGCGGACCATTCCTCTTCCGTTCCCGCCCGTGACGTGACCCGTGCGCGCAGCCGGATCTGAAGCCGGGCGAGCGGATCCCAGACCAGAAGCGTGGCCTGGGGCGTGGCGGCGATCTCGGCCACTTTGGCCGAGGCGGCATCGGTATGCACGGTAAGCGTGCCCGCGCCCCTGTCCGCCCCCCGCAGCACGACCATGCGCGCCTCGGCGCCGCCATCTACGCCCACGGTCGCCAACACCAGGTTCCGCGCGGGCGCGTCGGGCTCTGCCGCCCCGCAGGCGAGGTGATACCAGACCTGATCGAGCGTCGCATCGAGGCGGGTAAGATCACTCATAGCCCGTCATC
Source organism: Paracoccaceae bacterium (assembly GCA_028285485.1). Taxonomy (GTDB): domain Bacteria; phylum Pseudomonadota; class Alphaproteobacteria; order Rhodobacterales; family Rhodobacteraceae; genus JANQPC01. Next base: position 55,556 of record JANQPC010000107.1, on the reverse strand, counting down.
TCCAGATACCCGCGCCCGCGATGGGTTCCGGTAAAAGAAACTGGGCCTTCCCAATAGGGAAAAGCCGTTTCCATCCAGGAATTTGGGTTGAGTGCCTCAACTGTTACGTCAAGATCGCGTTCCGGCAGGCTCACCTGCCAGCGCGTCGGCACGTCGCGCCCCGCAACGGGTGTGATGGTGAGCGGTTCTGCCCGGAATGCACCGTTAGGATAGGGCGTGGGCGTGCCCTCTGCGGTGATCCAGGTGGCGGCGGTGAAATCGGGCCCGGCGGTATCGCGCAGGCGAAAGCCCATGAGCCGCTCGCCGGTTTCAAAGACAAGGCTGAACCAGTCCCACCCCGTTTGCGTCTCGGCCAGCGGTTGGGAGGACCATTCGCGATCGAGCCAGGCGTTGCCCGACACCCGCACCGGTCCATCGGGCAAGGCGAGCGTTCCGGTCACCTCGTAGAAGGGTTGGGAGTAGTAGTAGCTTGCTTGCCCTGAAGCCGATTTCACCGAATACCCGTTCTGGCCTTGCGGCACGAAGGGCATTCCAGTCACCAGTTCGAGATCATACGCAAAGTCAGGGCCTTGCGCGGTGAGGGTGACCTCGCTCAAGCTAGGCCCTTCCATCCGCCATTCATCGATCCACGCGGCAAAAGGTTCCGCCTGAACCCCCGCCTGCCCAACGCCGCCGCGCGCGAAACGCTCGCCCACAAAGTGCCTGTCCGGCGTTGTCAGCCCGGCATGGCCGAACCAGATCTGCGGATCGTCCCACCCCTCCCGGCGCTCCGGCGCGAGGGCGGAGCGAAAGAGGGTCCATTGAACGCCGTAGGCGCGCCCGTCCTCGCCTGTGAGCGTCGCGGTCACATACCACCACTCGATCCTGTAATCGGGATGCGCGCCGTGATCCTCGGGGAAGGTGAAACCGCGCCCTGGCTCTGGGATCGCGAAGCCCTCGGCATCGGTGCCAAGCCCCGCGAAGCCCTGGGCGTGCGATGGCCCGGGCAGCGCGGCAAATGCGATCAGCACGACCGCAAGAAAACAGCTTGAAAGCAGAGCCCTACCGCTCATTGCTGAACACCCGCACAAGGTCTGCCGGCGCCATGCGCGCGAGCCGCAGCGCGGGCCACAGCGCGGCGAGCCCGGCCGCCAGCAGTGCCAGCGCGCCAAGCCACAGCCAATCCGCCGGGAAAACATGCATCGGCAGGCGCCACCCGAAGGCTTCGACATTGATCACCGCCAGCAATACCCAGGCCAGCACCAGCCCCACCGGGATCGCCAGCACCATCGTCACCGCCGCAAGCCCCAGCGCGCGCAGAAGCTCCAGCCGCGCAAGCTGGGCGCGGGTGAGCCCCAGCGCCCAGACGGGCGCAAGCTGCGGCAGGCGCATGGCGGCCAGCGTGAGAAGCGAGGTCAGGATCGCAAAGCCCGCCACCGCCAGTGTCATCACATTCAGCGCGCCGGTCACGGTGAAGGTGCGTTCGAACACCTGCAGCGAGAACGCCTTGATCGCCTGCTGATCCATCATCCGCCCAGGATCGAGCCCGAATTCACCCGTGAGGGCCGCCATCACCGCCTCGGTCTGCCCGGGCGGAACACGCAGGCCGAATTGCAGCCGTTCCACCTCCGGAAACCGCGCCGTGAGGGTGCTGACGGAAATCAGCACCTGCGCGCTGGGGTTGCCATAATCGGAATAGCTGCCCGCAACGATCAGCGCGCCTCCCGGCAGATCCAGCCTGTCGCCCGGCGCCAGCCCCTCGCGGCGGGCAAGTTGCTCGTTGATCAGCGCGCCCTCGCCACGGGCGAGCAGATCCCAAACCTCCGGCAGGGCGGTCAGCAGCGGCCAGTGATCGCGATAGGTGGCGTGATCGGCCACGCCGAAGATTTCGGCGGGCGCCCCGGCCACCTCGCGCTCCACGCTCCAGATCGGCAGGATGGCGTTCGTGCGCGGGGCGAGGAAGGCCACCATCGCCTCCGCCTGGGCGGCATCTTCGGCGGTCACGTAGATCTCCGAGGCCAGGCGTTGATCGAGCCACCCGGTGAAGGTGAGCCGGAAGCTTGAAACCATTGTTCCCACACCGATATTTGCGGCCAGCGCGAGGAGAAGCGCCATCAGGGCAAGGCTCAGGCCCGGAAGCTGCTGGCGGGTATCGGCCCAGAACCACTCGGCCCGCGGCCCCGCCGCGAGGCGCGCGGCCAGCGCAAGCAGGGCCGAGAGCAGGGCGGGCAGCGCCAGCGCGGCGGAAAGCAGCAGCGCGCCCAGCATCACAAAGCCTGCCAAAAGGCCCGCCCCCAGCGTGCCCGCGGCAAGGGAGAGAAGCGCAAGTGCGGCAGAGGCCGCCAGCTGCGGCCCGAGCGTTGCCTGCGAGGCCCGCGCCCAGGCGCGGGGCCGCGCGGGCGCCAAAACCGGCAGGCGCGCAAGCTTCCAGAGCGCGCCCGCCGAGGCCGCCGCCGTGCCCGCAAGGGCAATCGCCATGCCCGCCGCCCACCAGGCCGGGCGGATCGTCAGCCCGCCCTCCACCGGCGCGCCGTAAAGGCCGCGAAGCGTTGCGGCAACATCGGGCAGAAGGGCCGCGGCGATCGCGTAGCCGAGTGCGATGCCCAGCGCGCCCGAGATCAGCGCGAAGGCCGCAAGCTCGGCCACCAGCAGCAACGTCAGCCGCCGGGCGGGCAGGCCGAGCGCGCGCAGGGTGCGGAAGGTGGGGCGGCGTTGCTCAAATGCGAGGCCGATGGCCCCGTTCACGATGAAGAGCCCCACCGCGAAGGAGAGAAGGCCAAAGGCGGTGAGGTTGAGGTGAAAGCTGTCGGTCAGCCGCGCGAGATCCGCCTGGCCGCCCGAGGCGCGCTCTTCAAGCCCCGGCGCGATTTCAGCCAGGGGCGGCCGGGTGAGCGGCTGATCTTCGCGCAGGATCAGCCGGGTTATCCGCCCCTCAAGCCCCAGAAGCCGCTGGGCCACCCCGATATCGGCAAAGGCCAGCGAGGGCGCGATGCCCTCGGCCACGGTTACCGGCGGCAGATCGGCGCTCTCCAGCCGCGCGGCCGTAGCTTCGCCGGCAATCAGCATGCCCGGCTGGCCCAAAAACCCGGTCAGATCGCCCGCAAGCACCGTGCCCGCAGCCGCAATCTCGGGCGGCGCGGTCAGCGGATCGATCCCTACCAGGCGCACCCGCCCGCGCGGCGTGCGCACCCAGCCTTCAAGGATGGGAGAGACCTGCCAGCCCGCGCGGCGAAGCGCGACATAGGTGGCCTGATCGATATCCCCCGCCGGATCCACCAGCACGGGCCGGGTGCCGCCCACCGCCGCGCTTGCCGCATCGTAGCTTGCGCGCGCCTCGGCATTGATCGCCTGCACGCCGGACCAGAGCGCGGTGGCAAGCGCCAGGCCCAGCACCAGCGTGGCAAGCTGAAACGGATGCCGCCGCCAATGGCCGAGGATCGCCGAAAGCGCTGCGCCGGTCATGCCACGCGCCCCCGGCTAAGCTGCAGCCGGCGGGAAAGCCGCGCCGCCAGCCTTTCGGAATGCGTGACCATAAGAAGCGCCGCACCCGTGTCCGCCGTCAGCCCCAGCATCAGATCAATCACCTGATCGCCGGTGGCCTCATCCAGGTTGCCCGTGGGCTCATCGGCCATCACGATCTTCGGGCGCACCGCCAGCGCCCGCCCGATGGCCACCCGCTGCTGTTGGCCGCCGGAGAGTTGCTCGGGGTATTTCGCGAGGTGTTCACGGAGCCCCAGCCGCTCTGCCAGCGTGGCGCACCAGGGGGCGTCATGCCGCCCCGCGAGCCGGGCTTGAAACGCGATATTGGCCGCGGCATCGAGCGAGGGGATCAGGTTGAACTGCTGAAACACCACGCTCACGGTTTGGCGCCGCAAGGCAGCGCGGCCCCCGTCATCAAGGGTGGAAAGCGCGGTGCCATCGATCGTGATCTCGCCCGCATCCATCGGCTCCAGCCCCGCGGCAATATGCAGAAGGGTGGATTTGCCCGATCCGCTTTCGCCTGTCAGCGCCAGCGTTTCCCCGGCGGCGAGCGTGAAGCTCACGCCATCCAGCACGCGGGTTGGCCCGCCTTCGCCGGGAAAGGCCTTGGTGAGATCGGTGGCGGTGAGAAGCATGCCTGCGGTGGGGTCCGTTAAGTGGTTTGAGAGATAGAGGGCCTGGGCGCGGGGGCGAGGGCGCATCTGGCCGCACCGCCCCGGTGCGCGCCCTGCGGGCCAGGCGCCCTACTGCGCAAATTCCGAGATCCGCTGCCCGCTTCGCCAGATGGCAAGTACCCGCGAGACGTTGGCCTCAACCCCATCTTCGCTGTCGAGTTCCAGATCGTAGCGGCGGCCATGATGCACGCTTTCGAAATCCGCCCGCGCGCTACCCGCGGGCCGGTCGCCCCGCGCGGCCTCTCGCGCCTCCAACAGCGCAAGCGGGCAATGCAGGCCCACAAAAAGCACATCGTAGGGGGCGAAGAGGCGATGCAGATCTTCCGCCCAGCCCCGCGTGTCCAGAATATGCTCCAATATCAGATTGTTGCCCGCCGCAGCGTAAGCGCCGAGTGAGTTGTGGAAACCGGCAAATACGCCCGCCCGTGCCGTGCGCCATCTGAAATCGCCCGCTTCGAACCGCGCCATGGGCAGAACGCCCGTATCGCGCAGCGCATCGAAAGACACATGCCAGAACGGCAGCTCGATCTCTGCCTGCAGCGCGCGGGCAAGGGTGGATTTGCCGCTGCTGGAGGGGCCGTGAAGAAAGATGATCTGGGCGGGCATGGGCCGGGCTCCGAATGACCGTGGCCTTTAGCATCGCGCAGGTCGCGTGGGGGTTCCAGCCGCTTAGGGCTGATCGGCGGCGCGGCAGGGTTCGTGGTAGCGCAGAAGATCATCGAGCATCCACGAGATATCCTCGATCTCCTCGGCCACCACATGCACCACGCCGCCCTCACGCTGCACCCGGCCCGTCACCTTCAGGCAGCGCCCCGCGATCACCGCGCGGCGGAAGCGTTCGTAAAGCTTGCGCCAGACCACCACGTTCACAACCCCCGTTTCATCCTCCAGCGTGATGAAGATCACGCCCTTTGCCGTGCCCGGGCGCTGGCGCACCAGAACAAGGCCCGCCACCGCAATCCGCGCGCCGCCCGGCACATCGTCAAGCCGCCCGTGGGGCAGGCAGGCCGGCGGGCGCGGCCATCGGGGTGGGGCGGGCATATGTGTCATGAGAACAAAGATAGAACATTTTCCGCTGCGCACAACCCGGGCCGCTGCCGCACCAAAGGGCTGGCCCCCCCAGCACGGCTTGGCTAGAAGATGGCGACTCCCCAATCCAAGAGGGCCCCGAATGGCCAAGATCACTTACATCGAGCATAACGGAACCGAGCATGTCGTGGATGTCGCCGAAGGCTTGACCGTTATGGAAGGCGCGCGCGACAACAACATTCCCGGCATCGAGGCCGATTGCGGCGGCGCCTGCGCCTGTTCCACCTGCCATGTCTACGTGCACCCCGATTGGATGGCGAAGCTGCCCGAGATCGATCCGATGGAAGAGGATATGCTCGATTTCGCGTATCAGCCCGATCCCAACCGCTCGCGCCTCACCTGCCAGTTGAAGGTAACCGATGCGCTTGACGGGCTTGTCGTGCAGATGCCCGAGAAGCAGATCTGATGCGCGCCCTCGCCGCCGCCCTGGCGCTTGTCGCGGCCCCGGCGTTTGGCGAAACGGTGACGGCGGCGCGGTTTTCGGCGCCGACAGAACGCTACCCGCATGCCGTTCTGGGCGATGCGATCGAATACGGCGAACTTGAAATCGATACCGATCGCGGGCGCACCGTGCGGATCGTGCTGCCCGAGGCGCGGGTGTTCGAAGATGTTGAGCCGCGCCTGGCCGATGTGGATGGCGATGGCGCGCCCGAGGTTGTGGTGGTGGAAAGCGATGCCGCCCGGGGTGCGCGCCTGTCGATCTACGGGCCCGACGGGCTGATCGCCGCCACTCCGCCCATCGGCACCCGGTTTCGCTGGCTCGCGCCCGTAGGTATTGCCGATCTCGATGGCGACGGGGCGATTGAGATCGCCTATGTGGATCGCCCGCACCTGGCCAAAACCCTGCGCGTCTGGCGGTTCTCCGACGGCACGCTTACGCAGGTGGGGGCCAGCGAAGGCTTCACGAACCACCGGATCGGCGAGCCCGATATCGGCGGGGGCCTGCGCGATTGCGGCGAGGGGATCGAGATGATCGTGGCCAGCCGCAACTGGCGCACGGTGATGGCGGTTCGCTTTACCGCAGGCGCGCTGATCTCCCGCCCGATCGGGCCGTATGACGGGCGGGTGAGCTTTGAGCGGGCGCTGAACTGCGCGTTCTGACGCCTTTTGCCGCTAGGCCGCGCGCCGTGCGCCTTGGAAGAACTCCGCCAACCGTTCAAACGAGGCCGCCCAGCCCGCTGCAACAACATCTTTCAGCGTTTCGTCCAGCTTCGATTGCGTGAGCGTCACGCGCGTGCCGGCCTCTGCGGCTTCAAACGTCACGCGCACCGCCATCACCTCGCCCGATTCCATGCCCGGCATCGTGTAGGCCAGCGCGCGGGGCGGATCAAACTCGGTGATCGTGCCGTCAATCGGGTGATCGCCCACATCGCGCAGGCTCATCAGGTGGTAATAGGCCCCGCCCACGCGCGGCTCGATGCGGGAGGCCACGCGTTCGGTCTGCCCGCAGCCCCACCAATGGGTGGTCTTGGCCGCATCGATCCAGGCATCGAATACCTCCGCCTGCGGCGCATCGTAGATCCGGCGCACCGTCAATGTACCGTTCTCAACATGGGTCTCAGTTGTCATCTTGGGCCTCCTTGCGTTGGGTCAGAATGTCGTCCACGGCATCAAAGTGAAGCCGCCAGAAACGGGCGTAATGGGCAATCCAGGCCGCGGCCTCTTCCGCCGCAGCGGCGTTCACCGTCACGAGATGCTCCCGCCCGCGCTTTTCGCGCCGGATCAGCCCGGCGGTATCGAGCACCCGCAGGTGCTTTGAGATTGCGGGTTGCGAGATCTCGAAGGCGCTTGTGAGCTGGCGCACGTTGCGCGGGCCGCCCGAGAGCTCCGCAAGGATGCCGCGCCGGGTGGCATCCGAGAGGGCGGAAAAGACGCGATCGAGGGCAAGCGAATCCATAACTAAATGGTTATGCTTTTGCGGCGCGCCTGTAAAGGCCGCATCGCGGGGCCTTGCACCTCCGATCCCGCCGCCCCAGTCTCTGCCCCATGACCCCGCGCGCGATCCTCTTCGATAAAGACGGCACCCTCTTTGATTTCCAGAAAAGCTGGGGGCGTTGGGCCGATGGGTTGATCAACCGCATGGCCCCCGATCCGGCCACCGGCGAATGCCTGGCCAACGCCATCTCATACGACCGCGCCGCGCAGCGCTTCCGCCCCGACAGCCTCGCCATAGCCGGCACGGCGGAAGATATCGCCCGCGCCTGGCTGCCGTTTCTGCCGGATCAGACGGTGAGCGGGCTGGTTGGCCAGCTCGATGCCCTTGCCGCCGAGGTCACCATGGCCGAGGCGCTGCCGCTTGCCCCTTATCTTGATAGCCTTCTGGCCCGGGGCCTGCATCTGGCCGTGGTCACCAATGAAAGCGAGGCGGCGGCGCGGCGGCAGCTTGAAACGAGCGGAATCGCCGGGCGCATCGCGTTTCTCGCCGGGTATGACAGCGGCTATGGCGCCAAGCCCGCGCCGGGCCCCTGCCTCGCGGCCGCCAAGGCTCTGGGCGTGCCGCCCGAGGCCGCGGTCATGGTGGGCGACAGCCGCCATGACCTGACGGCGGGGCGCGCCGCGGGCATGGCCACAATCGGCGTTCTCACGGGGCTCGCCACCCGCGCGGATCTTGAGCCGCTGGCGGATGCCGTTTTCCCCGATATCGGCCACCTGCCAGACTGGCTTGACGCGCAAGGCGCATAAGCGGCGCGCCCAACGGGCAGCGCGCTTTCCCGCGCTCCCGGAGGAAAACGACACCGCAGGGTCGCTTTTTTCCCCGCCACCGCCATCCGAGCCCGCCATCCTTGCCGGTAGGTGATATCGGGAGGGCCCAGATGGCCGAAACAGCAACGCGCCGCCGCCGCGGCGGCGGGCGCGCCGGGAACACCCGCCGGGGCGGGCCGGTTATCGAACAGATGCCCTGGCGCCTGCCGAAAAACCCCGACCGCCCGACCGAACCCTTGAGCGAAGAGGGCGTTGCGGCGATCCACGATGCGGCGATGCGCATCCTCGAAGAGATCGGGATCGAGTTTCTCAACGAAGAGGCGCTTACGCTTTTTCGCGAGGCGGGGTGCAGGGTTGATGATGCGATGGTCCGGTTTGACCGCGCGTGGGTGATGGAGATGGTGGGCAAGGCGCCCGCCAGTTTCACGATCACCCCGCGCAACCCCGACCGTCAGCTCACCGTGGGCGGCAACACGATCCTGTTCGGCAATGTCTCATCCCCGCCGAACTACTGGGATCTGAGCACCGGCAAGGTGCCGGGCACCCGCGCGGCCTGCCAGGATCTTCTGAAACTTACCCAGTATTTCAACTGCATCCACTTCGCGGGCGGCTATCCGGTGGAGCCGGTGGATCTGCACCCCTCCATCCGGCATCTCGATGTGCTCTTCGACAAGCTCACGCTGTCGGACAAGGTGATGCACGCCTACTCGCTCGGGAAGGAGCGGGTGGAAGATGTGATGGAAATGGTGCGGATCGCGAACGGCCTGAGCGAGGAGGAATTCGCCGCCCGCCCGCACATGTATACCAACATCAATTCCACCTCGCCCCTCAAGCACGATCACCCGATGATCGATGGCTGTTTGCGGCTGGCGCGCCGGGGGCAAGCGGTGGTGGTTACCCCCTTCACACTTGCCGGAGCGATGGCGCCCGTCACGCTGGCCGGGGCAGTGGCGCAATCGGTGGCCGAGGCGCTCTGCGCCATCGCGCTTTTCCAATATGTCAGCCCGGGCTGCCCGTGCGTGATTGGCACCTTCACGTCGAATGTGGATATGAAATCGGGCGCCCCGGCCTTTGGCACGCCGGAATATATGCGCGCCACCCAGATGACGGGGCAAATGGCGCGGTTCTACGGGCTGCCCATGCGTTCGTCGGGCGTGTGCGCTGCCAATGTGCCCGATGGGCAGGCGATGTGGGAAACCTCGAACTCGCTGTGGGCGGCGGTGCAATCGGGCACCAACATGGTGTACCACTCCGCCGGCTGGCTCGAAGGCGGGCTGATCGCAAGCCCCGAGAAATTCATCATGGATTGCGAGGTCTTGCAGATTATCCAGCGCTACTTCGAACCCGCGCTCACCGCCACGGGGGAAGAGGATCTGGCGGTGGACGCGATCCAGGAAGTGGTGGGCACGGGCCATTTCTTCGGCCTCCAGCACACCCAGGATCGCTACACCACCGCCTTTCACCAGCCCTTTGTTTCAGACTGGCGGAATTTCGAAGGGTGGGAGCTTGCCGGCGGCACCTGGACGGCAGAGCGCGCCCATGCGCTGTTCAAGGAGATCGTCGGCAGTTTCGAACCGCCGCCGATGGATCCGGCGATCCGCGAGGAGCTTTCGGATTTCGTGGAGCGGCGGAAAGCCGAGGGCGGGGCGCCAACGGATTTTTGAGGGGCGTCGCCGGGCGGCCACGCCGATGCCGGGACAAGGCGCGCAGATCATCCTCTTGATCGCCGGGCCCGGGCCCGGCTATGGCGCGGCTTTGCGTTCAGAACGGCACAGGGCACAGCTGCACCCGGCCAGCCGCTACCGCCCAAGCGCCCGCATCCCCCGCTCGATCCCCGCAAGCGTCATCGGCACCATCGTCTCGGGCCCCAGGATCTCGCGCACCATGCCGATGGATTGCGTGTAGCCCCAGTATTTCTCCGGCACCGGGTTGATCCACAGCACATGGGGCCACTGGTCCCGCACCCGGGCAAGCCACACCGATCCGGCCTCGGCATTCCAGTGTTCATTTGCGCCCCCGGGCATGGCGATCTCATAGGGGCTCATCGAGGCATCGCCCACGAAGATGCACTTGTAGTCCGGCCCATAGGTGTTGAGCACGTCTGTTGTGGGGGTCTGCTCCGTCCAACGCCGCCGGTTGTCGCGCCACACGCCTTCGTAAAGGCAGTTGTGGAAGTAGTAGTATTCAAGGTGTTTGAATTCGCTCCGCGCCGCCGAAAATAGCTCCTCCACCACCTTCACATGCGGGTCCATGGAGCCGCCCACATCGAGAAACAGGATTACCTTGACGGCATTGTGCCGCTCGGGCCGGGTCTGCACATCCAGATAGCCGTGTTCGGCCGTGGCACGGATGGTGCCATCGAGATCAAGCTCCTCGCGCGCCCCGTCCCGCGCCCAGCGGCGCAGGCGTTTCATCGCCACCTTGATGTTGCGCGTGCCCAGTTCCACCTGATCGTCGAGATTGCGGAATTCGCGCTTGTCCCACACCTTCACCGCGCGCTGGTGGCGGCTTTCGCTCTGGCCGATCCGCACGCCTTCGGGGTTGTAGCCATAGGCGCCGAAGGGCGAGGTGCCCGCCGTGCCGATCCATTTCGATCCGCCCTGGTGGCGGCCCTGCTGCTCGGCCAGCCGTTCCTTCAGCGTTTCCATAAGCTTATCGAAGCCGCCCAATGCCTCGATCTCGGCCTTTTCCTCGGGCGAAAGGTGCTTCTCGGCCATCTTCTCCAGCCAGTCGGCTGGCAGATCCACCGCTTCAAGCACCTGCTCCAGCGTGATCGTTTCAAGCCCTTCGAAGGCCGCGGCAAAGGCCTGATCGAACCGGTCGATATGCCGCTCGTCCTTCACCATCGCGGTGCGCGCGAGGTAATAGAACCCCTCGACGTCATAGGTCACAAGCCCCGCCGCCATGCCTTCGAGAAACGCGAGATATTCGCGCAGCGAGACCGGCACGCGATGGGTGCGGAGCGCGCCGAAAAAGGGCAGGAACATCGCTAAACTGTCAGGCGCGCCGCCTGCGCGCCCCGCTCGCGATAGGGCGTGGTCTGATATTGCGCGCGGTAGCATTTCGAAAAATGCGAAGGCGAGGCAAAGCCGCAGGCCAGCGCCACATTGATCACGCTCATATCCGTTTGCATCAGCAGGTTCCGCGCTTTCTGAAGCCGCAGCTCCATGTAATAGCGCTTGGGCGAGCGGTTGAGGTAGCGGCGGAACAGCCGCTCCAGCTGGCGGGTGGACATGCCCACGTCGCGCGCCAGGATCGAGGGGCTGATCGGATCCTCGATATTGGCCTCCATCATCTGGATCACCTGGCTCAGCTTGGGGTGGCGTACGCCGATCCGGGTGGGCACCGAAAGCCGCTGCGTATCCTGATCGGTGCGGATCGTGGTGTAGATCAGCTGATCGGCCACCGCGCCCGCAAGCTCTTCCCCGTGATCATCGGCAATGATCTTCAGCATCAAATCGATCGAGGCGGTGCCGCCCGCCGTAGTGAAGCGGTTCCCATCCACCACGAAGATCGATTTGGTGAGCGTGACCTCCTCGAATTCCTCCGAGAAGCTATCCTGGTTTTCCCAATGGATGGTGGCGCGCTTGCCGTCGAGCAGCCCCGCTTTCGCCAGCGGGTAGGCTGCGGTGCAAAGCCCGCCCAGCGCCACGCCCCGCCGAGCCTCGCGCCGAAGCCAGTTCAGCACCGCGCGGGTGGTCACAGCCTGAATATCCACGCCGCCGCAAACAAGCACGGTATCGTCGCGCGACAGCTCTTCCAGATCGCCATCCACCTCGATCCGGGTGCCGCAGGAGCATTCCACCGCCGCACCGCCTTCGCCCAGAAGCTTCCAGGAATACAGCTCCTGCCCCGACATACGGTTGGCGATCCGAAGGGAATCGATGGCAGAGGCAAAGCAATGCAGCGTGAAGCGATCCAGCAGCACGAAAACGAACCGCCGGCTGCGCGCCGGGCGCGCGTCAAGTTCAATGGTCTGGCGGCTTTGGTCCACGGTTCCGAGACTCAGCGGTTTTCAGTTGAGCGACCGAAACAGGAAATGCGCGCCCGTTCAAGCCATCCCGCACGGAGCAAAAATCACGTGCCCGCGCGCACACGGCCTGTTTTCATCCCCCCCGCGCCCGGCTATACACCCGCGCGCTGAGGATGGCCCGAAGCGCGGCAGGGCGCGCGCGGGCCAAAGCTTTGAAAGGAAAAGCGATGGCGGAGTGGCAGAAAACCGGATGGCGCAGCAAGCCGCGGGTGCAGATGCCCGACTATACCGATGCCGATGCTTTGGCGCGGGTTGAGGCGAAGCTGGCAGGGTATCCGCCGCTCGTTTTCGCCGGTGAAGCGCGCCGCCTGAAGGCAGAGCTTGGCAAGGCGGCCCGCGGCGAGGCGTTTCTCCTGCAGGGTGGCGATTGCGCCGAAAGCTTCGCCGATTTCAAGGCCGATAGCATCCGCGACACGTTCAAGGTGATGCTGCAGATGGCCATCGTGCTCACCTACGGCGCCAAGGTTCCGGTGATCAAGGTGGGCCGCATGGCGGGCCAGTTCGCCAAGCCGCGTTCGGCCCCGGTTGAAGTGAAAGATGGCGTGGAACTGCCAAGCTACCGCGGCGATATCATCAATGAGCTCGATTTCACGCCCGAGGCGCGCATTCCGAACCCCAAGAAGATGCTGCAGGCCTACACCCAGGCGGCGGCCACGCTGAACCTTTTGCGGGCGTTTTCCACCGGCGGCTTCGCCGACGTGCACCATGTGCATAGCTGGACGCTGGGCTTCACCGATCGCGAAGAGGCACAGAAGTACCGCGATATGGCGGGCCGGATCCAGGACACGCTCGATTTCATCGGCGCCGCCGGGATGACGGCGGAAACCACCCACGAGCTTGGCACGGTGGATTTCTACACCAGCCACGAGGCGCTGCTGCTGGAATATGAAGAGGCGCTGACGCGGGTGGATTCAACCTCCGGCAAATGGGTCGCGGGCTCCGGCCACATGATCTGGATCGGGGATCGCACCCGCCAGCCTGACGGCGCGCATATCGAATTTGCGCGTGGGGTCCAGAACCCCATCGGCATGAAATGCGGGCCCTCCACTTCGGTTGACGATCTCAAGCGCAACATGGCCACGCTCAACCCCGAGAATGAACCGGGGCGGCTCACGCTCATTGCGCGCTTCGGTGCGGGCACGGTGGGCGAACACCTGCCGCGGCTGATCCGGGCGGTGGAGGAAGAGGGCGCCTCGGTCGTCTGGTCCTGCGATCCGATGCACGGCAACACGATCAAATCCTCCTCCGGCTACAAGACCCGGCCGTTCGACAGCGTGCTGCGCGAGGTGCAGGAATTCTTCGCGGTACACAGCGCCGAGGGCACGATCCCGGGCGGCGTGCATTTCGAGATGACGGGGCAGGATGTGACCGAATGCACGGGCGGCGTGCGCGCGGTAACGGATGAGGATCTCTCCGATCGCTACCACACGGCCTGCGATCCGCGCCTCAACGCCTCGCAATCGCTGGAACTGGCATTTCTGGTGGCCGAGGCGCTTTCGGCGCGCCGCAGCGCGCCTGCAAAGGTGGCGGCGGGCTAGGGCAGGGCTTTCGGTCCCCTTTTCACGATGTCGAAGCAACGGTGCGGGGGCGGGGGCGAGGCGGTCGCCCAGCCGCCCGCTGAGCGCGATGCCCCCAAGCGCGCGGGTGATCTGGCCGCGATCATCGGCCAGCGGCAAAAGCACGATATCCGCCGTCAGCGCGGGGCGCCCGAAGCCCGAGGGCGAAAGGAACGTGCCGCGCAGGATCGCAGGGGTATCGAATAGCCGCTCCAGCGCCTCGCCCAGAGGGCCGCGCGCCTCGGGCAGAAAACACGCGCTGAGCGGCATGCCCCGAAGCTCGATCCCCATTAAATCTGAAAAGCGCCGCCCGGCCACCCGAAACTGTGCCACGCGCGGGGCGATCCGTTCAAGCGCAAAGGCGGCATCAAGCGCCCCCGACATCCCGCGCGGATCCACATCCGCCCGCAGCGGCGTGATGCGCCCGGCGCGAAGCGTTTCCCAGTAGCTCTCGATCCGGCGCAGGGCAGGGTCGGTGCTGGGATCTTCGGCACCGAAGAGGGAGATAACGTCTGACGAGCGGGTCACGCGGGCGGCTCCTGGCGTTGCGATTGTCGCGCGCCGGGCCCTCTGTTATCGCGAGGGGGGCACGCGGGTTTCGATTGGCGCCAGAGTGCCATGTTTGGGCCGGAGAATCCGTCCAAAAGTTACCAAACGGTTAATGCCACTGTGGCGCGGGGGACGTTCCATGACGCAATCGATGACCGGCTTCGCCTCTGCCGAAGGGGCCTCGGAGGGCTGGCGGTGGAGCTGGGATCTGCGCTCGGTCAATGGCCGCGGGCTGGATCTTCGCCTGCGCATTCCCGATTGGATCGAGGGGCTCGACGCCCCGCTGCGCGCTGCCCTCGGCAAGGTGGCTAAGCGCGGCAACATCACGCTGAGCCTGCGGGTGGCGCGCGAGGGCGGCAGCAGCGCGGCCACGCTCGATCCCGAAGCGCTTGCCCGCGCGGTAGAGATGCTCGAGGCGGCGGAACGCGCCGCCGAGGCGGGCGGTTTGGCCCTTCGCCAAAGCTCTGCGGCCGAGCTTCTGGGCCTGCGCGGCGTTCTGGAGGCCGGGCAGGGCGATGCCGATACCGGCCCCCTGCGCATGGCGCTTCTGGCCGATCTCGATGGCCTGATCGCGGCGTTTGAAACCGCGCGCCAGACCGAGGGCGCCGCCCTGGAGCGCGTGATCGCGGGCCAGATCGATGCCATCGCCGCCGGCGTGGCAGACGCGCGCGGCCTTCTCGACGCGCGCGCCGATCACATGCGCGCGGGCCTCCATGAGGCGCTCGCCCGGGTGACAGAGGCCGCCGAGGGCGTGAATGCCGAACGTGTGGCCCAGGAGCTTGCGCTGATCGCGGTGAAGGCGGATGTGGCCGAAGAGCTTGATCGGCTCGATGCCCATGTTGCCGCCGCGCGCGATCTGCTCGCGGGGCCGGGCCCCAAGGGCCGCAAGCTTGATTTCCTGACCCAGGAGTTCAATCGCGAGGCCAATACGCTTTGCGCAAAGGCGCAGCATGCCGAGCTTTCGCGCACCGGCCTTGACCTCAAGCATACCATCGATCAGATGCGCGAGCAGGTTCAGAACGTGGAGTAGGCATGGCGCGGCGCGGGCTTCTTATCATCCTGTCTTCGCCCTCGGGCGCCGGGAAATCCACGCTGGCCCGCCGCCTGCGCGTGTGGGATGAAACGATCCGCTTCTCCGTTTCCGCCACCACCCGCGCGGCGCGCCCGGGCGAAGTGGATGGGCAGGATTATCACTTCACCTCCGAGGCCGGATTCAAGACGATGGTCAAGGAGGGCGAGATGCTCGAACACGCCCATGTGTTCGGCCATTTCTACGGCTCCCCCCTCGGACCTGTGCGCGATGCCATCGATACAGGCTGCGATGTGCTTTTCGATATCGATTGGCAGGGCGCCCAGCAGATCGGCAATTCGGGGCTGCAGGAACATGTGCTGTCGATCTTTCTCCTGCCGCCCTCGATTGCCGAGCTTCGGCGGCGCCTTGAAAGCCGGGGGCAGGATACGGCTGAAACCATCGCCAAGCGGATGATGAAAAGCTGGGATGAGATCAGCCACTGGGGCAGCTACAATTACGTGCTCGTCAATGACGATCTCGATGCCACCGAGGCGCGGCTGAAAACGATCATCACCGCCGAGCGCCTGCGCCGCAGCCAGCAGCCGGGGCTGATGGAGCATGTGCGCGCCCTGCAGGCAGAGTTCGAGGAGGTGAGTTGATGCTCTATGCGCTCGACGGCGTGGCCCCAACGGTGCCCGAGGGCGCGGATTGGTGGGTGGCGCCCGGCGCCCATGTGATGGGCCATGTGATCCTTGCCGAGGGCGTGGGCATCTGGTTTGGCGCAACCCTGCGCGGCGATAACGAGCCGATCACGGTGGGCGCGGGCACGAATATCCAGGAAAACACTGTGTGCCACACCGATATGGGCTTCCCCCTCACCATCGGCGCGAATTGCACGATCGGGCACAGCGCCATCATCCATGGCTGCACCATCGGCGATGAAAGCCTGATCGGGATGGGCGCCACGGTGCTGAACGGCGCCACGATCGGGCGGCACTGCCTTGTCGGTGCGGGCGCGCTGGTGACCGAGGGCAAGGCCATCCCCGATGGCAGCCTGGTGATCGGTTCCCCGGCGCGGGTAGTGCGGGAACTGAGCGCGGAAGAGATTGCGGGGCTGCGCGAAAGCGCCGAGGGCTACCAGGCCAATATGCGCCGCTTCCGCGCGGGCCTGACGGCAGAGGGGTAGGGCGATGGCGCCCAAATCCCCCATCGCGCGCCAGCCCTGGCCGGAAAGCGCCTCGCGCCCCATGGTCAGCCCGCTGCAGCCCGCGGTTGTCTATGCCTCCGACAGCCCCGATGCGCTCGATCAGCAATATGCGGGCGATCTGGCGGGCTACACCTATGCGCGCGAGGGCCATCCCAATGCCGATGTGCTGGCCCGGATGGTGGATGATCTTGAAGGCGCAGAGGGCGGGCTTGTCACGGGCTCGGGCATGGCCGCCGTTACCGCGGCGGTGATGGGCGCCGTGGCAGCGGGCGATCACGTGATTGGCGGCGATCAGCTCTATGGGCGGTCGCTGCGGCTTCTGCATGAAACGCTTCCCGCCTTCGGTGTGGCCACCTCTACCGCCGATGCCACCGATGCCGATGCAATCGCCGCGGCGCTCCGGCCCGAAACGCGCCTGATCCTGATCGAAATCGTCTCAAACCCCACGATCCGCGTGGCGGATCTGGAGGGCATCGCGGCGCTGGCGCGCGACCGGGGCATTCTGCTCGCGGTCGACAATACCTTCACCACACCGCGCAGCATCCGGCCCTTCGATCACGGCGCCGATCTTGTGATCCATTCGCTGACGAAGATCCTTTCGGGCCATTCCGATGCCACGCTGGGATATGTTGCCGCCCGCGATCCGGCGCTGCGGGAGCGGATCGAAATCTTCGCCGTCACCACGGGGCTCACACCAAGCCCCTTTGATTGCTGGCTGGCCGAGCGCGGGCTTCTGAGCTTCGGCCTGCGCTACGATCGGGCCGAGGCCAATGCCGCGGCGCTTGCCGAGGCGCTTGCGGGCCATGCGTGCGTCGCGCGCGTGCTTTACCCCACCCGCGCCGATCACCCCGATCACAACCGCGCCGTGGCGCTGCTCGGCCCGCGCGGTTCGCATATGCTGAGCTTTGAGATGAAGGGCGGGCGCGCGGCGGCGAACGCCCTCATAGCGGCGATGCCCGAACTTCCCTTCGCGCCCACGCTGGGGGATATCGGCACCACGATCAGCCACCCCGCAACATCCTCCCACCGGGCGCTCACACCGGAGGCCCGCGCGGCCATCGGGATCAGCGAGGGCTTCTTCCGCGTCTCGGTCGGATGCGAAGAGCCGGGATCGCTCGCCCCCATCTTCGCCCGCGGGCTCGATGCCGCGGCGCGCGTCTGAACGCGGTGCCTAGAGGGTCAACCCAAGGTCTGCCGGCGCCACGATGCCGAACTCAAGGCGCGAACACAGGCTGCGGATTTCCTGCTCGACCATATCGGGCCGCGGCAGATCGGCCACGGCGATATAGGATCCCGAAAACCCCATCGAATCGAGCTTCAGCGCAAGATCGGTGCAATCGAACTCCGTCGCCACAAGGGGGGAGAGGATGAGCTTGGGGTCGAGCATGTTCATGAGTGAGCCGGTGATATCGCTGAATCCGGCGAATACGACGCCCTTTTCACGTGCCGGACGGTCGGAGGCCGGGCCCCAGCCGTCAACATCGCCCACCGCAACAATACCGCGGCGTGCCTCTCTCGGCGCGGCAGCGGGCAAAACACGGCCACGTCCCCGTTCGAATTCGTCTTTCAATTCGCTGTCCCTCTCTTCGCCTGCCAGGGCAGGGCGGTCTTCGCATCTTTCTCATCATGGTTCGGCGCTGCAGAAAATCCAGTCAGAAAAGTTGCTTTTTTTCGGGGGATACCACCTTAGGTTGTCAAAATGGCGCAGAAACTGATCGAGATTGCTTTTTTTGGGCGAAAATGCCCGGGTTTTTACCTGAGCTGCCGTTTCGCGGAGCTGCTGAAATGACGTCTGAGGTAACGGCCTATGCGGCGTTGATAAACGCCGCGCCGATTCCCCTTGTTCTCGTGGGGCCGGATGAACGGCTGATCGCGATCAACCCCGCCGCAGAGGGGCTTTTCGGAACCGGCCTGGTATCGCGCCATTTCGTCGCTGCCCTGCGCCAGCCGGCGCTCTTCGAATGCCTGGAGAAGGTGCTCGCGGGCCGGTCTGAAACGGCGGAGACGCGGTACAACACCTCCGAAGGTTCCCGCGAAACAACCTTTGCGGTCACCGCCGCGCGGGTGCGCCACGGCACGGCCCCCGCGGTGCTGGTAAGCTTTGTCGATACCACCGATCTGCAGGAGGCGGGGCAGATGCGGCGCGATTTCGTGGCCAATGTCAGCCACGAATTGCGCACTCCGCTGACCGCGCTTCTGGGCTTTATCGAAACCCTTCGGGGCGCGGCGCGCGATGACCCCGCCGCCCGCGACCGTTTCCTGCAGATCATGGAACGTGAGGCGGGGCGGATGAACCGGCTGGTGCAGGATCTGCTCTCGCTCAGCCGGGTTGAAAGCCAGGAACGCCAGCGCCCGCAGGAAAGCGCCGAGATCCCGGGCATCCTGCGTTCGGTGGTTTCCTCGCTGGCGCCGATCGCCGAGGAATCGGGCAGCCAGATCACGCTCAACGGTGCCGACCGTGACCTTACCGTGCCCGGCGATGCCGATCAGCTGGCGCAGATCTTCTCCAACCTCATTGAAAACGCGCTGAAATACGGTGGTGACGGATCGCATGTGGAAGTATCGCTCACAGGGCCCGATCCAGCGCCATCGCTGCGGGGCGATGCGATCACCATAACCGTCAGCGACGATGGCGAGGGCTTCGATCCGATCCACATTCCACGCCTGACGGAGCGTTTCTACCGGGTCGACAATCACCGCTCGCGCGAGATGGGGGGCACGGGGCTTGGCCTGGCCATCGTTAAGCACATCGTCGCGCGCCACCGTGGGCGGCTGAAGATCGAAAGCGCGCCGGGCGATGGCGCGCGGTTTTCCGTGGTGCTCCCGGCGGCGTAGGGGCGCAATCGCGCAGTTTCTCCCGGCCAGGCCGCGACTGTCATAAAACTGTTACGCAACTGTCACAAAAGAGCGATGCGTTCGGCTTACGGCTCGCCCACCGGGCGCCGCGAGAGCGCCCATAGGGATAATCTTCAGGAGCACCACATGTCCTTAGTGAAACTGACCGCCTCGAGCCTGGCGATCGCTGCTGTGTCGGCCACGGCCGCCGCGGCGCGCGACAATGTTCAGATCGCCGGTTCGTCCACCGTTCTGCCCTACGCCACGATCGTTGCCGAAGCCTTCGGCGAAAACTTCGATTTCCCGACCCCGGTTGTGGAATCGGGCGGTTCCTCGGCTGGCCTGAAGCGGTTCTGCGAAGGCGTCGGCGAAAACACCATCGACATCGCCAATGCCTCGCGCGCGATCCGCGAAGGCGAAGTGGCCGCCTGTGCCGAAGCGGGCGTGACCGACATCATCGAAGTGCGCATCGGCTATGATGGCATTGTCTTCGCCTCCGATATCAACGGCAACTCCTTCGAGTTCACGCCGGAGCATTGGTACAAGGCCATGGCCGCCGAGCACTTCGTGGATGGCGAGCTTGTTGCGAACACGCTGTCGAACTGGAACGAAGTTGATCCGGCGCTGCCCGATCAGGCGATCCAGGCCTTCATCCCCGGCACCAAGCACGGCACCCGTGAAGTGTTCGAGGAAAAGGTGGTTCTGGCGGGCTGCGAGGAAGGCGGCTTCTTCCAGGCAATGCTCGATTCCGGCGTCGATGAAGACACCGCCGAAGACAAGTGCATGGGGATCCGCACCGATGGCCTCGCCGTGGATATCGATGGCGACTACACCGAAACGCTCGCGCGCATCGATTCCAACAAGGATGGCATCGGCGTCTTCGGCCTCGCCTTCTACGAAAACAACACCGACAAGCTTCAGGTCGCCACCATGGCGGGCATCGTTCCGACAACCGAATCGATCTCGACCGGTGAATACCCGGTGTCGCGCCCGCTCTTCTTCTACATCAAGAAGGCGCATATCGGCGTGATCCCCGGCCTGAAGGAATTTGCCGAGTTCTTCATCTCCGACGACATCGCCGGCCCCGCGGGCCCGCTGGCCGCCTATGGCCTGGTGTCGGACCCGGCGCTGGGCGACACGCAGTCGGCCGTCGCCAATGAAGACGTGATGGGCAACGCGATGTAATCGCGGCTTTCGGAGGGGGCGGCCCGGTGCCGCCCCCTTTGCCGATCCCGGGGGCTGGCCCCGGGCGATAAGATTTCACGGGGGATGGGATGCCAACGCTTTGGCTGGTGCTGATTATTCTGGCCCTTGCGGCCGTCGGCTACGTTGTTGGCCGCCAGCGGGCGCTTGCCAGTTCCGGCGGTAACGCGAAGCTTCTGCATTCGCTGCCCTCGTATTACGGGGCGAATGTTTCGTTTGCCGTCATCATCCCCGCGATCGGGCTTCTGATCCTGTGGCTGCTGGTGCAGCCCGCCTGGATTCAGAACCGCGTGGCCGACATGATCCCCGAGGGGGCGATCCCCGAAGGCGCCACGCTGGGCCTTGTGATGAGCGATGTGGAACGCGTGGCCACCGGGCTCAATCTGGCGGTCGAGCAAGGCGCGATGTCGGAGGAAGACGCCAGCTCGATCCGCACCGAGTTTACCGATGTGCGCCAGCGGCTGGGCGAAGTGGGCGTTGCGCTCGGCTCGAATGTCGATGCCCCCGTGCTGCGCGCCGCGCAGCGGTATCGGGAGATGAGCGCTACCGGCAATACCTGGATGACCGTCGCGGTTCTGGCCGCGGCCCTTTTCGGCTTCGTCAGTTCGCTTGCCGTCACCAAAGCTGGCTTCCGCGCGCGCAATACGGTGGAGCGCGTGATCCTGATCATGCTGATGGTCGCGGCCTCGATTGCCGTTCTGACCACGCTTGGCATCGTGCTGTCGATGCTGTTTGAGACCCGGAACTTTTTCCAGCAATATCCGTGGACATCCTTCTTTTTCGGCCTCGAATGGGCGCCCGATTTCCGCGGGAACTCGAATCTCAGCATCATCCCGCTGCTCTGGGGCACGCTCTACATCTCCTTCATCGCGCTGCTCGTGGCGGTGCCCATCGGGCTCTTCGCGGCGATCTACATGAGCGAATATGCGGGCCCCCGCGTGCGCTCTGTCGCCAAGCCGCTTATTGAGATCCTCGCGGGCATCCCCACCATCGTCTACGGCCTCTTCGCGCTGATCACCGTCGGCCCGCTATTGCGCGACTATTTCGCGATGCCCATGGGGCTTGGGGAAAGCGCTTCTTCGGTGGCCACCGCGGGCGTGGTGATGGGCATCATGCTGATCCCCTTCGTCTCATCCCTGTCTGACGACATCATCAACGCGGTGCCCCAGGCGATGCGCGATGGCTCCTTCGGCCTTGGCGCCACCCATTCCGAAACCATCCGCCAGGTGGTGGTTCCGGCCGCGTTGCCGGGCATCGTGGGCGCGATCCTTCTGGCGGCCTCGCGCGCCATCGGGGAAACGATGATCGTGGTTCTGGGCGCGGGCGCCGCGGCGGCGCAGTTCGATCGCGGGCTGGGCGAGCTGGTGAACCCCTTCGAGGCGATGACAACCGTCACCGTGAAGATCGTCAGCCAGCTTACCGGCGATACCGATTTCGCGGCGCCTGAAACGCTGGTGGCCTTCGCCCTCGGCCTGACCCTCTTCGTCATCACGCTGGGGCTGAACGTTCTGGCCCTCTACATCGTGCGCAAGTATCGGGAGCAGTACGAATGAGCGATATCACCGCCACCGATGCCGTGCCCTCGGCCCCGCGCAAGGGATCGCTCCTCGAACAGGATGCCCGCACCAAGCGCCGGAATGCGGCCGAGACGCGCTTCAAGATGTACGGCATCATCGCCGTCACGCTGGGCATTCTCGCGCTCGTTATGCTGGTCGTCTCGATCGTGTCGAACGGCGCCAGCGCGTTTCAGCAAACCTATATCACGCTTGAGGTCGATCTGCCCGAGGATCGGCTCGATCCCGAAGGCAACCGCAACCGCGATCAGATGGCGCGCGTTTCCACCTTCGGCTACGGCCCGCTGATCGGCGAGGCGATGGAAGCGCAGATTGCCGCGCTGGGGATCGAGATCGAGGAACTGGGCAACCCCGGCGATATCGTCTCCAAGGAAGCGCCCGCCCAGCTTCGGAATTTCGTGCTGGCCAACCCGGATGTGGTGGGCTCCACCGTCACCTTCGAGTTCCTCGCCAATGGCCGGATCGATGGCTACATGAAGGATCGCGTCACCCGCGCCACCGCGCTTCTCGATAAGAACGTAAGCCCCGCGCAGCTTGATCTGACGGATGCGCTGGGCGAGGCGGGCGTGCTCGAAAAACGCTTCAACTGGGCCTTTATCACGGCCCCCGATGCCTCGGGCCAGCGCCCCGAAGCGGCGGGGCTGGGGGTGGCCATTGTGGGCTCGTTCTACATGATGCTCGTGGTGCTGATCCTGGCGCTGCCCATCGGCGTGGCAGCCTCGATCTATCTTGAGGAATTTGCGCCCAAGAACCGCTTCACCGATCTCATCGAGGTCAATATCGCCAACCTCGCCGCGGTTCCCTCAATCGTGTTCGGGATTTTGGGCCTTGCGATCTTCATCAACTTCGCCGGGCTCCCGCAATCGGCGCCCATCGTGGGCGGGCTGGTGCTGACGCTGATGACGCTGCCCACGATCATCATCGCCACCCGTGCCTCGCTCAAATCCGTGCCGCCCTCGATCCGCGAGGCTGCGCTGGGCGTGGGCGCTTCGAAGATGCAGACCGTGTTCCATCATGTACTGCCGCTTGCCGCCCCGGGCATCCTGACGGGCACGATCATCGGCCTTGCACAGGCCCTGGGCGAAACCGCGCCGCTGCTTCTGATCGGCATGGTGGCCTTTGTGCGCGAATTCCCGGCCGGGCCGCCCGAGGGCTTTTTCGATCCCGCCTCGGCCCTGCCCGTGCAGGTGTATAACTGGACGCAGCGATCGGATCCGGCCTTCGTGGAGCGGGCCTCGGGCGCGATCATCGTGCTGCTGATCTTCCTCGTCATCATGAACGCGATCGCGATCCTCTTGCGCCGTCGCTTCGAGCGGCGCTGGTAAGGAGGCCCGAGCCATGAACGATATGAGACTGACGGAGAGAGCCGTGGACAGCAAAGACGTCAAGATTGCCGCGCGCAAGGTGCAGGTGTTCTACGGCGAGACCCATGCCATCAAGGATGTCGATGTTGATATCGACGATAAAACGGTCACCGCCTTTATCGGCCCCTCGGGCTGCGGGAAATCCACCTTCCTGCGGTGCATCAACCGGATGAACGATACGATCGACGTGGCGCGGGTAGAGGGCGATATCCATCTCGACGGCGAGGATATCTACAACCCCAAGGTTGATCCCGTGCAGCTGCGCGCGAAGGTCGGCATGGTTTTCCAGAAGCCCAACCCCTTCCCGAAATCGATCTATGATAACGTGGCCTATGGCCCGAAGATCCACGGGCTTGCCAAGAACAAGGCCGAGCTTGACGAGATCGTGGAACGCGCGCTGCGCCGCGGCGCGATCTGGGATGAGGTGAAGGATCGTTTGCAGGAGCCCGGCACCGGGCTCTCGGGCGGCCAGCAGCAGCGGCTCTGCATTGCCCGTGCCGTGGCCACCGAACCCGAAGTGCTGCTGATGGACGAACCCTGCTCTGCGCTCGACCCGATCGCCACCGCCCAGGTGGAGGAACTGATCGACGAGTTGAAGCAGAACTACTCGGTGGTGATCGTCACCCACTCCATGCAGCAGGCCGCGCGGGTCAGCCAGAAGACGGCCTTCTTCCACCTCGGCTATCTCGTCGAATATGGTGAGACCGGCCAGATCTTCACAAACCCCAAGGATTCCCGCACCGAATCCTACATCACCGGCCGGATCGGGTAGCATCGCACATGAACGAAACGAACCACATTCAATCGGTCTTCGATCGCGATCTGGAAGCGATCCAGGCCATGATCATGAAGATGGGCGGGCTTGTCGAAAGCGCGATCATCAATTCCGCAAAGTCGCTGGAAACCAAGGATGAGGATCTTGCGGCCCAGGTGCGCCGCAACGATGCCGCCATCGATGCGCTGGAAGAGCAGGTGAACCAGGAAGCCGCACGCGTTCTGGCGCTGCGCGCGCCCACCGCCTCGGATCTGCGCACCGTGCTGACGGTGATGAAGATCTCCGCCAACCTTGAGCGCTGCGGCGACTACGCCAAGAACCTCGCCAAGCGCACCAGCGTTCTGGTGCAGATGCAGCCGCCCGAAGGCGCGGCCACCTCGATCCGCCGCATGGCGCGCGAGGTGGAGGGCATGATGAAGGATGCGCTTGATGCCTATATCCAGCGCGATGCCGCTTTGGCCGATGAGGTGCGCCGCCGCGATCATGACGTCGATCAGATGTATAACGCGCTTTTCCGCGAGTTTCTGACCTTCATGATGGAGGATCCGCGCAACATCACCTCCTGCATGCATCTGCATTTCATCGCCAAGAACATCGAGCGGATGGGCGATCACGTCACCTCCATCGCCGATCAGGTGATCTACCTCGTGACCGGCGAGATGCCCGATGACACGCGGCCCAAGGGCGACCGCACGCCATATGTGAACATGGAGAAAGGCTAACCGCGATGCCGGCCGATCGACCACGGGTTCTCGTCGTCGAAGACGAAAGCGCGCAGCGTGAGGTTTTGTCCTACAACCTCGAAGCCGAAGGGTTCGAGGTCAGCCGTGCGGAGACCGGCGACGAGGCGCTTCTGCTGCTCGAAGAGGATTCGCCCGACATCATCCTGCTTGATTGGATGCTGCCGGGGCTTTCGGGCATCGAAGTCTGCCGCCAGGTGAAATCGCGCACCGAAACCCGCACGATCCCGGTGATCATGCTTTCGGCCCGCTCCGAAGAGGTGGATCGGGTGCGCGGGCTTGAAACGGGCGCGGATGATTACGTGATCAAGCCCTATTCGGTGATCGAGCTCATGGCGCGGGTGCGCAGCCAGCTTCGCCGCACCCGGCCCGCCGCCGTGGGCGAACGGCTAAGTTTCAACGATATCATCCTCGATTCCGAAACCCATCGGGTGACCCGGGCCGACAAACCCCTGAAGCTGGGGCCCACGGAGTTCCGCCTGCTCTCCACCTTCATGGAAAAGCCGGGGCGGGTGTGGAGCCGCGAACAACTGCTCGATCGGGTCTGGGGCCGCGATATCTACGTGGATACCCGCACGGTGGATGTGCATATCGGGCGGCTCCGGAAGGCGCTTTGCCAGCATGGCGGCGACGATCCGGTGCGCACGGTGCGCGGCGCGGGCTACGCGCTGGGGTAGGCGGCCTGCCGGACGGCGCGTTCTGCCCCTATGCTGGGATAGGCGCGCAAACAAGGCCGCAGGCCCGCCGCGCCATCGCCGGGCCCACCCGCGGCCTGGCTGTGGGGTATAGCGCTAATCGGGCGCAGGGCGGGGTTGCTTCGATAAAGGGCACAGACCACCTGTTGCGCCGGCAACCTTGGGCCCGGCAATGGCGCGGCTTCACACGGGGTTCCGGCCCAGCACCGCACGCTGACGCGTTATGCGAAGGAACCGGCCCTCTCAACGCTGCCTGGATTTAAAGATTTCAACGCGTTAGGCGATTTGTGATGCTTCAGGTATCTCGTCAAACGCCCTAAAGCATCCGTTCCAGGAAGATCGTCGCGAACAGGCCCAGGAGCGCGAAGGCAATCCCGAACCCGGCCGCATATTGCGCCATGTCGGCCCGCGTGCCTTCGCGCGATTTCGCCAGATAGGCGCCCCAGGCCGCGCCGCCGAGGGCGCCCGCGATCACAATCATCGCCGGGCCTGCTGGCGCATGCGCGGGCTCAACGCCGCAATTTCGGCCGCCCGCGCCCGCACCTCGGCATCCGCGCCAAAACCATAGCGCGCCCAGCCAAGGCTTTCCTGCCGCACCGATTGCGCCTCGCTCGCGCGGTTCTCAAGCTCCAGCGCCTCGGCCTTGATGAACAGCAGCGTGGCCAGCAGATCCGCCTTCTCTGCCCGCGCCACGGCAGGCAGATGTTCGTTCACGATCTCAAGCGCGATGTCCGATTGCCCGCCCGTCAGCGCAAAGGCCGCAAGCTGGGTGGCCACATGGGCCTCCTGCAGCGCGCTCGACCGGTCCGATGCATAAAGGCTGCCCGCGCGGATGAAGGCCGAGATCGCAAGTTCGGGCTCGGTGCCGATCATCAGCCGCCCGAAGGCGTAGAGGCTGTAGCCCAGGCGATTGTCCGTCCACTCCTGCTCCACCGCAAAGGCCACGGCATCGCGCGCGGCACTGCGGCGGCGAGAGGGGCTGCTTCGCGGATCAAGGGCGGCTTCCATCATTGAAACCCAGGCGCGGGGCGTGGCGGTCGGCGCCGGTTCGGCCCCATCTGCGCCGCGGGGGTTCAGCCGCGCCAGAAGCCCCGGCAACGCGGCGGCCACCTGATCGCGCGACATGCCCGATTGCAGTTCGGGCGCGTAGGTCATGCGCAGCACCAGCATATCGAACCCGGTCAGAACCGTGTGGAAGTTATCATCGTTAAACACGCTGTCGGAGAGGCGATAGAGATCGTTGAGCGGGCCCACCGCCTGCGCCAGTTCTTCATGCAGGCAATCGCGCACTTCCTGGGGCGGTACATCGCCGGGCAGGAAGATCGCCATGCGCTCGCGCCTCTCCAGCGTTGTCCAATCCAGCACCGCGCTCCGGCGATTGCGGCGGAACTCGGCCCAGCTTGTCACCCGCGGGGCTACGAAACAGGCGGCCTGCGGCACCGCGCGCTGCAATTCGCGCCGGGTCACAACCTCGATCACGATCGACGCATCCTGTTCGGCACCCACCCGACGGATATCGAGCCCCGCCTCCGCACGCAGCCGGAGGATCAGCTGCTCAAGGTCGCTGCCAAGGCTGCGCGGCGCGCGGCCCCGCACCGAAACGGTGATCGGCCCCTCAAACCGCGTCAGTACCGGCAGTTCCCGCCCGCTTTCGAGCGCGAAGGTCAGATCGAGGAAATCGGCCGCGATCGAGCGGTTGGAGCGCACCGGCGGCGCCGCCGGGCTTGTCGCAAAGGTTTTCATCGGCGGCAGGGCAAGGTTCTGTGCCGCGCGCCGTTCGGCCAGATCGGGCGAAACCGCGCCCGAACAGGCGGCAAGGGTTAGGCAGGCGAAAACGGCAAAGGGTCGGATCACGTGGGGCGCTCGTATTTCACGAAGGGGGTCAGGCGGCCTATCCGATCATATAGCTTCCGCGCGGAATGATTGAAGTCCTGCGTCGTCCAATAAACAGATGGGCAGCCATGTGCGTCCGCCGCGCCATAGACGGCCTCGATAAGCGCCCGGCCCACGCCGCGGCCCCGTACATCGGGATCGGCGTAGAGATCCTGCAGGTAGCAGACGTTTTCGATCTTCCAGCCGTGGCGGTGGAACACGAAATGCGCAAGGCCTACGGGCCGGCCCCCGATTTCGGCCAGCAGGCAGGAGTAATCCTGCGGATCATCGCCCAGAAGCCGCTCGAAATACGTCGCGTAAACCTCTGGGGGCACGTCGGTTTCGTAAAAGGCGAGATAGGCGGCCCAAAGCCTGCGCCACGCGGGCTCATCGGCCCGGGCAAGAGGGCGGATCACGGGGGTATCTGCGGGCATGGGGGCGCTCCTCAACGGCTGCCGCTTCCCTAACGGGGATAGGGTGCGCCGGCCAGTGGCGGGCCGGACACGTGCGCGCGATCGCTACCGCTCGCGCCGCGCCATGAAGGCCAGCCGCTCAAAAAGCTGCACGTCCTGTTCGTTTTTCAACAGCGCGCCATAAAGCTTCGGCAGCGCGCTCTTACCATCGCCGCGCAGATCCTCGGCGCTCATATCCTCGGCCAGAAGCAGCTTCAGCCAGTCGAGCACCTCCGAGGTGGAGGGTTTCTTCTTCAGCCCCGCCTGATCGCGCAGCTCATAGAACTGGGTCAGCGCCGTTGTCAGCAGCGCCTCTTTGATCCCGGGATGGTGCACCTCAACGATCCGGCGCATCGTTTCGATATCCGGGAAGCGGATGTAGTGGAAAAAGCAGCGGCGCAGGAAGGCGTCGGGCAGTTCCTTTTCATTGTTGGAGGTGATGATCAGCACCGGGCGGTGGCGCGCCCGGATCGTCTCGCCTGTCTCATAGACATGGAATTCCATGCGATCGAGCTCCTGCAAAAGATCGTTCGGAAACTCGATATCCGCCTTGTCGATCTCGTCGATCAGCAGAACCACCTTCCGATCCGCCTCGAACGCCTGCCAGAGCTTGCCCTTGCGGATGTAATTGGCCACGTCATGCACCCGCGCCTCGCCCAGCTGGCTATCGCGCAACCGGCTCACGGCATCGTATTCATAAAGCCCCTGTTGGGCGCGGGTGGTGGATTTCACATGCCATTCGATCAGCGGCATCCCCAGCGCCTCGGCCACCTGGCGCGCAAGCTCCGTCTTGCCCGTGCCCGGCTCGCCCTTCACCAAAAGCGGGCGTTCGAGGGTCACTGTTGCGTTCACCGCGACGGTCAGATCCTCGGTGGCCACATAGGCCTCGGTTCCCGAAAATTTCATGGAGATTCCAATGTGCTTGCCGCGCCTCAGGCCCTGACGATACCGCGCCCTCACAGGGGCTTCAACTCGCGCAGATCGGATAGTGACAACCCGCGTGGCATCGGGTATGTCCCGCGCAAAAGGAGGCGTGAATGAGTGACCTCAGTCCGAATGCGTCCGCCGCCGACACAAAGGGAACGCGAATGAAGGCCGAAGTTTTCCTGCCCGACGATTATCGTCCGGCCGAAGACGAACCATTCATGAACGACCGCCAGCTTGAATGGTTCCGCCGTGAGCTGCTCCGCCAGAAAAACGAGCTTCTCAACGAATCGAAATCCACAATCGCCGGTCTGCAAGACGGCACCCGCAACATCCCCGATATCGCCGACCGGGCGAGCGAGGAAACGGATCGGGCGCTGGAGCTGCGAATCCGCGATCGCCAGCGCAAGCTGGTGGCCAAGATCGATTCTGCCCTGCGGCGGATCGATGAGGGCGAATTCGGCTATTGCCAGGATACCGGCGATCCGATTTCGCTGAAGCGTCTGGTGGCCCGGCCCACCACGACGCTGAGCCTGGAAGCACAGGAACGTCACGAGCGGCGCGAACGCGTGCATCGCGACGATTGATGTCCCGCCGGCGGCGGCGGTGACGTCCTCTCCTTTGGGAGGAGGAGGGGGGCGCCGGGGCTGAAACGCCCCGGCGTTTTTTCTTCAATCTTGTTTCAATGTGTCAGGAGCGCCCGGAACGGCATGGCACGAAAGGGCCAGGAGATCACCATTGCAGGCGGCGGCGTGGCGGGCCTTGCCGTGGCCTGCGCTTTGGCCCGGCAGGGCATGCCGGTCTCGCTTTTCGAACGGGCGCCCGAGATCACCGAGGTGGGCGCGGGGCTTCAGATCAGCCCCAACGGGATGCGCGTGATCGAGGCGCTGGGCCTTGGCGATGCACTGCGCGGCGCCTCTCTGGCGGCCAGCGCGGTGACCCTGCGCGATGGCACCACTGGGCACGCGGTGCTGCGGCTTGATCTTGCGGGCGTGCCCGTGGGCTACCGCCTGATCCACCGCGCGCGGCTGATCGAGATTCTGGAGACCCAGGCGCGGGAGGCGGGCGTTCAGATCATTCTTGGCACGCCGCGCGCGCCGGGCGGGGTGAGGGCAGGGGGGCTTGAGATCGGCGCCGATGGCTGGCGCTCGGCCTACCGCGCCGCGCTCAACGGCCGCGAGGTTCCGTTCTTCACCGGCCAGGTCGCCTGGCGCGCGCTCATCCCCGATGAAGCGCCGCCGGAGGTAGAGGTTTTCATGGGCCCGGGCCGGCATCTGGTGAGCTACCCCCTCCCGGGCGGCCTGCGCAATATCGTGGCGGTGGAAGAACGCAGCGCCTGGGCGGAAGAGGGCTGGGCCCACGAAGACGATCCTGGCGCCTTGCGTGCCGCGTTTTCGCGCTTCGGCGGCCCCGTGGGCGATTGGCTCGCGCGGGTGGATCGGGTGCATCTCTGGGGCCTCTTCCGGCATCCGGTGGCCCCGCGCTGGCAGAATGGCGAGATCGCGATCCTCGGCGATGCCGCGCATCCCACGCTGCCCTTCCTCGCTCAGGGCGCCAACCTCGCGCTGGAAGATGCCTGGGTGCTGGCGGCCTGCCTCGCCCGCGCACCGCAAGCCGAAGCGCTTGCGCGCTACCAGGCGCTGCGGCGGGATCGGGCGGCCCGGGTGGTGGCCGCGGCCAGCGCAAATGCGCGCAACTATCACCTGCGCCCGCCCCTCAACCGGCTGGCTTATACCGCCCTGCGGCTGGCCGGGCAGATCGCGCCCGGCGCTGCGCTGAAGCGCTTCGACTGGCTCTATGGCTACGATGCCACGCGAGAATCTGAATAAAATCAGTATTATGTCGGATGAACCTTACAACACGAGAAATCCGATAGATTCACTCAGATAAGGCTTGACCGCCCTTCCCAGATTTCCGAGTAATAAACTCAGAAAATGGTCAACATTGGGAGAGACCCATGCCTGCTAACCGAAGCCTCGCGCTGGGCGTCGCCGCCGCCGCATTCCTCGCCGGGCCCGTGCTGCCCGCCTTTGCGAACGGGGAGCTGAACCTCTACTCCTCGCGCCACTACGATACCGATGAGCGCCTCTATTCCGATTTCACCGAGGCCACCGGCATCACGATCAACCGCATTGAAGGCAATGCCGATGAGCTGATCGCGCGGATGGAGGCCGAGGGCGCCAACAGCCCCGCCGATGTGTTCCTCACCGTCGATACCTCGCGGCTTGAACGCGCCAAGGATGCCGGGCTCTTCCAGTCAATCGAGTCGCCGGTTCTGGAGGCTCGCGTGCCTGCCTATCTGCAGGATGAAGAGAACCAGTGGTTCGGCTTCTCCCAGCGCGCCCGGATCCTCTTTTACGACAAGACGGATGTCACCGATCCGCCGATGACCTATCAGGATCTCGCCGATCCCAAATACGCAGGCCTTGTCTGCATCCGCTCTTCCTCGAATGTCTATACCCAGACAATCACCGCGGCCCTGATCGAGCATCTGGGCGCCGATGCCGTGAAAGGCTGGGCAGAGGCCGTGGTGGCCAATTTCGCCCGGGCGCCGCAGGGCGGCGATACCGATCAGCTGCGCGGCATCGTCTCTGGCGAATGCGATATCTCGATGTCAAACACCTACTATTTCGGCCGCGCGATCCGGAAGGATGTGGAGGGCCTGCCGAAAGACGCGATGGAAAACATCGGCTGGGTGTTCCCGAACCAGGATTCGATCGGGGCGCATATGAATCTTTCCGGCGGCGGCGTGGCCGCCAATGCGCCGAACCTCGAAAACGCGATCCTGTTCCTTGAATATCTCGCCTCCGAACAGGCGCAGGAATACTTCTCCGCCGGCAACGATGAATACCCGGCCGTTCCCGGCGTGGCGCTCAGCCCCTCGGTGGCCCAGCTTGGCTTCTTCAAGCCCGATGACCTCGATGCCACGGCCATCGCCAACAACATCCCCGCCGCACAGCAGCTCCTCAACGAGGTGGGTTGGGAGTAATCCCTTCACACCCCAACCCACGGGGGCGGGCCGCGGCGAAAGTTGCGGCCCGTTTTTCGTTTTGGGCCCGATTTGCACCGCTTGGCGCGCGCCGCCGTGATGACCCTTGCGTGGTGACGGGCCGGTGCCTAGCATATAGGCAACTCGACATTGGAGGGCGATATGCCGCCCGAGCGCCCCGACGCCGCGGGCGCGTTCCCGAAACCGGTAGAGCGCGCCGCGCCACCCGTGCCCGATCCCGCATCGCTGTATGCGGCGCTGGATCTCGGCACGAACAGCTGCCGCATGCTGATCGCCCAGCCGAAGGGCAATCAGTTCCATGTCGTGGACAGTTTCTCGAAATCGGTGCAATTGGGTCAGGGTTTGGAAACAAGCGGCAAGCTCTCCCGCGGCTCGATGCAGCGCACCGTACAGGCCCTGCGCATCTGCCAGAACAAGCTGAAGAAGCATGAGGTTGGCCGGATGCGGCTGGTGGCGACAGAGGCCTGTCGCCGGGCCACCAATGCCGGCCAGTTCATCGGCTATGTGCGCCGCGAAACCGGGCTCAGGCTGGAGATCATCCAGCCCGAGGAAGAGGCGCGCCTCGCCGTGATCTCCTGCGCACCGCTCGTCTCCACCAAGACCGAACAGCTTCTCGTGGTTGATATCGGCGGCGGGTCAACCGAGCTTGTGTGGATCGATCTGACCCGCGTGCCGCGGCTGGAACGCCCGCGCGCGATCATGCGGCTGCATGCCGGTTTCGCCAATGACGATTCGCCCTTCCCGGCGGCGCGGGTGGTGGACTGGATCTCCGTGCCCCTCGGCGTGGCCACCCTGCGCGAGCAATTCAACGATGTGCGCGACGATGCCGCCCGCTTCGCGTTGATGAGCTGGTTTTTCGAAGAGAACCTCGCCGATTTCTCGCCCTATGAGAACGAGCAGGCGCGCGAGGGCTTTCAGGTGATCGGCACCTCGGGCACGATCACCACGGTGGCAGCCAGCCATCTGGGCCTGCGCCGCTATGATCGCAACAAGGTGGACGGGCTGCGCATGACCTCCGATCAGATCGATGCCGTGATCCGCGAATACCTCGCCCTTGGCCCCGAGGGCCGCCGCAACGATCCCCGCATCGGGCGTGACAGGCAGGCCCTGATCATGTCGGGCGCTGCGATCCTGCAGGCGCTTTTGCGCGTCTGGCCGACAGACAGGCTTTCTGTGGCCGACCGGGGCCTGCGCGAGGGGCTGCTATACGCCCAGATGTCTGCCGATGGCGTGCTGGAAGACGGGCCCTACTGAGCATGGCCAAACCACCGAAGAAAGGCACGTCTGGCCGCGGCCAGCGCGATCTGCGCGTAAAGGTGAAAAGCGCGCGCGGGCGCAAGCTCAGTTCCACCCGCTGGCTCGAACGGCAACTGAACGATCCCTATGTGAAACGCGCCAAGGCCGAAGGCTATCGCGGGCGCGCGGCCTTCAAGATCCTCGAACTTGACGACAAGTTCGGCTTTCTGAAGCCCGGCGCGCGCGTTGTCGATCTTGGCTGCGCGCCCGGCGGCTGGTGCCAGGTGGCGGTGGCGCGGGTCAATGCGCTGGGCGAACGGGCGGGCCAGCCGAAGGGCCGGGTGATCGGGCTTGATCTCCAGGCGGTGGAGCCGATTGCGGGGGCCGAGCTTCATCAGCTCGATTTCCTCGAAGACGGCGCCGATGACCGGGTGAAGGAGTGGCTGGGGGGTGAGGCCGATGTCGTGATGTCTGACATGGCCGCGGCATCTTCGGGCCACAAGCAGACGGATCATCTGCGCATCATTGCGCTTTGCGAGGCGGCGGCGGAGCTGGCCTTTGATGTGCTGGCCCCGGGCGGCACGTTTGTGGCCAAGGTGCTGGCGGGCGGGGCCGAAGGGCAGCTTCAGGCGGAACTGAAACAGCGTTTCGCCAAAGTGGCCAACATCAAGCCGCCCGCGAGCCGGGCAGACAGTTCGGAGAAGTTCGTGGTGGCCACGGGGTTCCGGGGGTAGGGGGGGCGATACGCCTGTTCCCCGCGCCCGGCTCCCGTCACACGATTTGGGCCATCAACCCGCCCCCACCGAGCGCCCCACCTCCGCGCGGTAACGCCCCAAGCTCCGGCACACCAGGATCACCGGCAAAAGCCCCACCGCCACGATCACAAGGCTCGGCACCGCCGCGCCCGAAAGCCGCTCGTCGCTTGCCAACCGGTGCGCCTGCACCGCGAGTGTGTCAAAGTTGAAAGGCCGCATGATCAGCGTGGCCGGCAGCTCCTTCATCACGTCAACAAAAACGATCAGCGCCGCCGTCAGCACCGCGGGCTTCAGGATCGGCAGGTGCACGCGGCGCAGCATGCCCCCCGGCCCGTGGCCGAGGGTGCGGGCGACGGCATCCATGTTGGTATGCACCGCTGCCTGCCCGGCATCGTAGGCGCCAAGCGCGGCGGCCAGAAACCGCACCATATAGGCCACCACGAGCAACCAGATCGACCCGGTGAATAAAAGCCCCGTGGAAATTCCGAATTCCGCGCGCATGAAGGCATCAAGCGCATTGTCGAAGGCCGCGAAGGGCACCAGAAGGCCCACCGCGATCACGCCGCCCGGCACGGCGTAGCCGATCCGCGCCACATGCGCCGCGCCATGGGCCACGCGGCCCGGCTCCAGCCGCTGAAAAAAGCCGATGGCCATGGCGGCGACCACGGTGATCACCGCTGCAATCCCGGCGAGCGTGATCGAGTTTCGGATAAAGCCAAGGTAGCGGGGGCTGAGCAGGTTCTGCTCCGATCCCACTGCCATTTCGGTGAGGATCACCACCGGCAGCGCAAAGCCGAAAAGCACCGGAAAGCCGCAAAGCGCCATCGCGCCCGCCGCGCGCCAGCCTTCCAGCGCCGCGGGCGGGATGCGTTCGAACCGTGCACCGGTGGCATGGTGGCGGGCCTCGCCGCGCTGAATCCGCTCCAAAAGCGCGATCAGCAGCGCAAACGCCAGAAGCGCGCAGGCCAGCTGCGCCGCCGCGCCCCGGTCGGCCATGGAAAACCAGCTCATGTAGATGCCGGTCGCAAAGGTCTGCACGCCGAAATAGGCCACGGTGCCGAAATCCGCGATCGTCTCCATCACCGCCAGAAGCGCGCCGCCCGCAATGGCGGGCCGCGCCATGGGCAGCGAAAT
Source organism: Paracoccaceae bacterium (assembly GCA_028285485.1). GTDB lineage: Bacteria > Pseudomonadota > Alphaproteobacteria > Rhodobacterales > Rhodobacteraceae > JANQPC01. The sequence goes on along the minus strand of JANQPC010000107.1, from coordinate 20,705 downwards.
CCGCAAAAACGCGCCCCAGGCGCTTTGCCCCAGCGCCCGTGCGGCGAGATAGGCGGTGGCCGATTGCTGCAAAAACGCCGCGCGCGCGAGGAGGTACACGTAAGGATAGAGCACCAGCGTCAGCATCGCCGCCGCGCCCGGCAGGCTGCGCACCTCCGGAAACCAGTAACCCCGCGGGCCCCAGCCCGTCAGATCGCGCAGTGTTGTTTGCACGATGCCGGGGTGATCGAGCACGTCGGTATAGGCATAGGCCAGCACATAGGCGGGGAAGGCCAGCGGCAGCGCCAGCGCGATCTCGAAAATCCGCACGCCTGGGAAGCGCGTCATCGTCACAAGCCAGGCCGCGCCGGTGCCGATCAGGATCGTGCCGGTGGCGACAAGCCCCACGAGCATCAGCGTCGCGCCGGTGTAGCGCGCCAGCACGGTATCGGCGAGGTGCGAAAGCGTTTCAGTTCCGCTCAGCGCCGCGGCAAGTGCCACGGCCACCATCGGCAGAAGGCATAGGGCGGCCGCGGCAAGCGCGGTGGCTCTGAGGCCCCAGGGCGCTTTGGCCCGCGCACGGGCGCTCTTGGAAGGCGCCGTGCCCGCGATGTCAGCCAAGGCGCGCATCCAGCGCCGCCACGATGGGCCCGAAATCGGCGGCTTTCAGCGAAGCGCCGCCCACAAGCGCGCCATCCACATCCGCCACGGCAAAGATTTCCGTGGCATTCGCCGCCTTGACCGAGCCGCCGTAGAGAAGCCGGATCGCGCCCGCGATCTCTGCCCCGAAGCGTGCCGTCAGCGCAGCGCGCAGCGCGGCATGCACTTCGGCGATCTGTTCGGTGGTGGGGGTGAGCCCGGTGCCGATGGCCCAAACCGGTTCATAGGCCACAACCAGCGTGTCGCCCGCCGCCCCATCGGGCACCGATCCCGCAAGCTGGCCCTCCACGATTTCAAGCGTGCGGCCCGCCTCGCGTTCGGCCAGCGTTTCGCCCACGCAGACGATGGCCGTCAGCCCCGCCGCGCGCGCGGCCTCTGCCTTCGCGCGCACCAGATCGTCCGTCTCGCCATGATCGGCGCGGCGTTCGGAATGGCCGAGGATCACGTGGCTCGCGCCGGCCTCTGCCAGCATCGCGGCCGAGAGATCGCCGGTATGGGCGCCTTTTTCGGCGGGATGGCAATCCTGCCCGCCCACCGCGATGGGGGTGCCGCGCGCGGCATCGGCCATCCGGGCAATCAGCGTGGCGGGGGGGCAGATCAGAACTTCGCTGGCGGGCGCGGGATGCGCAGCGGCGAGCAACGCGATCTCCCCAAGATCGCCCCCGGTGCCGTTCATTTTCCAGTTGCCTGCTGCCAATCCGCGCCGCATCACCGATCCCTCCGCTTGCGATCCCTCTGGCGGCATCGCAGCGCTACGCGGCGCCGTCAAGGTGGCGCATCAGCCGCTCTGGTCGGCCTGCAGCTCCTCAACATCCTTGAATTTGATCGATTCCCCGCAGCCGCAGGCATCGGCCACATTGGGGTTGCGGAACTTGAAGCCGGATTCGAGCAGCGACACCTCGTAATCGATCTCGGTGCCGAAGAGGAACATCTGCGCCATCGGCGCGATCATCACGCGCGCGCCCTCGGCTTCCACCACCTCATCGAGCGGATCCACCTCGGCCACGTAATCCATCGTGTATTCCATGCCCGCGCAGCCGCCTTTCTTAACGCCGATGCGCAGGCCCTCATGGCCGTCTTTTTCCATCAGCGTGCGGATCTGGGCCGCTGCGCGCGGGGTGATCGAAACGGCTTGTTTGCCGGGAATGCCAAACATCGAAGCGCTTTCCTAAGCTGCGTTCCTTTGAAAATAGGCCCTCGCGCGCACGATCTCAAGCGGCCTCGGCACGGGTGAGATACTCTGCCAACGCATCGAGGGCGGCGCGCACCGCTGGTTCGTTGCGCCCGTCCTGATGGCTGATCAGCCATTGGCCGCTGGCCAGTTCCTCAATCTCGTCCGAAACCCGGGTGATCCCCGGCAGCCTGTCGCCCATGAAGGTGGGCAGCACCACGCGCCCGATCCCCGCAGTCGCCAGCGCAACGGCAAGCTGCGGGCAATTGGCTTTCGTCACGATGCGGTCGCCATGATGGGCCTTCAGCCACAGCATCGAGGGCGTGCGGGGGGCGCCATGGGCCGGGCCGATCCAGCCCGTCACCTCGGGCCCGCGGGCATAGACGGCAAAGCGCACCGATCCCACGCGCCTCCCGGCAAGCCACGCCTGGGTGGGCCGGGCGTTGCGGATGCCGATATCCACCTCGCGCCGGGCGATATCCATCATCTCCTCGCAATGCACGAATTCGGGCAACCAGTGCATGCCCGGCTGCCAATAGGCGGGCAGGTTTTCGGCCAGTTCCCGCGCCGTCCAGGTGCCTGCCGAAATCCGCACGCAGACGGGGCCCTGAGCGGCCTCGCGCCAGAGATTGATCTCGGTTGCCACCGCCTCCATCCGTTGGGTGCGGTCCCACAGCGCCCGGCCATCGGCGGTCAGCGCATAGCCCTCCGCGCCGTGAAGGAAGAGGCGGCGGCCGAGCTGCACCTCCAGCGCGCGCATCCGGCGGCTGAGCGTGGCGGCGCTTACGCCTAGATCGTCGGCGGCCCGCTGCAGCCCGCCCTGGCGCGCGATCGAGGCGAAATAGGCCAGATCCGTCCAGGCCGGATCGGTTTTCATTTTTGAAACTAGGGCTACGGAACCGGCGGCTCCCGCAACGCCCGGCGCGCCCGTATCTGTTTCCCTGTCAGAAGGAGAATGTGCCATGTTTCCCATCATTCAGCCGCTTCGGCTTCAGGAAACTCCGGAAACCGAATACCGTAAAGAGCAAAGGCTCTTTGCAAAAATGCAAACGGACTTTCACGAACGTCGGGCGCAGGAGCTGCGCGGCGCCGCTATCCGCCGATGGGCCGCGCGGGCCCGCCTGCCACGGTGGCGCCCCTGGGCACGTCGCGCGTAACCACCGCGCCCGCCCCGATGATCGCATCGTCGCCCACCGTCACGCCCGGCAAAAGAAGCGCGCCGCCCCCGATCCACACATTGCGGCCGATGGTGACGGGGCGGCCGTTTTCCAGCCCCTCGGCGCGCGCTGCCGGATCGCGCGGGTGATCGGCGGCCAGAATCTGGGTCATCGGCCCCACCTGCGTGCCCGCGCCGATCACGATCGGGCAGACATCCAGAAGCACGCAGCCATAGTTGAGAAACACGCCATCGCCCAGCGTGATGTTGAAGCCGTAATCCACGTAGACGGGCGCGCGCACCGCCACGTCGCGCCCCACAGCGCCCATAAGATCGGCCAGCGCCCCGCCCCGATCGGCATCGCCATAGACAGTGGCATTGTAGCGCGCCATCGCGGCCTGCGCGCGCTGCCGGTCAGCCACAAGTTCCGGATCGCCCGGGCGATAGAGCGCGCCCGCGATCATCTTTTCCCGCTCTGTCTGCTGATCGGTCATGGGCCCTCCAAGAAAAAGAGGCCGAGCATTAAGCTCGGCCCAAGTCCAACAGGGAGGTAAACACGGGATGACCCGTGCTTCCATCGGAGGTAGTGCCTATTTTCTCACCAATCAAGGCATTTCCCCGTGCCTGTGCTGCAGTGCCGCTATGCGTGCCGTGCATGGCCCGCGCGCCCGCTTCACTCCGCGGCGGCCTGGGATTTCAGCTTGCGGCGATAGGCGATGATTTCCTCGGTCACGAAATCCCGGAACGCCGCGATCCGCTTCGATTGCCGCAGCTCTTCGGGATAGGCAAGGAAAACAGGCACTTCCGCAGATTCGATTTCGGGCAGAACGCGCTCGAGCAGGGGGAAATCCTCGGTTACGTAATCCGGCAGCACGCCGATTCCGAGATCGCTCAACACCCCCTGCAACACGCCGAAGTAGTTGTTGACCGTTAAAGTTGACGGCAGGTTCTGCGTGAAAAGCTGTTGCACAAGGGTCGCCCCTGCGCTGACCTGAAAGGATGACGTGTTCTGGCAGATCAGACGGAACCGGCTGAGATCCGCCATTGTTTCCGGCCGCCCGTTGGCCTGCACGTAGTCCGGCGATGCAAAGAGCCGCATGCGCACGCTCATCAGCTTGCGGCGGATCAGATCGGCCTGGCTTGGCTCTTTCATCCGGATCGCCACATCCGCCTCGCGCATCGGCAGATCAAGCACCCGTTCTTCCAGCATCAGGTCGATCTTCAGGTCGGGGTAGCGTTCGTAAAGCTTCGGCAGGCGGGGCACGAGCCAGAGCGAGCCGAAGCCCGTGGTTGTGGTGACCCGAAGTTCGCCGAACACCTCTTCCTCGCTGTCACGGATCCGCGCCTCGGCGGTATCGAGGCGCCGCACCATGGCGGTGGTGGCATCAAAGAGCAGCTCGCCCTGTTCGGTGAGAATCAGCCCCCGCGCATGGCGGTGGAACAGCGTGGTGTTCAGGCTGTCTTCCAGCGCCCGAATCTGGCGCGAGACAGCCGATTGCGACAGGTGCAGCGTTTCGCCCGCATGGGTCAGGCTGCCCGCATCCGCGACGGCGTGAAATATTCGAAGCTTGTCCCAATCCATCGCGTTACAAATCAACCGTTCCCGAATGGTATTTTGTTACACATGTATCCCCACGCCGGAGGGCCGCGCAATTGCCGACGCCACGGCAAATTGATTTTGTAGGTCAGAGATTATGACCTATACTGAAGCCAATCGCATCGGCCGGGGAGGGCCTGCATGACGCTGCGCGACGTTAGCTTGCACGACAAGTTCGATCTTTCCAAAGATCAGATCCTGCTCAACGGAACGCAGGCGCTTGTGCGCCTGATGCTGATGCAAAGCGCCCGCGATCGCGCGGCGGGGCTGAACACCGCGGGCCTTGTCTCGGGCTATCGCGGTTCGCCGCTGGGCGCGGTGGATACGCAGATGGCGCGCGCCGAAAAGGCGCTCACCGCCGCCCATGTCACCTTTCAGCCCGGTCTGAACGAGGATCTGGCCGCGACCGCGATCTGGGGCGCGCAGCAGGCAGAGCTGCGAGGCGAGGGCAAGTATGATGGTGTCTTCGGCCTCTGGTACGGCAAGGGGCCGGGGGTGGACAGATCGGGCGATGTGTTCCGCCACGCCAATATGGCCGGCTCCAGCGCCCATGGCGGGGTGCTGGTGGCGATGGGCGATGATCACACCGGCGAAAGCTCCACCACCTGCCACCAATCCGATTGGGCGATGATCGATGCCTATATTCCTGTGCTCTCGCCCGCGGGTGTGCAGGAAATCCTCGATCTCGGCCTCTACGGCTACGCGATGTCGCGCTACGCGGGCGTCTGGGCCGGGCTGAAGCTGATGAAGGATACCGTGGAGGTGACCAGCGTTGTCGATGCGCGGCCCGACCGGCTGTCTTTCACCGAACCGGCCTTCGAGATGCCGCCGGGCGGGCTCAACATCCGGCTCAACGATCACTGGATCGAGCAGGAAGCGCGGATGATAGATTACAAGCGCTTCGCGGCGGAAGCCTTCGCCCATGCCAACGGGATCGATAAGCGCATCTGGGGCAAGCCCGGCGCGAAGATCGGCTTCGTGGCGGCGGGCAAGAACTGGCTCGACCTCGTGCATGCGATGAGCCTTCTGGGCATCGATGCGGCGGAGGCCGAGCGCCTTGGCATCACCACCTACAAGGTGGCGCAGACCTTCCCGCTCGATATGACCGGCTTCAACGATTGGGCCGAGGCGCTCGATCTGATCGTGGTCGTAGAAGAAAAGCGCAAGCTGATCGAGGTTCAGATCAAAGAGGCGATCTTCGATGATCGCCGCGGCCGCCGGGTTTACGGCTGGTACAAGGGCGGTGCGGGCGCGATGCATCGTGAAGAGCTGTTCCCCACCCGCATGGCGCTGGATCCGGTGATGATCGCCGAGAAGATTGGCGGCATTCTGATCGAAGAGGGCCGGGGCACGGAGCGGGTCAAACACGGGCTGAGCGTTATCGCCGAGGCCAAGAAAGCCGATAACGCCGAGGATATCGCGGCGCGCGTGCCCTATTTCTGTTCCGGCTGCCCCCACAACACCTCCACCAAACTGCCTGAGGGCAGCCGCGCCTTCGGCGGCATCGGCTGCCACATCATGGCGCTTTGGATGGATCGGGGCGTTTCCGGCTACACCCATATGGGCGCCGAAGGGGCAAACTGGATCGGCGAGGCGCCGTTTTCCACCACCGATCACGTGTTCCAGCAACTGGGCGATGGCACCTACAACCATTCCGGCGTTCTCGCCATCCGCGCCGCCCTCGCAGCCGGCACCAACATCACCTACAAGATCCTCTTCAACGATGCCGTCGCGATGACGGGCGGGCAGGAAAACGAAGGCGATCTCACGCCCGACAGGATCGCCCGCGAACTTGAGGCGATGGGCGTGGCGCACATTGCGCTGGTCTATGACCCCAAGGAAGAGCCCGCGCGCAGCGGCTTTCCCGCAAGTGTCGAATGGCACAAACGCGATGCGCTGCCGGAGGTCCAGGCGAAATATCGAGCGATCAAAGGGGTTTCCGCGATTATCTTCGTGCAAACCTGTGCCGCCGAAAAGCGCCGCCGCCGCAAGCGCGGCACCTTTCCTGACCCCGATAAGCGGGTCTTCATCAATACCGATATCTGCGAGGGCTGCGGCGATTGCGGCGTGCAATCGAACTGCGTTTCCATCGTGCCGGTGGAAACCGAACTGGGCCGCAAGCGCGCGATCGATCAATCAAGCTGCAACAAGGATTTCTCCTGCGTGAAGGGGTTCTGCCCGTCTTTCGTGACGGTCGCGGGCGGCACCATCCGCAAAGAGGCCACCGCGGCGCTGGAGATCGGCGATCTGCCCGCGCCCGCGCTGCCGGAAATCGACGGCACCCATAACGTGGTGATCACCGGCGTCGGCGGCACCGGCGTGGTAACGATCGGCGCGGTGCTGGCCATGGCCGCCCATCTCGATGGCAAGGGCGCGGGGATGATGGAGATGGCGGGCCTCGCCCAGAAGGGCGGCGCCGTGCATATCCATTGCCGGATCGGCAGCACGCCCGAGGATATCAGCGCCATCCGCGTGGCCACCGGCGAATGCGATGCGCTGATCGGCGGCGATCTGGTGGTGAGTGCGGGCGCGAAGACGCTGGGCCTTACCTCCGCCGGGCGCACCGGCGCCGTGGTCAACAGCCATGAGATCATCACCGGCGATTTCACCCGTGATACCGAATTTCGTATCCCGTCCGAACGCCTAAGCCTGTCTCTTGAAGCGAAACTGCGCGACCGCCTGATGCTCTTCAACGCTTCGGAACTCGCCCGCGCGCTTCTGGGCGACGCGATCTATTCCAACATGATCGTTTTCGGCGCGGCCTGGCAGAACGGGCTGATCCCGGTTTCCGAAGCGGCGATGACCAAGGCGATCACGCTCAATGGCGCCGCCGTCGAGGCCAACCTGCGCGCCTTCGAGATCGGGCGCTGGGCGGCGCTGAACACCGAAGAAGCGGCGCGCCTTGCCTCCCCGAATGTCACCCCACTGCCGAAAACGCTGGAGGAAAAGATCGCATTCCGCGCCGATCACCTGCGCGCTTACCAGGGCGGGCGGCTCGCCAAATCCTACCGCAAGCTTGTGGGCGGGATCGAGGATGCGCGGCTCAAGGAGGCGGTTGCCAAGGGTTATCACAAGCTTCTGGCCTATAAGGATGAATACGAGGTCGCGCGGCTGCTGACAGAGACGCGCGCCAAGGCCGAGGCGGCCTTTGACGGCGATCTGACGCTCACCTACCACCTCGCGCCCCCGATGCTTTCCCGCAAGGGGCCGGACGGGCGGCCCGCGAAGCGCGAATTCGGGCGCTGGATGGAACGGGCCGCGCCGCTTCTGGCGCGCCTGAAGATCCTCCGCGGAACGCCGTTTGACCCCTTTGGCTATACCGCCGAGCGGCGGATGGAACGCCGCCTGATCCGCCAGTACCGCAAGGATCTCAAGGAGGTGCTGGCCAAGGCTCCGGCCAACCCCGATGCCGCCGTGGCGCTTGCCGAACTGCCGCTTCAGATCCGGGGGTTCGGCCCGGTGAAAGAGGCCAATGCAGAGGCCGCCGCCCGGCGGCGGGAGGAGCTGCTCGTGGCGCTGCGCGGCGGCTCGGCGCCCCTGAAGCAGGCGGCAGAGTAGCAGCCGCCCGTACCCGGCCCCGAAAGACAGCGGCCGCCCAACGCCTTGCACGGCCCGGCGCGGAAAGCGCCTGCGGCGCCCGCGCAACACCCCAATGTCGCACCACTGTCTTGATATCTGGATAGAATCGTTACCTTGCGGTACGCGGGAACAGGTTGGAAGGAGGCACGGATACGTGGGCGTGCAGAAACACGTGGCGCGGGATATCAGCTATGCAAGCTCCGCCGAAACCAAGGGCGGCCGTGCGCTGATCCGGGTTCTGGAAAATGTCACGGGCCGTATCCGACTGATCCGCCGCGCCGATGGCTATGATCGCGAAGTGGCCCAGGGCCGCGATTTCTGGCAGGTCATGGTGGATCGCTACGGGCTAAGCCTCAATGTCTCCGGCGGCGCGTTCGGCAACCTTCCCAAGGAGGGGCCGCTCATCGTGGTGGCCAATCATCCCTACGGCATCCTCGACGGGCTGATGATGGGCCATATTCTGAGCGAGGTGCGCGGCGGCGAATTTCGCATCCTCGCCCACCGCGTGTTCCGCAAGGCCGAGGATCTCGATCGGATCATCCTGCCGATCTCGTTTGATGAAACGAAAGAGGCCCAGCAGCTCAACATCGATACCCGCAAGAAATCGCTGCGCTACCTCGCCGAGGGCGGCGCAATCGGGGTGTTCCCGGGCGGCACCGTCTCTACCGCGCCGAAGCCCTTCGGGCAGGCGATGGATCCCGGCTGGCGCGCCTTTACCGCGCGGATGATCGCAAAAAGCGGCGCCACCGTCGTGCCGATCTTCTTCGAAGGCACGAATTCGCGGCTCTTCCAGGTGGCCAGCCACCTTCATGCCACGCTGCGCACCGCGCTTTTCATCAAGGAATTCAAGCGCCGGGTGGATGAACCCGTGCGCGTGGTGATCGGCGAGCCGATCCCGCAGGGCGCGCTTGATGAGTACCGATCCGACGCGCGCGGGATGATGGACTTTCTGCGCCGATCCACCTATGCCCTGTCGCCAACACCGCTCAAAACCCTCGATTACGGGTTTGAGTTTGAAGAGCGATACAAGATCTAGAACCGATGGCTGTTGGAATTTTCGATAGCGGCCTGGGCGGGCTGACGGTTCTGGATGCCGTCGCCAAACGCCTGCCGGATGTGCCCTTTGTCTACCTGGGCGATAGCGCGCACGCGCCCTACGGCGTGCGCGATGCCGATGATGTGTACGATCTGACCACTTCGGCGGTGGAGCGGCTTTGGGCCGAGGGCTGCGATCTGGTGATCCTTGCCTGCAACACCGCAAGCGCCGCAGCGCTTCGCCGGATGCAGGAACGCTGGGTGCCGTCCGATAAACGGGTGCTGGGCGTGTTCGTGCCGCTCATCGAGGCGCTGACGGAACGGCAGTGGGGCGATAACTCCCCGCCCCGCGAAGTGGCGGTCAAGCATGTGGCGCTGTTTGCAACGCCCGCCACCGTGGCAAGCCGCGCCTTCCAGCGCGAACTGGCCTTCCGCGCCATCGGCGTGGATGTGGAGGCGCAATCCTGCGGCGGCGTGGTCGATGCCATTGAAGAGGGCGACGAGATCCTCGCCGAAGCGCTGGTGCGGAGCCATGTGGATGCGCTGAAGAGGAAGATGCCGAAGCCCGATGCCGCCGTTCTGGGCTGCACCCATTACCCGCTGATGGCGCATATCTTTCAGGATGCGCTGGGCGAGGGCGTGACGGTTTATTCCCAGGCCAGCATCGTGGCCGAAAGCCTCGACGATTATCTGGGCCGGCGGCCCGAGATGCGGGGGCCGGGCGCCGAGGCGGCGTTTCTCACCACCGGCGATCCGAAACGCGTCTCCTCAAAAGCCACGCAGTTCCTGCGACGAAAGATCGAATTCCAGGCCGCCTGATTGCGCGGCCGCCGATCTTTCTCTACATCCACGACCGAACGCAGGAAGGGCCTGAAATGTCCCACAAAATCGCAATCCTAGGTGCAAGCGGCTATACCGGTGCCGAACTGGTGCGCCTGATCTCGACCCATCCTACGATGGAAATCGCCGCGCTGGCGGCGGATCGGAAGGCGGGCATGGATATGGGCGAGGTGTTCCCCCATTTCCGCCATCTCACGCTGCCGAAGCTGACCAAGATCGAAGAGATCGATTTCAACGCCGTTGATCTGGTGTTCTGTGCGCTGCCCCATGCCACCAGCCAGGCGGTGATCTCGGAACTGCCGAAAAACCTCAAGATCGTTGATCTTTCCGCCGATTTCCGGCTGCGCGATCCTGCGGCGTACGAAAAGTGGTACGGCCAGCCCCACGCGGCGCCCGATCTCCAGAACGAAGCCGTCTACGGCCTTACCGAATTCTACCGGGAAGAGATTGAGGCGGCGCGCTTCGTGGCCGGCACGGGTTGCAACGCCGCAACCGGGCTCTACGCGCTTCTTCCCCTCGTAATGGCGGGGGTGATCGATACGGGCGAGATCGTCATCGATCTCAAAACCGGCGTTTCCGGCGCGGGCCGGGCGCTGAAGGAGCATCTGCTTCACGCCGAGCTCTCCGAAGGCGCGATGGCCTACGGGATCGGCGGCACCCACCGGCATCTGGGCGAGTTCGATCAGGAGCTCAGCCGCGCCGCGGGCCATCCCGTGGAAATCCAGTTCACCCCCCATCTCATCCCCGCCAACCGGGGCATCCTCGCCACTGTCTACGTGAAAGGCGATGCCGAGAAGATCCACCGCACCCTGCACCGCGCCTATGCTGACGAGCCATTCATCGTTACGTTACCGATGCATTTTGCCCCCTCGACGCGTGACATTCGCGGCTCTAATTTCGTGCATATCGGCGTCTACCCCGATCGGCGCGAGGGCCGCGCCATCGTGGTGGCCGCGCTCGACAACCTCACCAAGGGGTCGTCGGGCCAGGCGGTTCAGAACGCCAACCTGATGTTGGGCGAGGAAGAGACGGCGGGGTTGACCCTTGCGCCGCTCTTCCCCTGAAGTGGGCCTGTAAGAGGAGTGCCATGGCGGGTTTGAAAGGGCTCAAGAAGCAGCGCCGCATCCAGGTTGTGGCGCTGGCGGCGGTGGCGCTGATCCTCGCAACCGGGCTCATCGGCTATGCCATGCGCGACGGCATCAACTTCTTCCGCACCCCGAGCCAGGTGGCCGAGGCCGCGCCGCCCGCGGGCGAAACCTTCCGCATCGGCGGGCTTGTCGAGGAAGGAACGCTCGTGCGCGGGCAGGGCGAAACCATCACCTTCAACGTCACCGATGGCGGCGCCTCAGTGCCGGTGGCCTATACCGGCGTGCTGCCCGATCTCTTTGGCGAGGGCGAAGGCATGGTGGGCACGGGCCGGATGGTAGATGGCGTGTTCGAGGCCAGCGAAATCCTCGCCCGCCACGATGAAACCTATATGCCCACCGAGGTGATCGACGCGCTGAAGGAACAGGGCGTCTATGTGGATCCCGCCACGCAAGCGAACGGTTCGCTACCGACGAATTAACCATTTCCCCAAACCCTGCGCGGCATCCAATGGCGTGATGCGGGGCGCGTGGGGGAATGGTGAGCATAACCGAGATTGCCGATGAGATCGTCGCCCGCGAGGGCGGCTATGTGAACGATCCCGATGATCCGGGCGGGCCCACCAAATGGGGCGTCACCCTGGGAACATTGAAACGCCTCAAGCAGGATATCACGGGCGACGGGCGCGTGGACATCCACGATGTGCGCAGGCTCAGCCGCCGCAGCGCCCGCGATATCTTCCTGGCCGAATACTACTATGCCCCGGGCATCGATGCGCTGCCCGAGATGCTGCGCGCAAGCGTGTTCGACATGCAGGTGAACGCAGGCGCCAATGCCGTGCGCATTCTCCAGCGGCTGCTGAACCGGATGGGCGAGGCGATCGCGGTGGATGGCGCGATCGGGCCGCAAACCGCGGCCGCCGCCCGCCGCGCCGCCCGCCGGGCCCCCGCCCATATCGCCGATGCCTATGCGATTGCGCGGCGCAACTACTATTATGCGCTGGCCGACAGGCGGCCTGCCTCGCGCAAATACGCCCGCCGCCGCGATGGCGGCAAAGGCGGCTGGATCCTGCGCGCCGAAAGCTTTCTATCCGAGAAATACCACCTCACTGCCGCTCAGCACCGGGCGGGCGTGGCGGCCTGGGGGTAGGGGGATGAGCATGATCGAACGGCTTCTGAACCTCGTCTTCGGCGGCGGCAATGTGATCCGCGAAACCGCCGAGGTGTTTCGCGAAAATGCCGAGGGCCGCGCCCGGCGCGAGGCCGATCTCGCGGGCGCCTCGCTTGCCCAGTTTGCCGCCGAATTCGCCGTGCCCCGCCGCGGGGTGTTTGACAGGCTGATGGATGGGATCAACCGGCTGCCGCGGCCTGCGCTTGCGCTGGGCACGCTGGCGCTCTTCGTCTCTGCCATGGTCGATCCGCTCTGGTTTGCGGCGCGGATGGAAGGGATCGCGCTGGTGCCCGAACCGCTCTGGTGGCTGCTGGGCGCGATCGTGTCGTTCTACTTCGGCGCCCGCCACCAGGCGAAGGGCCATGAATACCAGAAGGCGCTCATGGCCTCGCTTGGCCAGACCCGGCAGGCCGCGCGCGAGATGCGTGCGGAGGAACCGGCAGGTGCTTTCGAGGACAACGCCGCCCTGGCCGACTGGGAGCGCGGCCGTGAGTGATCTGGTCTTCCGAACGCTGTCGGAACACGGGCCGTGGGTGATCCTCGTCTTCTTCCTGCTTTACCGGGATATCGAGAAAGACAAGGCCACCCGCGCGCTGATCGATAAGAACACCGCGATCCTGATCGAGCTGACTACGATCATCCGCGAACGCCTGCCGCTTGCGGGGGGCTAACATGCGGGGCCTCGTTGGCAGGATCGCGGGCTGGTGGGCGGGCTGGGCCCTTGGCGCCCGCCTGCACAGGGCGCTTCGGCGCAATCATGATGCGGCCTCCCGCCTGGATGCCGCGGTGCGAGAGGTACTTCGAAAATGAAACAGGCGCTGGCGCTGCTCATGGCGATCGGGGCGGCCTTCTTTGCCCTGAACGCCACCCTTGGATACGCGAAAACCTATGCGATTGCCTACGGGATGATCACGGTGATGGCCGTGATGATCTCGGGCACCTTCTACTGGCTCTGGCGCCGGCGGGCCACGCCCCTGGCGCTGGGTATGTCGTTCAGTTGGGCGGGGGCGGCAAGCGTGCTGGGCTGGTGGTGGCTCTACCAGGTGCTGCACCAGCCCGCCTTCATGATGAAGCACGCAGGGCTGTTTGCGTTTCTCGCCCTCTACTGCGCCGGGGCGGTGATGCATGTGATCGTGATGCACCGCTCCATGGGGCTGAATGCCTGGCTTGTGATCCTGCCGGGGGCGGCCGGATTTGCCGGGGTTCTTGCGGTTGTTCACGCCATGTAGCGCCACCCGCGTCACGAGCGCGCGACCAAGGCGCGCAGCCCTTGGCGGGGGCGCATCGAGGGGCTAATTTTGCCCCATGATCGTTGAGCTTGGCCATTTCGCCCTGATCCTCGCCTTTGCTATCGCCTGCGTGCAGATGGTGGTGCCCCTGATTGGCGCCCATCGCGGCTGGCGCGGCTGGATGGCCATGGGCGAACCGGCGGCGACCACACAGTTTCTGCTGCTCGCCTTCTCCTTCACGGCGCTCACCTACGCCTTCGTCACCTCCGATTTCTCGCTCCGGCTCGTGGTGCTGAATTCGCACACGCTGAAGCCGATGCTCTACAAGGTTACCGGCGTTTGGGGGAACCACGAGGGCTCGATGCTTCTATGGGTGCTGATCCTGGCGCTTTTCGGCGCGATGGTGGCCTGGTTCGGGGCCAATCTGCCGCCGAAACTGCGCGCGCGCGTGATCGCCGTGCAGGGCGCCATCGGCGTGGCCTTCCTTGCGTTCCTGATCTTCACCTCGAACCCGTTCCTGCGCCTCGAAGTTCCGCCGTTTGACGGGCAGGATCTGAACCCGCTTCTGCAAGACCCGGGCCTCGCCTTCCACCCGCCATTTCTCTACATCGGCTATGTTGGGCTTTCGATCTCGTTCAGCTTTGCCGTCGCCGCCCTCATCGAGGGCCGCGTCGATGCCGCCTGGGGCCGCTGGGTCCGGCCGTGGACGCTGCTGGCCTGGCTCAACCTCACCATCGGCATCGCGCTCGGTTCCTGGTGGGCTTATTACGAGCTGGGCTGGGGCGGCTTCTGGTTCTGGGACCCCGTAGAAAATGCCTCCTTCATGCCCTGGCTTCTGGCCGCAGCGCTGCTGCATTCGGCCATCGTGGTGGAAAAGCGCGAGGCTCTGAAAAGCTGGACGATCCTTCTGGCCATCCTCGCCTTCGGCTTCTCGCTTCTGGGCGCCTTCATCGTGCGCTCGGGCATCCTGACATCGGTCCACGCCTTCGCCAATGATCCCGAACGCGGCGTCTACCTGCTGGCGATCACCGGTATCTTCACCGGCGGGGCGCTCACGCTCTTTGCCGCCCGCGCCGGCGCATTGCAGGCCAAGGGGGTGTTCGGCGTGGTCAGCCGCGAGGGTGCGCTGGTGGCCAATAACGTGCTTCTCGCCGTGGCCACCTTCGTCGTCTTCATCGGAACGATCTGGCCGCTCGTGGCCGAAATGCTGTTTGATAGGAAGCTTTCCGTCGGCCCCCCGTTCTTCGATATGGCCTTCACCCCCTTCATGGTGGCGCTGGCCGTGATCCTGCCCGTCGGCGCGCTGATGCCGTGGAAACGCGCGCGCATCGATCGCGCGATGCAGCCGCTTTGGGGCGTTCTGGTGCTGGCCCTCGCCGCGGGCGCGCTGGTGTGGACGCTGCAGACCGGCCGCACCATCCTTGCGCCCATCGGCGCGATCCTCGCCGCCTGGCTCGTGATGGGCGCGCTCGTTGACCTGTGGCAGCGCACGGGGCGGGGCGATCTTGCCTCCAAGGCCCGGCGCCTGAAGAACCTGCCGCGCGCCGATTGGGGCAAGGCGGTGGGCCATATCGGTTTCGGGATCACGATCTGGGGCGTTGCCGCGCTGACGGCGTGGGAGATCGAGGATATCCGCGTGGCCCAGATCGGCGATCGCTACCAGGTGGGCAATTACGAGGTCACGCTCGTGGATGTGAAAGAGGTGGAGGGGCCCAACTACATCTCCACCATGGCCGAGATCGATGTGATCGATAACGGCACGCCGCTCGAACGCCTGCGCCCCGAAAAGCGCATCTACCCCGTGGCGGGCATGCCCACCACCGAGGCCGCGATCAACAATGGCGTCACCCGGGATGTCTACGTGGTGATCGGCGATCCGCAGGAGGGCGGCGGCTGGGCCGTGCGCACCTTCATCAAGCCCTATGCCAACTGGATCTGGGCGGGCGCGATCATCATGGCGCTGGGCGGCGTTCTGAGCCTGACGGACAGGCGCTTCCGCGTGGCTGCGGGCGCGCGCAAGGCCCGCGCTGCCAAGCCGGTGCCGGCGGAATGAGGGCCATCGCCCTTGCCTGCGCGCTGATCCTCGCGGCTCTTGCGCCCGCGGGCGCGGTAGAGCCCGATGAAGTGTTGGCCGATCCGGTGCTGGAAGAGCGCGCGCGCGCACTCTCCGAGGGCCTGCGCTGCCTGGTGTGCCGCAACGAATCCATCGATGAATCGAACGCCGATCTGGCCCGCGATATGCGCCTTCTAGTGCGCGAACGGCTGGTGGCGGGCGACAGCGATGAAGAGGTGATCGGCTTTCTGGTAGAGCGCTACGGGGAATATGTGCTCCTCCGCCCCACGCTGAGCGGCGCGAACCTTGCGCTCTGGCTCGCCGCACCGGCGATGCTGCTTCTCGGCGCGGGCATCGCCTTCGCCTACCTGCGCGGCCGCGCCAAACCCGCCGCGCCCGAGGGCCTGAGCGAGGAAGAGAAGGCGCGGGTGGCCGAACTGCTGAAAGACTAACACGCCGCCCGTCCTTCGCTGGGCCAGTGGCCCGCGAAACGCCCCTTTTCTAAACCGAACAGTTCAGCTATGGCGGGGCAAGCTCAGGAGATCCCGCAGATGGACTATCAGACGATCCGCTACTCGTTGGCCAATGATATCGCGACGGTTACGCTGAACCGCCCCGATGTGATGAACGCACTCAACACCCAGATGCGGGCCGAGATCACCCATGCGGTGCAGGCCGGCGGGCAGGCGGCGCGGGTGGTGGTGCTCACCGGCGCGGGCCGGGCCTTCTGCTCGGGCCAGGATCTGGGAGATCGCGCCACCGCCGCCGATCTCGATCTCGAACGCACGCTCCGGGATGAATACGTGCCGATGCTGCGCGCGATCTTCGATTGCCCGGTGCCCACGATTGCCGCCGTCAATGGCGCGGCTGCCGGGGCCGGGGCAAACCTGGCGCTTGCAGCAGATGTCGTGATCGCTTCGGAAACGGCGGTATTTCTCCAGGCGTTCACCCGCATCGGCCTGATCCCCGATGCCGGCGGCACCTATTGGCTGCCCCGCCAGATCGGCTTTGCCAAGGCGATGGGCGCGGCGCTCTTTGCCGAGAAGATCACCGCCCGCCAGGCGTCTGACTGGGGGATGATCTGGGAGGCGGTGGCCGAGGCCGAATTCGACGGCCATTGGAAGGCGCGCGCCGCCGATCTCGCCCAGGGCCCCACAGTGGCCTATGGCGCGGTGAAAGAGGCGCTTCGGGCCAGCTTCGGCAACGATCTCGAAGCCCAGCTTCTGCTGGAGGCCAAGCTGCAGGGCCGCTGCGGCAAGACGCGCGACTTCAAGGAAGGTGTGATCGCCTTCATGGAAAAGCGCCCGGCGCGTTACGAAGGCCGCTAAGGCGACATGTCCGGCGAAAACGCGGGGCTCACGGGCGCGGCAGGCGCAGATACACGCTGTCCGCCCAGGCGCCATTGATGAAAAACGTGCGCTCGGCGCGCCCCGTTTCCTCAAACCCCAGCGCCGTCATCAGCGCGATGGAGGCAGCGTTGAGCGGATCGGCATCTGCCGTCAGCGCCTCGGCCCCCGTCACATCGAAAAGATACGGTATCAGCGCCTCAAGCGCCTCGCGCATCAGCCCCCGGCGCCAGAAATCGGCATGCAGGATAAAGCCGATCTCGGCGCCCTCGTGAATACCTGCCGTGCCGATGGCGCGCCCGTCATGTTCGATCACAAGATATTTCGGCGCCGCGCCCGTGGCCGCGATCACGCCCTGAAGCCAGCGCTCGGTTTCCGCCAGATCGGCGTGCGGCGGGGTGGACCAATAGCGCATCGCGCGCGCATCGCCGTAAACGCCGTGCAGATCTTCCAGATCGGTGACGTGCGGCGGGCGCAGGGTCAGCCGGGCAGTGCGCAGCATCTGCCCGGCGCCACAATCATTACCGCCTGATCAGCGGTTCTCAACGTCGATATAGTCGCGCGAGGTTTCGCCCACATAAAGCTGGCGCGGGCGCCCGATTTTCAGCTGCGGATCGGCGATCATTTCCTTCCACTGCGAAATCCAGCCCACCGTGCGCGCCAGCGCAAAGATCGGGGTGAACATCGAGGTCGGGAAGCCCATCGCATCGAGGATGATGCCGGAATAGAAATCCACATTCGGGTAGAGCTTCTTTTCCTTGAAGTAGGGGTCTTCAAGCGCCACGCGCTCAAGCTCCTTGGCCACCTGCAGCGTGGGGTTGTTTTCCACACCCAGCAGATCCAGCACCTCATCGGCCGATTGCTTCATCACCCGCGCGCGGGGATCGAAGTTCTTATACACGCGGTGGCCGAAGCCCATCAGGCGGAAGGGATCGTTCTTATCCTTGGCGCGTTCGATGAATTCGGGGATCCGGTCGGGCGTGCCGATCTCGCGCAGCATCTCCAGGCACGCCTGGTTCGCGCCGCCATGGGCCGGGCCCCAGAGGCAGGCAATGCCCGCCGCGATGCAGGCAAAGGGGTTCGCGCCGGAGGAAGAGGCCAGCCGCACCGTGGAGGTTGAGGCATTCTGCTCGTGATCGGCGTGCAGAGTGAAGATCCGGTCCATCGCGCGGGAAAGGATCGGGTTCACCTCATAATCCTCGGCAGGCACCGCAAAGCACATGCGCAGGAAGTTCGAGGCGTAATCAAGATCGTTGCGCGGATACACAAAGGGCTGACCGATCGAATACTTATAGGCCCAGGAGGCAATCGTGGGCATCTTCGCGATCAGGCGGATCGAGGCCACTTCGCGCTGCCAGGGATCGTGGATATCGGTCGAGTCGGGATAGAAGGCCGACATCGCGCCCACAACGCCCACCATGATCGCCATCGGATGCGCATCGCGCCGGAACCCGCGGAAGAAATTCTGCATCTGCTCATGCAGCATCGTGTGCATGGTGACGCGGTTCTCGAAATCCTCGATCTGTTCGGCGGTGGGCAGTTCGCCGTAAAGCAGCAGGTAGCACACTTCGAGGAAATGCGATTTCTCGGCAAGCTGATCGATCGGGTAGCCACGGTGCAGAAGCTCGCCCTTATCGCCATCGATAAAGGTGATCGTGCTGTCGCAGGCCGCCGTCGAGGTAAAGCCGGGGTCGTAGGTAAACACATCCCCCTGTGCATAGAGCTTGCGGATATCGATCACATCGGGCCCCGCCGTGGGGCTCAGGATCGGCAGTTCCAATTCGGTTTCGCCAAAGCTCAGCTTGGCGGTTTTCGTTTCACGGAACGTGTCAGGCATGATGTCGCGGT
This sequence comes from Paracoccaceae bacterium, assembly GCA_028285485.1. Classification (GTDB taxonomy): domain Bacteria; phylum Pseudomonadota; class Alphaproteobacteria; order Rhodobacterales; family Rhodobacteraceae; genus JANQPC01. The sequence goes on along the minus strand of JANQPC010000107.1, from coordinate 1,956 downwards.
CCTTCCTTTCGCGGGGCCGGGCGGCCCGCCGGGTCTTGGCCACCCCCGGGCAGGGGCGGGATCGCGCGGCATCATTTTTCGGCCGCGTCCTTTATGCGGGCTACGGTTTCCTCGCGCCCCAGCACCAGCATCATATCATAGACACTGGGCGTTACGCTGCGGCCCGCAAGCGCGGCCCTCAGAGGGCCCGCGAGCTGGCCGAATTTCAGCCCCCGCGCTTCGGCTTCACCGGTCAGGATGCCCTCCAAAGCGTCGCGCGACCACGTAGCAGTTTGCAGGTGCGGCGTCAATTCTGACAGTATACCACGGGATACCGTATCAAGCGCGCGGGCCGATTTCTCATCCGGCGAAATTGGCCGATTTGTAAGAACAAATTCCGCCTTTTCAAGGAGTTCCGGGAATCGCTTGGCCCGATCCTTGAGGCAATACATCGCAGCCCCAAGCCGCGTGCGGGCCTCTGCCGTCAACGGTGCTTTTCCTGCAGTTGCGAAATAACCGTCGATGCCTTCAAGGATCGCCGCGTCGCCCATGGCGGAAAGATGCTGGCCCGAGATAAAATCGAGTTTCTTTGTATCAAATCGCGCGGGCGCCTTTTTGATTCCGCCCAGATCGAACCACTCCACTGCCTGGGCGGTGGAAAACACCTCGTCGTCACCATGTGCCCAGCCCAGCCGCGCAAGGTAATTGCGCATCGCTTCGGCGGGGTAGCCCATGGCGGCCCAGTCTTCGACCCCGAGCGCCCCGTGGCGTTTGGAAAGCTTCTTGCCGTCTTCGCCATGGATCAGCGGGATATGGGCCCAGACCGGCACTTCCCAGCCCATGGCGCGGTAGACAAGCATCTGCCGCGCGGCGTTGTTGAGGTGATCGTCGCCCCGGATCACATGGGTCACCCCCATATCGTGATCGTCCACCACCACGGCCAGCATGTAGGTGGGCGTCCCGTCCGAGCGCAGCACGATCATGTCGTCAAGCTGGTCGTTGCGGATCGTCACGGCGCCCTGCACCTGATCTTCGATGACCGTCTCGCCCTCCCGCGGCGCCTTCACGCGGATCACATGCGGCTGGCCTTCGGGATGGGTGGCCGGATCGGCATCGCGCCAGGGCGAGCGGAAGAGGGTAGAGCGGCCCTCGGCCCGCGCCGTGGCGCGGAAGGCTTCGATCTCGTCCTGGGTGGAGAAGCACTTGTAAGCCGTGCCCCCGGCAAGCATCGCCCGGGCCACCTCGGCATGGCGCGCGGCCTGGGCATGCTGGCTGACCGCCGCGCCATCCCAATCGAGCCCGGGCCACTCCATGCCCCTGAAGATCGCATCGGTGGCCTCGGGGGTAGAGCGCGCGCGATCGGGATCCTCGATCCGAAGCAGGAACCGGCCGCCGCGCCCCCGGGCATAGAGCCAGTTGAACAGCGCCGTGCGCGCGCCGCCGATATGCAGAAAGCCGGTGGGCGAGGGGGCAAAACGGGTGACAACGGGGGGGGCGGGCGCAGGATTATCGGCGGGCATGATCAGGCGTTAACCTTTTGGTAACCAAGGCGGAGGAAGCTCCGCGCGGTGTATCCAACCGGTTTTGAGAGAACAAGCCCGGGCGCAGGCGCGGCGGGGCGCATGCCTCTGGCCGCCCGTGCCGCCTGGCTGCGCGCCTGGCTGGCCGCGCGGATCGACGGCCAGCGCGGGTATCTTTTCCCCTGGGTGGCGGTGGCGTTCGGCGCCGGCGTGGGCACCTATTTCGCCTTGCCTTGGGAGCCCAGCGGCGCGGAATGGGCTTGCGCAGCGCTTCTTGCGTTCGGCGCCACTGTCGCAGCATGGCGGGCCGGTACCGCGCAGGTCTTCGCCCTCGCCATTGCGCTTTTCTGCGCCGGGCTCCTCGCCGCCGGTGCCCGCACCCATCTCGTGGCCGCCCCGGTGCTGGAGTTTCGCTATTTCGGCCCGGTGGAGGGACGGATCGTGAAGATCGATCGCT